>NZ_JBVHGJ010000004.1:0-558022 GCF_055561875.1 Streptomyces sp. NPDC022552
GGGCCGTCATGTGCGGGAACAGGTTGAAGCGCTGGAAGACCATGCCGATGTCACGGCGCTGGGCGGCGACCTCGCTGTCCTTCAGCTCGTAGAGCCTGTCGCCCTTCTGGCGGTAGCCCACCAGCTCGCCGTCGACCGACAGCCGTCCGCCGTCGACACGCTCCAGGTGGTTGATGCACCGCAGGAACGTCGACTTGCCGGAGCCCGACGGGCCGACCAGACAGAACACCTCACGGGGAGCGACCTCGAGATCGATGCCACGCAGGATGTGCGCCGCGCCGTAGGACTTGTGGACGCCCTCGGCCTTCACCATCGCGGTCACTTGGCCACCGCCTTACGGTCGGAGAGGAGGGAGAGGTTCGCCGTGATCTTCTGCCACGGCGTCAGGGGCAGGGAGCGCGACGAGCCGCGGGAGTAGTGCCGTTCCAGGTAGTACTGGCCGACGCTGAACACACTGGTCAGGACCAGGTACCAGATCGAGGCGACGAAGAGCATCTCCATGACCGCGAACGAGGTCGAGGCGATGTCCTGGGCGGCGCGCAGCAGATCCGGGTACTGCACGGCCACGACCAGGGAGGAGGTCTTCAGCATGTTGATGAACTCGTTGCCCGTCGGCGGGATGATCACCCGCATCGACTGCGGCAGCACCACGCGCCGCATCGTCTTCGCCTGGCTCATGCCCAGGGCCTGCGAGGCCTCGGTCTGCCCCTCGTCGACCGACTGGATGCCGGCCCGGACGATCTCCGCCATGTACGCGCCCTCGTTCAGGCCGAGACCCAGCAGGGCGGCCAGGAAGGGCGTCATGACGTCGGTCATCTCGTCCTTGTAGAACCCGATGTCGAAGACCGGGAAGATCAGGGCGAGGTTGAACCAGATCAGCAGCTGCACATAGACCGGCGTGCCGCGGAAGATCCAGATGTAGAGCCAGGCGACCGAGCTGGTGACCGGGTTCCTGGAGAGCCGCATGACGGCGAACAGCACGCCCAGCGCAAGGCCCAGTGCCATCGCGGCGACGCTGATGAGCACCGTGTTGCCCAGGCCGCTCAGGACGGCGGAGTCGAACAGCTTCTCCGGCACGGTGGCCCAGCGGACGTTGCCCTGGGAGAAGGCGTGGCCCAGGAGAACCACGAGGAGGACCACGGCGACGCCGGCGACCCAGCGTCCGTAGTGGCGGACCGGTATGGCCCTGATGGGCTCCGGCCGGCCTCCGGCGGGGGCGGGTGCCGTCCCGGCCGGAATCTTGTCGATCTTCTCAGTCACTGCGACTGCCCTTCAGTGGTACGCGCGAGGTCAGGAGCCGCCGTTGATCTCGGCCGAGGTCACGGCCCCCGAGCCCGCACCCCACTTGTCCAGGGCTTTCTTGTACGAACCGTCGTTGATGATCGCCTCCAGCGCTTCCTTCAGCGCGTCGCGCAGCTGGGTGTTCTTCTTGTCGACCGCGATACCGAAGGGACCGGCCTCGATCTGGTCGCCGACGACTTCGAAGGCCTTTCCTCCGTCCGCCTTGCGCGCCAGGTCCAGGGCCACCGGGTAGTCGTTCACTCCGGCGACGGCGCCGCCCGCCTTCACGCGGGTCTGGGCCTCGGCATCGGTCGGGAAGGACTCGATCTCGATGGCCGGCTTGCCGTCCGCCTCGCAGTCCTTCGACTGCGTCTTGACGACGGTCTCGAACGTGGTGCCCCTCTGTACGGCGGCCGTCCGTCCGCAGAGGTCCGCGATGGACGTGATCTGACGCGGGTTGCCCTTCTGGACGTACACGACGGAGCCGGCGATGAAGTAGTCGACGAAGTCCACGCCGTTGCCGGTCTTCCGGCCCTTCCCGTCCAGACCGTCCTGGCGGGCCTTGGTGTCGCTCATCGACGACATGACGATGTCCTGTCGCCCGGAGTTGAGGGAGGTGATGAGGCTGTCGAACGTACCGCTGGTGAAGACGAACTTCACGCCGAGTTGCCTGCCGAGGGCGTCGGCGATGTCGGGGTCGACACCGACGATCTCTCCGTTCTCGATGAACTCCATCGGAGCGTAGGCGGCGTCCGTACCGACCTTGATCACACCGGCGTCCTGGTACTTCTTCGGAAGCTTGGCGAACAAGGGGGCTTCGCTCCCGGCTCCGCCGGCCTGGCTGCCACCGGAGCTCTGGCTTGCGCCGGTCTGGTCGCCGCAGGCGCCCAGCAGCAGCAGCGTGGCTGTCGTCGCGGCTACGGCAGCGGCGATCGACTGACGGATCGGAATGCGTGCGGCCATGGTCGTGCTCTCTCTCAGGACGGTGTGGGTTCGGGACGGCGGGGGGTGGGGGACGGTGAGGCGTGCGGGACGGCGGGGGTGCGGGACGGTGGAGAGCGGGTGCGAGCCCGATCGGGCGTGCGAGAGCCGGGGTCGTCGCTTGGTCTCTCAGTCGACGACGCGCAGCCGGGTGACGCCCGGGTCGAGCGCCCCGCGGACATGGCCGTTCGGTGCGGTCGCGGTCCGCTGAAGGAAGCGGACGACCTCGGCGGTGATGACCTCGCCCGGAAGGACGTTGGGGATGCCGGGCGGGTACGCGGCCAGAGTGTCCGCGGAGATCCGTCCGACGGCCTGCTCCGCGGGCAGCACCCGGGTCGGGCTCAGAAACGCCTCGCGGGCAGTGAGCTTCGCGGGGCCGGGTGCCGGCAGGTGCGGCATGGCCGCCGGGTCGGAGCCGAATCCGGTGAGCGGGGAGGGCAGGGTGTGGAGCGCTTCGAGGAACCGGTCGGTGTCGGGGACGAAGCCCGCGCCGATCACGGCGACGATCGCCGCGTCGGTCGCCACCTCGACCATGACCTGGTGGTCCCGGAAGAGCAGCCGCCTGGCTTCGTGCCCCGTGATCCCGCCCGCGCGGGTGTCGATGGCGATCCGCAGCGGATCAAGGCCGACGATGTCGGGGAAGGCGTCGAACCGGTCGCTCACCACGGAGAAGCGGCCCAGCGCGCGCACCACGTTCCGCACTCTGTCCGCGGCCGCGACCGACGTGGCCGTCGCGCCCGTGTCCACGACCAGGGTCCTGCGGGCGAGGTCCAGAGACGCGGTCAGCAGGGCACTCGCGCTCGTCGACTGCACCAGCCGGAACGCCCGGTCCACGAGCGGTTCGAGCTGGTCCGCGAAGGGCCCCTCGGCCACGTGCAGCATCGCCGACTGCGTCAGGCTGCCCGCGAGCTTGTGCGTACTGGACGTCACCAGGTCCGCGCCCAGGGAGAGCGCGCCCGCGGGAAGCTCGGGGTGGAAGCCGAAGTGGGATCCCCATGCTTCGTCGACGATCAGCGGAACGCCCGCGGCATGGGCGGTGTCCGCGATGGCGCGCACGTCGGCCACGGCGCCGAAGTAGCTCGGCGAGACGATGTACACGGCCGCCGCGTCGGGTGTCCGCTCGAGCGCCGCTGCCACGTCCGTGGCCGTCACGCCATGAGCGATGCCCTGCTCGGGGTCGACGGAGGGCTGGACGAAGACCGCGTCCATGCCCGAGAGCACGAGCCCGTCGATCACGCTGGAGTGCACACTGCGCTGCACGACGAGCGTGCGCCCCAGCGAAGGGGCCACCATCGAGGCGATCTGGTTGCCCTGCGACGCGCCGTTGGTCAGGAACCAGGTGCGCCGTGCGCCCCAGGCTTCGGCGGCGAGCGCCAGCGCCTGGTCGAGCGGGGTGTCCGCGCCGAGGTCGATGCCGTCGAGCAGCGGCGGGAAGTCCAGCGCCGTGATCCGCGAGCCGAAGAACCCGGCGAGGTCCGATCCGGGGGCCGCGGCGTGCCCGGGGACGTTCAGCCTCAGCCAGTCCCGTCCCGCGTGGGCGAGCACCGCCTCGGCGAAGGGGGCGGACAGCTGGCCGGAGCGGGGATCGGTGGGATTCGGGGTGCGGGAATCGGTCGTTCGCGTGTTCACCCCGGGAGCGTGACACTCCTCCAGCCATTGAGGAATGGTGGACTTTTCGTGCCCCCTCCATAGGATCTCTATATGCTCGACGTGAGACATCTCCAGGTACTCCGCTCCATCGCCCAGGAGGGATCGCTGGCCGCCGCCGGCCGTGCGCTGCACTACAGTCAGCCCACGATCACCCACCATCTGGCCTCCCTGGAAGCGCACTTCGACGCCCAGCTCGTGCAGCGCGGGCCGCGAGGTGCCACCCTGACCGAGCTCGGCGAAGCCCTGCTGCCGCACGCCGAGGCGGTGCTCGAACGCCTTCGCCACGCCGAGCTTGAGGTGCGCAACCTCGCCGAGCGCGGCATGCGCACCATCCACATCGGCACCTTTCCCACGGCCGGAGCTCTGCTCCTGGCGCCGGCGGTCAAGCGCCTCCACCAGCAGGGTGTCCACATCTCGCTCACCGAAGGCGAACTACCCTTGCTCCTGCGCGCGTTGCGCGCCGGGGAGCTCCAGGCCGCGCTGGTCTTCTCCCAGCCCGGCGACCGTCTCAACCTCGACGAGGATGTCGAGGTCCACCCGCTGCTGTCCGATCCGCTCCTGCTGGTCATGCCCGAAGACCACCCGTGCGCGTCGCTGGACCGGGTCCCGCTCGCCGATCTGCGCGACACCGCGTGGGTGGGCGCGGCCGACCCGCACGACCCGTGCGACCGCGTACTGGCCTGGGCATGCGGCCAGGAGGGCTTCGAGCCGCTGCACGCGATGCGCACGGACGACTACGCGGTGGTCCAGGGCCTCGTGGCCGCCGGGACGGGCGTGGCGCTGATCCCCCGGCTCGCCCTGGGGGCTCCGCGCCCCGACCTGGCCGTACGGCCCCTGACCGGACCCGCCCTCGCGCGGGAGATCAGCGTGGCGGTCCTGCGCACCGCCTCGAACCAGGCCGCCCAGGAGTTGATCTCGGCGTTGCAGGAGCAGGCCGCGCTGATCGCGGAGCGCTGGGCCATGGCCTGAACCCCCGCTCCCTCGGGTCGAGTTGTGCCGCGTGTGTCCTATGTCCGCCGGTCGGCGACCTGGTAGGGGACGAAGGTGCTGGTGTTCTCGTCCACGGCGAGCGGGCGGCCCAGCGGGGGGACCGCGCGCTGGGGGCAGTCGAGGCGTTCGCAGAGCCGGCAGCCCATGCCGATCGGGGTTGCCGCCGCGGCGTTGTCGAGGTCGATGCCGTCCGAGTACACGAGCCGGGAGGCGTGGCGGATCTCGCAGCCGAGGCCGATGGCGAAGGTCTTTCCTGGCTCGCCCCAGCCGCCCCGGTGGCGGGTGACGGCGCGCGCCGTCCACAGGTGACGCTGCCCGTCGGGCATGGCCGCGACCTGGACATGGATCCGGCCGGGCGCGGCGAAGGCCTCGTACACGTTCCACAGCGGGCAGGTGCCGCCCGCGCGGGAGAAGTGGAATCCGGTCGCGGACTGCCGCTTGGACATGTTCCCCGCCCGGTCGACTCGGACGAAGGAGAAGGGGACCCCGCGCAGTCTGGGGCGTTGGAGGGTGCTCAGTCGGTGGCAGACCGTCTCGTAGCCGAGGCCGAAGTGGTCGGTGAGCCGCTCGATGTCGTAGCGGAACTCCTCGGCGGCCGTGTGGAAGGCGCGGTACGGGAGGATGAGCGCGGCGGCGAAGTAGTTGGCGATGCCGATCCGGGCCAGGCCGTGCGCGGTGGACCCGGCCGGGAAGTCCTCCGCGGCGAGCCGGTCCAGCTCGTCCCCGTACTCCATCAGGGCCAGTTGGGTGGCCATCCGGAAGGCCTGCTGGCCCGGCCGCAGCCGTGCGGAGAGGTGGAGCACGCGCCCGGGCTCCTCGTAGCGGTGCAGCCGCTCGGATCCGGCCGCCGCGTCGCCGACGACCCGTACGCCGTGCCGCTCCGCCAGCCGGGTGGAGAGGGCGTGGACGACTTCCCCGGGCCGGATCCCGATGCCGCGGGCGAGGTCCTCGGCAGCCAGGTCGGTGTCGTGGAGGTAGTTCTGCCGCCGGTAGAAGAACTCGCGGATCTCCTCGTGCGGGGACAGGGGTCCACCTCGGTCCCCGTCCCGGCCGTCCGCCACCCCCGCCAGACCCTCGGCGAGCCGCCGGCCCCGGCGACCGAGGTCGAGGAGCACCTGCGCGACCGCCGGCATCCGGGAGGCGAGTTCGGCCAGGTCGGAGGCGGAGACGCGGGCCGCGGCGACCTCTCCGGCCAGCGCCTCGCGCAGGTCCGCGACCAGCCGGCTGGTGTCGCGCTCCGAGAAGAAGCCGGGATCGACGCCGAAGGCCTCGGTCAGCCGGAGCAGGACGGGCACCGTCAGCGGACGTGAGTCGTGCTCCATCTGGTTCAGATAGCTGGGCGAGATGGCCAGGACGCGCGCCAGCTCGGCCTGGCTCATCCGCCGCTCCTCGCGCAGCCGCCGCAGCCGCGCTCCCGCATACGTCTTGCTCATCAGCCCCCCTCGTCGCTCGGCTCACCCTACGTGGCAATCCGTGCGGAGCGACCTTTGCAAGCTTGGCAAACGGGCGCGAAAAGATTCGCAGAAGTTGGCAGCCGTCCCTGGTTGATGGCACCCAGTGTCATTGGGAGAGTCGTCCTGCGGCCCGCCGGTCCAGACGACCCAGGCGGTACCACCGGGCGCGATTCATGCCCTGATGTCGGTGATCCCGGCGGGTGCCGGTCGGCGGTCAGGCGCGATTGCTCCGTTCGTTCCACGAGGGACGGCGGGCCGCACCCCATCAATACGGCACACCGTGCCACACCTTTGCACAGTTGACGTGCACGGCCCGCTCGAACGACTTCATGGAGACGGTGACGGTCATGGCAGACACGAACACGACGGCAGCGGCGGCGAAGCTGGGCCGGCGCTGGGCGACGGATCCCCGCTGGACGGGGATCGAGCGCACGTACGGCGCCGAGGACGTCGTCCGTCTCTCCGGCAGCGTCCGCGAGGAGCACACCCTGGCCCGGCGCGGCGCCGAGCGGCTCTGGCGGCAGCTGCACGAGCGGGACTACGTCCACGCGCTCGGCGCGCTGACCGGCGGCCAGGCCGTGCAGCAGGTGCGTGCCGGGCTCCAGGCGATCTACCTGTCCGGGTGGCAGGTCGCCGCCGACGCCAACCAGGCCGGACACACCTACCCCGACCAGAGCCTCTACCCGGTCAACTCGGTGCCGCAGGTGGTCCGCCGGATCAACAACGCCCTGCTGCGGGCCGACCAGATCGCGACGGCCGAGGGCGGCTCGGACGACCTCGACTGGCTCGCGCCGATCGTGGCCGACGCCGAAGCCGGCTTCGGCGGCCCCCTCAACGCCTTCGAGCTGACCAAGGCGATGATCGCGGCCGGTGCGGCGGGCATCCACTACGAGGACCAGCTGGCCTCCGAGAAGAAGTGCGGCCACCTCGGCGGCAAGGTCCTCGTGCCCACCGCCCAGCACATCCGGACCCTGAACGCGGCGCGCCTCGCCGCCGACATCGCGGACACCCCGACGCTGATCATCGCCCGTACGGACGCCCTCGCGGCGAACCTGCTGACGAGTGACGTCGACGAGCGCGACGCGCAGTTCGTGACCGGCGAGCGCACCGCCGAGGGCTTCTACCGCGTCCGGAACGGGATGGCCCCGGTCATCGCCCGCGGCCTCGCCTACGCCCCGTACGCCGACCTCATCTGGGTCGAGACCGGTACTCCGGACCTGGCGCAGGCGCGGGAGTTCGCCGAGGCGATCCACGCCCGGTACCCGGACCGGATGCTGGCGTACAACTGCTCGCCGTCCTTCAACTGGAAGGCCGCGCTGGACGACGACCAGATCGCCAAGTTCCAGCGCGAGTTGGGGGCGATGGGCTACCGCTTCCAGTTCATCACCCTGGCCGGCTTCCACTCCCTCAACCACGGGATGTTCGATCTCGCCCGCGGCTACGCGGAGCACGGCATGACCGCCTATGTGGACCTCCAGGAGCGGGAGTTCGCCGCGCAGGTACAGGGCTTCACCGCGGTCAGGCACCAGCGCGAGGTCGGCACCGGCTACTTCGACCTGGTCTCCACCGCCGTCAACCCCGCCTCCTCCACGACCGCGCTCTCCGGATCCACCGAGGAGGAGCAGTTCCACTAGTCCGCCCCTCGGGCACCCACCGGCCCGCTCCTCCGGCCTCCGGCCGGTTCCGCGTCACGGCCGAACGGGGGCGAGCGGCGACTCCGCCCGCCCCCGTTCACCCCGCAGCACAGGAGAGTTCGATGACCACCAGCGCCCCGACCCGTCACGTCCGTGTCCTGGCCCGCCCCGGTGACCGCCACGACGAGATCCTCACCCCCGCCGCCCTGGACTTCGTCGGCCGGCTCGCCGACGCCTTCGGCGAACGCCGGCAGTGGCTCCTGAAGGAGCGTCGCCGGCAGGCCATCCGTCTCGCCACCGGGGCCCCGCTCGACTTCGCCGTCGCCACGTCGTCCGTGCGCGCCGACCCGACCTGGCGGGTCGCCCCGCCCGCTCCCGGCCTGACCGACCGCCGCGTCGAGATCACGGGCCCGCCCGACCGGCGCATGGCCGTCCATGCCCTCAACTCCGGTGCGCGGGTGTGGATGGCGGACTTCGAGGACTCCACCGCGCCCACCTGGGACAATGTCGTCGGCGGCCAGCTGACCCTGCTCGACGCCGTCGAGCGCCGCCTCGACGTCACCACGCCGGAGGGCAAGGAGTACCGCCTCGGCGAGGAGCTCGCCACCGTCGTGGTCCGGCCGCGCGGCTGGCACCTCGACGAGGACCACCTGGAGTTCGACGGCCGCGCGGTGCCCGCCTCCCTGGTCGACTTCGGTCTGTACTTCTTCCACTGCGCGCAGCGCCAGATCGACGCCGGACGCGGCCCGTACTTCTACCTCCCCAAGCTGGAGAACCACTACGAGGCGCGGCTGTGGAACGACGTGTTCGTCCTCGCGCAGGATCTGGTCGGCATCCCCCGGGGCACCGTCCGCGCCACGGTCCTCATCGAGACGATCACCGCCGCCTTCCAGATGGAGGAGATCCTCCACGAGCTGCGCGAACACAGCTCGGGCCTCAACGCAGGCCGCTGGGACTATCTGTTCAGCCTGATCAAGACCTTCGGTCACCGCACCGACTTCCTGCTGCCCGACCGGGCGCAGGTCACCATGACCGCCCCCTTCATGCGGGCGTACACCGAGCTCCTGGTGCGTACCTGCCACAGGCGCGGCGCGCATGCGATCGGCGGTATGGCCGCCCAGGTCCCGAGCAGGGACCCGGCCGCGCACGAGGCGGCGATCGCCAAGGTACGGCTGGACAAGGAGCGCGAGGCCGAGGACGGCTTCGACGGCTCCTGGGTCGCGCACCCCGGTCTCGTGCCGGTCTGCCGCGAGGTGTTCGACGGAGTGCTCGGCGACCGCCCGCACCAGCTCGACCGGACCCGCGAGGACGTCCAGGTGTCGGTCACCGACCTGCTCTCCGTACGGCGGATCGGCGCGCCGCCGACCGAGGAGGGAGTGCGCACCAACATCGCCGTCGCGCTGCGCTACTTCGACGCCTGGCTGCGCGGCCAGGGCGCCGTGGCGCTCTACGGGCTGATGGAGGACGCCGCCACCGCCGAGATCGCCCGGGTCCAGGTCTGGCAGTGGCTTCGGCACCGGGTGGTCGACCGCGAGACCGTGCTGCGCCTGCTGGACGAGGAGCTGACCGGGCTCGGCGCGGAGTACCCTTGGGCGGCGCTGGACGAGGTGCGTGCGCTCTTCGAGAAGACCGCGCTCGCGGCCGAGCTGCCGCTCTTCTTCACCCCTGACGCCTACTCGCGCCACCTCGTGCGCACCACGGAGCCGCGGGCATGAGCGCCGCGGACATCCGGCGCGTCGGTGTCGTGGGCGGCGGTCAGATGGGCGCGGGCATCGCCGAGGTGTGCGCGCGGGCCGGGCTCGACACCCTGCTCTGCGAGGCCACCGGCCCGGCGGCCGCGGCCGCCCGCGAACGGATCGCGGTCTCCCTCGAACGAGCCGTGCAGCGGGGCAAGCTCGACCGCCCCTCCGCCGAGGCCGCGCTCCACCGCGTCACGGTCACGGCGGAGCTCGTGGACCTCGCCGACCGGCAGCTGGTCGTCGAAGCCGTGACCGAGGACGCCGACGCCAAGACCGAGGTGTTCGCCGCCCTCGACAAGATCGTCGCCGATCCGAAGGCCGTTCTCATGCGCCTGGGCATGGCCACCGGCCGCGCCGACCGGGTGATCGGACTCCACTTCTTCAACCCCGTACCGGTCCTGCCGCTCGTCGAGGTCGTCACCACCCTGCACACCGCCGCCGAAGTGGCGGCGGACGTGACGGACTTCGCCACCCGCACCCTGGGCAAGACCGTCATCAGCTCCGGAGACCGGGCCGGCTTCGTCGTCAACGCCCTCCTCGTCCCCTACCTGTTGTCGGCGATCCGGATGACCGAGTCCGGCTTCGCCACCGCCACGGATGTCGACCGCGGCATGGAACTGGGCTGCGCCCACCCGATGGGCCCGCTCGGGCTGGCCGATCTGATCGGCCTCGACACCGTCGCCTCGATCGCCGGATCGCTGTACGCCGAGTTCAGGGAACCGCTGTACGCCCCTCCCCCGCTGCTCCTGCGCATGGTGGAGGCCGGCCTGCTCGGCCGCAAGACCGGCCACGGGTTCCACGCGTACGACCGGGAGTGAGGGGCGCCGGGTGCCGTGCTCGTCGCGCCGCGTGCCGGTCAGAGGGTGACGAGGCGGGGTTCCGCCTCGATGACCGGCGCGAGCCGGCGGCGGCGGGTCGGGAGGAGCATGGTCGGGTGCGAGACGCTCCAGGCCGCGCCCGAGCAGATCAACTCCTTGATACGGGCTCCGGTGCGGCCCGTGATGACGGTGGACGTCATCTGGTCGTCCTCGGTCACGCGCTGGAAGATGGCGTCGCGGCGGCCGAGGCTGATGCACTGGGCGGCGTAGCCGATCGTGGTCTCGGGGACCTTGCGGCCGGTCAGGCGCGCGGCGAGGGCGTCGGCGGCCTGCCAGGCCATCGGGGTGGCCGTGGCGCAGGACATCCGCAGCGGCTTGCCGCCCGCTCCCTGGGCGAGCGCGGCGTCGCCGACGGCGTACACGTCGGGGTGGGAGACCGAGCGCATGGTGCCGTCCACGACGATCTGACCGGTGTCGGACACCTCCAGGGTGGTGGCGGCCGCGATCGGGTGTACGGCGAAGCCCGCGGTCCACACGGTCACGTCCGCCGGGATCTCGCCGGCCGCCCGGGTCACCACGCCGTTCGCCTCGACGCGTGTGATGTCGGTCTGCTCGTGGACCGTGATGCCGAGGCGGTCGAAGGCACCGCGCAGGTGGCGCCGGGCCTTGTCGCTGAGCCAGTCGCCTACTCCGCCGCGGGCGGCGACGGCGACCTTGAGGCGCGGGTGCGCCTCGGCGATCTCGGTGGCCGCTTCGATGGCCGTCAGGCCGCCGCCCGCGATCAGCACGGTGCCACCGGGCTCCACCTCGCTCAGGCGGGCCCGCAGCCGCAGCGCGGCCTGCTTCCCGGCGACGTCGTGGGCGTACTCGGCGACACCGGGGACGCCGTGGTCGGTTCCGGTGCTCCCCAGGGCGTAGACGAGGGTGTCGTAGCCGAGGGTCTCGGCGCCACCGCTCTCGGGGTCGCGCTCAACGGCGCTCTGCGCGGGCCGTGCGTCCGGTACGAGCTCGACGGTCCTGCGGTCCACGTCGACCGCGGTGACCCGCGCCGTGCGAACCCGGACGCCGGTCCCCGCGTAGACGTCGCGCAGCGGGCGGGGCGGCAGATCCTGCCCGCTCGCCAGCTGGTGCAGGCGCACCCGCTCGACGAACTCGGGGTCGCCGTTGACCAGGGTGATCTCGACGTCGTCGTGGTGCAGCCGCCTGGCGAGGCGACCGGCGACGGTGGCTCCGGCGTACCCGGCTCCGAGGACGACGATGCGGTGCTTCATGGCTGGCTCCTGTTCCGGTGGGGATTCACCTCCTGAACCGGACAGCCGCGCGATCCCTGACACGTACGGAGTGTGACGTGCGTCACCACATCTCGGCGACGGGGTGATGAGGGCCGGTGGCCGCCCACTGCCGCGTGATGCGTTCCAACTTGTCGGGGTTGACCAGGAGCTGGAGCCCCCGGACGCCGTCGGGCGTCGCGTCGAGGCAGATGATGCCGACGATCCGCTCGCCGACCGCGACCAGCGCGGCGGGACCGCCGTTGACGACGACGGCATGGAGCGCGGGACGGCTTCCGAAACGGGCTCGCTTGGCCTCGGTCCGCCGGAACACACCGCGCAGGTAGCGCGCGACCCGGAGCGCACCGACGACCGGGGTCCTGCGGGCCGGGACATGGGCGCCACCGTCGGCCACGCTGACGGCGTCGCCGGTGAGCAGCCGGACCAACGGCTCGGTGTCCCCGCTGAGGGCGGCCGCGAGGAACTCCTCGACGACCTTCCGCGCGGCGACCGCGTCGATCTCCGCGCGGGCCCGGTCCGTGGTCAGGTGCTGCTTGGCACGCCGGTGGATCTGCTGGCAGTTCGCCTCGGTGAGGTCGAGGATCTCCGCGATCTCACGGTGCGCGTAGCCGAACGCCTCTCGCAGCACGTACACGGCACGCTCGTTGGGCGACAGCCGCTCCATGAGGGTGAGCATCGCGATGGAGACGGACTCGCGCTGCTCCACGGTGTCGGCCGGACCGAGCATCCGGTCGCCGGCCAGGACCGGCTCCGGGAGCCACTGGCCCACATAGGTCTCCCGTCGGACCCGTGCCGAAGTGAGCTGGTTGAGACAGAGGTTGGTGAGCACCTTCGTCAGCCACGCCTCGGGCGTCTCGATCCGTTCCCGGTCCGCCGCGTGCCACCGCAGATACGTTTCCTGCACGGCGTCCTCGGCATCGCCCGCCGACCCCAGCAGCCGGTACGCGATCGCCTCCAAGCGGCCCCTGGAGCGCTCGAACAGCTCGGCCTCGTACGTTAGGAGTGACATCCCGCCATGATCGTCCACCCGCCGCGGCCGCGTCCACCCGCTCCGTCGGAGACTCCGCACGGTGGGAAGACGTTCGAGGCGCTTGAACCTTCGCCGGGCGGGTGAAACGAGGCCCTGCCGCGGCGTGGCCCCGCACGTGGGGGCCTCAGGGGTGGGAAGGCTTCCTGTCACGTCCTGATCTCGGAGGAAGCAATGGCCAGCGGATTCGCAGTCGGGGACAGGGTGACCACGCAGGATCTGGGGCAGACCGCCGGCTCCCCACCGGTCTCGGTCGCCGACCTCCCGATCGGCAGGATCACCGCGCTGTCCGGCGACACGGCCACCGTCGACTGGTACGACGGCGAGAACGTCGACGCGACCACGGAAGTACCCGTGGCGCACCTGCACCTCGTCACGGAGCCGTAGGCACAGTCGTCGGGGCGGGCCACGGGGATGCGTGTCGCGAGGGGAGCGTAGGGAAGCCGCCCTGTACGCAACCGTGCGGCGCCACGACGGGAGGAGCGATCGTGGCGTCCCCGCGCGACCGCCCCCCGTGCGACTGCCGAGGCTCGGGGTGGCGCGGCGATCGACCAGGCCCGAGGAGGCCCACGTGTCACAGGTTCCGGAGTCCTTGTATGCCCGCATCCGGCAGGAGGTGGCCGCCCGCGAGGACCGGCTGTGGGAAGTCGGTCTCGCGCTGCATCGCGAACCGGAGACGGCCTACGAGGAGCATCGGGCGGCCCGTCTGCTGGCGGGCGAGCTCGAGCGGGAGGGCTTCGAGGTGGAGCGCGGTGCGGCCGGTCTGCCGACCGCGTTCGTGGCGCGTACGGGGTCGGGGCCGGCCGACGGGCCCCGGGAAGGGCCTTGTGTCGCCCTGCTGTTGGAGTACGACGCGCTGCCGCTTGTCGGGCACGCGTGCGGCCACAATCTGATCGCGTCGGCAGGCCTCGGTGCGGCGCTCGCCGTGCGGGCCGCGCTCGGCGAGTTCGAGGGGACTCTGCTGGCTGTCGGAACGCCCGCGGAGGAACGCGGCGGGGGCAAGGTGGCGATGGTGGCGGCGGGGCTGTTCGAGGGCGTGGACGCGGCGCTCATGTTCCATCCGGGCGCCCACGACTGGGCGTGGGCGCCGCTGACGGCGAGCGCTCAGGTACGGGTGGGGTTCCACGGTCGTGCCGCGCATCCGACCGGCAGCCCTACGGAGGGGATCGACGCGCTGGGGGCGCTGATCCAGCTCTTCAACACGCTCGGTGTCCTGGCCAAGCGGCTTCCCGCGGGATCGCACGTTCACGGCATCGTGACGGAGGGCGGGCGGGCCACGAACATCGTCCCCGAGTACGCGGAGGGCCTGTTCGGGTTGCGTGGGGGTACCACGTCCGCGCTGGAGGAGCTGGTGGAGGAGTTGCGTTCCTGCGCGCAGGGCGTGGCGCTGGCCACCCGTACCAGAGTGGAGGTGACCGACGTGGGAGGACGGTACGAGCACGTCCGTGCCAACGAGGTGCTGTCGGGCCTGTTCACCGGCCATCTCGGCCGCGGGGGCATCCAGTTGTCGGAGCCGGCGCCCGGCGTGTACCTGGGGTCGTCCGACTTCGGGAACGTCAGCACGCGGGTGCCCGGGATCCATCCATGGGTGGCCGTCATGGGTGCGGACGGATCCCGCCACACGCCCGAGTTCGCGGAAGCGGCGGTAGGGCCCCGGGCGCGGCGGGTGATGTCGGCCGCGGCGGAGGCGCTGGCGTGCACGGCGGCCGACGTCCTGCTGCGTCCGGACGTACGGGAGCGGGCCTGGGCGTGCCTGAGGGCGAAGGCCGCCGCGGGGCAGTGACGGACGCCCCGCGCCGGCGCGGTGAGGCCTACTCCTCGACGGTCACGCGTACGGTCCTGACCTCGGGGTCGGCCGCGTCCGGTACGACCATGCCGGCGTCGACCCCGCCGCGCAGGTAGCGCAGGACCCCGGCGTCGAGCCTCTCTCCGGGCAGCGCGGCCGGGATGCCGGGTGGATAGGGCGTGAGCATCTCGGCGCTGACGCGGCCGGCGGCCTTCTCCCACGGCACCTGCTCGACCCGCCCGAAGAAGGCGTCACGCGGCAGCATGGCCTGCTCCGGACGGAGTTTTGCCGGGTCCGGTACGTGGAATCGAGGTGCCGGGCGCAGCTCGTGGACGTGGTCGACGACGTCGCTCAGCGCGGCGATCAGCGCGTCCGCGCTCTCGGCGTCGTCCGCGTGGGTGAGCTGTGCGCTGGTGCGTCGGTGGTCGGACAGGTGCAGATCGACGCGGTGGTGGGTTCGGATCCAGTCGGCGATCCGGTAGCCGCTGGTGCCGAGTGCGCCGATGTCGACGACGGCCTGAAGGGGGTCGAGGTCGGCCGCGCGGCCGGGCCCGCAGAAGTCGTCGCGTCCGTGGACGTGCAGCCCGTCGATCTCGGCGATCCGCGCCCGTACGGACTTGGCCAGGGCGAGCGTGTCGTCGTAGAGGGCGTGCCCGTGCTGGACCATCTGGCGGCGCCATCCGTCGAGGGCCGCGTAGATGAGGACGGATGGGCTGGTGGTTCCCAGGAGGTCCTCGCGGTTCTTGAGGACCTCGGGGTCGATCAGGTCGCCCTGCAGGTGGAAGACCGAGCTCTGTTCGAGCCCTGAGCCCATCTTGTGCACGGAGGTGACGCACACGTCCGCGCCGGCGTCCATGGCCCAGGTCGGCAGCTCCGGGTGGAACGGCAGGTGCGCGCCCCACGCCTCGTCGACGACGAGGGGCACGCCGTGCTCGTGACACACGTCGGCGATGGCGGACAGGTCGGAGCAGGTGCCGTAGGGCGTCGGCGTGGTGACCAGGGCTCCCCGGGCGTCGGGGTGGTCGGCGAACGCGGCGCGGAAGGCCTCCGCGGAGGGCGGATGGGCGAGGTGGCGCTCCGGGTCCCACTGAGGATCGACCCAGATCGGCACGATGCCGGCGAGGACGAGGCCGGACACCACCGACTTGTGCGCGTCCCGTCCCACGAGCAGCTTCTCGTAGGGCCCGGCCACGGACAGCATGGCGGCCTTGACCGAGAGCGAACTGCCGCAGGTCGAGAAGAACGTGTGCTCCGCGCCGACGGCGTCCGCCATCAGCTCCTGGGCCTGGGCGATCACGCCGTGGGACGAGGTCCGGTCGTCCAGGCCGCTGAAGGCGAGGATGTCGGACCGGAACACGCTGTCACCGAGGGCCGCCCGCACGCGGGGGTCCGCGCCGCGCCCTTGCTTGTGCCCGGGCGGTGTGAAGGGGGTCTGGTTCTCCGCGTGGTAAGCGGCCAGCGCGTCGAGCACGGGTGCCTTCGAATGGTCCATGGGACTGCGGCTTCCCCATGAAAAGGGGCAAAAACGCCTCCGCCGCCGGTCCTAGCCGAGCAGCCACCGGTGCATCCACTCCGCGGCGGTGCGGCGGAACAGCCGCCGGTTCCCGGCCCGCCGGAAGTCGTGCCCCTCGTCGCGCAGCAGCAGCAGCTCCGCCTCCAGCCCGCGTGCACGTGCGGCGCCGACGATCTGCTCCGACTCGCCGGGCGGGACGTTCGTGTCGTGCTCGCCGTGCACCGCGAGCAGGGGCACGCGCAGCTCGTCGACGCGGCTCATGGGCGACAGCGCGCGCAGCAGAGCGCGATCCCGTTCGGGATGGCCGTACTTGTGAGCGGCGGACTCGGCGAGCCATGGCTCCGTTCCAGCGAAGAACGTGGCGAAGTCGGACATCCCGCACACCGTGATGCCCGTTCGGAAGAGGTGGGGGTGCCACACGAGAGAGGCCAGTGTCAGGTAGCCGCCGTACGAGTGCCCCATCACGGCGAGCCGCCAGGGATCGGCGAGCCCCGACGCGACCGCGTGGGTCGCGCAGTCGGCGACGTCGTCGATCGCGGCGAAGCGGCCTTCGCCCAGGTCGGCGTCGACGAAGGAGCGGCCCCAGCCGGAGGAGCCGCGGACGTCGGGCGCGAAGACGTCCATGCCCCGGCCGAGCAGTTCCTGGTACAGCGGATTGAAGACCGGGCGTTCCTGTTCCTCGGGGCCGCCGTGCAGATGCAGGACGCACGGCGCGGGCTCACCGGGGCGGCGGCCGGGAGCTCGGTGGTACCAGCCGCCCAGGAGCAGCCCGTCACGAGCCGTCGCCCGCAGGGGTACGGGCCGTACGGGCGGGAGCCCCTGGGGTACGGAGGCGGCGTCGGTCGCCGACCAGGGCGTACGCGCGGGTGGCGCCGAAGCCGGCACGGACCACACTCCGGGACGGCGCCGGGAACCCGAGAGCGCGACCACCATGCCGTCCGGCCCCGCGGGCGTCACCCGGGTGACCACCTCGTGCGCCAGCTCCACCTCGCGCGGAGCGGGCGGCTCGGTCCACCCACCGGTCAGGGCGACGGTGTGGAGCAGGCTCGTGCCCCCGTCGTTCCAGGCCAGGGCCGCTCGCCGGTCGCGCTCCACGAAGGTGAGAAGTTCGAGGTCGCATCCCTCTCGTGCGATCACCACGGAGAGGTCCTTCCGCTCGTCGGCGCCGTCGAGGTGGACCGCCAACAGCGCCGCGAACTCCCGGTCGTGGTCGCTGCGAAGCCACACCGTGCGGGCGTCGGACGAGAAGCGGCCGATCCACGGATCCCCGTCGGCGACCGGCAGCGCGCACGTCGGGGTCTGGTCCGCCGTACGGACGACCACGGCCTCGCGTCTCCCTCGGGGCCCGCGGCGCAGCAGGGCCAGGCGGCCGTCCCGGCTGATGTCGCACACGCGCAGTGTCGCCGCCTCGGTCTCGACGGCGAGCAGCTGGGGCCCGCTCGTCCCGGCGGGATCGACGAGATACGCAGTGAGCCGGTCACGGACCGGCGCCGGAGTCCGGTCGCCCTCCTCGCCCGCGCCGACACCGTCGAGGAGGGTGGCGTGCCCGTCGCGCTCCGTCCAGCCCGCGGGACGGTCCGTTTCGGCGCGCGGGTCGGCCCTCTCCCCCACGGGCTCGGCGACCGTCACCGCCAGGGCCGAGCCGTCCGGCGCCCAGCACCCCAGATAGGCCGAACTCCCCGGTTCCGCGCCCGCCAGGATCCGGCGGCCCGAGCCGTCGGGGCGGACGCAGAGCACGCGTGTGTGGCCGCTCCCGCCAGGGGCCACGGTGTAGGCGATCCAGTTGCCGTCCGGGGACCAGGAGACCTCCGTGACGTGATCCGGACCGGTGTCCAGCAGGTGTACGTCGTCACTGCCCACCGGCCCGGCCCAGAGCTGGGGCGCGCCTTCGCGGTCGCAGATGAACGCCATCTGCTCGCCTCGTGGGTCGGGCGAGGGGTACCAGCAGCCGTGGGCCACCCACGGTCGCGGGGTGTCACGCGGGCCGACCGCGTCGGCGAGCAGCTCCGCGACGGGAGCCGTCGACACGGGCTCGTCCGTCAGTTGATTCCGTGCGTCTGCAGCCATGTCTCCAACAACGCTACTTGCCACAGGGCGTTCGCCCCTCGGTTCGTGCGGTGGTCGTCGGGTGCCGCCAGCAGCGAGGCGACGTACTCGTCGCGGAAGAGCCCGCGCGCCCGGGCTTCCGGTGCGGACAGGGCGTCCCGTACGCGTTCGAGAACGGGACCCGCCATGTGGCGGATGGCCGGCACCGGGAAGTAGCCCTTGGGGCGGTCGACGACGTTGCGCGGCAGCACAGTGCGCCCGGCTCGCTTGAGTACGCCCTTGCCGCCTTCGGCGAGCTTCAGTTCCGGCGGGCAGGCGGCGGCCAGCTCGACCAGCTCGTGGTCAAGGAAGGGCACCCGCGCCTCGAGGCCCCAGTCCATGGTCATGTTGTCGACGCGTTTGACCGGGTCGTCCACCAGCATCACGTGCGCGTCGAGCCGGAGTGCCGCGTCCAGTGCGGTCTCGGCGCCTGGCGCGGCCATGTGCGTACGGACGAACTCGGCGGACGTGTCGTGGTCGGGCAGCATGTGCGGCTGCAGGACCTGCGCGAGATCGGCGTGCGTGCGGTCGAAGTAGACCTCTTGGTAACGCTGGGGCTCCCGCTCCCGATCGACGTCCGCCAGCGCGGGGTACCAGTGGTAGCCGGCGAACACCTCGTCGGCCCCCTGGCCGCTCTGTACGACGTTGATCTCCTTGGAGACCAGCTCCGACAGCAGGTGGAAGGCGACGACGTCGTGGCTCACCATCGGTTCGCTCATGGCGGCGATCGCACCGCCCAGGGCGGTGGAGACCCGGTCCGACGGCACCATCAGCTGGTGGTGGTCGGTGTCGAAGTGCCGCGAGACCTGGTCGGAGTAGGCGAATTCGTCACCCTCCTCACCCGCCTCCGACTCGAAGCCCACGCTGAACGTCGCCAGGTCCTTCTGCCCCTCCTCGGCCAGCAGCGCCACGATGAGGCTGGAGTCGAGGCCGCCCGACAGCAGGACGCCGACCGGCACGTCGGCCACCGTCCGCCGGCGGACGGCCGTGCGGAGCGCGTCGAGGACGGCGTCCCGCCAGTCGTCCGGGCCCATCCCGGCGAACGCGCTGCGGCGCGTGTAGGAGGGCTGCCAGTAGAGGTGGTCGCGGTGCGTTCCGTCCGGTTCCACGACGCGGACGGTGGCCGGCGGGAGCTTGCGTACTCCGGCGAGGACGGTGCGCGGTGCGGCGACCGTCGCGTGCCAGCTCATGTACTGGTGCACCGCCACCGGGTCGAGCGAGGTGTCCACCCCGCCGCCCGCGAGAAGGGCCGGGAGCGTGGAGGCGAAGCGCAGACGGCCGGGCATTTCGGCGAGGTAGAGCGGCTTGATGCCAAGCCGGTCACGTGCGAGCACGAGCCGGCCCGTGTCGTGTTCCACCAGCGCCACGGCGAACATGCCGACGAAGTGCTGGACGAAGTCGGTGCCCCACTGGCGGTAGGCCTTGATCACCACTTCGGTGTCGGAGGTGGTGACGAAGTGGTGGCCGAGCTGCCGCAGTTCCTCGCGGAGTTGCCGGTAGTTGTAGATGCAGCCGTTGAAGACACAGGTCATGAGCGCATCGCTGTCCGTCATCGGCTGCGCTCCGCGCTCCGACAGGTCGATGATCTTCAGACGTCGATGGCCCAGGGCGACGGGGCCTTGTGACCACATGCCGCGGCCGTCCGGGCCGCGGGCCGCCATCCGGTCGGTCATGCGCTCGACCGCCGCCAGATCGGGCCGTCCCTCGTCGAAGCGGATCTCACCGCTCAAGCCGCACACCCGGCACCTCCACGACGGACGGACACCCGCGCGAGCCCCGAGGACGTTCGAGGCGGCGTGGCGGTGGGGAAGACGCGTGTCGGCATGAGTCCTGCTCGCCTCCACACGTTGTTCGACATCAGCATGGGTTTTCTCTCCTCGATATGCCGTCCGGCAGCAGGGTGTCGTCCGCTCGTGGCAGGCGAGACCGGCGGCCGGCGTGCCGCGTGGGTCGGTGACGCCGGTGAGTCACCTCCAGAAGGCTTTCGCCGGCATGCCCTGCGCCCTGGAGCGCGCCGCCCCGCGCCGCAGGCCGGGACGCCTGCGACCGCTCCAGTTCTCACCGCGGGTCTCGGCCAGGAACAGGTCCACCGCCGCGAGCAGGTCGTCGTCGGACGCCGCCCGGCGCAGGCGGTGCGCGGCGCTGCCGCGGGTCAGGGCCTCCTCGGCCAGGCCGTGGACGGTTTCCCAGTCGCCGTACTCCTCCAGCGTCGGGCGCAGTCGACGAAGCATGCTGCGTACGACGTCGGGAGCCGGCGCCGGCCGGCGGGTTGCGGGGTCGATCAGGTCGCCTTCGAGGCCCGATCGGGCAGCCCGCCACGTCGCCGTCCGCAGCCATTCGTGCCGGTCGTCGCAGCCGGCGTCGCCTCCGGTCTCGGCCTGGGCGCAGGCGTCGACGACGAGAGCGCGGAACAGCGCCGCGACCAGCACCACCGTCTCGACGCGCGGGCAGGAGTCGCAGATGCGCAGTTCGAGCGTCTGCAGATGCGCGGAGGGGCGGACGTCGTAGTAGATCATCCCGGGATCGCTGATGACGCCGGAGACGATCAGCTCGCTGACGGCGGCGTCGTAGTCCTCCGCGCCGGTGAAGCATCCGGCCGGTCCCGAGGTGGGCCAGCGCTGCCAGATCATGGTCCGCCAGCTCGCGTAGCCCGTGTCGGCCCCGAGCCAGTAGGGAGAGCTCGCCGACAGCGCCAGAAGGGGCGGGATCCACGGACTGATCGCGCAGAGCGCCCGTACGGCGGTGTCCCTGTCGGGGACGTCGACGTGCACTTGGGCTCCGCAGATCAGCTGCTCGTCGGCGACCCGCCGGTACTCCTCCGTCATGGCGTGGTAGCGAGGGTCGTCGGTGGCGTGCACGGCTCCGAGCCGTGCGATCGGGGCCGCGCCCGCGGCCATGATCGCGAGGCCCTGGGAGGAGGCGGCCTCGTTCAGACGCCGCCGCGACGCGGACAGGTCCGCGCGGAGGTCGTCGAGGGACGCGTGCACGCCACTGTTCGACTCGACGACCGACTGGGCCAGCTCCTGTGTGAAGTCGTCCCTGTGCCGGGAAAGCCGCCCGAGTACGGCGTCGGCCCGAGGTGTCAGCGCGCCGCTCTCGACATCGATCACATGGAACTCTTCTTCGACACCCATCCGGACGACCACTGCGACTCCTGTGCGAGATCGACGATCTTCGGGCCTGCCGACCGCCCCGACCTGAGAGGCCGGGTAGGTCTGGAATGCGACTGCCCCGGCGGGGCCGATCTAAGCACATGCCGCTCATCTGTCACGCTTATCGCTCAGCTGAGCGGCGCGGCGGTAGGTCTGCCCTGGAACGGCAAGCACCGACGCCTCCATGATCCGCGCACAGCGAGCCTCACGCGATCTGGCACTCCCGGACGGCTACCCGCCTGCCGCGCGGGTGGGCGGGTGTTGCCCGGGGCCCATCAGGCGGTCGGCCAGCGGGGTGGGAGACAAGGCGGTGTCCTCCTCCCCCGACTCGAGAAGGGTGTCCGCGGAACCGATGATCAGCGGGTCGGGGGTGCCGACCGCTTCGGAGTCCTTGCGGTCGTAGTCGACGCGGGTGAGCAGGTACCGGATGGCCTCGAGCCGGGCGCGCCGCTTGTCGTTGGCCTTGACCACGGTCCAGGGCGCCTCGGCCGTGTCGGTCGTGCGGAACATGGCGACCTTGGCCTGCGTGTAGGCGTCCCAGAGATCGAGTGAGGCGACGTCGGTCGGCGAGAGTTTCCACTGGCGGACCGGGTCGACCTGGCGGATCGCGAACCTGGTCCGCTGCTCCGCCCGGGAGACCGAGAACCAGAACTTGACCAGACAGATGCCGTCCTGGACCAGCATCCGCTCGAACGCCGGGCACTGGGCGAGGAAGACGTCGTACTGCTCGGCCGTGCAGAACCCCATGACCTTCTCCACGCCGGCCCGGTTGTACCAGGACCGGTCGAAGAAGACGATCTCCCCCGGCCCGGGAAGGTGGGCGACGTAGCGCTGGAAGTACCACTGACCGGATTCACGGGCGGTCGGCTTGTCGAGCGCCACGACGCGGGCGCCGCGCGGGTTGAGGCGCTCGGTGAAGCGCTGGATGGTCCCGCCCTTGCCCGCGGCGTCACGGCCTTCGCAGATCACGATCAGGCGTGCGCCCGTGTCCTTGACCCAGCGCTGCAGTTTCAGCAACTCGATCTGCAGAATGCGCTTGGTGCGTTCGTACTCCGCCCTGGGCACCTTGCGGCTGTACGGATAGTTCTCCTGCCACGTCCGGATCGGCCTGCCCTCACCGTCCAGCAGCACGGGCTGCTCCGGCCTCCGGCCGTCCACACTCAGCCCTGCCAGCAGATCTCGTTCCTCGCCCACGCCCGGCCTCCCGCCTTCTCGGCACGTCGAGGCGCTCCTCGCTGCCAGTATCGCCGATCTGCCTCGCTTGATCGCTTTCCCGCGTCTCCCCGTTCCGCCGGCATGCAACCGCCCATCGCCGGTCCGAGTGCCGTGGCTGGGACGGTCCGGCCGGGTCCTCGCCACGCACTGCCCGGCACGTCGACGGCATCGCAGCGGCGGACGCGCAGGCGATCCGGAGGTACCGTGAGTACAGAGAGGCGTATCTCCGCAACGGACAGGCAGGTCGGCTCATGGCCGGGAAACCGAAGTCCTCGAAGTCGTCGCAGGGCGACGGACCGACCCGCCGCGGCGGGTCCGGGCACCACGGATGGTCGCCGGACGTGGACGAGACGCGGCAGCAGGACAACCCCAGCGCCGAACGTTCCTTCCACCCCGATGAACACGCTCCTCCGCCCGGCAAGGGACGCAAGGTCTCCAAGGAGGAGACGCAGGAAGTCCCCGGCGACACCGTCCGCCACGACGGCAGGCGCGGCGAGAAGCAGGCCGACACGCCCGAGAAGGGCATGCACGACACCGGTCCGCGGGGACGCTCCAAGCGCCCCAGCGGCACCAAGGACGACTCCGCGTTCACCGGCGTGGACCCCGACGAGCCGCGCACCGGCCGCCCCCGCCCGGGCTGACCGTCCTGGACGGCGTGGCGGCCGCTCTTGGGCGCGCGTAGCGCTCACGGACCTCCGCGTCCCGGGTTCGCTCCCACACGCCAGCCCCCGCCCATGGGCGGGGGCTTTTCCGATCACCCGCTCGCCGGGCCCCGGCGAGCGGGTGCGTGCCGGCGCAGTGCGGCGCGGGCGGCGTTCGCGCCCGGCGCGCACCTTTCCAGCGCCCACGCCGGAACGGCGCCCGGTCAGCCCGGCCGAGTGCCGGTGAGGCGGCGGGTGGCGACAGCGCCCGCTCGCTCCACGGTGGCCTTGACCACAGCGAAGATCGCACCTTGCAGAGCCGAGGCAACTAGGACCTCTCGCCAGCTGCGGCCCTCGTCGGTGGCGTCGGGTGCATGGCGGTCGTGGCCGATCACCTTCCAGGCCTGCTTGAAGGCCGCTCCGGCGACCATGCCGCTGGTCGCGCCGAGCGCCATGCCGAACGGCTTGTAGGCGATCTTGGATGCCTTCACGTGTACCTCCTGGCTCGATCGGACGAGTAGGGCCCTGACGGCGACGGCCCGGGGCGGGCCGTCGCCCGCGCCGAAGCGCGGGCCTTCGGCTTCTGCCGCTCTGCCGCTCCCCGCCGCGACTACCCAGCCGACAGTCGATGACGCTCCCCCACTCGTCCGAACATCGAAGGAAAGGTCGCCAGACATCGGGGCTCGCCCATGAACGTTTTTCCGTGCGGCACGCGGTGGAAGAGTTGAATGCGACGGCCCATCGGCCGAGCAGCGGCCGGGCTGCCGGGCCTTCTCGGCGTCATGACTCGAACGGGAGCCCTCCGTTGCGCATCTACGCTCAGACACCCGCACGCCGGAACCTCCAGGTGCTCGTGGACCTGATGGCCGTGGCCCTGATCGCCGCCGTGGTGTGGGCAGCCCTCGTCGTCCGCGAGACGATCATGTTGCTGGCCGAGCCGGGGCGCAAGGTCGAGAGCGCCGGCGACAGCCTCGCCGAGGAGCTGGGGAACGCGGGAGAGGCCGCGTCGAACGTGCCGCTCGTCGGCGGCATCCTCAAGAAGCCGCTCCAGTCCGCCGCCGACGCCGGCTCCGGGTTCGCCGACGCGGGAGTGTCGCTCCAGGAGACCGTCAGTCAGGTCGCCGACGCGACCACGGCGGTCCTCATCGTCGTTCCGGTGCTCTTCGTCCTGCTGCTGTGGCTCCCGCCACGCCTGCTCTGGGTCCGGCGCAGCGCCACCCTGCGCCGGCTCGTGGAGGCTCCCGGGGGAGCCGACCTGCTCGCCCTGCGCGCCCTCACCGGCCCGCCGGGCGCACTCGCCAAGCTGCCGGCCCCGCTCGGCGGATGGGCCGACGCCTGGCGCCGGGGAGACGAGCAAGCCATCGCCGACCTCAGCGTGGTGGCACTCAGGCGCGCCGGGCTCCGGCCCTGAGGAGCCATCGGAACACGGGATCCACAGCACACCTCCGGCGGGTGTCAGGGAGTGGCCGTGCCGCTCGTCACGGTCCTCCAGCTGCCGTCGTCCACCGTGTACACCGTCAGCCGACGGTTGACCGTGTCGCCGTCCTTGTCGAAGGCGACACGGCCGGTGACACCGTCGAAGGCCGACCCGGCGACTGCCTGCGCCAGTTTCGCCCTGGCGTTGTCGGGGACGGTACCGCCGTTCGCCGTCACGACCGCCTTCACCGCCTCGATGACGGTCCACGTCGCGTCGTAGGCGTAGGGGCCGTACCAGCCGGCCGGCTGCGAGTAGCCCGCTTTCCGGTACCGGGCGAGGAAGTCCCGCCCTGCCTCCGATTCCTCGGCGGGCAGGCCGAAGTTGGTCGCGAGGTCGCCCTCGGCCTGCGGGTTCGCCGTGAGGTACTGCTGGTCGAAGATGCCGTCGCCGCCCATCAGCGGGGCGTTCACCCCCGCCTGCTTGAGCTGTCGGGAGAGCGGCGCCGCGGTGTCGTAGTAGCCGCCGAAGTAGACGGCGTCGGCGCCCGATGACCGCACCCTGACGGCGAGCCCCGCGAAGGCGCGTTCCGCGGGATCGACCTGCTCGGTGCCGACGACGGCCCCACCGAGCTTGGTGAACTCGGCCGTGAGACCGGAGGTGAGAGCAGTGCCGTGGGCGCTCGCGTCGTCGATCACGTAGAGCTTGGTCTTCTTCGCCTCATGCAGGTACCGGGCGGCGAACGGCCCCTGGACGACGTCCGTGGCGATGGTACGGAAGTAGGTGGAGTGAGGACGGGACGTCGTGCCCGCGGCCCAGTCGGGACCCAGGGTCAGGGCGGGGTCGGTGTTGCTCGGTGACACGTTGACCATGCCCGCCCGCGCGAGTGTGGGCACCAGGGTCCGGGCGACAGCGGAGTTGAGGGGACCGACGACCCCCAGCACCTTGTCGTCGGACACGAACTGGGCGGCGTTGGGCGCGCCCTTGGCGGGGTCGGCCTCGTCGTCCAGGGCCTTGATCTCGAATGTCACGCCGGGGACGTGCCGGGACTCGTTGGCGGTCCTGGCTGCCAGGTCGGCGGAGTTCTTGATACCGGCGCCCATCGAGGACAGCCCGCCGCTCAGTGGCGCGTCCACGCCGATCACCACCGTGACGGAGGAGGCCCCCGAGCCGTTGCCGACTCCCCCGCCACGGCGTCCGTCGTCGTCACGGGTGAGGGCCCAGGTGAGGACGGAGCCCGTGGTGAGCACGGCCAGTGCCGTACCCAGGACCGCGGAGCGCCGGGTGAGGCCACGCCGCCGGGCGGGCGCCCGCTCGCCCGGCTCCGGCGTGGCCGCCGCGCCGAGCGGGACCGTGTCTTCGGCCGGGGGTACGGGCCGCGGCGGGGCGGTCGGCCGTTCGGGCGCGGGGTGGGGCGGCGTCCCGGCGACGGACCCGCGGTCCAGGACGGTGGGGGTGGGTGGTGGCGTGGGTGATGGTGCCTGCTGCGGCATCGTCGGAGCGGAAGCGTGCTCCGCCGCCCCGTCCGGCGCCGGTGCGGGGGTCGCCCGCGGATCGGGCGTGGGGACGGGTGCGTGACCGGGGTTGCCGTCCGTCGGCCCGTGCCCGGCGGACCCGTCGGGCACGGGCGGTGAGGAACGCAGCGCCGACGCGAGCATCTCGGCGGCTTCCGCGGCGTCCACGCGTTGCGCCGGGTCCTTGGTGAGCAGCGCGTCCAGCAGGGGGGCCAGCGGGCCGGCATGGACAGGTGGCCGGTGCGGGCGGGTGAACACGGCAACGGCGAGGGCGTGGAGCCCGTCCGCCTCGAACGGTGGGCGTCCCTCGACGGCGTGGTAGAGGGTGGCGCCGAGCGCCCACAGGTCGTTGGCCGGTGTCGGTCGCTTGCCCTCCAGCTGCTCCGGGGGCATGTACTGCGGCGTGCCGATGACGGTCCCGCTGTGGCTCAGCCTGGTCGTGGCGTCCGCGAGGTGAGCGATGCCGAAGTCGGTCAGTACGACCCGGTCCCTGGTCAGCAGCACGTTGTCCGGCTTGATGTCCCGGTGGACGATCCTCGCTCGGTGCGCCTCGGCCAGCGCGTCGAGCATGGCGGCGCCGATCTCGGCCACCCGCCGTACGGAGAGCCGGCCCCGGTCGCTGATGGCAGCGGCCAGGGACTGCCCGCGGATCAGCTCCATGACGATGACGGGGGCGCCGTGGTGCTCCACCACGTCGTGAACGGTGATGACACCGGGGTGGCTGAGGGTGACCGCCGCGCGTGCCTCGCCGGTGAACCGCCTGAGCAGCGCGGCGCGATCCCCCTCCTCCAGGCCCGGCGGGAAGAGGATCTCCTTGATGGCGACCTCGCGCCCGAAGAGTTGCCGGTCCAGGCCACGCCAGACCCGGCCCATACCGCCCTGGCCGATGCGCTCGACCAGCTGGTACCGGCCCGCGATGAGTTCGGGGTTCTCCTCGGTCACGCGCACACTCTAGGTCCTGCTGAGCCGGTCAGGTGGCGAAAAATCGGCATGATCCCGCCCCACGGTGACGAGGACGTCGAGTGTCCGAAGAGGGACGCGTCGCCGGCATACGGCGGGGCGTTCGGTCGAATGGAGAGCCTGTGTCAGCCTGCGCGGCTGATGCGGACAGGACCTCGGAGGTCAGCCGGATCGACGGGACGTCCGCCCTGGGTGATGTCCACTTCGCCGGCCGCGGCCAGCCGCCGGGCCACGCGGCGGGTCGGCTCCATGAGCGCGCGCCATCCGTCGTCGTCCCCCGTGTACACGGCTCGCGCGGCGTCGGAGGGGCAGATCGACGATGTCGGACCACGCCTCTCCAGCAGCTCCAGGATCGCGCGCTCCAAGCGCTGTTCCGCCTGCCGTCCGAGTTCCGTCACTCCTCCAGTGTCGCACCGGCGACGCCACGAGCCGGGGCTTGCGAGCGCCGCGCGTGACCTGCATACAACCCGGGACAAGGGGTACGCGCCGATCCCAGCGGGCGGACGACGCCCGGACGGCGAAGGGAGTTGCACTGTGCTGATGGCCCATCCCGCGGTGTTGAGCAACCTGATCGAGCAGTACGAGACGTTGAAGGTGCTGCACGCGGAGAACGGCACCGCCGAGGTACGGCGCCGCCTTGACGACGTCGCGTACACACTGTGTGTCTCCACCGGCACGCGTGACGCGGACGCGGCGCTGATCGCGGCCCGGCACCGCCTTCCCGGCGCGCGTCCCGAGGACGACTCGGTCCTGATGGCCTGAATCAGCACGTGACCCGGGCGTTCTGGTCGGGTCCGAAGACACCGGCCGCCGCGGCCGGCGAACCGCGGCGGCATCTCGCCGGGCTGCGGACCGGGGAGCCGCTCCGCATCGGCGCCTGGGGCCGGACCTCGGGGGAGGCGATGTCACCCGCGAGCGGTACCGGCGCTCACGCTCCCGGGCGATGGCGCAGCGCACCGGTGCGCTCCCGCGAACTCGCGGCGACAATTGCGCCATGCCGGGCATCCGCAGAACTCGTTCACGCGATCCGGACCTGGGTCGCCACCAGGAATGTCAGCATTCAGTACCACGCAGAACCGAATGGCTCGCCTGCCATCTCCCCAGGAGGTACCCATGAGGATGCTGATCAACGTCCCGGAGACCGTCGTCGCCGATGCGCTGCGCGGGATGGCCGCCGCGCACCCCGAGCTCACCGTCGATGTCGAGAACCGTGTCGTCCTGCGGCGCGACGCGCCCGTCGCCGGGAAGGTGGGGCTGGTCTCCGGGGGCGGGTCCGGGCACGAGCCTTTGCACGGGGGGTTCGTCGGGCCCGGGATGCTGGCGGCCGCGTGCCCCGGGGAGGTGTTCACGTCGCCCGTGCCCGACCAGATGGTGCGGGCCGCCGCCGCGGTCGACAGCGGGGCGGGGGTGCTGTTCGTCGTCAAGAACTACACCGGTGACGTGCTCAACTTCGAGATGGCCGCCGAGCTCGCGGAGGACGAGGGCATCCAGATCGCCAAGGTGCTCGTCGACGACGACGTGGCGGTGACGGACAGTCTGTACACCGCCGGTCGGCGCGGGACCGGGGCGACGCTCTTCGTGGAGAAGATCGCCGGGGCGGCCGCCGAGGGGGGCGCGCCGCTGGAGCGGGTGGAGGCCCTCGCGCGCCGGGTGAACGAGCGGTCGCGGAGTTTCGGTGTGGCGCTGAGCGCCTGCACCACGCCGGCGAAGGGCAGCCCCACCTTCGAACTCCCGGAGGGGGAGCTGGAGTTGGGCATCGGTATCCACGGGGAGCCGGGGCGCGAGCGGCGGCCCATGATGACCTCGGGGGAGATCGCGGACGTCGCCGTCGAGGCCGTACTGGAGGACCTGCGGCCGTCCGGACCGGTCCTCGCCCTCGTGAACGGGATGGGCGCGACGCCGCTGCTCGAACTGTACGGGTTCAACGCCGAGGTGCAGCGCGTGCTGACCGAGCGCGGGGTGCCGGTCGCCCGTACGCTGGTCGGCAACTATGTGACCTCGCTCGACATGGCCGGCTGTTCGGTGACGCTCTGCGAGGCCGACGAGGAGCTGCTGCGGCTCTGGGACGCGCCCGTGCAGACGCCCGCGCTGCGCTGGGGCCGGTGAGAGGGCATGCCCGAAGTGAGCGCGTGCGACGCCGTGTTCGTCCATCGTTGGCTGACCACGGCCGCGGCCGCCGTCGACCGTGAGGCCGAGCGTCTCACCGAGCTCGACTCGGCGATCGGCGACGCGGACCACGGGGCCAACCTGAAGCGCGGGTTCGCCGCGGTGGCGGACGTGCTGGAGAAGGAGCCGCCGGAGACGCCGGGGGCCGTACTCGTCGCCGCGGGGCGGCAGTTGATCTCCACGGTCGGGGGCGCGTCCGGACCGCTGTACGGGACGCTGCTGCGGCGGACCGGCAAGGCGCTCGGGGATGCCCCTTCGGTGACGCGGGAGGACCTGGCCGTGGCCCTGGCCGCCGGGGTCGCCGCCGTCGGGCAGCTCGGCGGTGCCCAGGTCGGGGACAAGACCATGCTGGACGCGCTCGTTCCGGCGGCCGAGGCGCTCGGCGACTCCTTCGCCGCCGCCCGGGACGCGGCCGAGCGCGGCGCCCTCGCGACCGTACCCCTCCAGGCGCGCAAGGGCAGGGCGAGCTATCTGGGCGAACGTTCCATCGGGCATCAGGATCCCGGGGCCACCTCGTCGGCCCTGCTGATCGCCGCCCTCGCGGAGGTGGCTGCCGCGTGACCGGTCAGGTGGGCATCGTGGGCACGGTGGGCATCGTGCTGGTCTCGCACAGCGCGGCCGTGGCCGACGGTGTCGCCGCGCTGGCCCGGGGCCTCGCGGGCGGCGGGCCGACCGCTCCCGTCGCCGCGGCCGGGGGCACCCCCGACGGGGGTCTCGGCACGAGCTCCGAGCGGATCGTCGAGGCGGCGAAGTCGGTGGACGGGGGCGCCGGAGTGGCCCTCCTCGTCGACCTCGGCAGCGCCGTCCTGACCGTCAAGGCGCTCCTCGCCGAGGAGGACGAGCTGCCGGAAGGCTCGCGCCTCGTTGACGCCCCGTTCGTCGAGGGCGCCGTCGCCGCCCTCGTCACGGCGAGCGCCGGAGGGGACCTGGACGCGGTGGTGGCGGCGGCCTCGGAGGCGTACACGTACCGCAAGGTGTGAGGCGGGGCGCGGGAGGCGCGCGCAGGGGGCCGACAGGGGTGCGTGGGGCGCGCGGGAGATCCGTCACACACCGTCCCCGGCAGCACCCGTGTTGTGATGTACCTGGTCAACCCACTAATGTCACAGCGCCTTGGTGTACGGGAAACCGGTGCAGTACCGGTGCGGCCCTCGCCACTGTGATCGGGAAGTCCGGCTCCATCCCTCCGGGGAAGCCACTGGACCGCCGCGGGAGACCGCGGCGGTGTGGGAAGGCGGAGCCGCGGCGGCATGACCCGTCAGCCAGGAGACCGGCCAGGGTGCGTTGTCCATCCACGAGGTGCTGGAGAGGGTCTCCCAACCATGCATATAGCCGAGGGGTATCTGCCCCCTGTGCACGCGGCCGCCTGGGGCGTCGCGTCCGCACCCTTTGTCGTCCACGGTGTCCGCGCCCTGACCCGTGAGGTCAAGGCCAACCCCGAGTCCACCCTGCTGCTCGGTGCCTCCGGTGCGTTCACGTTCGTTCTGTCCGCCCTGAAGATTCCGTCGGTGACGGGCAGTTGCTCGCACCCGACCGGTACGGGACTGGGCGCCATCCTGTTCCGCCCGCCCGTGATGGCGGTCCTGGGCACGATCACGCTGCTGTTCCAGGCGCTGCTGCTCGCCCACGGCGGGCTCACCACGCTCGGCGCCAACGTCTTCTCGATGGCGATCGTCGGGCCGTGGGCCGGTTTCGGTACGTACTGGCTGCTGCGCCGCTTCGACGTTCCGCTCATGGTGAGCGTGTTCTTCGGGGCGTTCGTCGCCGACCTGTCGACGTACTGCGTGACCAGTGTCCAGCTCGCGCTGGCCTTCCCGGACCCGGGCAGTGGTGTGCTGGGCGCGCTGGCCAAGTTCGGCGGGATCTTCGCCGTCACGCAGCTTCCGCTCGCCGTCAGTGAGGGTCTGCTGACGGTCCTCGTCATGCGGCTGCTCACGCAGTCCAGCAAGGCGGACCTGACGCGCCTCGGAGTCCTGCTCCCGTCCCGGAAGAAGAACGAGAACGCGGAGGCGAGCGCCTGATGAGCCGGAACGCGAAGATCAACACGCTGCTGCTGCTCGTCGTCGCGGCGCTCGCCGTGCTCCCGCTCGTCCTGGGGCTCGGCGACCACAAGGAGGAGCCGTTCACCGGCGCCGACGCCGAGGCCGAGACGGCGATCACGGAGATCGACCCCGACTACGAGCCGTGGTTCTCCCCGCTGTACGAGCCCGCTTCCGGTGAGATCGAGTCGGCGCTCTTCGCCCTGCAGGCCGCCATCGGCGCCGGAGTACTCGCCTACTACTTCGGTCTGCACAAGGGCCGCAAGCAGGGCGAGGCCCGCGCCGATGCGAAGGCGCTGCGGTCGGCGTCCGTCGGCGAGTAGGCGCCGGTGCTGCCGATCGACGCGGCGGCGCACAGCAGTCGCTGGCGCCGCCGTCACCCGTGCGAGAAAGCCGTGCTCGGCTTCGGCTTGACGCTCTGCGCGGTGTGCCTGCCGCCGTGGCCCGGTGCCGTCCTGGTCGCGGCGGCCACCCTGGCCGTCCTCCTCGGGCCGGCGGGGGTGCCGGGGCGTCAGCTGTGGCGCGCCTTCCGCATCCCGTTGGGCTTCTGTGTGACGGGGGCGATCCCGCTGCTCTTCGAGGTGGGCGGGGACCGAGGCCTGGTGGCGTTCGCGCACGACGGTCCCGTCCACGCGGGCGAGTTGTTGCTGCGGACCTCGTCGGCGTCGCTGGGCGTGCTGCTGTTCGCCTTCACGACACCCGTCTCCGATGTACTGCCCCGGCTGGTGCGGGCCGGGGTTCCGGCGCCCGTGGTGGACGTCGCCCTGGTGATGTACCGGATCAGTTTTCTTCTTCTGGACGCGATATCCAAGATCCGACAGGCGCAGGCGGCCCGGCTGGGGCTGACCACGCGCGCGGCGACCTGGCGTTCACTGGCCGGGCTGGGCGCCACGGCGTTCGTCCGCGCCTTCGACCGGGCGCAGCGGCTGCAGACGGGCCTGGCCGGTCGGGGTTACGACGGGACGCTGCGGGTCCTGGTGCCGGAGGCCGCGGTCTCGGGCCGCTTCCTCGCGTCGACGGTCGGCCTGCTCGCCGGTCTCGTCGCCCTCACTCTCGTACTGGAAAGGTCCCTGCCGTGAGTCCTGCGCCACCTGTCGTGGAACTGGTGAAGGCCACGTTCGCGTACGAGGACGGGCCCGTCGTCCTGGACGGCATCGACTTCGCCGTGCCGGAGGGCCGTGCGATGGCGCTCCTCGGCCGCAACGGCGGCGGCAAGACGACGATGCTGCGGCTGCTGAGCGGGGGCCTGCGCTGCGGGAGCGGCGCGCTCCGGCTGGACGGCGAGGACGTGTCGTACGACCGGAAGGGGCTGACCCGGCTGCGTACGACGGTGCAGCTGGTCGTCCAGGACCCGGACGACCAGCTCTTCGCCGCGTCGGTGGGGCAGGACGTGTCGTTCGGCCCCATGAATCTGGGGCTGCCGGAGGAGGAGGTACGGCTCCGGGTCCGCGAGGCGCTGGAGGCGCTGGACATCGTCGCGCTGGAGGACCGGCCGACGCATCTGCTCTCGTACGGACAGCGGAAGCGGGCCGCGATCGCGGGTGCCGTGGCGATGCGTCCCCGGGTCCTCATCATGGACGAGCCCACGGCCGGGCTCGACCCGCACGGACAGGAGCGGCTCCTGGAGGTGCTCGGCCGGCTGCGGGAGTCGGGCACGACGGTCGTCATGGCGACCCACGACGTCGACCTGGCGCTGCGCTGGGCGGACGAGGCCGCCGTCCTGTCCCCGGCGGGGCTGCGGACGGGCCCCATCGAGGAGCTGCTCGCCGACGACGCGCTGCTCGCGGCGGCGCGGCTGCGCCGCCCCTGGGGCATGGCCGTGACGCGGCTGCTGCGCACGCACGGCCTGCTCGCCCCGGACGCGGAGGGCCCGCGCACCGCGGAGGACCTGGACAGCTGGGTCACGACACCCTGATGCGGCCGCGGTGATTCCCGCGCCCACCACGGCCCCCGGCGGACCCCCGCCGGGGGCCGTGGCGCGTCGCAACGTCGCGCAGATCACTCCCCCACCCTTATGCAACTTGTTGCACAAGGGTCCTCGGCTCGTCTACAACAGTCATGACGACACTGCGCGAGGAGGCGCCCCATGAGCTCGACCCCCTACCCGCACCTGCTGAGCCCGCTCGACCTCGGGTTCACCACCCTGCCCAACCGGGTGCTCATGGGTTCCATGCACGTCGGCCTCGAAGAGACCGAGAACGGCTTCGAGCGCATGGCCGCCTTCTACGCCGAGCGCGCCCGCGGCGGGGTCGGACTCATCGTGACCGGCGGTATCGCGCCCAACGAGGCCGGTCGCCCCTGGGACGGCGGCGCCAAGCTCAGCACCGAGGACGAGGTGGCCGAGCACAAGCTCATCACCGACGCCGTGCACGGCGAGGGCGGGCGCATCGCGATGCAGATCCTCCACTTCGGCCGGTACGCCTACCACCCCGCGCTCGTCGCACCCAGCGCGATCCAGGCGCCGATCAGCCCCTTCGTACCGAACGAGCTGACCGACGCCGAGGTCGAGCAGACCGTCGAGGACTACGCCCGCTGCGCCGAGCTGGCCAAGGCCGCCGGGTACGACGGCGTCGAGGTCATGGGCTCCGAGGGCTACCTCATCAACGAGTTCATCGCGGCGGCCACCAACCACCGCACCGACCGCTGGGGCGGCAGCTACGAGAACCGGGTCCGCTTCCCGCTGGAGATCGTCCGCCGGATCCGCGAGCGGGTCGGCGAGGACTTCATCGTCATCTACCGCCTCTCGATGCTGGACCTGGTCCCGGGCGGTTCGACGCTGGAGGAGGTCGTCTCCCTCGCGAAGGAGATCGAGGCCGCCGGCGCGACGATCATCAACACCGGCATCGGCTGGCACGAGGCCCGCATCCCCACCATCGCGACCTCCGTCCCGCGCGGCGCGTACACCTGGGTCACCAAGAAGCTGATGGGCTCGGTGAGCATCCCCCTCGTCACCAGCAACCGCATCAACACCCCCGAGGTCGCCGAGCAGATCCTCGCCGAGGGCCGCGCCGACATCGTCTCCATGGCCCGCCCCTTCCTCGCCGACCCGGAGTTCGTGGCCAAGGCCGCCGCGGACCGCGCCGACACGATCAACACCTGCATCGGCTGCAACCAGGCGTGCCTGGACCACACCTTCAGCCTGAAGATCACCTCCTGCCTGGTGAACCCGCGCGCCTGCCACGAGACCGAACTCGTCCTCTCCCCCACCCGGCTCGCCAAGCGGCTCGCCGTCGTCGGCGCGGGCCCGGCCGGACTCGCGTTCTCCGTCTCGGCAGCCGAACGCGGCCACTCCGTCACCCTGTTCGACGCGGCGGGCGAGATCGGCGGCCAGCTGAACATCGCCAAGCGGGTTCCGGGCAAGGAGGAGTTCGACGAGACGCTGCGGTACTTCCGCACCCAGCTCGCCGAGCGCGGTGTCGAGGTCCGGCTCAACACCCCGGTCACGGCCGGTGACCTGGACGGTTTCGACGAGGTCGTCGTCGCCACCGGAGTCACCCCGCGCACCCCGGAGATCGAGGGCGTCGACCACCCGAGCGTCGTCAGCTACCTGGACGTCCTGCGCGACGGCGCTCCGGTCGGCGAGCGCGTCGCGATCGTCGGCGCGGGCGGCATCGGCTTCGACGTCGCGGAGTTCCTCACCGACGGCGGCGAGGGCGCGAGCCAGGACCCCGAGACGTACTTCAAGCAGTGGGGCGTGGACACCTCGTACGAGACGCGCGGCGGTCTGCGCGCGCCCGAGCGGCCGCGGCCGCCGCGCCAGGTGCATCTCCTCCAGCGCAAGACCACCAAGGTCGGCGCGGGCCTCGGCAAGACCACCGGCTGGATCCACCGCGCCGAGATGAAGCACCGCGGGGTCACCATGGTCGCGGGCGCGACGTACGAGCGGATCGACGACGACGGCCTGCACATCACCGTCGACGGCGAGCCGCAGACGGTCCCCGTCGACACCGTCGTCCTCTGCACCGGCCAGGAGCCGCGCCGCGGTCTGTACGAGGAGCTGATCGCGGCGGGCCGCACGGCGCACCTCATCGGCGGCGCCGACGTGGCCGCGGAGCTGGACGCCAAGCGCGCCATCGACCAGGGCACACGGCTGGCGGCCACCCTGTGATCGTCCCGGTGCCCCGAACCTAGGATGCGTGCATGTCCCTCCCGCACGCGATCCTCACGGCGCTGCTCGAGAAGCCGTCCTCCGGCCTCGAGCTGACGCGCCGCTTCGACCGGTCGATCGGCTACTTCTGGTCGGCCACGCACCAGCAGATCTATCGCGAGCTGGGCAAGCTGGAGCAGGCGGGGCACATCCGTGCCCTGCCCGCTCCGGTGCCGGCGCGGGGACAGAAGAAGGAGTACGAGGTACTGCCCGAGGGGCGCGCCGAGTTGGCCGAGTGGGTCGCCCGCAGCGAGGATCCCAAACCGATGCGCTCCGCCCTCCTGCTGCGGATGCGGGCGGCGGCGGTCGTCGGCGCGCCGGGCATGCGGGAGGAGCTGCGGCGCCATCTCGATCTGCACCGGCGGCAGTTGGACGAGTACCTGGCGATCGAGGTACGGGACTTCCCGCCCAGCCGCCGGGAGAGCGAACCGGACCGGCTGCGCCACCTCGTCCTGCGGGGCGGGATCGACCTGGAGCGCTTCTGGGTGGAGTGGCTGACCCACGCGCTCGCCGAGCTGGAGGGCTGAGCGCGAGGGACGCGCCCGGCCGTTCTCGCATCCGCCGGCGCCCTCACGTGCCGACCGCCACCCTACGTCCTGGCCGCCGCCCCATGTCCTTCCTGGCCGCCACCCTCACTCCCCGGCTGCCGCCTTCCGCCAGGCCGCGTCGCGGAGCAGGCGGAGGCCGTTGAGCCCCACCAGGACCGTGGATCCCTCGTGGCCGGCCACGCCGAGGGGCAGCGGGAGGTGGCCGGCGAGGTCCCAGATCACCAGGGCCCCGATGCAGGTGCCGGCGATCACCAGGTTCTGCACCACGAGCCTGCGCGCGCGGCGTGAGAGGGCCACGACCGCGGGGACGGTGGCCAGTTCGTCGCGTACGACGACGGCGTCGGCGGTCTCCAGGGCCAGGTCGGAGCCGGCCCGGCCCATGGCGATGCCGGTGTGGGCGGCGGCGAGGGCGGGGGCGTCGTTGACGCCGTCGCCGACCACCAGGACCCGGCAGCCGGCCCGCTCCCACTCCCGTACCGCCGCGACCTTGTCCTCGGGCAGGAGCCCGGCCCGTACGTCGGTGATGCCGGTCCGCTCCGCGACCCGGGCGGCCGCGCCCGCGTTGTCGCCGGTCAGCAGGGTGACCGGGGTACCGGTGAGGCGGGTGAGGGCGGAGACGGCCTCGGGAGCGCCGTCACGGAGCCGGTCGGCGAGCGTGAGGACGGCGGCACGGGCGCCGTCCACGACCACCTCGACGGCGGTGTCGCTGTGCGCGCCCTCGGCCCGGCGCACCCGCACCTCCCGGCCCTCGACCGTGGCCCGGACGCCGTCGCCCGGCACCGAGGTGAAGTCGCTCGCCTCGGGGACGCGCAGTCCACGCGCGCGTGCCTCGGCCACCACGGCGCGTCCCAGCGGGTGTTCGCTGGGGAGCTCGGCCGCGGCGGCGAGGGCGAGCGCCTCCAGGCCGCCCTCGACACCCGTGACGCGCGGCGCGCCCTCGGTCAGGGTGCCGGTCTTGTCGAGCGCGACCCGGTCGACGGTGCCCAGCCGTTCCATGACCACCGCGGACTTGACGAGTACGCCGTGGCGGCCGGCGGTGGCGATCGCGGAGAGCAGCGGCGGCATGGTGGCGAGCACCACCGCGCAGGGCGAGGCCACGATCATGAAGGTCATGGCGCGGAGCAGCGTACGGGTGAAGTCGCCACCGAGCGCGAGGGGGATCACGAAGAGCGCGAGGGTGGCGACGACGACGCCGACGGAGTAGCGCTGTTCGATCTTCTCGATGAAGAGCTGGGTGGGCGCCTTGGTGGCACTGGCCTCCTCGACGAGCGCGACGATCCGGGCGATGACGGAGTCGCCCGCGTCCTTGTCCACCCGTACGCGCAGGGCGCCCGTGCCGTTGAGGGTTCCGGCGTAGACCTCGGCGCCGGGCGTCTTGGGCGCGGGCAGCGACTCCCCGGTGATGGTGGCCTGGTCGACGTCGCTCGCGCCGTCGAGCACGGTGCCGTCGGCGGGCAGCCGCTCCCCCGGCCGTACGAGGACGGTGTCACCGATCCGCAGGTCGGCGACGTCCACCGGCTCCTCGGCGCCGGCACTCGTGAGGCGTACCGTTCGCGCGGGTGCGAGGTCGAGCAGTCCGCGTACCGAGTCGGCGGTACGGCGGGTGGCGAGCGCCTCCAGGGCGCCGGAGACGGCGAAGATGACGATGAGCAGGCCGCCGTCGAGGTACTGGCCGATGGCGGCGGCACCGATCGCGGCGACCACCATGAGCAGGTCGACGTCGAGGGACTTCTCGCGGAGCGCCTTGAGGCCCTCCCAGCCGGGCTCCCAGCCGCCGGCCGCGTAGCAGACCGCGTAGAGCGGACCCCAGGTCCAGGCAGGCGCACCGGCCAGGTCCAACGGCAGGGCGCACAGGAAGGCCAGGGCCGACAGGGCGGCCCAGCGGACCTCCGGCAGGTCGGAGACGCGGGTGCGGCGGGAGGCGGGCGGGGCCTTGCCCGCGGACGCCGCGGTCCGGGCGTCGAGCACCGGTGAAGCCATGGGTGGACACCTCTTCGGTCGGGGACGGCGGGGCCGTCGGGGTCCGGCGGGCACCACCATAGCGGAACACATGAAGAGGTCTTCATTCATGAGTTCATCTCCGCGGCTACGATGAACGCATGGGACACGGAGCGAACGGCGGGACGACCCCGGCAACCCACCTGGACGCGGAGTCCGCGGCCACGATCGCCGCCACGCTCCAGGCCCTCGCGACGCCCTCGCGGCTGATGATCCTCACCAAGCTGCGTCAGGGGCCGTGCGGAGTGACCGAACTGGCCTCCGCCGTCGACATGGAGCAGTCCGCCGTCTCCCACCAACTGCGCCTGCTGCGTGCCCTCGGCCTGGTGACCGGGGTTCGGCAGGGCCGCCGGATCGAGTACAGCCTCTACGACAACCACGTCGCCCAACTCCTCGACGAGGCCGTCTACCACATCGAGCACCTGCGTCTCGGCGCGCGCGATGTCCCCAGGGAGAGCGTGGATACTGGGACGTCGTAGACCGACCGACTACGGGGAAAGGGCGGGGGATGACGGACGAGTTGGGGCACCGCGGGACACGTCACGCGGTGGTCATCGGGGGAAGTCTCGCGGGCCTGCTGGCGGCACGCGTACTCAGTGAACACGCCGAGAGGGTCACGGTCGTCGAGCGCGACCGCTTCCCAGAGGGCCCGGACACCCGGCCGGGCGTGCCGCAGTCCCGGCACGTGCACGTCCTGCTCGACGCGGGGCAACAGGCCCTCGACGAACTGCTCCCCGGGTTCACGGGTGAGCTGCGCGAGCTCGGCGCTCCCCGGGTGGGGATGCCCGAGGACATGATCCAGTGGCAGAACGGGCGCTGGTTCAGCCGCCTTCCGGCGACCACCCACCTCTACACCGGGCCCCGGGCCCAGTTGGAGTGGCTCGTGCGCCGCCGGGTCCTCGCCGACCCCCGCATCGAGACGGTGCAGGGCACCGAGACCGTCGGGCTGATCGGTGACGCGTCGCGGGTGCGCGGTGTTCTGCTGCGCGAGCGCGGCGCGGGGAGCGCGCGGGAGAGCCGTTCCCTGAAGGCCGATCTGGTCGTCGACGCCTCGGGCCGCGGCACGCACGCCTCGGACTGGCTCGCGGCGATCGGGGCGGAGGCTCCGCACGAGGAGACGATCGACACCGGCCTCGCCTACGCGACCCGGATGTACCGCGCCGCCGTGGCCCCGGACACGGACGCGGCGGGCCTCAACGTGGTCCCCAACCCCGAGCAGGTCTACGGCGGTGTCGTGCTGCCCATCGGGGACGGACTCCATCTGGTCACCCTGTCCGGGCTCCGGGACGACCGGCCGCCCACCGACGACGACGGGTTCGAGGCCTTCGCCAAGAAGCTCCCGCACCCCATCCTGAGCGAGTGGCTGGCCGAGGCCACGCCCCAGTCCCCCGTCCACGGCTTCCGGCAGACCGCCAACGTCCGCCGCCGGTACGACCGTCCGGGCCGCCGCCCGGCCGGGTTCCTCGCCACCGGCGATGCGCTGTGCGCCTTCAACCCGATCTACGGACAGGGCATGACCGTCGCCGCGCTGAACGCGCTCGCGCTGCGCGGGGCGCTGGCCGATCCCCGGACGACGGCGACCACGCGGGCGGTCCAGAAGGCGATGCTCGACTCCTCGAAGCAGGCCTGGGACATCTCGGCCGGCGCGGACAAGAACATGCCGGGAGCCTTGGGCAACGCGATCGGGTCGCGGGCGATGGACAGGCCGGTGGGCTGGTACATGCGGCGCCTCCAGCAGCGGTACGGAGGGGATCCGGTCGTCGGAGCCGCGTTCCGCTCGGTCCTGACCCTGACGGCCCCGATGACCTCGCTGTTCGCCCCGCCCGTGGCCCGGGCGGTGCTCTTCGGACCGGTGCCCCGGACGCCCGCCGAGCCGCCGATGCGGCGCGGGGCGCAGAACGGGCGCGGCGGCGGCGCGGGGCCGGTCGTCACACGCCCGGCGCCGCCGTGATCACGCCTGCGGCGATCGCCGCGCTCAGGGCCGCGTAGTCGTCGGCGTTCTGGTTCGCGTACCGCATCGCGAAGTCGGCGACGGCGCGGTCGAAGACGTCCGAGGAGCCGAGGTACGCGGCGATGGCGATGCGGTCGCCGGAACGGGCGTGTGCGCGGGCCAGAGCACGGCCGCAGAGACCCGCGTACGCGCGGAGCATCGACGGCGACATCGTCTCGACCTCGGCCGAGCCCTTCATGTCGCGCAACTGCCTCCAGTAGAAGTGCCGTTTCTCCGGGCCGGTCATCCAGCCGAGGAAGATGTCGCCGGCGGCCTGCGTGAGGCGCTGCCCGCGGACGACCCGTTGGCCCTGGTGCGCGTACACGCTCGACGACAGGTACGGCTCCAGGACCGACCGGCCGGCCTCCTTGATCTGGAGCATCAACGGGTCGCTGTCGTCACGCCCCTCCAGCAGGAGGATGAAGCAGCGGGTACCGACGCTGCCGACGCCGACGACCTTGCGGGCCGCGTCGACGAACCGGAACCGGTCCAGGAGAAGACGGCGCTCCTCGGAGAGGGAGCTGCGGTAGTCGCTGAAGATCTTGCCGAGGCTGACGCGGTCGAGGCCGATGCTGCGTTCGAGCAGCGGCGGGTCGTCGACGATGTGGATGGCACCGCTCTCGTCCACGGTGGTCAGCTTGCCGAACGCCTGGAGGCTGGTACGGCGGCGTGCGCGGGCGAGGCGGCTCTCGACCTTGGCGCGGCGGTGGCCGCGGACCAGCGGCGCCAGGTCGTCGGCGTCGATCCGCTCGTACCAGACGGCGAGCTCGCCGAGGCCGGAGAGGCGCCGCATGGCGGTGCGGTACGCCTCGGTGGCGACCAGGGCTGCCCGGTGGGCCTTGGCCTTGGTGGTGCCGTTCTGGAGGGCGGCGACGGCCACGCTGGCGGCGAGCCGCTTGACGTCCCACTCGAAGGGCCCCGGCAGCGTCTCGTCGAAGTCGTTGACGTCGAACAGAAGCGCCCGTTCGGGTGACGCGAAGACGCCGAAGTTGAGGAGGTGGGCGTCGCCGCAGAGCTGCACGGTGAGCCCGGTGTGGCGTTGTGCGGCGAGATCCGCGGCCATGACGGCGGCGGCGCCGCGCAGGAAGGCGAACGGCGAGACGACCATCCTGCCGTACCGGATGGGGACCAGTTCGGGCACCCGGTCGACGGCCTGCCGCTCCAGGACGGTCAACGGGTCGGGCCGCTGCGACGAGGGTATCCAGCGGCCGTGTGAGGACCGCGCCACGATCTTACGGGCCGCCTTGCCCACCTCGGCCCGCGCTGCCGGTGTCGTCATCCGGCCTCACCCGCTTCTTCCGCAGCCACTTGGGGTTGTGACTCATTACAAGGTCAGAGCGGTCCGCGCGCACCCCGGGCGGTCCCGGATTCGGCCACTCCCGTCGCCCCCTCTTCCTTAATGGTTTAGACCAATGATAGGAATTGATCACCCCCGCGAATCAGACTGTCACGCTGAGCAAAGAGAGGGGTTGGAACATGACTGAGCCCGAACCCGAACAGGATGCGGCGGTCCCGCTCTATCTGAAGGTCGCCGCCGCCCTGCGTGGCGACCTCGCCGAGCGGCGCATCGCACCCGGCACCCGCCTCCCGTCCGAGCGCTCCCTCGCGCACCGCTACCACGTCAACCGTCAGACGGTACGCAGCGCGCTCCATCTGCTGCGCGAGGAACGGCTCGTCGTCACCGACCGACGCGGCACCTTCGCCGCGGGCAGCGAACACGAGCCCCACGAACCGGCTCTGACGATACGTCGGCAGCTCTTTCCCGGCGGAGCGGACGCCGCCGACGCCCTCGTGCGCACCTCACTGATGTGGGAGGCCCCACCGGCCGGCCTTGTGGGGCGGCTCGGTCTCGTGCCGGGCGAACCGACACTCGTCCATCGGCACGTCGTGCTCTCCCCCGGCGGCACCCCGATGCAGCGGTCGGTGTCCTGGTTCTCCCGGGCCGCGCTCGCGGAGATCCCCCAACTGGCGAAGTACCGGCGGACCCGGGGTTCCAGCCTCCAGCCGGACCTGCGGCTGCTCTACCACTGGATGCACCAGGCCGGGCTCCGGCTCACCCGACGGGAGTCGATCGCCGTACCGCCCACCGCCAAGGCGGGGACCGGGGGCGGCTCGCCCCGGCTGGCCGTCCACCGGGTGGTGTGCGACCAGCACGGGCACGCGCTGGAGATCACGGACATCGACTGCGCGGCGCAGGGCGTCTCCTGGACGTACGAGTTCAGCGGCTGAGGGAGGGGACTGGATCCAACGCGTTGGATCCAACATCCGATGTCCAATATCCGCGATCCGTGAGCCGGTATCCGTGAGTCCGGATCCGGTATCCGTGAGCCGTGAGCCGGTATCCCCTAGACGATCCCCTCCGCGATCTCCGCCTCCTCGCGGGCCGTCCCGTACGCCGACGGCGTGCCGTACGAGCGCCGAGCCACGTACCACCACACGGTCGACAGCGCGAGGACGACGGCCAGGGCGATGACCGCGTAGTTCATGGAGTCGATCGTCACCGGTGACTTCTGCGGCAGGCAGAAGAGCACGGTGACGACGGCGACCCAGATCACCGCGACCCAGCCGATCGGGCGGCTCCAGCGGCCCAGGTTCCACGGGCCCGGGGTGAACCGCTCGCCCGCGCGCAGGCGGAGGTAGATGGGGATGGCGTAGGCCGGGGTGATGCCGATGACGTTGATCGCGGTGACGGCGCCGTAGGCGGTGGCGGAGTACAGCGACGGTACGGCGAGGAGCGCGGCGACGCCGACCGCGAGCCAGACCGCCGGAACGGGGGTCTGCGTACGGTGGCTGACCTTGCGCCAGAGCGTCGACCCCGGCAGGGCGTTGTCCCGGCTGAAGGCGAAGACCATACGACTGGCGGCGGCGACCTCGGCGTTGCCGCAGAAGAGCTGGGCCACGATCACCACGAGCAGCAGCGCGGCGGCGCCGCCCGAGCCGAGCGCGTCGAGGAGGATCTGGGCCGGCGGAACGCCCGTGGCGCTGTTCTGGGTGCCGGCGTAGTCCTGGATCGCGAAGGTCAGTCCGGCGAGCAGGGCGAATCCGGCGATCCAGGAGACCCAGATGGCCCGCACGATGCCCTTGGCGGCGCTGACCGAGGCGTTGGAGGTCTCCTCCGAGAGATGGGCGGAGGCGTCGTAGCCGGAGAAGGTGTACTGGGCGAGGAGCAGACCGACGGCGGCGACGTAGAAGGGGTTGGCCCAGCCGGTGTCGTTGACGAACTCGGTGAAGACGAACTCGACGGACTGGTGGCGGTCGGGGACGAACGCCAGGGCGCCGACGATGACCGCCACGCCGCCGAGGTGCCACCAGACGCTGACCGAGTTCAGCACGCTGACCAGCCGTACCCCGAAGAGGTTGAGCACGGCGTGCAGCAGCAGGATCGCGAGGAAGATCAGGAAGGTGGAACCGGCCGTGGGCACGATGCCCCACTGGAGGTTGAGGAAGGCGCCGGTGAACAGGGCGGCGCCGTAGTCGATGCCGGCGATCGCGCCGAGCAGGCCGAGGAGGTTGAGCCAGCCGGTGTACCAGCCCCAGCGCCGGCCGCCCAGCCGGTCGGCCATGTAGTAGAGCGCGCCGGAGGTCGGGTAGGCGCTGGTGACCTCGGCGAGCGCGAGTCCGACGCAGAGCACGAAGAGTCCGACGCCCGCCCAGCCCCACATCATCACGGCGGGTCCACCGGTGCCGAGGCCGAAGCCGTAGAGCGTCATGCAGCCGGAGAGGATGGAGATGACGGAGAAGCTGATGGCGAAGTTGCCGAAGCCGTCCATCCGGCGGGCGAGGACGGGCTGGTAGCCGAGCTCCCTCAGCCGGGCCGCGTCGTCGTGGGCGCCGGCGGGGGGCTTGCGTATCTCGTCGGGGACGGTGCGGGACATGCCGGTACCTCCGGGGGTAGGGGGTGAGCGGGGCCTGAGCGGGCGGGACGCCGAGGGTCGGGGCCGGCCCTGGCGGTCATGGGTCGAGACAGCGGGCGCGGGCGCGCAGGAAGACCTCGGTGGCGAGGTCCCGGTCGTCGGGGCGGTCGGTGCGGTAGGCCCAGGGGAGCACCGTGTAGTAGGGCCCGAGGGCTTCGAAGACGCGGGCGGCGTCCGTGAAGTTCTGGGCGCCGTACAGGGCGTGGGCGAGATGGTTCAGGTCGAGGAGAGAGGCCTCGGCGGTGGCGCAGAAGAGGAACCAGTGGTGCAGGGCGCGCTGGGCGTCGCGCAGGGCGTCCTCGGCGACCCAGTGCAGGTCGAGGGCGTGCTGGTGGCCGCGGTCCCGCCGGTAGCGCTCGACCCGTACGTAGAGCGGCAGTGCGTGCAGGGCGGAGCCGGTGGGGGCCGAGGCCGCCGCCCATTGGGCGTAGTTGACGGCCTCGGAGAGCGAGCCCGCGTGGCGGGCGTAGAGGAACTGCAGCATCCGGTGGTGGGCCTCGCGGTTCTGCGGGTCGCGTCTGTCGACCTCGGCGAGGAGCCCCCAGGGGCCTGGCGGGAGGAGGGGCGCGGGAGGCGTGAGCCGGTGTTCCGCCATGCGCTGCCGGTCGTCGAGTGCGGCGAGGGCGAGGAGGCAGATCCACGGGACGGGGTCGGCGGGCGCCCGTTCGGAGGCCTCGCGGCAGGCGGTCCAGGCTTCCTGCCACAGTTCGCGGGTGCGGGCGTGGCCGCCGCGGTGGGCGCGTACGGCTCGTTCGACGGCGACACGGGTGTGCATCACGGTGGCGGAGGCGCTGTCCGGCTGCTCGGTCCGCCAGGTCCGGACGACGTCGCCGGCCGCGGCGACGGTGGCGAGCACCTGGGTACGTCGCGTCCAGTCGGCCCAGCCGGACGTCTCGTCGAGTAATCGGGCCGTCGACACCCAGCGGCCGGTCCGCAGATCCTGGACGGCGTGGCGCAGGGCGTGGTCGTGGCCTGCCGGATGGTAGACGGGCCGGAAGCCGTGTCCAGCCATCAGGGGGCGGGGCGTGCGGTGGGTGACATGGGTCCTCGGTGGGTGAAGGGGGTGGTCAGTCCCCCGATGGGCTTCCCGGGCCGTTGATCGGCGATCACTATAGAGTCCGCTGGACGATCGCGATCCACTTTCGCATCTGACCGTAACTATCCGGCCACAGACCGAATATGAACATGCGTCACCTCTTTCGCCGAAGCCGACGGAGCCGTCGTGAGCCGCTTGACGGGAGGGAGCGCGTGCACCAGTCTTGCCGGTTCCGCGATCAAGGCAGCTGCCCCTCCGAGGACGGGAGTACGAGATGACGGGCCCGGTGCTCGCCGTCGACCAGGGAACCTCGGGGACCAAGGCCCTCGTCGTCTGCCCCGAGCGGGGTGTCATCGGGACCGGCTCCGCGCCCGTGCGGCCCCGCTACCTGCCCGGCGGGCTCGTCGAGGTCGATCCGACGGAGCTGTACGACTCCGTGGTCACCGCCGGACGCGCCGCGCTCACCGAGGCGGACACCCCGGTCACGGCCGTGGGCCTGGCCAACCAGGGGGAGACCGTCCTCGCCTGGGACCCGGCGACGGGCGCGCCGCTCACCGACGCCATCGTCTGGCAGGACCGCAGGACGGCAGAGCTCTGCACCGAACTCTCGGCCCATGCGGACGAGTTGAGACGGTGGACCGGACTGCCGCTCGATCCCTACTTCGCCGCTCCCAAGATGGCCTGGATCCGTCGCCGTCTCACCGGATCGGGCGTCGTCACCACGAGTGACTCCTGGCTCGTGCACCGCCTCACGGGCGAGTTCGTCACCGACGCCGCGACGGCGGGCCGGACCGGTCTGCTCGACCTCGACACGGTGTCCTGGTCCGCCCCGGCCCTCGACGTCTTCGGTCTGGGCGGCGAACGGCTCCCTCGCGTGGTCGACGCCGACACGCGCGTCGGCACGACGACCGCCTTCGGACCGCCGATCCCGCTGACCGGTCTCCTCGTGGACCAGCAGGCTGCACTCCTCGCCCAGAGCGTCACCGCCCCCGGCGCGGCCAAGTGCACGTACGGAACGGGGGCGTTCCTGCTGGCTCAGACGGGCACGACGGCGCGCCGGGGCGACTCGGGGCTCGTGAGCTGTGTGGCCTGGCGGCTCGCCGGCCGGACGAGCTACTGCCTGGACGGCCAGGTGTACACGGCGGCGTCCGCCGTCCGCTGGCTCACCGACCTCGGCGTGCTGTCGGGCGCCGGGGACCTCGACACGGTGGGCGCGACGGTGCCGGACAGCGGTGGGGTCACCTTCGTCCCGGCGCTCGCCGGCCTGGCCGCGCCCTGGTGGCGCGGCGAGGTCCGGGGCTCCCTGCACGGCCTGGGCCTGGACACCACCGGCGGGCACCTGGTGCGGGCGCTCTGCGAGGGGATCGCCGCGCAGGTCGTGGAGCTGGCCGGCGCGGCCGCCTCCGAGCTCGGCCGGCCGCTGACCTCGCTGCGCGTGGACGGTGGACTCACCCGCTCCGCGCTGCTCATGCAGACCCAGGCCGATCTTCTGCAACTCCCCGTCGAGGTATCCGCGTTGCCCGATGCCACGGCGCTCGGAGTGGGCGCGGTCGCCCGGCTCGGACTCGACCCGGGCCTCGCCGTCCACGACGCCGTACCGGAGTGGAAGCCGTCGGCCGTCTACGAGCCCGCCGTGACCGGCGCGGAGGCCGCCGAGCGCCTGGAGCGGTTCCGTACGGCCGTGGCGGCGCTCCTCGACGGCGCCGAGGGACCGTCGCCCGTATGACGGCGGAACCACGGCCCGGGACCGTCACCCGCACGGGGGCGCTGCCGGACACCTCGGCTTCCGGCGCGGCGTACGACGTCGTCGTGGTCGGCGCCGGGGTCGTCGGCTGCGCCGTGGCGCGCGAGCTGGCCCGCCGGCCGCTGCGGGTCGCGCTGGTCGATGCGTCCGGTGATGTCGGCGACGGCACCTCGAAGGCCAACACCGCGATTCTGCACACGGGTTTCGACGCCGTGCCGGGTTCGCTGGAGGCGCGGTTGGTACGGGACGGTCAGCGTCTGCTCGCCGGCTACGCGCAGGAGACCGGTATTCCGGTCGAACCGGTCGGCGCGCTGCTCGTCGCCTGGGACGAGGAGCAGCGGGCCGCGCTCCCCCGCCTCTCGGAGAAGGCAGCACGCAACGGCCACCGCACCACGCGGGTCATGGGCGCCGAGGAACTGCGCGCACGGGAAGCACACGTGGGGCCGGGAGCGCTCGGGGCGCTGGAGGTCCCGGGCGAGTCGATCATCTGCCCGTGGACGACGACGCTCGCGTACGCCACCCAGGCCGTACGCTCCGGGGTCGACCTCCATCTCGACTGCCGGGTGGAGAAGGTCGATCCGGGGCGGCGGGCCGACACTCCGCACCGGCTGGTCACACCCCGCGGGGTGCTGCGCGCCCGCTACGTCGTCAACGCGTGCGGGCTCTACGCCGACCGGTTCGACGCGCTGTTCGGCCGCGCGGACTTCACGGTGACGCCGCGGCGCGGTCAGTTGATCGTCTTCGACTCGTTCGCCCGCTCGCTCCTCCGGCACATCCTCCTTCCTGTGCCGGGCGCGCTCGGCAAGGGCGTGCTGGTCGCGCCGACGGTGTACGGGAAGGTGCTGCTCGGGCCGACGGCCGAGAACCTCGACGACCGCACGGCCACCGAGTCGACGGCGGAGGGCCTGGAGGGCCTGCTCGGCCAGGGGCGCCGCATCCTGCCCGCGCTCCTCGACGAGGAGGTCACGGCGGTCTACGCCGGGCTGAGGGCGGCCACCGAGTACGACGACTACAGGTGCGCCGCCCACCCCGGGCTGCGGTACGTCACGGCGGGCGGCATCCGGTCCACCGGTCTGACCGCTTCCCTGGCGATCGCCGCGCACATGGTCGAGCTGCTCGTGGAGAGCGGGCTCGTCCTCGGGCCGGAGCGCCCGCTCGCGCCGGTCCGGATGCCGAATCTGGGCGAGGCGTTCCCGCGTCCTTACCGGGACGCCGAACTCATCGCAGGTGACCCGGAGTTCGGATCGGTCGTCTGTCACTGCGAGCGGGTGACCCGGGGCGAGATCCGGGACGCGCTCGCCTCGACGATTCCCCCGGCGTCGCTCGACGGGCTGAGGCGCAGGACGCGTGCGCGCGGCGGCCGGTGCCAGGGGTTCTTCTGCGGCGCGACGGTCAGGTCGATGGTCGAGGAGGCGGGGCCACCGTGGTCGGAGCGGTGAACCGGGCCGTGGACGTGCTCGTGGTCGGCGCCGGGCCCGCGGGGCTGGCCGCGGCCGCGCGGCTCGCCTCGGCAGACGGTGGCCGGTACCGGATCGAGGTCCTGGAGCGCGAGCACGAGGCGGGAGGCGTGCCGCGCCACTGCGCCCACGGCGGATTCGGCCTGGTCGGCCTCGGGCGGCCGCTGGACGGCCCGGGATACGCCCGCCGGCTGGCCGTGGCGGCGGTCCGGGCCGGCGCCGCCCTCCGTACGGGCGTCTCGGCCACCGGCTGGTCGGGGCCGCTCACCCTGGAGGTCACGGCACCGACCGGCCTGGAGCGGATCACGGCGCGGGCGGTGGTGCTGACGACGGGGGCGCGCGAACGGCCGCGCAGCGCACGGCTGGTGCCCGGGACGCGCCCCGCCGGGGTGCTGACGACCGGGGAGCTCCAGCAGTCCACGCACCTGTACGGGGTGCGGCGGGAGCGGCTCGGGCGGCGTGCCGTCGTGATCGGCGCCGAGCCGGTCGCCCACCACGCGGTGCGGGCGCTCCGACGGGCGCGGGTGGACGTGGTGGCGATGGTGACCGAGCAGCCGCGGGGCCCCCGGCGGTTCGGGGCCCTCGCGCTCCCGCCGCTGCTCACGGAGACGACGGTCACCGAACTGCTGGGCCGGGGCCGGCTCGCGGGGATCGGGGTGCGGCACGCGGACGGGCGGGCGGGCACGATCCGCTGCGACACGGCCGTGTTCACGGGCGACTGGATCCCGGACCAGGAACTGGCCCGGTCCGGTGGGGTGTTGCTGGACGCCGGAACACGCGGACCGTCGGTCGACAGCGCGTTCCGTACCGCGTCGGCGGGGATCTTCGCGGCGGGCAACGTGCTGCGTGGCATCGAGTCGGCGGGTACCGCGGCGGCCGAGGGGCGCTGGGCGGCCGAGGGCGTACTGCGCTCTCTGTCGGGAGAGCCCTGGCCGGATTCCGCGGTGCCGTTGACGGCCCAGGGCCCGGTCGGGTGGGTGGCGCCGAACCGTATCCCCGGTACGGCGGCGGCCGGGCGGCCGTTCCTGCTGCGGGTCCGCGAGCCGCTGACACGTCCGCTGGTGGAGGTCGTCCAGGACGGCCGGGTGCTCCACCGCGCCCGGCTCCTGGGGACGGCGTGGCCGCACCGCTCCGTACGGCTGCCCGGCGGGTGGGCGCGCGAGGTCGACCCGGCCGGCGGACCGGTGGAGGTCCGGGTCACCGCCTGAACCGCCAGTGGCCTGGGCCACTGGCAGATGCCCCGAACCGTTGACCCCCCGGGTCACCTCACCCCATCCTCATGGTCATGTTCATGACGGACAGTTCCGACGGAGATCCCGGAGATCCCGGAGATCCCGTCTTCTTCCGACGACACGGAGGTGTCATGGTCCGGCGCACGGTCAGATCCCTGCTCGCCACGGTCCTGGTGGTGGTCGCCGCCCTCACGGGTACGGTCGCCACCTCCGGTACCGCCCACGCCGACGCCTGCTACACCTGGGGGCGCACCCTGTCCTCGGGCATGTCCGGGGCGGACGTGACGCAGTTGCAGATCCGCGTCGCCGGTTACCCCGGCTACGGCGGCGTGCTCGCCGTCGACGGCGACTACGGCCCCGCCACCAAGGCCGCCGTGACCCGCTTCCAGCAGGCCTACGGGCTCGCCGCGGACGGTGTCGCCGGTCCCGCGACCTTCTCCAAGCTGTACGCCCTCCAGGACGCGGACTGCACACCGATCCACTTCACCTACGCCGAGCTCAACAAGTGCAACGGTGACTTCTCCGGCGGCGCCGTCAGCGCGGCCACCGCCAAGTCCAACGCCCTGCGCGCCATGTGGAAGCTGGAGGCGCTGCGGCACGCCCTGGGCGACGTACCGATCTCGGTGAGCAGCGGCTTCCGCTCGCACGCCTGCAACGCGGCGGTGGGCGGGGCCTCCGACAGCCGCCATCTGTACGGCGACGGCATCGACCTGACGGGTTCCCCGTCGCTGTGCACACTGGCCAAGCAGGCGCGCAACCACGGGTTCAACGGGATCCTCGGCCCCGGCTACCCGGGTCACGGGGACCACGCGCACGTGGACACGCGCGCCTCGCGCTTCTGGTCGGCGAGCAGCTGCGGGATCTGACCCGCTCGGCCACACTGGGCCGTATGCCGGACAAGCGCAGTGCAGGGCTCCTTCTCTTCCGCGGGACGGCCGACGGCGGTTTCGAGGTGCTCATCGGCCATATGGGCGGGCCCTTCTGGTCGTCGAGGGACGTCTCGGCCTGGTCGATCCCGAAGGGCGAGTACGGCCCCGAGGAGACACCGGAGGCGGCCGCCCGCCGCGAGTTCGAGGAGGAGCTCGGCCTGCCGGCGCCGGACGGCGAGCGGATTCCGCTCGGCGAGGCGCGGCAGTCGAACGGAAAGACCGTCACGATCTGGGCGGTCGAGGCGGATCTCGACCCGACCCGGATCGTGCCGGGCACGTTCACCATGGAGTGGCCGCGCGGTTCGGGCGTGGCACGGGAGTTCCCCGAGATCGACCGGGTCGGCTGGTTCACCCCGGAGGCGGCCGCTCCGCTCCTCGTCGCGGGTCAGCGCGTCTTCCTGGATCGGCTCGCCGCATGGCGGGACGGACGACGCGAACCCTGATTGTCAGACCCGTACGAGAGGGTGGAGGTCGCCAACCTGTCGAGAGGGAGCCCGACATGACCACGATCACCGTCCGTGAGCGCGCCGCAGCCCAGGCGTACCTTCGCCTGCTCGAGTCCACGCAGGCCGTGTTGACCGATCCGCACCTCGTGCCCTACGCGGCGGCAATGCTCACCCACCCCATGGCGGAGGCCGACGAGGCGCTGCGCGCCGCGGGTCTCTCCGGCAACGAGGCGCATCTGCTGCGCCTCGTCTCGGCCCTGCGCGCCACCCCCGCGAACGACCTCGGCCGGGCGGGGTGAGGCGCGGCCGCAGGCGTCCGGGGAGGCACTACCTCAGGCGTACCGGAAGGGCGCGGACGCTGTTGCCGACGAAGCTCGCGTGCCGGGCGAGGTCCTCCTCGGGCACGGCGAGGTCCAGACCGGGGAAGCGGGTGAAGAGCGCCTTCAGCGCGATCGTCGCCTCCATACGGGCGAGCGGGGCGCCCAGGCAGTAGTGGGGGCCGTGGCCCAGGGAGAGGTGCCTGGCCGCGGCGACGCGCGTGACGTCGAAGCGGCCGGCGTCCGGGCCGTGCGCCTTCGTGTCCCGCCCGGCCGCCGAGTAGCCGGCCAGAACCGGTGTGCCCTTCGGGACGAGCGTGCCGTCGACGGTGAGGTCACGGGTGGGGTAGCGGAACGGGAAGTAGCTCACGGGGCTGTCCCAGCGCAGGGTCTCCTCGACGGCGTCGGACCAGTCGGCACGCCCCTCGGCGAGGTGGGCGAGCTGGTCGCGGTGGGCGCACAGCGCGCGGACGGCGTTGGTGACGAGGTTCAGCGTGGTCTCGTGCCCGGCGATGATCATCAGGACCAGCGTGCCGATGAGTTCCGGCTGGGAGAGCCGGTCGCCGCCGTCGTCGCGGGCGGCGATCAGCGCACTGGTGAGGTCGTCGCCGGGCCGGCGGGCCCGGTCGGCGGCGATGGCGGTGAGGACCTCAAGGAGCTCCCGGTTGGCGGCCATGGCCTCCTGGGGGCCTATGTCGGTGGCGACGACCTGGTTGGAGAGGTGGTGCAGCCGGTCCTGGTGCTCCTCGTCCACGCCGAGGAGTTCGCAGATGACACCGAGCGGCAGCGGCAGGGCGAAGTGGCGGCGCAGGTCGGCGACTCCGTCGCCCTCGCGCGCGGCCTCCTCCAGCCGGTCCAGCAGCCCGGCGGTGAGCGTCTCGATCCGCGGGCGCAGCGCCTCGACCCGGCGGGCGGTGAACGCCCTGCTGACGAGGGAGCGCAGCCGGCGGTGATCGGCGTCGTCGGCGGTGGTCATGCCCTGGACGGTGGCGAAGGTGCGCAGCGGCCAGCCGTCGGGGATGCGGCCCTCGGCGAGCGCCGAGAAGTGCTGCGCGCCCTTGGCGACCTCGGGGTGTGCGAGGAATTCGCGCAGCGCGTCGTGGCCGAGGACGGCCATGCCCTCGGCCCCACCGGGCAGGACCACGGGGGTCACGGCCCCTTGGGCGAGGAGCCCCGCGTTGGCCGCGTGGGGGCAGCCGCCGGCGGGATCGAGGCGGTGGGGCGTGGCGTTCATCGGGACACTCCTCAAGACGGGGACGGACCGAGGCGGCTCACGAGCGGTCAGATCCTACGGGGCCGGGCGGCGGACGTCGCGGGTGTCAACTCGGCCTGTGGTGGACGGAGTCGGGCCTGTCCTGGCGCGGCGGCTGGGGGTGGCGGCCGAGGAGTTCGGCGAGACCGCGGCGGGTGGTGGCGACGAGGACGCGGTCGCCGGCGGCCAGGACGCGGTCGGGCTCCAGTCGCCAGACGAGCCCCGCGCTGTGCCGGCCGAGTGGCGCCGAACCGGTCGCGAGGGCGATGACCCGCCAGGCCCCGGGGCGGAACGCCTCGGCGACCGTCCGGCCCTCCAGGAACCGGTTGTCCGCCGCCTCCACGGCCGCGAAGAGCAGCACCCGGCGTTCCACCGGGATGGCGCCCAGGATCTGGCGGCCCATCATGGCACCCGCGAACGAGGGCGCGGCCAGGTGCGAGACGCTGCGGCTGCGGGTCAGGGCCTCGGGATGGGCGGCGCGCAGCGTCCGGTAGACGGCGGTGGCGAAGTCGTCGTCGTACAGCCGCAGCGCGACCCGGAGGTCCGGCTTGACGGAACGGGCGGAGAGCGCGGCCTCCAGATTGGTGATGTCGATGCTCGTCAGCGCGAGCAGCGCGTGGGCCCGGTGGATCCGGGCGGCCTCCAGGACGCCCTCCTCGGTGACGTCGCCGATGACGGTGGGCACGCGCAGCCTGCGGGCCAGTGCGATGCCGCGCGCCTCGGGGTCGGACTCGACGCAGACCACGGGGATGTTCAGGCGGAGGAGCCGGGCGAGGACACGCGTGCCGACCTTGCCGAGGCCGAGGAGCACCACGTGACCGGAGAGTCCGCGGGGCGGGCGGCGCAGGGAGGTCGCCGTGCGGAAGGTGCCGAGGGCTTCCAGGATGCCGGCGATGAGGACGGGCATCAGGAGGAGCCCGACGAAGCCGGCGAGGATCTGCAGCACCTGCCGGCCGGTCGTCTCGTCCACGGCCGGATCGCCGATGGCGAAGATGTCGAGGAGGGTGAGGTAGGCCGCGTGCAGGGGATGGTCGCCGGTGGTGAGCGAGGAGGCGAGCGCGATCGCGCAGACGGCGGCCGCCACGCCCGCGAGCGACCAGCGCAGACGCCGGGAGAAGAGCGAGCCCACGGGCAGGGCTGAGGCGCCGAACCGCTTGGTGGACAGGGTGGGTCCGGCGTAGCTGATCGCTTCGAGGGCGACCGCGCCCCGGCCGCGGGCGGCCGCGACGGCCTGGTCGTCGGGCAGCAGCAGCGGCCCTTGGGCGCCGCTCCGCTCCGAGCCCTCCACACCCGCCGGATCGTTGGTGGTCGCCGACAGCAGGGCGAGCGTGCACAGCCCCGGGTCGGCGACCTCGCCACGGGCGGGCGGGGTGCGTTCGACGGCGTGCAGGAGCAGACCGCCGGCCTGGACTACCTTGCTGGTGCCGGCGACGGCGGTGGCCGCGAGGGCGGGCGCCGCGGTGTCCGCGTCGGAGAGCACGGTCGTGGAGCCGTCGAGCGCCTTGGGGTCGAGACCGGGCTCGGCGACGGAGGCGGCCTGGTCGAGGAGCGTCTCCAGGTGCTGGCCGAGCTTGCGGTTGTAGAGCCGGATGACCAGGCGCAGCCTCGGGTTGAGCCGGCGGGCGGCGAGCGCGCCGCGGATGTTCGTCTCGTCGTCGTCGTGGACGAGGGCGAGCGCGGCGGCCCTGTCCACTCCCGCGTCCAGCAGGACCGCCTCGTCGACTTCGGTCGTCTCGATCACCCGGACGGACCGGCCGCCCTCGGAGGTCTCTCGCTGCTCTCCCATGGGGGTGCGCGTCATGGCGGCCGTCACCCGGCCGAAGAGCCAGGCGGCGCGGCCCGGGCGGCCGGGGCTCTGCTGCGGTGCGTCGCTCCGGGCGGGGACGAGCAGGGTGATCCTCTCCCCGTAGACGTCGTGGAGCTCACCGGCGAGCCGGTGGGCGAGCACGTCGTCCCCGCAGACGATCATGTGGCCGGACGGGGCCGGTCGCGGCTGCCGATCGGACCGGGACGCGGGCGCGCCGAAGGGCGCCCCCGGGGGATCCGCGAGGGGCGGCCGGGGCGAGGGCTCCGGCGGAACGGGCGTGCTCTGGTACGGAAGTGAGGACACGTCACCAGCATGCCTTGTGCGTACGACAGCCCGGCCGTCGCCCACGGCGCACGGGGCCCGGGGGCCCCGGGCCACGTGCGCCAGGGCCACGCCCTCACCCCGCTCCTTCCGGCCGACACCGCCCGAATGCCACCGTCCGTACGCCGGTCGGCGCACTTCGATCTGCGAGTACCGCGCCTGCTTCTTACGGTGGCTGAATGATCGTCATGTCAGCTGTCCGTCATGCGGCCGCCGGTGCCGCGGCGCTGCTGCTCGCGCTGCCCGCCCCGGCGGCCACGGCATCCACCGTCACCGAACCCACGCCCCCTGTCGAACGTTTCATCGATCCCGCCCGGCTGTACCGCACGGGCACACAGGTCCAGCCCCTCGCGGACGGGCCGGACGCACCGGACTCGGTCTCCGCGCTGTCCTGGGTGGTGGCGGACGCCTCCACGGGCGAGATCCTGGCAGCCCGCAACGCGCATCGGCGGCTGCCTCCGGCGAGCACGCTCAAGACGCTGTTCGCCGTCACCGCGCTCCCGCGCATGGACCACGAGGAGCACCACACCGTCTCCGAGTCGGAGCTGGAGGGGATCGGCAGCGGGAGCAGCATGGTCGGCGTCCAGGCCGGATACACGTACAAGGTGTCCGACCTGTGGAACGGCGTCTTCCTCAGCTCCGGGAACGACGCGGTGCGGGTGCTCGCGGCGATGAACGGCGGCTGGGAGTCCATGTCCCGTCAGATGCAGGAGAAAGCCCGAGCACTGGGGGCGCGCGACACACGGGTCGTCTCCCCCGACGGGTACGACGCGCCGGGCCAGGTGTCCTCCGCCTACGACCTGGCGCTCTTCGGGCGGGCCGGGCTGCAGGACCCGGCTTTCGTACGGTACTGCTCCACCCGGTACGCGGACTTCCCCTCGGGGGACTGGTCGTACGGCATCCGCAACACCAACCGGCTGCTGACCGGGGACAACGGGGTGGACCGCTATCCCGGGCTGATCGGTGTGAAGAACGGCTACACCAGCGGCGCGGGCAACACGCTGATCGCGGCGGCGCGGCAGGGCTCGCGGACGCTGGTGGTGTCGGTGATGAACCCGCAGTCGGGCGGCGGGTTCGCGGTGTACGAGGAGGCGCGGACGCTGCTCGACTGGGGCTTCGACGCGGCGGGCGAGGTCCAGCCGGTGGGCTCACTGGCTCCCGCGTCGGGAGGCGACGCGGCGAACAACCGGTCGGAGACGAAACCGGTGACGAAACCGGTGACGAAGCCGGTGAAGAAGCCGGTGAAGAAGTCCGGCGAGAAGCCCGCCGGGCAGCCCACGGGGAAGTCCGCGGGAAGCCCGGGCGAGAAGCCCGCTGGTGAACCCGGCAAGAAGCCCGCTTCTCAGGCGGGTCCCGAGGCCGGTCCCGGGGCGGGTCGGTCCGCCACCGAGGGGCGGCCGGGCGCGGCGGTGTCCAAGGACGTGGCGGCGCTGAGCGGGCCCAAGGTCGTGTCCCGGGAGGACGTGCCCTCCCGTCCCTGGGCGGGCCTTCCGCTGGCCCTGGTGGGGGCGTCGCTCGGCGCCGCGCTCTCCCTCTGGGTGTGGCGGCGCCGGTCGACCGGGCGGGGCGACGGGGGCTGTGACGGGGGCCTGTGACGGCCGGTCGTGCGGCGCTTCCGGAGACAGGGCCCCTCGCCACAGGCCCCGCCGAACGCCGCACGACCGGCGCCCCGCCGCGCGTGCGTCAGGCCGGCAGGAAGTCGCCGAGCAGCACGGCGAACTCCTCCGGGTCCATCAGACGGATGCCCAGCTCCTCGGCCTTGGCCCGCTTGGACCCGGCCTTCTCCCCCGCGACGACCAGCCCGGTGCGCTTGGAGACGCTGGAAGAGGCCCGGCCCCCGGCGCGCTCGATGAGTTCGTTCATCTGATTGCGGCTCAGCGCCTCGAGCGGCCCGCTCATGGCGCCGGTGACGACCACCGCCAGGCCGGCGAGCGGACCCGCCGCCGCATCGGAGCCCGTGCCGGGGGCGTCGGGGGCTTCGGTGTCCGCGGTGGTGCCGGGCGGGGGCGGCGGGGTCGCTCCGGGCTCGGTCATGTTGACCCCGGCGGCGACCAGCTTGTCCACGACCGCGCCCAGCTCGGCCAGCTCGGCGACGATGACCGGCGCCTTCTCCGTCCCGATCCCCTCCACCTGTCGCATCGCGTCCGCGTCGGCCGCCCGGACCGCGTCCATGGTGGCGAAGTGACGGGCTATCCGGCGGGACATGGAGCGGCCCGTGCCCCGGATGCCGAGGGCGCACAGGACGCGGGCGAGCGGACGTGTACGGGCGGTGGCGAGCGCTGCGAGCAGGTTGTCCGTGCTCGTCCCGCCCATCCGCTCCAGGCCGAGCAGCTGCTCGCGGGTGAGGGTGAAGAGGTCGGCCACGTCGGCGACCAGTCCGGCGTCCACGAGCTGGACGATCCGGGTTCCGCCGAGGCCCTCGATGTCGAGCTGGTCGCGGCCGACGGCGTACGAGAGGGAGGCGACGAGGTGACAGTTCCGCCCCCGGGCGCACCGCCAGCGCTGCTCGCTCCGGTCGATCTCCGAGCCGCACTGCGGGCACGCCTCGGGGAAGTCGATGGGCTGCTCCTCGCCGGTCCGCAGATGGGCGACGGGCGCCTCGACCCGGGGGATGATGTCGCCCGCCTTGTAGACCATGACCTGGTCGCCGAGCCGCAGGTCGCGGCGCGTGATGTCGGAGGGGTTGTGCAGCGTGGCGTACGTGACGGTGCTGCCGTCGATGTCCACCGGCTCCAGGACGGCGCGCGGCGCGATGATGCCCGTGCGGCCGACGTTCCACTCGACGGAGAGAAGTCGGGTGACCTTCTCGACGGCGGGCAGCTTGTAGGCGATCGCCCAGCGGGGCGCCCGGGATCCCTCGCCCGCCGCGCGGCGGTCGGCGGCGAGGTCCGCCTTGACGACGATCCCGTCGATCCCGAAGGGCAGCTCCGCCCGGAGGGCCGCTATCTCGTCCACCCGGGCGAGGACCTCCGCCACGCCGGTCACCATCCGGCCGGGGACGGCGGTGGCGCCCGAGGTGTGCAGGCCGAGGGTGACGGCCCGGGCGAGCAGCTCGCTGTGGGCCGTCTCGTCGAGTCCGGCCGAGCTCTCCGCCCCCTGCCCGGGCTCGTCCAGCGGCAGCATGTCGTACGCGAAGAACGTCATCTCGACGCGGTACGGACGGTCCTTGGCGCGCAGGGTGCCCGCAGCCGCGTTGCGCGGGTTGGCGAAGGGCTCGCCGCCGTGGGCGACCCGTACCGGGTTGGCGGCCTCGAACTGTTCGGTGGTCATCAGCACTTCGCCGCGGATCTCGACCGTGACGGGCTCGGTGAGCCGCTCCGGGAGTCCGACGATCGTCCCGACGGCGTGCGACACGTCCTCCCCGGCCGTGCCGTCGCCCCGGGTGATGAGCCGCGTGAGCCGGCCCTGTTCGTAGCGCGCGGCGATCGCGAGGCCGTCGAGCTTGGGCTCGACGCTCCACCGCTCGACGCTCCGGCCGATCCTGCGCTCCAGTGAGGCCGCCCAGGCGGTGAACTGCTCGGCGGAGAAGACGTTGTCCAGCGACAGCATCGGCCGGGTGTGCGGCACGTCGCCGACGGCCGCACCACCGGCGACCTTGCCCGTCGGGGAGTCGCTCCGCACCTGGTCCGGGTGGTCGGCCTCCCAGGCCGCTATCGCCCGGGCGAGGTGGTCGTACGCGTCGTCGTCGAGCGGGGACGTGCCGCCCGCGTAGTAGGCGGCAGCGGCTTGCTGGGCGTCCTCGACCGCACGCGCGTACGCGGCGGCATCGGCGAGAACCGGAGTCGTCGTCATGTGTCCATCGTGCCGGTCACCACTGACAACGGGTCCTCCGGCAACGGTCCTCGCCGACGACAACGGCCCTCGCCGACCTCCTGGCCGGTGTCAGTGGCCGAGGGAACGCTTCAGTTCGGCCTTGTTCATCGACGAGCGGCCGTGGATGTTGCGGCGCTGCGCCTCGGCGTAGAGCTGGTCGTACGTCGGCCCCCCGGAGCCGCTGTGCGAGCGCTGTCCGCCCCGCTTCGAGGACGACATGTCCTGCGTCGAGCTCTTGCTCGCCGTCTCCGACTCGCCGGAGCGGGCGCGTTCCTTGTTGACCGTCCTCGCGGCGATCTCCTTGGCGCGCTTCTTGCTCTCGCCCCTGTCGAGGGCGCTCTCCTTGATGTGCTCGTACTGCCGTTCCCGCTTGGGGCTCGATCCGCGCGGCATGACGTGCTCCTCTCCGATGCGGGGCGTGGATGTGGGGACGTGGGGCGGGCGAACGGCGGCGTCAGGGCGGCCAGGACCTCGGCTTCAGCCGTCGGGACCAGCGGACGACGAGGCGCAGCAGGCCGGACAGGGTGATCACCCATACGGCCGCGAAGGCCCAGATCAGGGCGGGCTCGGCGGTCCCGACCGCGAGCACGAGCAGGACGAGGGCCAGGCCGCCCAGCACCGTGACGGCCATCGCCTCGCGGCGACCGCCGGGACCCGGGCCAGGCCGCTTCCGCGCCCGGTGGCCCGCAGGCTCCGCGCCCATCGTGCGGAATCCGCGCTCCAGCGGCGCGTCCTCGCCGAGCGTCTCCTCGATCTCGGCCAGGACGCGTTGCTCGCGCGGCGAGAGACGGGCTTCCTCCATCGCCGGACACCTCCCATCCGAGCGCCGAATCCGTTCCGCGGGGCGCGTACCCGCGACCGGAGGTTCGGACACACCCCGCAATCACGCATAACGGTAGAATCCAGATCGAATACGAGTATCTACGGACATTCGCATGGTGGAGGGACGGCAGGAGTCGTGACGACGTCTGCGGAGGGGCCCGAGGGGCCCGGCCCCGCCGGCCTCTCGGCCGAGAACAGGCGACTGCGCGCCGAACTCACCCGCCGCCATCTGATCGATCTGGCGACCGGTGTCCTCGCGGCCCAGCTGGGCGCCTCCCCCGCCGACGCGGCGGAGCACCTGGCCGCCCTGTCCCGCGCCACGGGGCTCGGCGTCGAGGACCTGTCCGCCGACATCGTCAACGGCGTCGCCGGAACGTCCGGCGAGGGGCCGGCCGCCTCCGCCGCATCGTCCTCCGCCTCCACGGCGTCCTCTTCCACGTCGTCCTCCTCCTCTCGTCCCTCCCCTCCCTCGACTGCCGCACGGGTGGAGCCCGCCCCGCCCCCTCCCGTCGTCTTCAGCACCCCGGACGAGCGGCGGGCGCGGCGAGCGGCCAGCGCGGCCGAGACGCTGGACACCGTCGGCGAGGCGGCGCACGCCCTGCTCGAAGGCGGACTCGCCCCGCTCGGCGCGGAGAGTCTGTGGCTCTGGCGCCGGGACGCGTGGGACTGCCTGCGCCTCGCCGGACACGCCGGTGTCGGTGCGGCGGAGGCGGCGGCCTGGCAGTGGATCCCCCCTGCGGCCCCGCCCGCGTTCCGCTCCGTCCTCGCCGACGGCGAACCCGTCTGGCTGGACGCCGGCCCGGAGGTCGCCGAGGTGCTGCCGGGCCCCGCACCACGCGCCGGACGGGCGGTCCTGCCGCTCCGGCTGCGCGGCGCGACGGTCGGCCTGGCGCTGGCCGCCTGGCCGGGCCCCACGACGTTCGACGAGCCCCTGAGAAGGGCCCTGGTGGGCCTCATCGACGTGGCGGGCACCGTGCTCGACGCGACGGACTCGTCCCCTTCGGGCGCTCCGGCGCTCGTGGACGTCCTGGACGCGCTCACCCATCCGGCGATGCTGCTGCGGGTGGGCCTGCCCGCGTCGCCTCCCACGGTCGAGCATCTCAACGAGTCCGCCGTCGCGGCTCTCGGGGGCGCGCACCCGTCCGAGGACCGGTCCCTGACGCTCGCCCTCCCCCGGGTCCACGCCGACATCGCCCATCTGGCGCGGCGTGCCCACCGGACGGCGCGCACCCAGCGGGTGGCACGGCTCCCGGCGTCGGCGACCCCCGGGCAGGGCGACGACGCGCCGCTGCTCGACGTACGGGTCCTGCCGGCCGGGGAAGAGCGGGTGGTGTTGTTGTGGCACGCCGTCACCGATCCCTGGCTCGCCTCCGAGCGCGCGGTGTCCCGGCTGCAGAGCGTGGCGCTGTTCCAGGACAGCCTGACCGGCGGTGACACGGTGTGGTCGGAGCAGGCGTACGCCGTCCTCGGCCGGGGCCGTGAGGAGCCTCCCGTGCCCCTGCTCGGGCTGCGCGGTCTGGTGCACCCGGAGGACGGGGAGGCGCTGACCGATCTGCTCAGGGTGCTCACCGAGCGGCGCACCGGGGCGCAGGCGGTGCTGCGGATCGTCGCCGGCGACCGGGCCGTGCGCCATGTCCGGGTGGCGGCGGAGCCGTTGCTCGACGGCGGGACGGTCACGGGGTTCGCGGGGGTGTACCAGGACGTGTCCGCGAGCCGCCGCACCGAGGCGGCGCTGACCGCGACGTTCGACCAGCTGACGGCCGTACGGACCCGGGCCGAACTGCGGCACCAGATGGCGCAGCAGCTCCAGCAGGCGATCGTGCCCGAGGTCCCCGATCTCCAGGAGTTCTCCGGTCTCGTGGTCGCGGCCCGGTACCGGCCCGCGGCCGCGGAGTACCGGGTGGGCGGCGACTGGTACGACGTCCAGCCGCTGCCCAGCGGCAAGGTCCTCGTGGCGGTCGGGGACGTGGCCGGGCACGGCATCGACTCGGTGACCGGGATGGTGGCGCTGCACAACGCCCAGCGGGGGCTGGCCATCACCGGAGAGTCGCCACGGCGGTTGATGGGGTGGCTCAACGAGATGACGCTGCGCACGAGCGGGCACCCCACGGCGACGGCGGTGTGCGCGCTGTACGACCCGGCGGACCGGGAGCTGGTCTGGGCGAGCGCGGGGCACCTGCCGCTGCTGCTCGTGCGCGACGGCGCGGCGCGGCTGATCGACCCGCCGCAGGACGTCCTGCTGGGCGCGGTGCCCTCGTACGCGTACGAGGAACGGCGCACCGCGCTGCGACCGGGCGACACACTGCTGCTGTTCACGGACGGGCTGATCGAACGCCGCCACGACGGCCTCGACGACGGGCTCGCGCGCCTCGCGGCGCAGGCGGAACTGGTCAGCGGCTACTCACCGGACGAACAGGTGGAGCGCCTGCTCGACGTCGCCGACGGCGACACGGACGACGACACGAGCCTCGTCGCCGTGCTCGTACGCTGACGAGGGCACCGGGCGGGTCCACGACTCGGAGCCGGTCGCTCCGAGGCCACGCGACGTCGCTTCCGTGTCATTTCGTCGGTGCGGTCAGCCACTGGCGGACCTTGTCCATGAGTTCGTCGGCGTCCACGGGCTTCGCCACGTAGTCGCTGGCGCCCGCGGCGAGGGCCCGGGCGCGGTCGCCCGGCATGGCCTTGGCGGTGACGGCGATGACGGGAAGCTCGCCGCGGCCCGGGAGACGGCGGATCGCCTCGGTCGTGGCGTAGCCGTCCATGCCCGCCATCATCACGTCCATCAGGACGAGTTCGACCTCGTCGTGCCGCTCCAGGAGGTCGAGGCCCGCCCCGCCGCTGTCGGCCTGGAGCACCTGCACGCCGTGGCGTTCGAGCACCTCCGTGAGCGCGTAGACGTTGCGCACGTCGTCGTCGACCACGAGGACGGTACGGCCGGCGGTCCTGGAGTCCTGGGAGCCGGTGGGGGTCCCGGGGGATCCGGCGTCCGCGGCCCGGCCCGCGGCGGTGCCGGCCGCGGCGGCCCGCGCCCCCGCCGGGGCGGGCCGTGGGGCGGGCAGATAGAACGTGAACCGGCTGCCCTTGCCGGGGGTCGAGTGGACGTCGATCTCTCCGCCCAGCAGCCCGGCCACCTCGCGGCTGATGGAGAGCCCGAGCCCGGTACCGCCGTAGCGGCGGGCGGTCGTCCCGTCACCCTGCTGGAACGCGCCGAAGATCCCTTCGAGGCGCTCGGCGGGGATGCCGACGCCGGTGTCGCTGACGCGGAAGGCGAGCACGGGCCCGCTGTCCCGGAGCGCGACGGGCGGTTCGTCGTCGCCCGCGTACTCGATGCTGAACTCCACCCCGCCCTCGTCGGTGAACTTCAGCGCGTTGGAGAGCAGGTTGCGCAGGATCTGCCGCAACCGCGACTCGTCGGTGGTGAGTTCCTCCGGTACGTCCGAGGAGACGGTGATCGAGAAGGTCAGCGCGCGCTCGTCGGCCACCGGCCCGAACGTCGCCTCCAGATACTCCAGGAGCTGGTGCAGGGCGAACCGTTCGGGGCGCATGTCCATCTTGCCCGCCTCGACCTTGGACAGGTCGAGGATGTCGTTGATCAGCTGGAGCAGGTCGGATCCCGCGGAGTGGATGACCTCGGCGTAGTCGACCTGCTTCTCCGTCAGGTTCCCCTCCGGGTTCTGCGCCAGCAACCGGGCCAGGATCAGCAGGCTGTTGAGCGGTGTGCGCAGTTCGTGGCTCATGTTGGCGAGGAACTCGGACTTGTACATGGACGTCCGGGAGAGTTGATGGGCGCGCGCCTCCAGTTCCTGCCGGGCCTGTTCGATCACGAGGTTCTTGGACTCGATGTCCTTGTTGCGTTCGGCGAGCAGCGCCGCCTTCTCCTTCAGTTCGGCATTGGAGTCCTGGAGTTCCTGCTGCCGGGCCTGCAACTCCTGCGACCGGGAGCGCAGCTCGTCGGTGAGGCGCTGGGACTGGCCGAGGAGTTCGTCGGTACGGAGGTTGGCCACGAGCGAGCTGACGACGGCGCCCGCGGTGTCGACGAACTGGTCGAGGAAGTCGCGGTGGATGTCCGTGAAGGGCCGCAGGGAGGCGAGTTCGACGGCGCCGAGTACCTGGTCCTCGACGACGATCGGCAGGATGATCAGCATGGCCGGTTCGCCGGAACCGGCCGCCGACGCGATCGTGGCGTAGCCGGCGGGCACTCCTTCGACGACGAGGGTGCGCCGGTCGCTGGCGGCCTGGCCGACGAGGGACTGGCCCAGGCGGAAGCGGCGGGCAGGGGCGTCGGGTTCGTCGGACGCTCCGTAGGAGGCGGTCACGACGAGTTCGGTGCCGCGGTCGTCCTGCCGGGCGAGGAAGAACGCGCCGTACTGGGCGGAGACCAGGGGCGGCACCTCGGTCATGATGAGTTCGGCGACGTCCGGCAGGCTGCGGGTGCCCTGCATCAGGGCGGCGATACGGGCGATGTTGGTCTTGAGCCAGTCCTGTTCCTCGTTGGCTCGGGTGGTGACGCGCAGCGATTCGACCATCGCGTTGATGTTGTCCCGCAGGTCGCCGACCTCGCCGGGGGCGTCGACGGCGATGGAGCGGGTGAGGTCGCCCTCGGCGACGGCGCTGGTGACCTCGGCGATGGCGCGGACCTGCCGGGTCAGGTTGCCAGCGAGTCCGTTGACGCTCTCGGTGAGGCGCTTCCAGGTGCCGGAGACTCCCTCGACCTCGGCCTGGCCGCCGAGCTTGCCCTCCGTGCCGACCTCGCGGGCCACCCGGGTGACCTCGGCGGCGAAGGAGGAGAGCTGGTCGACCATGGTGTTGATCGTGGTCTTCAGCTCCAGGATCTCGCCGCGCGCCGCGACGTCGATCCGGCTGGTGAGGTCGCCCTGGGCGACGGCCGTGGTCACCTGGGCGATGTTGCGGACCTGGTTGGTCAGGTTGTCCGCCATCGAGTTGACGTTGTCCGTGAGGTCCTTCCAGGTGCCGGAGACGCCGTGGACGGTGGCCTGGCCGCCGAGCTTGCCCTCCGTACCGACCTCGCGGGCCACCCGGGTGACCTCCTCGGCGAAGGAGGACAGCCGGTCCACCATCGTGTTGATGGTCTCCTTCAGCTCCAGGATCTCGCCGCGGGCGTCGACCCGGATCTTCCGGGTGAGGTCGCCCTGGGCGACGGCCGTGGCGACCTGGGCGATCGACCGGACCTGGGAGGTCAGGTTGTCCGCCATCGTGTTCACGCCCGAGGTCAGGTCGCGCCAGACGCCGCTCACCCGCAGCTCGCGGGCCCGGCCGCCGAGCAGGCCCTGTCCGCCCACCTCGCTGGCGACCCGGGTGACCTCGGAGGTGACCAGGGAGAGCCGGTCGACCATGTCGTTGTAGACGGCCGCGATCTCGCCGAGGATGCCTCCGGAGGACTCCGGCAACCGGACGGCGAGGTCACCGTCGCGTACGGCGGTGAGCCCGGCCAGAAGCTCGCCGAGCCCGTCCTCACCGAGTCGGTAGGCGGGCGCGTGCGGATCGGGGTGGTGCGACCGGGGGGAACTCTCCATCGCGGACCTCACGCTCCACGGGGGGGGTACGAGAGCGGTACGGACGCGGTTAGCCTGCCTCGGAACCTGGTACGAGTACCGGGCGCAGCCGTCGCGACACCGTTCCGCTCCTCCACTCTAGGCACCGCGCGCGGGGTCGGCAGCGTCGGTGACCGCCACCTCGAACCAGACCGCCTTGCCCTCGCCGCGCGGTACCGAGCCCCACCCTGCGGAGAGCCGTTCGAGCAGGTAGAGCCCGTGTCCCGAGGCCCGGCTCGCCCGGTGCGGACCGTGCGGCCGGGGACGTACGGGGCTGGTGTCGCTGACCTGGACCCACAGCCGGCCGCCGGTGCGGTCGAGACGGAGCTCGTACGGCGCTCCCCCGTGCGCGTACGCGTTGGCGACGACCTCCGAGACGAGCAGCATGATGTCGTCCACGGCGACGTTCCCCACGACGGCCGAGGTGCCGAACCACTCCTGGAGCGCCCGCCGCGTGAGGTCACGGCATTCCCCGACCACGCCCGGGCCGTCTCCCAGCGCGAAAAGCCGGGACCGGTCCGCCGCGCGGGCCGTTCCGTCAGCACTCGGTGCACTCGTCATACGTCTCCGCTTCCCGGACATTCGGTGTCAAACCGCCAGGAAAGGGAATGATTCTCTGTGGACGCTCGAACGACGGAGCCCGCCGCACCGGCGGCACAGGCTCACCCCGCACCCCGTCGAGGGAGCCCTCATGTCCACCCCCCGTAAGCCCCCCGTCACGACCGGCACCCGGGTCGACGATGTCTCGGCCGTGCGCGAGCGCGCTCTGGACGGTCTGCCCGAGATCGACCGGCCCACCGAGGTGAGCACGAGCGACGCGCAGACGCTCTCGACCGTCCTCTTCACCCGCCTGGAGGCTCTGGACGAGGGCACGCCGGAGCACGCGTACGTGCGGAACACCCTGATCGAGCTGAACCTCAGCCTGGTGAAGTTCGCCGCCCGCCGCTTCCGGAACCGGGCCGAGCCGATGGAGGACATCGTCCAGGTCGGCACGATCGGCCTGATCAAGGCGATCGACCGGTTCGAGGTCGGCAGGGACGTGGAGTTCTCGGCGTTCGCGCTCCCCACGATCGTGGGCGAGATGAAGCGTTTCTTCAGGGACACCAGCTGGGCCGTCCAGGTGCCGCGCCGGCTCCAGGAGCTGCGCATCGAGCTGGCGAAGGCCGTCGACGTGCTGGAGCAGCGGCTCGGCCGGCGCCCGACCCGGGCGGAGCTCGCCGAGCATCTGCGGATCGGTGAGGAGAGCGTGGCCGAGGGCGAGCAGGCCTCGAACGGCTATGTCGCCCGGTCGCTCGACACGCCGACCGGGGACGACGAGTCGGCCGTCACGGCGGGGGCGCGGCGGCTGGGCGAGGAGGAGCGGGCCTTCGAGCTGATCGACGCGCTGGAGTCGCTCAAGCCGCTGATCGCGGGGCTGGAGGAGCGCGACCGCCGGATCCTCGCGCTGCGGTTCGGCGAGGAGCTGACGCAGGCGGAGATCGGCGATCGGCTCGGCCTCTCGCAGATGCACATCTCGCGTCTTCTGGCCCGCATTTTGGACGAGCTCCGGACGGGCCTCCTGGAGGACCCGATCGACCACTAGGCGGCACCGACCACTAGGTGGCGCCGAGCCACCGTGCCGCCCGCCGGCCCCGCGGGGGCGAGGGCGTCACACACACGGTCCTACGCGGTACGTACGCGGTCTCCTGCGCGGTCAGCCGTCGCCGCGAGGCGTGGGGCGGGCGACTTCCAGCCAGACGACCTTGCCGCGTTCGCGGGCTTCGGAACCCCAGGCGTGCGCCAGGCGGTCCAGGACCATCAGGCCGTGGCCGCCGGGCAGCGACGGTGCGCGGGGCTGGCGCCGACGCGGGTGCTCCGGGTTCCCGTCGGAGACCTCGACCCGCAGCCGGCCGTCCCTGTGGCGCAGGACGAGTTCCTCGGGGCCTCCGGCGTGCAGGCAGGCGTTGGTGACGACTTCGGAGACCAGGAGCAGGACGTCCTCCGCCCGCTCCCGTCCCTCTTCGTCCTCGGCCGGGATCCAGCCCCAGTCGGTCAGCGCCTCCGCCGTGAAGTCACGACAGCGCATGACGACGCCCTTGGTCCCGAACAGCACCAGCCGCCGCACCTGTCCCTCGTCCACGCCTTTCCCGCCCACGACTCCCTCCGCCATCCGCGCCTAGCCACCGGCCCGGTGGTCGGTGAGCGCCTCGGCCACGTCCTCGTACACCCGGAACACCATCCGCGCCCCCGTGATCTCGAACATCCGGGCCACGGGCGGGCGAAGGGCCGCCAGTTCCAGCCGGCCGCCCTCCTCCATGGCGCGCAGGCGGGCGCGGAGGAGCACGTTCAGGCCGGTCGAGTCGCAGAAGCTCAGCTTCTCGCAGTCGACCAGGATCCGTACCGCACCGATCCGCTCCTCCAGAGCGCTCCGCAATGTGTCCGCGGTGTCGTGGTCGAGCTCCCCCGTGAGGGAGAGCACCACGGCACCGGGCTGCGGTCCGGGCTCGGCCGTGACGGCGAACCGCTCCGACGTCATCGGATCACCCGCCTCCCTCCATGGTCGTACAGAGTCAGGGGTCCATCTCTCTCATGCCCCCGACCTACCCCGGAACGCCTCTCTTGTCCCATCGGCGCGGGCGAGGTGCCCCGAGATGCCGTAACGGTCAGGAACCGGGGAGCCCTTCCAGTGCCTGCCGGGGTGCGGGGCTCGTCCGTCCCACGTACCGCTCGGCGGCGTGCACCGCCTCGCGCGCGGTCCGCTCCCCCATCAACACGCACAGCGTGTACGCCGTGTCCTCGAACCGCCTTCGGATCGACAGGTCGCACGGCCGGGCCAGGACCACTCTTTCCTGGGCCCGGTAGTGCCGCAGCAGCCGGTCGATCTTGTTTCTGTCGGGCAGCAACATCATGCTCCTCCTGGCGCGGCCCCCGTCCCTCCGTCGCTCCATATTCGGGTCACCGCGTCACCCGCGCGACCCATGCGAACACGATGCGTCACGCCTTCGGGTCGACATGCGCGTCCGCCGGGAATGGCGGAAGGTCGTTCCATGAAGGCGAGTGCGGAACTGAAGGTCGTCGTCACCGGTGCCACGGGCAATGTCGGGACGAGCCTGATGAGAACTCTGGCGCGCGAGCCACGGATCGCCTCCGTCCTCGGACTCGCCCGGCGCACCCCCTCGTTGACGCTGGAGAAGACCGAGTGGGCCGAGGTGGACCTGTCGCTGGAGAGCGACGAACCGCGGCTCGCGGAGTACATCGCGGACGCCGACGCCGTGGTCCATCTGGCGTGGCGGTTCCAGCCGACGCACGATCCCGTCGAGACCTGGCGGACCAACGTGCTCGGGTCCCTGCGGGTCTTCGACGCGGTGGCGGCGGCGCACGTGCCGACCCTGGTGTGCGCCTCGTCCGTCGCCGCCTACTCGCCGGGGCCGGAGAACGGAACGCCCGTCTCCGAGTCCTGGCCGACCCATGGCTGGCCGGGCGCCGCGTACACCCGCGAGAAGGCGTATCTGGAGCGCGTCCTGGACACCTTCGAGCGCGACCACCCGCAGACCCGGGTGGTGCGGATGCGGCCCTGCTTCCTCTTCAAGGAGGAGTCGGCGAGCGAGCAGCGCCGGATCTTCGCCGGCCGGTACTTCCCGGGCTGGCTGTTCCGTCCCGACCTGCTGCCCGTCCTGCCGGAGCTGCGGGGGCTGCGCTTCCAGGCGCTGCACACGGACGACGCGGCCGACGCGTACCGCCGTGCGCTCGTACGGGACGTCCGGGGCCCCTTCAACCTCGCGGCGGACCCGGTGATCGACACGGCGGTGCTCTCCTCGCTCCTCGACGCGCGGCCCGTGAAGGTACCGAACGGCGCCGCACGGAGCCTGCTCTCGGCCGCCTGGCACCTGCGGGTGGCGCCCGCCTCGCCCGACCTCTTCGACGCGGTGCTGAAGATTCCGCTGCTGGCCCCGGACCGCGCGCGGCGCGAGCTCGACTGGGAACCGTCCTCGACCTCCCTGGAGGCACTGGGTGCCTTTCTACGGGGTGTACGGGCAGGCAGCGGGGACGCCACCGGCCCGCTCACAGGGCGCCGCGTAGGCTGAGAGACACGGGCGCGCCGCGCGCCGTCTCCCCCGCCGCGCCGCCCGCCCGCCGCGCCGCGTCCACCGCCCCGCATGCGCGGGGGCGAAGCGGGTAGCCGCTGATGCGTCGTCGTACCGTCCTCCTCGTTCGCGAGGCCCTGCCCTGAGAGGCGAGCACACCATGGTTTCCCTCGCCGACACGGCCCCGGCCGTCCCTCCCCGGGAACGCCCCACCGTCCGGTTGCTCGGACTGGAGCTCCAGTACACCGGACATGAGGACATCTCCGTACCGGTGCCCGCGGCGGAGCGGGCGTCCGCCCCGTTCACCGTCAAGGAAGGCACGGAGTGCCGGGCCGTGGTCCGCTTCCAGGTGGACGGCACGGCGGTGACCGGCCTGAAGGTGGTCGACGTCCGGCACCGCGCCGGAGCCGAACTCGGCGGCCGCGAGGTGGCGCTCGGGGACTTCCGGCACGGCGGCCCGTACGAGCTGGCGCTCCCGCCCGAGCGGGTACCGAACGGCCCACGCGCCCGGGGCCTGTACGAGGTGGAGGCGGCGCTCGTCGACGGCGACGGGCGGGTGCTCGACCGGAGCAACTACCGCTTCGAGGTCAGGAAGGACTGGGAGCCGCTCGCGGCCTGAGCGTCGCCGACGCCGCTCCCGAAGTCGAGATGGGACGCGAACGCCGGGTGCGCGGCGAGGCGTTGGGCGTAGGACCAGAGCGCGCGGTGTCCGGCGATCCGGTCCCGGGTGGCGCCGTCGAGGTGCCCGCGGTGGACCGTGTCCAGTTGGAGCAGGGTCACCCACACATGGACGTCGGCCGCGGTGACGGCATCGCCGAGGACGTAGGGCCGTCGCTCCAGCGTGCGCTCCAGCTCGCCGAGGGCGGCGAACAGGACGACGAGCGGGCCCTGGCGGGCGGCTTCCGTGTCGAGCCCCGGCTGCCCCGCGTCGCGCGCGGCTCCGTCGATGCCGCGTGCACAGAGGTCGCCGATCGCCTCGACCTCGGCGTCGCACCCCTCGGGCAGCAGGTCGGGCCGGTCCGGGCCGCGGAACCGGAGGGCGAGGTCGCGCAGGATGTCGGGCGCGTGGGTGCTGACGATCCGGCCGGTCCACCCGTCGCTGAGCACGGGCGCGGCCGCCGGTCCGGCGTACTGGTGGGCGCTGGCCTCGTACAGGGCGCGCAGCACGGCGTAACCACCGTCGGGTGTGTCGGGGGATGCCGGGAGGAAGGAGAGCGGAACGGTCTCCTGGAGACCGAGGAGACCGTGGGTGACGGCGATGCCCAGACAGCCGGGACAGGCGCGCGTGACATGGAGCCGGTAGCGGTGCGGCACGGGGTAGTGGCCGCTGCGGACGTCCTGGCCGATCCGGCCGGAGAAGGCGGGCCGGGCGGTCGCCGGAGGGACGAACGGGGCGAGGTACGGCGGTACGTACGGACCGTGGTGCTGGATGACGGACATGCTTCTCCCTGAGGGTGCTCGGTGCTGGGTCACGGCAGCGCGCGACGACGTCGGCGCGCGCCCGGAGGCAGCGGCGATACGGGAAGGAGGAGAGCGCGCAGCCGTGCGCGGGAGGCCCGGCGCGGCCGCTCAGCGGGCCGAGACCGCGCCCCGGCGGCGGTGGCGACGTGTCGCGCCGCACATCCGCAGAAGGTCGATGTGACGGCGGGAGGTCAGGGCCGGTGAGAGCGGCTGCCGGGCGGCCCCGGCGGTGTCCTGCGTTCCGGCGATTCCCATCATTCCCTACCTGTTCACTCGGATTCCCGTCCCCGAGTGTCGACGCGGTCACGGTCCGCGTCAAGAGTGCGGACCGACCCCGGACACACCCCGCCCGGGCGTACGAATCCGGTCACCGAGGTGCGGAATAATGCGGGCATGCGCATCTCAGCCAGGGCCGACTACGCGGTACGCGCCGCGCTCCAGCTGGCCGCCGCCCAGGACACGGGGCCGGTGAAGGCCGAGGCGATCGCCGACGACCAGGGCATCTCGCACAAGTTCCTGGAGGGGATCCTCGGCGACATGCGCCGTGGTGGTCTGGTGCAGAGCCAGCGCGGCGGGAAGGGCGGGTACTGGCTGGCCAGGCCGGCGGAGTCGATCTCCGTCGCGGACGTCATCCGCTGCGTGGACGGCCCGCTGGTGTCCGTGCGCGGGGTGCGGCCGCCGGAGCTCTCGTACACGGGTCCGGCCGAGTCCCTGCTGACGCTCTGGATCGCGTTGCGGGCGAATGTGCGCCAGGTGCTCGACGGCGTGTCGCTCGCGGATCTCGCGGCGGCGAAGCTGCCGGCCGAGATCTCCGGGCTCGCGGAGGCCCCGGACGCCTGGACCAACCCCTGACATCTCCCCGCAGGACAGCCCCGCCATCTCGGCTCACGAGATTCAACCGTCCATGATGTGAACGCCCCTTGGCGCCCCGGCACCCCTCTGCGAGTATCCCTACCATTCCAGTGGGAAACCTAGGGAACCTATGAGGTGACGTGAGAACGCCGAAGAAGTCAGCGCTACGCCCCACCTCCCGACCGGCCGACCGCCGTGGTGACGACGAGATATGGCCCCGCGTCACCCGGGAGCTCGCCGACGACCTCGCCTTCGACGCCCCGGCCAGGGACCGGGCGGGCAAGCCCCCGTTCGACGAGGTGGCCCGGCTCCAGGAGGCCGGGCTGCCCGCCCTGCTCGCCCCGCCGGGACCGAACGGCCGAGGAGCCGACTGGCGGGCCGCCTGCGCGGTGATCCGGGAGATCTCCGCGGCCGACAGCTCGATAGGCGAGCTCCTCGCCCACCATCACGTCCTCTCCTGGACCGCCCGCTTTCTCGCCGGCGGCGAGTCACCCGTCCCCGCGAGCGCCCCGCAGGCCGGCTTCGAGGACGGCACGGCACGGGAGGGCCGGCTGCTCGCCGGCGGCATCGAGCCGTCCGGTACGCCCGCGGAGCCCGGCCTCACCCTCACCCCGGCGCCGGGCGGACACCTCCTCGACGGGCGGCGCTCCTTCGCCTCGGGCGTGAGCGTCGCCGATCGTCTCGTCGTCGGAGCGCGCTGTACGGAGACCGGGGAGCTGTTCGTCGTCCTGGTGGACCCCGCGGATCCCGCGGTGTTCACCGAGCCCGGGGCCGAGCGGGTCGGACAGCGGCTCGCGGGTGCCGGGACGGTGACGTTCGATCAGGTACGGGTGGACGCGCGGAACGTCCTCGGCTCGCTCCCCCGCGACGAGCACGCCGTCGCCCCGTTCACGACACTCGCCCCGCTCGCCCTGCGTCTCCTGCTCGTCCATGTCGGGCTCGGCATCGCGGAAGGAGCACTCGCCGAGGCCCGGGACGTCAGCCGCGCGACCCGGGCGGTGCCGCAGCGCACCGGACAGCGCACGGGTGCGCCCGACGAACCGTCCGACGACGCCTTCGGCCGCGAGGACCCGTTCCTCCTGCTGGCGTACGGGGAGTTGGCCACCTCCGCTCATGCCGCCGCGGCCGTCGTCGAGCGGGCGACGGACGTTCTGGCGCGCGGTCTGGCGGCCGGGAGCGCGCTCGGGGTCGAGGAGCGCGCCGACATCGCCGTGCTCGTCGCCGCGGCCGAGGCCGTGACGAGCCGGGCGGCGGTACGGATCACCAGCCGGATCCTCGAACTCGTCGACACCACCGAACCCGCCGACGCCCCGGGCGGTGGCCCCGGCTTCGACCGTTTCTGGCGCAACGCCCGCGCCCTGACGGCCCGGTCCTCCGAAACGCACCGCCTGCGCGACATCGGCGACCACTACCTCCACGGCACGCGACCGGGACTCCGACTGCTCGCGTGATGTCCCCGCTGTCGGCATGCCGTCGGCATGTCGGGACCTCCGGCCCTCTCGCCCAGCGGTCGTTTGACCCAAGCTGGAGGGGAAAGGCGCCGGTCGACAGGCCGGAGTCGTCGAGTGAGAGAGGCAGCCTGATGAGCCGTGACATCGTCGCCGGAGTGGACGGTTCGCCCGAGAGTCTGGCAGCGGCGGACTGGGCCGCGCGTGAGGCCGTGCACCGCGGGCTCGCCCTGCGCCTGGTCCATGCCTGGCGGTGGCAGCCGCTCGACCTCCCGCTGACCCAGGACCCGGAGCACCAGGAGCGAATGGCCGCCGAGGTGGTGCGCGAGGCCGAGTCGGCGATCGCCTCGCGGTTTCCCGGCCTGGCCCTCTCCGCCCAGGTCCTGCCCGACACGCCGGTCGCCGCGCTGCTGAGCACCGAGGAACGGGCGGAGATGCTCGTCATCGGTTCGCGGGGGCACGAGGCGGTGGCCGGCTTCCTGCTCGGCTCGTACGGACAGCAGATCATCGCGGGCGCCACCGGGCCGGTCGTGGCGGTCCGGGCGCTCGGCGGCGAGGAGCCGGAACCCGAGGGCGGCGAGATCGTCGTCGGCCAGCTGGGCGGGCCGGAGGACAGCGCCCCCGCGCTGGGGTTCGCGTTCGCGACGGCGGCGGCGCGCGGGGCGTCGATCCGGGCGGTACGGGCGTGGAACCTGCCCTCCCTGTACACCTACAGCCCCGGGTCGATGGCGCTCGCCGACGAGGCCGGCGGACTCGTCCCGTACGAGCAGAAGGCGCTGCGCGAGGCCCTGGCCCCGTGGCGGGAGCGGTACCCCGACGTCCGGGTGACGGAGCAGGTGGAGATCGGGAGCGCCGGGCAGGTGCTTCTCACCTCATCGGGCGGTGCGCGGCTCCTCGTGGTCGGGCGCCGGGCCCGGCGTGGGGCGGTCGGTCCCCGGATCGGTTCGGTGGCGCACGCCGCACTCCATCTGGCTCCGTGCCCGGTGGCGGTCGTGCCGCACGAGTGATGCGGTGGCGCCACGGGTTGACCCTGCGGGGTGACGCGGCAGGTTGACGCGGTGTGTCGGCTGGTCCTGGCCCGGAAAGGGTTATGACCGTCGCCCCGGCGGCTCTCCCCTGCCGCCGGACCGTCCGGCGGCTCCGGAGCAGAGAGCGGAGCCCATGCAGCACCACGACGAGCCAAGGCCAGACGAGCAGCGGACGCACGGCGGTGGCCGGCACCGCAGAGGCGGGCGTCCTCCGCGTCCTGTCCGCCGGGCGCCGTCCTTCCGTACGGCCGTGGCCCTCGCGGGTACGGCGACGGTGGCGCTGACGGTCGCGGCCGGGGCGTACGTGGCGTCCCTCGGAGGCCCGTCGGCGGTGGACACCCGTTCGGAGGAGGTCGCCCTGACGAATGTGGCGCCCCTCATCGGCCGGTCGGCGCCGCCCGTCGCACCGCCGTCCGCGCCCGTCCCATCCACCCCGGCCGAGGCCACCCCTTCGGGGTCCGTGGCACCATCCGTGACCCCCTCCGCGCCCCGGTCCGCGCCGTCGGCGCCCGCCCCTGTCCCGAAGGGGTCCGCGTCGGGCTCGACGCCCCCCGCTCAGGCCCCGGCGCGGGCCCCCGCGGTGGAGAACGCGGTGGCCCCGGCGCCGAAGGCGGGCGGTGGCGGGGCGGCCGCGCAGGTCATCGAGCAGGTCGTCACGCTCGCCAACACCGAGCGGGAGAAAGTCGGTTGCTCCCCGCTGCGCGCCGACGGCCGACTGCACGAATCGGCCCAGGCCCACGCGGACGACATGGCGGACCGTGGCTACTACGCCCACACCACCCCCGAGGGCCGGGACGCGGGCGACCGCATCACGGCGGCCGGCTACACATGGTCCAGCTGGGCGGAGAACATCCACCGCGGCCCCAAGACCCCCGTGGAGGCCATGGAGGACTGGATGAACAGCGACGGTCACCGCCGCAACATCCTCAACTGCTCGTTCAAGGACCTCGGCGTCGGGGTGGCCCTGACGTCCAACGGGCCTTGGTGGGTGCAGAACTTCGGCATCCGGCGCTGATCCGGCGGGCCGGTGCGGCGGTGGGTTCAGGACGCGGGCGCGGCCAGCTTCTGCACCCACACCGTGCCGTCGGGCCCGGACACGGCGGCGACGCCGGTGTGGCGGTAGCGGCAGTTCAGCATGTTCTGCTCGTGCATCGCGCCGTCCATCCAGTCCTCGAAGACGGCGGCCGGGTCGGCCGAGCCGCGCGCCAGGTTCTCGGCCCATGCCGACCAGGAGTACCCGGCGGCCGAGATCCGCGCGTCGGCGAACCGGCCCTCGGGGCTGCTGTGCGCGTAGTAGCCACGGCGCACCATGTCCCGGGCGTAGGCGCGGGCCGCCTCGGCGAGCCGGGGATCGGACGTCAGGGGCTTGCACCCGGCCTCCGCCCGCCGCTGGTTGACCAGGCGGTTCAACCGCTCCTCGGGGGTGGCCGTCCGTGTCGGGGTGGGCGTCGGGGTCGGGGTCGGGGTGGGCTCGGGGGTGGTGGGGCTCGGCGGGGGCGGGGTGGTCGGCGCCGGGGGCGGTGCCGCCACCGGCGTGACGGGGGGCGCGGGCTCACGGGGCTCCGGCTCGGACGGCATCAGCAGGATGATCCCGCCGAGTACGCCGAGGGTGACCGCCCCGGCGACCCAGGCCCGCCGCAACGAGCCCCCGGCCGCCCCGCTCGTCCCCGCCCCGGAGTCGACGGGTACCGGCCCGGTACCGCCGTGCGGGGTCCCGGCCGCTGCCGGCCCCGCGGCCTGGCCGGCGACCGGATCCGCGGGCGTACCGGCGTACGGAGTCGGGTCGGATCCCGCGGTCCCGTAGGGGCTCGGGTCCGCGTGGTCGCCGGCCCAGACGACCGCCTCGGTCTCCGGCGGCGGGGTCGCCCAGAGAAGGAGCGGGGGGACGAGGGCCAGGCCCACCAGCAGCGCTTCGGCCGGGGCGAGGTTCGTGCCGGCGGGGACGCACCGGGCGCAGCTCGTCACATGGCGGGCGAGGCGCTTGCGCCAGAGCGGGGAGGGTCGGCCGTCCCAGTCGGCGGTGAGCCGGGCCAGCTCCGCGCACTGCGGCCGCGCGGCCAGGGCGCGTACGACCTCACGGCCCGTCTCCAGGCGCTCCTTCATCCGCTGGACCCGGACGGCCGCGTGCGCGGGGGTGACCTCCAGGGCCTCGGCCAGCTCCGCGCGGCTGAGTTCACCGCCGGCCTCCAGCCACCACAGGGCGAGCACCTCTCGGTCGCTCTCGTCGAGCCAGCGGGTGGCCTCGGCGACCTCGCGCCGCTGGCCGGAGAGGCCGAGCCGCAGGATGGTCAGGTCGACGAAGTCCCCGTCGGGGTCGGCCAGCTCGGCGGCCCGGTCGAGACCGGGGACGGGGCCGTTCTGCCGCTCGCGCCAGCGGCGGCGGATCTGGTTCATCGCGATGGCGACGAGCCAGGACCGGAAACTCTCGGAGTCGCGCAGCCCGGGCAGACCGTGGAGGGCGCGGACCATCGTCTCCTGGACGACGTCGTCGACGTCCGCGTGTCCGTCGAGCGCCCGGCCGACGATGTTGTAGACCAGCGGAAGGTAGGCGCGTATCAGCAGCTCACCGGCGTCGGCGTCGCCCGCCGCCGCCGCGTCCACCAGTGCGGCCGTGCCGCGCTCGTCGCTGTGCATGTGCCCTGCTCCCTCGTACCTGGGTCTGTCCGTCCCCGTCGTGAGGAGACCCGTGGGAGCGGGTGGGATAACACTTCGCGGCCGGGGACGCGACGTTACCGGGCCGCGAAACCGGCTATGCGGGTGGGTGGGGCAGATACGGCAAGGTGGCCCCCTGCCCCGCCCGTACGGCCTCGACGGCGGCCTCGTGGAGTTCGCGGCTCTCCGCCTCGGAGGAGCACGGCACCGGACTGCCCGCCATCGTGAACCAGTCGGAGGCACCGCTGTACTGCACGGCTACGCGTGCTTCGCCATCTGCCCAGGTGGTGTGCACGGTCAGGTCGCCCGTGACCGCACCGACTTCGTCGGTGAGCACCCCACCGCGCCCGGTGTAGACGCCGGGGGTCGTCCATGATGCCCAGCTCATCCATCCAGGTTCACACCCGGATGCCACATCCGCCACTGACGGGACCGCCCCGGCCGGAGGAATTCCGGCCGGGGCGGTTCGGCTGTCGTGCCGGGATCAGACGAGGGACGCGATGGCCTCGTTGAAGGTGGCGGACGGGCGCATCACGGCCGCGGCCTTGGCCGGGTCGGGCTGGTAGTAGCCGCCGATCTCGGCCGGGGAGCCCTGGACCGCGTTGAGCTCGGAGACGATGGTCTCCTCCTGCTCGGTCAGGGTCTTGGCCAGGCCCGCGAAGGCCTCGGCGAGCTGCGCGTCGTCGGTCTGCTTGGCCAGCTCCTGGGCCCAGTACAGGGCCAGGTAGAAGTGGCTGCCGCGGTTGTCGATACCACCGACGCGACGGGTCGGCGACTTGTCCTCGTTGAGGAAGGTGCCGGTGGCGCGGTCGAGGGTGTCGGCCAGGACCTGGGCGCGGGCGTTGCCCGTGGTGGTGGCCAGGTGCTCGAAGCTGGCGGCCAGGGCGAAGAACTCACCCAGGGAGTCCCAGCGGAGGTAGTTCTCCTTGACGAGCTGCTGGACGTGCTTCGGGGCGGAGCCGCCGGCGCCCGTCTCGAAGAGACCGCCGCCCGCCATCAGCGGGACGACCGACAGCATCTTGGCGCTGGTGCCCAGCTCCAGGATGGGGAAGAGGTCGGTCAGGTAGTCGCGGAGGACGTTGCCGGTGACCGAGATGGTGTCCTCGCCGCGGCGGATGCGCTCCAGGGAGAACTTCGTGGCCTCCACCGGGGAGAGGATCTTGATCTCCAGGCCCTCGGTGTCGTGCTCCGGCAGGTACTGCTCGACCTTGGCGATCAGCCGGGCGTCGTGGGCACGGGTCTCGTCCAGCCAGAAGACGGCCGGGGCGCCGGTGGCGCGGGCGCGGGTGACGGCGAGCTTGACCCAGTCCTGGATGGGCAGGTCCTTGGTCTGGCAGGCGCGGAAGATGTCGCCCTCGGCGACCTCCTGCTCCAGGACGACGTTGCCCGCGGCGTCGACGAGGCGGACGGTGCCGGCCGCGGCGATCTCGAAGGTCTTGTCGTGGGAGCCGTACTCCTCGGCCTTCTGCGCCATCAGACCGACGTTCGGGACGGAGCCCATGGTCGACGGGTCGAAGGCGCCGTGGGCGCGGCAGTCGTCGAGGACGGCCTGGTAGACACCGGAGTAGCTGCTGTCCGGGAGGACGGCGAGGGTGTCGGCCTCCTGGCCGTCCGGGCCCCACATGTGGCCGGAGGTGCGGATCATGGCCGGCATCGAGGCGTCGACGATGACGTCGGACGGCACGTGCAGGTTGGTGATGCCCTTGTCGGAGTCGACCATGGCGAGGGCCGGGCCCTCGGCGATCTCGGCGTCGAAGGACGCCTTGATCTCGGCGCCGTTCGGCAGGGCGGCCAGGCCGTTGAGGATCCCGCCGAGGCCGTCGTTCGGGGAGAGGCCGGCGGCGGCGAGCGCCGCACCGTGCGCGGCGAAGGTCTTCGGGAAGAAGGCGCGCACGACGTGGCCGAAGACGATCGGGTCGGAGACCTTCATCATCGTGGCCTTGAGGTGCACGGAGAAGAGGACGTCCTCGGCCTTGGCGCGGGCGACCTGCTCGGAGAGGAAGGTACGCAGGGCGGCGACGCGCATGACGGAGGCGTCGACGACCTCGCCGGCGAGGACGGGGACCGACTCGCGCAGGACGGTGGTCGTGCCGTCGGCGGCGACGTGCTCGATGCGCAGGGCGCCGGCCTCGGTGACGACGGCGGACTTCTCGGTGGAGCGGAAGTCGTTCTGGCCCATCGTCGCGACGTTCGTCTTGGAGTCCGCGCTCCAGGCGCCCATGCGGTGCGGGTGGGTCTTGGCGTAGTTCTTGACCGAGGCGGGGGCGCGACGGTCGGAGTTGCCCTCACGCAGGACCGGGTTGACGGCGCTGCCCTTGACCTTGTCGTAGCGGGCGCGGACGTCCTTGTCCTCGTCGGTCTGCGGGTCGTCCGGGTAGTCCGGGAGGGCGTAGCCCTGCGCCTGGAGCTCGGCGATCGCGGCCTTCAGCTGCGGGATGGACGCCGAGATGTTCGGAAGCTTGATGATGTTGGCCTCGGCCGTCTTCGCCAGCGCGCCGAGCTCGGCGAGGGCGTCGTCGATGCGCTGCCCCGCCTCGAGACGCTCGGGGAATCCGGCGATGATGCGCCCGGCCAGGGAGATGTCACGGGTCTCGACATTGACTCCGGCCGTCGAGGCGTAGGCCTGGATCACGGGCAGGAACGAGTACGTCGCCAGGGCGGGCGCCTCGTCAGTGTGGGTGTAGATGATGGTCGAGTCAGTCACCGGGTGTGCTCCGCTCCACGTCTGCGTCTGCGAGATTGCTCGACATCAAGATATCTCGTGATCGGCCTCGGTGGGAAAGGGCCCTGTCGGCTCGGTCGCGAGGGTGCCCGTGAGCCGGTACGGGGCGGGGGCGGCGTCCAGGTCGACGCGGCGGAGCAGGGCCAGCAGCACGAGCGTGACCGCCGCGCCGGCCCCGGCGACGAGTGCCTGTCCGGCCCGATGGGCGACGCGGGGGACGGACGGGTCGGTGGGCTCCAGCACGTACATGGAGTCGACGAGGAGGACGATCCCGGTGCCGAGGCCGCCCGCGGCGGCGAGGGCGAGGGGCGCCACGACGAAGAGCGCGCGCAGCGGGAAGCGGCGCGTGCGTGCGGGGGCGACCTTGCCGCGGCGGGCGAGGACCGCGAGCAGCCCGCAGGCCACGGCGAGGACGAGCAGGTCGGCGCCGATCGCGTCGCTGGGCCGGTGCCATCCGGCGGCCACGGTGTACGCGCCCACGGCCGCCGCCCACAGGGCGCACAGGCCCACGGCGACACCGCGCGCGCGGTAGGGGACGACGAGGACGAGACCGAACATCACGCTCATGGCGATCGCGGTGTGCCCGCTGGGGAAGCTGTTGTGCGCGAGGTGCGCCGGTGCCTCGACGAGGTCGGGGCGGGCCAGGAGGAGGCGCTCGAGCACCTCGGCGAGGAAGAGCGAGACGGTGACGGTGCCCAGTGCGGTGACGGTGAGCGTGTAGCGCCGGCGCAGCATCCCGATGCCGGTCAGGACGAGCAGGGCGACGGCGAGGGAATAGACGGTGATGTGCTGGAGTGTGCTGTTCGCCTCATGGGCGGCGGCCAGCGTCTCGTCGGTGAAGCGGCCCGTGAGGACGGCGTTCTCCCAGCGCTGGCCCGTCGCGGTCAGGACGAGTCCGGCGTAGACGACCGCCATGAGCAGCACCGAGCCGAGGCAGGTGCGGCGCATCCGCTTGCGTACGCGGGCGCTGAAGGAGTCGGCCGCTTCACCGGCGACGGCGGCGTACCACCAGGTGCCGGTCAGCGACTGCGGGGTGCCGTCGGTGCGGAGCCTGTCGTTGGGGGCCATGCTCCGATTCGAACCCCGCGGGGTTCGAATCGCCCGCTGGGCGCACCCGAACGAATCGCCGAGCGGCCCTTCCGGCGCCTTCGGCCGTGGTGGCACGTGGACGGCTCCGGGAGCCACCCGAGCTGGGGGTCGGCCGTCCTCGAATTGTCGGCCGTCCCAAAAGAATCCGTCAGCCGTCCTGGCGGGGCCACTGGGCGTACACGCCGAGGGCGAGACCGCAGAGCAGCGCCGCGAATCCGGCGTTGCTCATGGCGATGCCCACGTCGGGGTCCTCGACGAGCAGCGCTTCGGCCGCGTGGAGCAGGAACGAACCCGCCACCACGAGCTGCGCCCAGCCGAACACGGCCGTGCGGTGGATCCGTGTGCGCTGGTAGGGCAGGATCCAGCCGCGCGCGATCGCGAGCACTCCACTGATGGCGAGCAGCAGCCCCAGCAGACCGACAGCCCACCCGACGTACAACGTCATGCCGACCCTTCCCCTCGATGTCGGCCGGATCATGCCACAGCGGACCGTCCGGCGGGTGAACGGTCGTGGCGACGTGTTCCGAAGAGGGTGAACGCCGTGTTCACCAGGGCCACGTGACTGAGCGCCTGGGGCGTGTTCCCGAGTTGGCGGCCCGCGTGCGGGTCCCACTCCTCGGCGAGCAGTCCGACGTCGTTGCGGATGTCGAGGACTCGCTCGAAGGCGGTACGGGCGTCGGTGGGCCTCCCCGTCATCGCCAGGGCGTCCGCGTACCAGAACGTACAGGCCAGGAAGGCCCCTTCGGCGCCGTCCAGGCCGTCGACCTCGTGCACCTCCCCGTTGCCGACGTCCGCGTACCGGCGTACGAATCCGCGGTCGTCGAGCCGGCCCATCGCCTCGACCGTGCTGAGGACGCGCGGGTCGGACGGGGGGAGGAAGCCGAGCCGGGGGATCAGCAGCGCCGTCGCGTCGATGCGCCGGGCTCCGTAGTACTGCACGAACGACTGCTGCTCGTCGCTCCAGCCCCGCGCGCACACCTCGTCGCGCAGCTCGCGGCGCATGGTCTGCCAGCGCCGGACGGAGGTACGCAGCCCGGCGACGCGGGCCAGGCGCACGGCGCGGTCGGCAGCGACCCAGGCCATGATCTTGGAGTGGACGAAGTGGCGGCGCGGGCCGCGCACTTCCCAGATGCCCTCGTCCGGTTCCCGCCGGCGTTTCTCCACGTACTCCAGGAGTGAGGCCATCAGGCTCCAGACGTGCGGGTCGATGGCGACTCCGGCGCGGACGGCCGAGTAGATCGTGCTCAACACCTCGCCATAGATGTCCAGTTGGAACTGGTCGACGGCCGCGTTCCCGAACCGGACCGGCCTGGAGCCCTCGTAGCCCGGCAGCCAGTCGGCGCGTACCTCGGGGAGGTTGCGCTGACCGGCCACGCCGTAGAGCGGCTGGAGGTCGGCGGGGTCACCCGCGACGGCGCGGACGAGCCAGTCCTTCCAGGCGAGCGCCTCGCGTCGGTATCCGCTGCGCAGGAGGCAGGACAGGGTGAAGGTGGAGTCGCGCAGCCAGCAGAATCGATAGTCCCAATTCCGCTCTCCCCCGATGCGTTCGGGGAGCGAGGCGGTGGCCGCGGCGATGACGCCGCCGGTCGGTTCGTAGGTGAGAGCCTTGAGGGTGACGAGCGATCGGATGACGGCCTCACGGAAGGGACCTTCGTAGCGGAACTGTGAGGCCCACTCGTCCCAGAAGGCGAGCGTGCGGGCCAATTCCCCTGCCACGTCGGGCTCCGGGGGCGGCGCGGTATGGGAAGGGCTCCAGCCGAGGACGAAGGAAATGCGCTGACCGGCCGTCACCGACACGTCGAGGGAGGTGCATTCATCGGTGACGCTGATCTCGGTTCCCGGCCCGCACCGCAGATATGCGGCGTCCGGGCCGGCCACGGTCGCGACCGTACGCCGGTCGACCGACCGGGACCAGGGGATCACGGTGCCGTGGTTGAACCGCATGCGCAACTCACCGTGCAGGTCGACGCGTCCGGAGACGCCTTCCACCAACCGGATGATCTGCGGGGCTCGTTCGCGGGGCGGCATGAAGTCGACGATGCGCACGGTGCCGGAGACGGATTCCCAGACCGATTCCAGGACGAGCGAATCACGTCGGTAACTCCGGCGACTGCACGGGCGATTTCCGACGGGCGCGAGACTCCATTTCCCATGGGATTCGTCGCCGAGGATCGCGGCGAAACAGGCGGGCGAGTCGAATCGAGGCGCGCACCACCAGTCGACAGCCCCGTCCTTCCCTATGAGGGCAGCCGTCTCCAGATCACCTATGAGGGCGTAGTCCTCAATTCGCCCTGCCATGAACGGATTGTATTCCTCTGAGCGGTGCGGCGCACGGACAGAAGGGTGCGGCCTTGACTCCGCGGCATTCCGCGCAGGATGCTGAAAGTCGCTCCCGCGATTCTGGAGAAAGCCGTACCAATGGGTAACGGGCCACATCCGATGCGCCGGTCGACCGACCGTTCACCCGACGCGGACACCCGCACGGTGAGTCTGGTGATTCCGGTGCGTCCCGGGGACCGTGACACCGACCGGCTGCTGGAGCAGGTACCGGCCGAGGTTCGCGAGGTGGTCCTGGTCGGGAGCGCGTCCGGGGAATCGACGGCGGACGAAGGCAGCGCCACGGCCACCGGCCCCAGCGGTGCCCGCGCGTCTGTGACCGTACGCAGGCTCGGGCCGTGGAACTGCGAGGCGGGCGACATCCCGCACGCGGGGCTGCTCGCCGCCACCGGCGAGCACATCGTGCTGATGGGCGCCGACGGCAGCATGTCGCCGAAGGAGATCCCGCACTACCTGCACTACCTGGAGAGCGGCTACGACTTCGTCAAGGGCTCGCGCTTCATCGCGGGCGGTGACTTCGCCGACTACCCGCTCCTGCGCAGACTCGGCCACAGCGCGCTGCTGCGCCTCGCCCGGCAGCTGTACGGTCAGCATCTGACCGACCTCTGGTACGGCTTCTGCGCCTTCCGCCGCGGCTTCGTGGACCTCCTCGACCTGCGGGAGGACGGGGTGGAGCTGGGCGCCGAACTGGTCACCCACGCCCTGCACTACGGGCTGCGCATCGCCGAGGTGCCGAGTCTCGAACTGCCCTGCCACCACGGCCTGTCGCACACCCGCACGGTGCGTGACGGTGCGCGCATCCTGGGCGGGCTGCTCGACGAGCGCCCGCACAACGCGCTGCACCGGCTCGCGCCGTCGCCGCGTCTCGCGGGCCGAACGGAACGGGCCCACCACGCTTGACGGATCAGAAATCCGATGCTAACGGTGGAAGTCAGGCATTTTGGATGGATGAGAGACCCTTGGCAGGGTCGGTTGCCGGAAGAAGCTTTCCCGTGAGGTCACATCTGATCGGCAGGACACCGGCGGCACCCGCTCCGCATCCACTGCGACGGGTGACCGACTGGCCCTCCGCCGAGTCCCGGCGCCGTAGCCCCCGCGTCCCGGGCCGCCGCCCCACGTCCCATCCCGGACGGCGGGCCACCGACCGGCTCCGGCCCACGGTCCGCCCCTGCCGTTCCGCCGTACGCCGCCCGCGGGCGACCGCCCGGCGCCGGCGCTCCCGTAGCGTCCGCGCCCGCACCGCGAGCAACCGACGCGGCAGCGGCTCGCACGGCTCACCCTCGGAACCCGCCGGACCCGCCCGACCCGCGGGCCACGCCCCGCCCACCCCTCCGGCGGCATCCGCCGGTCACGCCCGCATCACGCCCCACCAGGTCTTCCCTGGCCTGCTGCACGCCGCGCCCGGCCTCGGGGCGGCCGCCCGCGGCGACGGGCCAGGGCCGGAACGACTGGGCACCCGGCGCTCGCGGCGCACTCCGAGCGGCCTCTCGGCCGTCACTCGCTTCATGGCGCGGGACGCCGAGGCCACGCAGCGGCCGCCACGTCGGGCGCCACGCACGACCGATGCGTCGGACCACGACCCCGGAGACCGCTTCCGGCTGCTGCACGGCTGTGACGAGGTGCAGGCGCCGGAGGCCCTGAGGAGGCTCGACGTGCGCGAGGCGACCGTCTCGCCCGCCGGCGGCCGGGACGTACTCGTCGGCACGCCGAGCCCTCCGCGGGGGATCAGGCCATGACGACCGCCGGCCCCGTCGCCCCCCGCGCGCCCGTCCTCCAGGACGAGGTCACGGCGGCGCACGGCGCGCGCTGGATCACCACTGCGGCGGTCACCGTGGTAGTGGTCAACTCCGTGCACGCGCTTGCGCTCACCGAGCTGCTCGACATCGACTCGTACCTGGGCCGGGTCCCGCTCTTCCTCGCCGGAGCGGTCCTGTGGCTGCTCGCGGCGATCCTGACCACCACTGTGGTGCTGGGGCGGTTCCTGAGCCGCCGCGGCGCCCCCGAGCCGGACGACAACGGTCAGGGCGAGGCCGTGCCCCAGGAGGCGGTGCCGGACGGGAGCGAGCCGTACGAGACCCGGTCGGACGGGACGGAGCGGCGCGGGCCCCGGTCGGACGGGGTGGGCCCTGGCCGTGGCACGGGGCAGAACCCCGAGCGCACCCTCCGCCTGCTCGTCGACGCCGTCTGGCGGGGGGACCCCCGGCCGGCGTCCGACGAGGAGCTGCGGGCGGCGCTGGCCGCCGCCCGCGTCAACCGGGTCGAGGGCCGGCTCGCGCGGGCCTACCCCCGCCAACTGGCCGCGACGCTCGACGCGGTGAGCGACGCCACCCTCCTCTTCCGCCGCAACCTCGTCGAGTCGACGGACCGGCTGGGCGCGGCGGACATCCCCACGGTGCTCATCAAGGCCGACCTGTCCGGCGATCTCGTGAACGGAACCTTCGACCTGGTCGTCCCCACGAACCGCTGGAAGGCCGCCCAGGAGGCGCTCGACGGCTGGTACGTGGAGCGGTCGGCGCACTGGCTGGAGCGGTCCACCTCGGTCCTCCTGGAGCCGCCCGACGGTCCCTCGGCCCAGCTGCACACCTCGGTGGCCTGGCGCGGCGTCCCGGTCATGGCGACGGACCGTCTCTTCGCCCACGCCGTCCCCGACCACGACGGCCGCGCCTGGCTCGTCCCGTGCCCCGCCGACCGGCTGCGGATCTGGCTGGCCCACGGACTGTTCCGGAACCAGTCGCTCGACCTGTCCGAACTCCTCGCGCTGCGCGAGCTGCTGGCGCCCGAGGTCATGGCCGAGGCCCGCACCCAGACCGCTCGGGAGGGCTGGTCCGCGGGCGCGGACCGGGCCCTGGACCTCGCGACCGAGGCGATCGCCGCGCTCGACCGGGGCGAGCTCGTACGGCTCCCCCTGCCGCTGCCCGTATCGACGTCGCTGCGCACCGGCGTGGAGCACGCCGGGCACCTGCTGACCCGCGGGCGGGCTTCCACGGCGGCCCGTGAGGTCGCTCTGCGAGTGCCGCTAGTCGTCACCGAGCGACTGCGGAGGCGCACCTCATGAACACGGCGCGGCCGCTCCTGATCGCGGTGTCCGGCCCCGACGGCGCGGGCAGGTCCTCGCTGGTCCGGCGCGTGGCCGGGCTGCTGCGGCAGCGCGGCTTCGCGGTGACCACCCTCGACTGCCACGGCTGCGTCCTGTGCCGTGGATCCGGCTCTCCTCCACGGGTGAGGGAAGAGGAGGAGACGGTACGGCGCCCTGCCGATCCCGCGCGCCGGGGATCGTGGGCGCGCCGTGCCCACGCCGTGCTCGACGCCGGTGACCTGTCCGTACGGACGCGTGCCACCCGCCGCGCCCTGGCGGCACGTTCCCGGGGCCGTCCGGCGATCCTCCTGACGGACGGAGGGCCGCTGGACGGGCTGGTGACGTTCGGCCTCCCGCCGGGGCACCGGGCCTCGGACCGCTTCACCCGGCTCGTCCGCCGCTACGACCTGACCCTGCTGGTGGAGACCGCTCCCGCCTCGTCGCGTGGGCGCGGCGGGGAGCGGACCGCCGGATCGCCGGCCCTGCGGTGGGCGCTTCACCGCGCCTGGGCCTCGCACTTGCCCCGGGTGGTGCGGCTCGACGGCGAGCGTGCCCCGTCGCGGGTGGCGGCGGAGGCGCTGGAGCGGGTGCTCGACACCGTACGGACGCGGCGTCTCCCGGACGCCGGGGAGGGGGCGGGCCCGGCGCGGCGGAAGCGGATCGTCGTCTCGATCTACGACGACGCGGGCAATCCCGACCACCGGGGCGGTGGCGCCCTGGTGGTCGAGAAGGTCGCCCGGCGGCTGTCGGACGACTTCGACGTGACGGTGGTGACGGCCGGCAGGCGCGGTGTCTCCCTCCGCCGTGACGGCATCCGTTACCTCTACCTCCCGGTCCGCTGGGCCGGTCCGCGCGCCGGGCAGCTGCTCTTCCTGACGCTGCTCCCCTTCCTGGCCCGCAGGCTTCCGCACGACGCGTGGCTGGAGAACTTCACGCCGCCGTTCTCGACGAGCTTCCTGCCGCTGTTCTCCCGCGCGCCGGTCGTCGGGATCGACCAGGGACGCAGCGCCGAGGCGCTGTGGCGGCGGTACCACATCCCCTTCTTCCTGGTGGAGCGGCTCGGGCTGCGCTGCTACCGGCACATCGTGGTGATGAACGAGGCCGACGCCTCCGCCGTCCGGCGGCTCAGTTCCCGGGCGGACGTCCAGGTCATCGCCGACGGTGTCGAGCAGCGGCAGCTCGACGACGCCCGGATCGGCGCGGGCGACTACATCCTGTTCCTCGGGCGGATCGACACCCGCGTCAAGGGACTCGACCTGCTCCTTGAGGCGTACCGGCTGAGCCGTCCTCCGCTGCCGTTGCTGCTGGCGGGCAGCGGCACGCAGACGGAGGAGCGCAAGCTGGCGGCGCTGCTCGCCGCGCACCCGGGCAGCGTCCGCTGGGTGGGGTTCGCCGGGGAGGAGCTCAAGCGGGACCTCCTGCGCGACAGCGCCTTCCTGGTGATGCCGTCGCGTCACGAGACCTTCGGCCTGGTGGCGCTCGAAGGGATGTCGTACGGGAAACCGATCCTCCACTTCGATCTGCCCGCCCTGCGGTGGATGCGCGGCGGAGGCGATGTCGCCGTGCCGCCGTTCGACGTCGCCGCGCTGGGCGACGGGATGCGGATGCTGGCCTCCGACGAGCGGGCGCGGCGGGCGCTCGGGCGGCAGGCCGGACAGGCGGCGCAGCACTACACATGGGACGAGATGACGGGCCGGTACCTGGCCCTGACGCGCCGTCTGGTGGACGGGTCCGTCCGCGGGCGACGGCCGAGGAAGGACCGGAGGGGCGAGCCATGGCCGACGACCCTCTGACCGCCCCGATCGCGTACGGCCGCCCGTGGGGCGTGCGGTCACCGCATCCGTACGACGGCGTGCGGCAGACCCGGGCCTCGGACGCGCAGGAGACCGGCCTCGCCGAGGCCGAGCGGCTGACCGGGCGCGGCGAGCCGCTGTCCGCCTCCGGGAGAGAGCCGTACCGGCCGCTCCCGCTCTGCCGGATCCCGCTGCCGGGCGGCACGGCCCCGGCGGCCCACCCCGGACGTGGATCATGACCGTCAGCGCGCGGCCGCCGCGTGTCCTGCTCCTGACCGGCAGCCCGCTGGACGGCGCGGACGGGTCGGACGTGGGGATGGCCAGGGACGTCCTCCGAGCCCTGCCGGACACGGACTTCCTCTGGTTCTGCCAGTGGCCCGCCCGTCGCGGCCGACCGCCGCCGCCCGTCGGGCGAGCGGTCCGTCTCTGGTCGCCGGGCGGCACGAAACAGGTTCCGGTCCGTCTGGAGGCCGCGCTGGCCGGGGCCGTCGCGGCACGCCGCGCCGATCTGGTCCACGCGTTCGTGACGATCGGGCGCGCCTTTCCCGCCTACTCCTGGCTACGCCCTCTGATGCTGGGGGCGCGCCCCGTCGTCCACACCGTGCCCGGTGTGATGGAGGCGCGACTGCTCGCGAGGACCCGGCCGCTGGGGACGACGGTCGCCCTGTCGGAGTCGATGGCCCGCCGGCTGCGCGCCGCGAACTTCGGCGACGTCCGGGTGATCCCTCCCATGATCCGGCTGAGCGAGTGGCCCTTCCTCCCCCGCCCCGCGGGGGTGCCGACCGTCCTCTTCGCCGGACATCTCGATGCGCAGGGCGGCGCCCTGACCGCCGTCGAGGCGGCGGCGGAGGCGGCGACGTCCGGAGCGGTGTTCCGACTGGTCCTGGCCATGGGCGGGCGGCCCGGGCAGAACTCGGTCGCCCTGCAGAGGGAGCTGAGGGAGCGGGCCGGGGCCGGGGGCCTGACCGACGTGGAGGTACGGGGCTACGTCGACGACATGCAGGGCCTGCTGGCCTCGGCGCACGTCCTGCTCTTCCCGCCACCGGTGATCGGTGGCACGGCGGACATCCCCCTCACGGTGCTGCGGGCGCTGGCCACCGGCCGGCCGGCCATCCTCAGCGACCTTCCGCAGTTCGCCGACTTCGGGGACGCGGTTCTGCGGGCTCCAGCCGGTGACGCCCGCAGGACCGGCCAGCAGCTGGCCTGGCTGCTCGAACAGCCCCGGGTCTGGGACATGCTCGCGGAGCGCGGCCGGGCGACCGTGGAGGAGTCCTTCGGGCCCGAGCGATTCGCGGCCCAGTACGGGTCCTTGTACCGGGAACTGCTGGCATGAGGCCGCCGACGTCGCGTCGGAGGCGTACGCGTGCGGCACCAGGCGGAACCACGGAGCGGGGGCCGAGGAACGAACTGCCCTTATGCTGTCGCGAATAACGACGAGTCATGACAAACCGCCACTGAACGCCGTCAGGCTGTGCGCGGTGTGCTTCCTCGACCGCGGAGAAGACCGTGAAGACTCTCATCACCGGCGGCGCCGGATTCATCGGTTCGACCATCGCCTCGGCCTGCCTGGACGAGGGCCTCACCCCCATCGTCCTGGACAACCTGGCCACGGGGCGGCCCGAGTTCGTCGCGGGCCGGGACTTCTACCGCGGAGACATCGGTGACGGCGACCTGATCGACCGGATCTTCGCCGACCACCCCGACATCGAGGCCGCGATCGGCTGCGCCGCGCTCATCGTCGTCCCCGAGTCGGTCGCGCAACCGCTGCGCTACTACGAGGCGAACGTGGTCAAGGGCCTGGCCCTGATCGAGCACCTGCTGCGCAACGGGTGCCACCGGTTCGTGTTCAGCTCCTCCGCGTCGATCTACGCCTCCGGCCAGGGCATCACCGAGACGGCCCCGCTCGAGCCGCTGTCCCCGTACGCCCGCACCAAGGCCGCCTTCGAGAACGCGCTCGAGGACGTCGCCCACGGGACGGACCTGCGTGCCGTCTCCCTGCGCTACTTCAACCCGATCGGGGCCGACCCCAAGCTGCGTACGGGCCTCCAGTCCAGAAGGCCGTCCCACGCCCTGGGCGTCATGATCGACAAGTACCTGGCCGGGGAGCCGTTCCCCGTCACCGGGACGGACTGGCCCACGCGCGACGGCTCGGGCATCCGTGACTACGTCCACGTCTGGGACCTCGCCCGGGCGCACGTCGCCGCCGTCCGGCGCTTCGACCAGGTGGTTCCGGGCGGGCCCGACTCCTATCGCGCGGTCAACCTCGGCTCCGGCACCGGCACCACGGTCCTTGAGCTCGTGAGGGCCTTCGAGGAGGTGACCGGCACTCCGCTGGCCACGGTCCTGACCGATCGCCGGCCGGGCGATGTCGAGGGCGCCTATCCCGACATCGGCCTCGCCGGCCGACTGCTCGACTGGCGGCCCCGTCTCACCCTGCAACAGGGAATTGCCGACGCCCTGGCGTGGGTCGAGCATCGCGACGCGGTGCTCGACCCACCGGGACGATAACCTCCGCCCGCCCGGGGTTCCCGCCGCCACGACGCGCCCCGCCAGGGAGCCCCGGCCGGTTGCGGCCTTCGCGGCGGGCACGTGCCCGCTCCCCCGGCGAACCCTGTGATCCCGCTGCTCTTGACGCCGGCCACACAGAGGCGCAAAGTGTATGTATACGTCGTAAATGGGCGATGTTGTTCTACAGCGGATACTTCCGGCTGTTGCTTCGCCGGGCCGGAGTCCGCGTGGTGCCGCGCAGGCTCGGGGCGCGCGTGCGCCGACATTCCTCACAACCCGTTAAGGGTGTTCCACACGGAGTGACCTGCGATGAGCAGTCTGTCGGTTGTCATGCCTGCATACAACGAAGCGTCCAATCTGCCCGCGGTGCTTGCCGCTGTTCCCGTGAAGGAACTGGCAGAAGGGGGGTGGGAGACGGAACTGGTCGTGGTGGACAACGCGTCCACCGACGGCACGGGGGACATCGCACGTTCACTGGGGGCACGTGTGGTCTCCCAGCCCGAGCGGGGCTACGGCAACGCCTACCACGCGGGGTTCGACGCGGCGCGGGGGGACGTGATCGCCACCGGTGACGCCGACCGCACGTACCCGTTCGACGCACTGCCAGGGCTGCTGAAGGTCCTGGAGGCCTTGGACGTCGAGTTCTTGACGACGGATCGGCTCGTCCCCGGCAACCGCGACGCGATGCAGCCGACGCACTCCATGGGCAATCACGTGCTGAGCATGGTGAGCCGCATGCTGTTCCGCAACGGACTGCACGACTCACAGTCGGGCATGTGGGTTTTCCGCCGCTACGTCTGGCAGAGTCTCGACGTCCGGTCGACGGGCATGGCGTTCTCTCAGGAGATCAAGAATGCGGCCACGCTCGCGGGGTGCCGTTGCCTCGAAGTCCCGATCGCGTACCGCGTACGCGGGGGTGAAGTGAAGCTGCACGCCCTGCATGACGGCACCGCCAACCTCTGTCAGCTCTTCGCACACCGGTTCCGCCGCAGGAGCACGTCCGCCGCCCTCCCCGCGGAAGGCCCGACCCACCCCTCCGAGGCTCTCACCGGCCGCAGCACGGCGTGAACGCGGGCCGCCCCCGGGAAGGTCGGTGCCACGACTCCCCGGCGAGGTTCGCATGAGCGCCCGGCTCTCCGGGCCCGCCGGCACCCGCCGCCGGGCCCGGCTCCGACCGTCCGCCTGACACGGCTCACGGCTCCTCGCTCGCGAAACGGTCGAGCAGGGCGTCCAAGCCGGCGATGAGGCCCGCGTAGCCTCCCCGTTCGGCGAGCACGGGGGTGATCTCGCGCAGGGTGGGCAGTTCCTGGGCCGGCATGCGGTGCAGGCCGAGCCGGAACGACGGATCGGGCTCCGCGGGGTTGTCCACCATGGCCCCCAGCTCCACGGAGACGTATCCGAGGATCCAGGCCGTGACCGCACGGAAGGCGGCCGCGGTCTGGACCGGCCCGAGCCCCGCCGCCCTGAACATGGCGAGCATGCGCTCGTGACTCCTCAGGACCGCGAGCGGCCGTTGCGCCAGGGGAACCGCCAGCATGCGGGTGGCGAGGAGGGGCACCACGTGGGGGTGAGCGAGGCACGCCTGATACGTCTGCAGTGCCATCTGGTGCAGTCCGGCTCTCCAGTCGGCGTCGGGGGCGGCCTGCGCGTGGTCGAGATTCTGTTCCAACCGCAGATAGAGGGCCTCGACCAGCCCGTCCAGAAGCGCATCCTTGCCGTTGGCGTAGCGGTACAGGGCCATGGCCTCGACGCCGAGTTCGGCACCGAGGCGGCGCATGCTCAGTGCGGACAGGCCCTCGCGGTCGACGAGTTCCAGGGCCGCCGCCAGCACGACCTCACGGCTGAGCCTGCCCCGGTGCCCGTGGTCGCCCGCCCGACGGGCCGGCCGGGCTGCCGAGTCCTGTGCCATGAGCGTTCCTCCTCACCACCCGACTGTATGGCGTGCGGCCGAAAAGGGGAGGGGCCGCGCGGGAGACCTCCCGTCGCCGTCTTGACTCTGACCGAGACAGGGAACATTATGGGCGTATACGGCGTAAATAGACAGAATCATTTTATGATGGATATCTTCCGTGGATGGGGGATCACTCCCGATCGGAAGGTCATGTGCGCCTTGCGTGCTCGGGGCTGAGTGTTCGCGCGTGTGCGCTGAAAGCGTCTCAGGGCCCGCTACGGGTGTTCCCACGGAGTGACCTGCGATGAGCAGTCCGTCGGTTGCCAAGCACGCGTTGAACGAGGCGTCGGAAGTCTGCCGCCGCTCGATGCGCCGGCTCCGCCCCCGCCCGCGCAGGAGGCCGATGTCGCCTCGCCTGCGCAAGGTCGTCCTGGTCCTCCTGGCGGTCGTCGTGGCCGCCGTGGTCGCTGTGGCCACGCCCGCGGTCCGCAAGGAACTGAAGCAGTCCTTCTCACCGGTGCCGACCCGGTACACCGAGCTGTATTTCACCAGCGCCCCGGTCGTCGCGGGGGACTCGGTGCTCGTCCCGGTCACCGTGGACGACCGCGGGCCGGGTGAGCGAACGCATCAGCTGCGGATCTCCGTCGAAGCGTCCGACGGCCGCACCACGGCATCGACCACCACGGCCCTCACCGCGCCCTCCGACACTCCCGCGTCGGCCGTCTCCCGACTGCCGCTGAGTGCGGGGTCCGTCATCGTCCGCGTCGCGCTGCTGGACAGCAGCCAGAGTCTGCACTTCCGGCTGCCCGCCCAGAGCGCTCCGGCACCGGGGAGTACGCCATGACCGAAGGGGCCCGAGCGCACCGCCGTGTCGTGGTGACGACGAGCTGGGACGACGGGCACCGGCTCGACGACCGCCTCGCCAGGCTGCTCGACCGGTACGGCATCGCCGGCACGTTCTACATCGCGCCGCGCAACATCGAGATCGCCGCCCGCGACCGGCTGTCCCCGGCGGGAGTCCGCCGACTGGCCGAGCGGTTCGAGATCGGCGGGCACACGCTGACGCACCAGCGGCTTCCGCGGCTGACGGACAGCGCGGCCGCTGACGAGATGCGCGCCGGCAAGGAGGAGCTCGAGGGGACGGTCGGCACCGCGGTCACGAGCTTCTGCTATCCGCGCGGCGAGTACACCGCGGCCCACATCGACTCGGCCCGCGCCGTGGGCTTCAGGCGCGCGCGCACCGTGCGACGCAACTCGCTCACCGCCGGTCCTCCTCTGGAGCTGCCCACCACGGTCCACGCGTGCGCCCACCGCGTCGACGGGCCGGTCGCCCTCCGCCTGGCGCGGGGGCGGCCGCGCACAGCCGCCAGGCTGTTCCTCCAGTGGGACGAACTCGCCCTCAGATGGTTCGACCTCTGCCTCGAGCGAGGTGGCGTGTTCCACCTCTGGGGCCACAGCTGGGAGGTCGACGCACACCGCGACTGGCACCGTCTGGAGCGGGTGCTCACCCACATATCCGGTCGCCCGGGGGTCAGTTACCTCTCCAACCGCGATCTCCCCGACCTGGCGCAGCCATGACCGCGAACCCGCCCGGAGGAGGCCCCACGACCACTGCCCCGCCGGTGGAGCGTGCGGCGGGCCGCATCGGACGGCGCATCGCCGCTCGCCGGGGCGTCCTTGCCGCAACCGCTCTGGCCGTTCTCGTCGAACTCCTGCCCGGCGCCCTCACCCCCTTGCCGACCCTGGCCGGTGCTCTCATGCCCTTGCCGACCCTGGCCGGTGTGTGGCTCCTCCTCGGCGCGCCGACCGTGGTGTGGTACGGGCCCGCCTCCCGGATCGTGTCGACCCGGGACGCGCGCGTGCTGCTGGCCGTCGGCCTGAGCGTCCTTTCGTCCATCGTCGTGGCCCTGGCGGTCAACTCGGTGCTGCCGCTCGTCGGAGTGGACGGGCCCCTCACCCGTCCGGCGCTCGCCATCGGCTCGGCCCTGACCGTCACGGTCGTCGCCGCCGTCGTGGACCCTCCGGCCAAGGACCCGGCCGCTCCCGCACGGTGGCTGCGGGCCCGTGCGCAGGGCCTGCCGCCCGGCCTCGTCGCCGTGACGGTCCTGGGCACGCTCGCACTCATCCTGTCCGTCGCGGGGCCGATCCGGCTCAACAACGGGTTGGGCTCGTCGGTCAGCGTCGCCTCGATGGTCACCATCGCGGCTCTCCTGACGCTCCTGATGATCAGGCATCGGCGCTACTCCTCCTCCGTCGTGGGAGTCGGGCTGTTCTTCGCCGCCGCCGGACTCCTGCTCCTCAGCTCGCTGCGCGGCTGGTACATCACGGGCCACGACATACAGCGCGAGTACGAGGTCTTCGAGCTGACGTCGGACCGGAGCCGCTGGGACATGTCCGCGTTCGGCGACCCCTACAACGCCTGCCTGAGCATCAACCTGCTGCCGACGGCATGGACCCGGCTGACCGACATCCCCGGCCCGTACGTCTTCAAGGCCGTCCTGCCTCTCCTGTTCGCACTCGCACCCGTGCTCGTCCACCGCTCGGTGCGCAATGTGGCGCCTCCGTTCGTGGCGCTGTTGTCGGCCGTCCTGTTCATGGTCTTTCCGACCTTCTTCACGGACATGATGTTCCTGGCCCGTCAGGAGGTCGCCTTCGTCCTCCTCGGATGCGCCATGGTCGTGCTCACCGACAGAGGCCGGGCGCTGCTCAGCCGTCGGATCACGTTCGTGGTGCTGACCATCGGCGTCGTCCTGGCGCACTACTCCACGGCGTACGTCTTCCTCGCGGCCCTCGCGCTGGCACTCGGAGCGGACTTCTGCTGGCGGCTGCTCTCACGCACCCGGCGAGGGCGGCCCGTGGCCACCGGGCAGCAGGCCTTCGTGACCTGGTGGATCGTCGTCGCCGCCGCGGCCGCGGCCCTCGTGTGGACCGGCCCGCTGACCCACACGGGCGGCCATCTCAAATCCACCCTCGTCACCACCGTGCAAGAGGTGACCGGCGGCAGGCAGCCGATGGCCTGGTCGTCCGATGTGTCGTACAGCCTGTTCGGCGGGGAGCGGAGCAGCCCCGAAGAGCGGCTGCGCGACTTCCAGACCGTCACGCTGCGCGACACGGCCGCCGAACGGGCCGCCGGGGTGTACGTGCCGTGGTCGGCAACCTCTGCCGATGCCGTCGAGGCCGTACCGGAGCCCCGCCTCCCCCTCACCTCGCTCGGGCAGCAGGTCGAGGACCGGGGCGTCGACGTGTCGGCGGTCGGGGACTTCCTGCGGCAGGCAGCCGCACGGCTGTGGCAGGTCTTCCTGCTGCTCGGCGTCGTCACCGCCCTCTGGGGACGGCGCAAGGAGTTCCACCCGACCCGTGACCAGGTGACACTGACCGCCGGCATGGTCGGGGTCATCGGGATGCTCACCGTGCTGCCGCAGCTCTCCGTCGAGTACGGCGTACTACGCGCCTTCCAGCAGGGGCTCTTCGTGTTCGCGCCCTTCATCGCGGCCGGTGTGCTGTGGGTGTGCCGATGGGTGGGACGGCGATGGGCCGAATCGCTCGCCTGCTCCGTGGTCCTGCTGCTCTTCTTCGACCTGACCGGCGTGCTGCCCCGGCTCTTCGGCGGGAATCCGCCGCAGCTCCACCTCGACAACGCGGGCACGTACTACGACATCTACTACCCCCATGCGGAGGAGCGCGCGGCGCTGGCCTGGCTGACCGCCCGTACTCCCCCCGACGAACTCGGGGACATCCAGTCGGAGAACCTGAGCAACCGATTCACCCTGAGCAAGGCGGGGACGGTCGTCCCGATCACGGCGAGGAACGACATCCACCCCCTCCTCGTCCGCGACGACGCCACCGTCCTGCTGGGCACGACGACGGCCCGCAGCGGCGAAGCGACGATGTTCTACCGCGGTGACCTGGTGACCTACAAGTACCCCACCGCACTCCTGGAGGAGACGAAGAACAAGATCTACAGCAGCGAGGGAGCGGAGATCTACCGATGAAGGCGCCCGCGCAGCGGTACTCGAGGCCTCCCGCCCGCCCCTCGGGCGGCTGGCGGACACGGCGTCAGGACCAGCTGACCCGCAGCTCCTTCTTCCTCATGGCCTCGTCGCTGGCGATGGCCGTGCTCGGCTTCGTCTTCTGGATCATCGTCGCGCGCCTCTACCCGCCCGAGCAGGTGGGTCTGGCCACCACCCTGATCTCCGCGACCGAACTGATCGCCTTCTTCAGCCTCTTCGGGCTCAACAGCACACTCATCCGCTTCCTCGCCCCGGCGGGCACCCGGAACGCGCAGATCACCAAGTCGGTACTCCTCGTCACGGGCGCCGCATGCATCCTGGCGTCGGCCTACCTCTTCGGTCTGCGGTGGTACGGCCAGGACCTGCTGTTCGTGCGAGCCGACCTGGTGCTCTCGGCCGCCTTCGTGGCGTTCTGCGTCTTCGCCGCCCTCAACCAGCTGACCGACGCCGTCTTCATCGGCGCCCGCAAACCCCAGTACAACCTGGTCGTCGACGGAGGTGTCCAGGGACTGACGAAGATCATTCTGCCCCTGTTCCTCGTGGGCGTCGGATCGTACGGAATCGTCACCGCGTCCGGTGGTGCCTGCGCCGCGGCGGTGCTCGCCTCCTTCTTCTTCCTGTGGCGCAGAGCCGGCTTCCGTTTCGATCTCCGGCTGCGCCGCGCCCCCTTGCTCCCGCAGGCCGGCTTCTCGGCCGCGAGCTACGCGTTCAGCGCGCTGACCCTGGTGCCGATCCTGGTGACGCCGCTGATCGCCCTGCACTGGCTCGGCCCCGCCGCCGCGGGCTACTACTTCGTCGCCTTCCAGATCGCGAACCTGCTGAACACCCTGTCCGACAACGTAGGAGAGGCCCTGCTGGCCGAGGTCTCCTACGACGAGACGCGGTTCGCGCAGATGCTCAGGCGCTCGGCCGTCATCCTCGCCGCGGTGCAGGTGCCCGCTTCGGTCGTCCTCGTCGCCGCCGCGGGCCTGGTACTGCGGTTGTTCGGCGGCTCCTACGTGGACCACGCCCGGGGCCCGCTGATCGTGCTGACGCTCGGCGCCCTCGCCGTCGCCCTGCGGACGTGGGCCAGCTTCGGGCTCAAGCTGGCCGGACGCCTCGGGCACCTCGTCGCGAGCGGTGTCGTCCTCACCGCGGTGACCGTCGGCCTCGCCGTCGCGTGGGCACCGAGGGGCCTGCTGTGGATCGGCTGGGCATGGCTGATAGGCAACCTCGCTTCCGGCGTCTACGCCTGCCTGGCACTGTTCGCCCGCCGGCGAACCGCCAACCGTCCGGCGTCCACGCCGGCGCCCTCCCCGAGCAAGGGAGACCGATGATGACGGTCATCGTGACCACCCCGCCGTCCCGCGCCGCGTCGGGAACCCCGACCACAAGCCTCATGGCACCCGTCTCATGTGACGCGACACGCGCCGAAGGAGGAACGTCATGACACCGCGCGCCGTCCTGCTCGCCGCCCCCTACTTCCCCCCCGCCCTCGGGGGACTGGAGCAGTACGTCTGGAATCTCGCGCGATCGCTGAGATCCCGGCACGGCATGCGGGTCGTCGTCGCCACGACCGCGCCCCGCGGAACGGACGGCGGACGGTACGACCACCCCGAGGGCTTCCCGGTGTACCGCCTGCCGGCTCCGCTGCGGGTCTCCCACACACCGCTGGGCCTGTACTGGAGCCGCCACCTGCGCACCGTGATCGAGCGGGAGGGCGTCGAACTCGTCAACGCGCACGCGCCGGTGCCCCTGTTCGCCGACGCCGCCGCACGGGCCTGCGGCGACCTGCCGTTCGTGCTGACCTACCACACAGGCCGGATGCGCAAGGGCCGCCTCCTGCCGGATCTGGTCTGCGCGGCCTACGAGCGGACGGTGCTGGCCCGGACGGCAGGGCGCGCCCAGGAGATCGTGTGCTCTTCCGACTACATCCCGGGTGACCTGCCCGAACTCTTCGCAGGCCGGTGCACCACCATCTCACCGGGGGTGTCCTTGGAGAGCTTCCCGGCGAGCCCGGTGCCCGACGCGCCGCGCATCGTGTTCGTGGGCTCGCTGGAGCGGTCCGCCGCCTACAAGGGGCTTCCCGACCTGCTGCGAGCGATCGAGCAGCTGGCCGGCGAGTTTCCCGAGGTGCACCTCGACGTGGTCGGAGACGGCTCGGGGGCCTCCGGCCACGCGGCGCTCGCCGACCGGCTGGGTATCTCCCGGCACGTGACGTTCCGGGGACGGGTCGAAGGCGCGGATCTGGCCTCGGCCTACCGCGACGCCCTCGTCCTGGCGCTGCCGACCCACTTCGACAGCTTCCCCTGCGTGCTCGTCGAGGCAATGGCCAGCGGGCGCCCGGTGGTGACGACCCGTGTGGGCGGCATCCCCTGGCTCGTCAAGGACGGGGACAACGGACTCCTCGTGCCTCCCGGCGACGGTCGGCGCCTCGTCGAGGCGCTGGGATCGGTGCTCGGCGATCACACCACGGCGCAGCGCCTCGGCAGCGCCGGCCGCGAGCACGTGGCCCGCGAGCTGACCTGGGACCGGCAGAGCGACCGTACCGTCGAGGTCTTCGAGCGCGCCGCCGACCCCGGCCGCCGGGCACGCACCGTCGCCGTCGTCGCGCCCAACTTCCCCCCGCGGCGCGGCGGTGTCGAACACTACGCGCACCGCGTCGCGCAGGCGGTCGCCGCGGATCCGGGGATGCGCGCCGCGGTCATCACCGCGAGCACGACCGGCTGGCGCACCTCGGTGGGCGTCGAGGACGGCGTGCCGGTCGTCCGCCTGGGCACCTGGGTGCGCCATCTCAACACACCGGTCAACCCGTTGTGGCCGTTCCAGCTGCGCCGCTGGCTGCGACGTCTCGGGGTCGACGTCGTCCACGCCCACGCGCCCGCTCCCGGCCTCGGCGATCTGGCGATCGCCTGCTCCGGACAGAGGCCGGCCGTCATGACCTACCACGCCGGGTCGATGCTCCAAGGACACAAGGACGTCGATCTGCTGGTCCGCGCCTACGAGCGGTACGCCCTGCCCCGGGTGTTCGCCCGCGCCGACGCACTCGTCGCCAGTTCCCCGGTCTCGCTGGCCTTCGGCCGTCCCGGGGCCCTGGAGATCACGCCGGGCGTCGACGTGGAGCGGTTCACTCCGGGACCGAAGGCATCCACCCGGCCGCGCACGATCGTGTTCGTGGGAAGGCTGGACCGGGCCTCGCCATGGAAGGGTGTCGACGTGCTGCTGCGCGCGTTCGCGCTCCTGGCGTCCGAACTGCCCGAAGCCAGGCTGCGCCTGGTGGGCGGCGGGGACGCCGCAGCCGACCACGCCGCACTGGCCGAACGCCTGGGCATCGACGACCGCGTGGAGTTCACCGGAACCATTCCCGGAGACGACCTGCTCGACGCCATGCGCAACGCCGCCGTGCTCGTGCTCCCCTCGCTCACCGCGGCCGAGTCCTTCGGCATGGTGCTGGTCGAGGCCATGGCATGCGCCACCCCCGTCGTGGGATCCGACGCCGGCGGCATCCCCTACGTCATCGCCGACAACGTCACCGGCCTCATCGTCCCGCACGGCGACCCACAAGCACTCGCCACCGCCTGCACACGCGTACTCCGCGACGGCGACCTGGCAGACCGACTCGGCGCCGCCGGCAGACAACGCGCCGTGGAACGCTACGCCTGGCCCGCACTCACCGACCGCTACCTCGACCTCTTCCGGACACTGCCCCCCACACCCGCCGGCCGCTGAGTCCGGCACCGAGCCCGGCAGACCTGCCGTCAGGAGCGTTCTCATGAATCCGCGTTCCGTTCTGATCGTGGCGCCGCATTTCCCGCCCGACGACACAGGTCCGGTGGCCCTGCACGTGTGGCATCTCGCCCGCCTCCTGAGCTCCCGTCACGACTACCGGGTGGTGGTCGCCGCACCCTCGGAACGGGGGACGAAACCTCGGTCCCACGAAGGCCCCCCCGGCGTGCCGGTGTACCGCCTGGCCGCGCCCGGCACTCCCCCGGCCCTGCGCTGGGGCCACGACCTGCGCCGCATCATCGAGACGGAGGATGTGGACCTCGTCGACGCCCACACCCCCGCAGCGCTGCTCGCGGCCGCCGCGGCCCGCGCCGGCCGTGACCTGCCGCTCGTGCTGACCTGTCACGCCGGCCGGCCCTCGCGAGGCCCACGGATGCCGGTCCACCGGACGTTCCCGGCCCCGGCCGTCTCCCGGGCGCGCGAGATCGTGTGCGTGTCGGACTCCGCGGCAGACCTGCCCGGGCTCCTCGCGGCCCGGGCCACCGCGATCGGCCGCCGGAGCTTCGAGGACACGCCGGGGGAACCACCCTGGGAGGACCTGTGCGACCGTACCGTCGAGGTCTTCGAGCGCGCCGCCGACCCCGGCCGCCGGGCACGCACCGTCGCCGTCGTCGCGCCCTATTACGCGCCCCACATCGGCGGTGTCGAGCACTACGCGCACCGCGTCGCGCAGGCGGTCGCCGCGGATCCGGGGATGCGCGCCGCGGTCATCACCGCGAGCACGACCGGCTGGCGCACCTCGGTGGGCGTCGAGGACGGCGTACCGGTCGTCCGCCTGGGCACCTGGACAAGCCGGTACGTCAACACACCGGTCAGTCCGTTGTGGCCGTTCCAGCTGCGCCGCTGGCTCCGCCGGCTCCGCGTCGACGTCGTCCACGCCCATGCACCGGTCCCCGGCCTCGGCGAACTGGCGGTCGCGGTGGCCGGAAAGAGGCCGGCCGTCATGACCTACCACGCCGGAACCATGGTCAAGGGCGACAGATTCCGCGACCGGCTCCTGGGCTGTTACGAGCGGAACGCCCTGCCCCGGGTGTTCGACCGCACCCGCGCACTGGTCGCGGTGTCACCCGCCTCGCTGGCATCCGGCCGCCCCGGGGCCCTGCAGATCACGCCGGGCGTCGACGTGGAGCGGTTCACTCCGGGACCGAAGGCATCCACCCGGCCGCGCACGATCGTGTTCGTGGGAAGGCTGGACCGGGCCTCGCCATGGAAGGGTGTCGACGTGCTGCTGCGCGCGTTCGCGCTCCTGGCGTCCGAACTGCCCGAAGCCAGGCTGCGCCTGGTGGGCGGCGGGGACGCCGCGGCCGACCACGCCGCACTGGCCGAACGCCTGGGCATCGACGACCGCGTGGAGTTCACCGGACCGCTCACCGGGCCCCCTCTCGTCACAGAGATGCGCAACGCTGCCGTGCTCGTGCTCCCCTCGCTCACCGCGGCCGAGTCCTTCGGCATGGTGCTGGTCGAGGCCATGGCATGCGCCACCCCCGTCGTGGGATCCGACGCCGGCGGCATCCCCTACGTCATCGCCGACAACGTCACCGGCCTCATCGTCCCGCACGGCGACCCACAAGCACTCGCCACCGCCTGCACACGCGTACTCCGCGACGGCGACCTGGCAGACCGACTCGGCGCCGCCGGCAGACAACGCGCCGTGGAACGCTACGCCTGGCCCGCACTCACCGACCGCTACCTCGACCTCTTCCGGACACTGCCCCCCACACCTACCGGCCGCTGAGTCCGGCCACCGCGTCCCGCAGGGCGGCGAGGGCGGGTTTCGCGCTTCCGTCGGCCCGCCGCAGCCCGAAGAAGTTCTCGCTGTCCCGTCTGTCCGTACCGAGATCACGCTCGGCATACCAGATCAGCGCGGCGACATGCGGGGTCGAGGCCGCCGTGCGCACGGCGTCCGTGGCGATCTGTGCCTGACGTTCCTCGGGCACGTGCGTGGTGTCCGCCGCCACGGCCCCCCGGCCGTCCGACGACGCGCCGGGACCGTTCGTCGGCGCGCCGAACTCGGTGAGCCACAGGGGCATCTTCGGTGTGCCGTTCGCGACGAGCACGCTCCTCAGGCTGTCCCGTGCCCCTTCGATCCGCTCCCACGGCGTACCCCACGACGTCACGGAACTCGCCAGGAACGGGTACGTGTACGGGTGATAGCCGATGGCGTCCACCAGGTGGTTTCCGCCGCGCGCCGAGACACCCTGCAGGAACGCGGTCTGGGAGATGTTCCCGTCCTTCGTGGTGGTCGCCGCCAGTCCGCCCAGGATGACGTACGACTCCGGGTCGCTGTCCCGCAAGGCCTTGCTGGTCTCCCTCAGCAGCGCCGTATAGGCGCCTTCGTCGGGCGCGGGCGCCCATGAACGGGTGAGGTTCGGCTCGTTCCAGACCTCCCAGGTGTGCACCCCGCGCGGTGCGTAGCGCTCCGCGGCAGCGCCGGCGAATGCGGCGAAATCCACGGGGTCGGCAGGTCGGCACTGCTTGCCGGTGCAATCGGCCGGGCGCGCCCACTCCGGTGTGAATCCGAGAACCGGCAGGAGGTCCAGGCCCCGCTCCTCGACCGCGGTGACAACTCTGTCGAATCCCTCCCACCGGTATGTGTCCGGCCCATCCGGCTGCACATGGGTCCACATCAGATCCGCCCTCACCCACCGCGCACCCACCGCGACGGCATCATCGAGGGCGGCGTCGAGATCCTTGTCGGACATCCAGACGAGACGGTCACCGTAGGCGATGCCCACGCGCAGGCCGTCCGGAGCCGGGGGCGCGCATCCCGTGGTCAGGAGCGCCAGGGCCATGAACGCGATCACCGCCGTCCACGTGACCGACCGACGGCATCGGTGGGTGCCTCGCATCCACTCATCCTAACTTTGCGAACGTGAGGTCTCCGTTCGCCGGGCCGTCAGGAGGAGCACGCCCGTGTCGCCGTACTCGGGCAGCGTGCGGTCCTTCGCCAGCCGGGTGATGCGCAGCTCCTCGGTCAGCGGCGCGAAGACGGTACGGAGCGCGCCCGCGTCCACGGGGCAGGCCGGCCAGACCGGCCCGTCGCCGATGCGGTAGCTCGGCATGCGTTCCATGAAGGCGGCCACGAGGCGCCCGCCCGGACGCACCGAGCGGACGAAGTCGCCGCACAGGGCGGCGACCTCGGCGAAGTCCTCGGTGACGCTCTCGGCGACGAAGTTCATCGAGGCCAGGTCGTACGCTCCCGCGGGGACCCCGTCGGCCGCGCCGGGGACGATCCGTACCCGGGCCAGGGCCTCGGCGGGCGTCTCGGGGAGGCCCGGGTCGAGTTCACGGCAGAGCGTGTAGAAGGGGTCCCAGCTGGCGTCGGGCCCCCGGGCCATCTGCTCGCGGAGATAGCGGACGCTGGCCGCGCCGGGTTCGAGGGCGTCGATGTGCCGGCTCGCCGCGGCGGCCAGCATCAGGGGATACAGATTGGGTCCTGCGCCGAACTCCAGGGAGCGGGCGACGCTGCCGGGCGCGAACTGCCGGTAGAAGGCGGAGTGGTGGTGGATGACGCCGATGTCGCACGGATGCAGCTGCCGGTAGTTCTCCGCCAGGTAGTCGGCGACCGGCCAGGAGTCCCAGTCCGCGTCGCGGTTGTGCCGGAACGCCCGCGCTCGCGCGGAGGGGTTCACCGGGAGTCCGCGGGCCGGCCGGCGGGGACGCCGGGGTGCGGGCTGCCGGGCACCCGCTGGAGGGCGAAGCGCCGCGAGAGGTCGGTCAGCGCCGCGTTGAGCTGGTCGATCTCCTCATCGGTGTTGGGGGCCGTGACCTGGATACGGAAGCCCACGCGGTTGCGCGGGACGAGCGGATAGCTGGCCAGGGTGACGTAGATGCCCCGCGCCCACAGGAACGAGGCCACGGCTTCGAGGTCCTGTGCGTCGGCGAGCGGGATCTCGATGATCGGCAGTCCGTCGGTGTTGGGGGTGGCGATGTCCAGCGCCCGTACGTGGTCGAGGATCCGCGTGGTCTTACGGTGGAGGTCTGCCCGGATCGCGTCCCCGCGCTCGGCGTTGACGTCGAGCCCGGCGAGGGTGGTCGCGAGCGAGGCCGTCGGGGAGGGCCCGGAGTAGAGGTAGGGCGCCGCCGCGACCTTGAGATGGTCCTTCAGCCACCTCGGCACGGCGAGGAAGGCGAGCAGCGAGGAGTAGGCCTTGGAGAAGCCGCCGACCATGACGACCCCCTCGTAGGACTCGCCGAGGTGGCGGATGATGCTGTTACCCCGGGAGCCCCAGGGCGAGGTCTCGCCCTGGGTCCGTTCGCCGATCACTCCGAAGCCGTGGGCGTCGTCCACGTACAGCAGTGCGCCGTTCTCCCGGCAGATCCGGGCGATCTCGCCGAGGTCCGGGAAGTTGCCGGTCATGCTGTTGACGCCGTCCATGCAGACCAGGCGGCTCTCGTCGCCGGGGACGGACCGCAGTTGCATGTCGAGCTCCCACGGGCTGTCGGCGTGGAAGCGCTGCACGGTGGCGCCCTGACCGCGGGCCACCACACATCCGTCGTACACCGTGCGGTGGGCCGTCGCCTCCACGAAGACCCGTCCGTCGCCCGCGAGCAGCGGGATCACCGACTGGTGGATGAGGGTGATCGTCGGCAGCAGCAGGGTGTCCGGAGCGCCGAGCAGTTCGGTCAGCCGCTCCTCGATACGGGGGTACAGCCGGGGGCTGCCGATCAGGCGGGACCAGCTGGGGTGCGTGCCCCAGCTGCTGACCTGCGGGCCGATCGCCGCCATGATCTCCGGGTCGAGGTCGAAGCCGAGGTAGTTGCAGGAGGCGAAGTCGACGAGCCACTCGTTCTCGACGCGCAGCTTGCGGCCGTCGATCTCGTCGATGACGGCGTCGCACATCGGGCTGGTCCGCTTCAGGCGCTCCAGGTCGCGCCACCGGCGATCGCGCTGGGCGGCACCGCGCCGCGCGCTCCCGGAAGGCCGCTTCCTTGCCGGCGCCCCGCGCGCCTGTGCCGTCGCTGCCTCTGCCGCTGCCTGCTGCGCCGTCATCGGCCGGTCGACCGGCCGGGGCCGCTCGGCGACGGCGGTCCCGGCCGGCGCGGACGCGGTTCCCGCCGAGGCGGACACGGGCCCGTGCGAGGCGGACACGGGCCCGTGCGAGGAACGGCGCAGGAAGGACTCCGCCTGGTGGGCGGTCATGGGCCGGGCGAAGAGATACCCCTGCCCGAACTGGCAGCCCATGTCGGCGAGGAGTTCGCGCTGCCCCTCGTACTCGATGCCCTCCGCGACGACGTTCAGCCCGAGGACGTCGGCGATGCGGACGATGCCCTCCACGAGGGCCAGCTGCTGCCGGTCGGTGGTGATGTCGTCGATGAACGACTTGTCGACCTTGAGCACGTCGATGGGGAACTCCCGCAGATAGCTGAGCGAGGAGAACCCGGTGCCGAAGTCGTCGATCGCGATGGAGACTCCGAGCTCCCGCAGCGCCCGCATGGTGGTGCGGATCTGCTCGTCCTTGCGCATCAGCACGGTCTCGGTGAGCTCCAGGACCAGGGTGCCGGGAGCCAGCCCGGAGGAGCTCAGGGTGCGGCGCACGTCGTCGAGGAGGCCCGGGTCGCGGAACTGCCGGGGCGAGACGTTGACGTTGACGTACAGCGGCGGTTGTCGTCCCGGGCGGGCCCGCTGCCAGCGGGCGACGTCGAGCGCCGCGTGTTCGAGCACCCAGGCACCGAGCGGCATGATGTGCCCGCTCTCCTCGGCCAGGGTGATGAACTGGTCGGGCGGGACCATGCCGCGCCGCGCGTGCGGCCAGCGGATCAGGGCCTCGAAACCGGCGACGGACCCGTCGGAGACCTCGACGATCGGCTGGTAGCGCAGGGCGAAGGCATGGTCGGCGATGGCCGTGTCCATGCCCTCCTGGAGTTCGTGGCGGGCGACGAGGCGGGAGTGCAGTTCGGGCCGGAACCGCCGCCAGCGCTTCTTTCCCGCTGCCTTGGCGGCGTACAGCGCGAGGTCGGCGTGGCCGAGGAGTTCCTCGGCGTGGGCACTGTCCAGGACGGTGGCGATGCCCACGCTCGTCGACACGGAGACGGCACCGTCGGTGAGGTGGAAGGGCTGGCTCAGGGTGTGCACGATCTGGGCCGCGAGTGCTTCGGCGTCGCTGGGTTCCTTGGCGCCCTCGATCAGGACCGCGAACTCGTCGCCGCCCAGGCGCGCGGCGGTGTCGCTGAGCCGCAGCACGGAGGTCAGCCGGCGGGCCACGGCGACGAGCAGCTCGTCGCCGACCGAGTGCCCCATGGTGTCGTTGACGACCTTGAAGTCGTCGAGGTCGACGAAGAGCATGCAGGTCAGGGTGGAGTCGCGGCGGCCGCGCAGCAGGGCCCGCTCGATCCGTTCGAGGAGCAGGACCCGGTTGGGAAGTCCGGTGAGCGAGTCGTGGAAGGCGCGGTGGGTGAGCTCCCGCTCCAGCTTCCGCTGCTCCGTCACGTCCCGCAGGGTGAGGACCAGGCCGTGGACGGTCTGTTCGTTACGGAGGTTGCTGCACCGGACCTCGACGTGCAGGTCGGTGGACTCGCCGCCTCGCAGCTTCCAGTCGTCCCGGGCGTCCACGTCGTCACGTGAGCGGACACCCTTGAGGATCCGCAGCGCGCTGGCGGCGTCGCCGGGCGCCAGGAGGTCCGTCAGCGGCGTCCCGGGCAGCAGCGAGTGGCCGAACATCGACTCGGCCGAGGGGCTGGCGTAGCGCACGGTGTCGTCGTCGTCGACGATCAGGATGACGTCCGAGGTGTTGTGCACGAGGGTGCGGAAGTACGCCTCGCTGGTGCGGCGGTTGACCTCCTCGCTGAGCCCGAAACGCTCCAGGGCGAGGGCGGCCTGGGAGGCCAGGGACTGGGCGGGCCCGGAGATCGCGCGGAGCTTCTTCTCGGGCGCCGCGAGCAGCAGGACGCCGAGCAGCGGTTCGCCCGCGGCGGGTGCCTGCAGGGCCAGGGGGCACAGCAGGGCGTGCGACAGCGGACCGAGAGCGTGCGCGACGGTGGGGTCGAGTTCGTCGGTGCGGACGAGCCGGCTGCCCTGATCGAGCAGCTGCGGCCAGGGCGGGCTCCGGGGGCCGGAGAGTTCCGTACCCCGGAAGTTCCACGGCAGGTGCCCGGTCGGGACGGCGTAGAGGAAGCGCCGTCGGTCACGGGCGAGGAGCATCGTCTTGTGCGGCGTGCCGGGCCCGACGAGGGTTGCGGCGGCCACCTCGACGGCGCTGGCGACCTCGCGCGGGCTCAACGCGGCCACCAGGGAGGCGGCGGCCACCCGCAGGCTGCGCTCGCGGGCCTCGGCGCTGCGGTGTTCGGCCATCATGCCCCACAGGCGGGTGAGTACGAGCAGGAACATGATGGCGGAGAAGACGGCGATGACGGCTATGTCCTGTTCCCGGTCGTCACGCAGCGACTGGTAGAGCAGCAGGACGGGGGCGATGAGCGAGGCCGCGGCGAGCAGGGCGAGCCGCCGTTCGGCGATGACGGGCGGCGGTTGGGGCACGCGCTCGGTCAGCCCGGTCATGGAGGGATGCAGGGCGGCGAGGCCCCAGGCCGTGAAGAAGATGACCCAGCCGAGGTCCCAGCCGGTGCCGACCTGCCAGGTTCCCTGCAACTGGAGCGTGCCGTAGATGACGTCGGACGCGAGGATTCCGCAGGTCCCCAGGGTGAGCAGCTGCACCGACCGCGACCTCAGCCCGCCGGGGACCAGGAGTCGGGCGAGCATCGCCAGCATCAGGACGTCGCCGAGCGGATAGGCGATCGAGATGGCCTTCTCGATCCAGGTCATGTCGGTCGACTTGGCGAGCGGGGTGATCAGGTTCACCCAGGAGAGCAGGGCGAGCCCGGAGGTGAGGATGAGGGCGTCGAGCGCCACGGCGAGGTCGCGCCCGGCGGCTCGGTAGCGGATGAACCCGAAGAGCCCGATGGCGAACAGGGGGTACGTGGCCAGGTAGAGGGCGTCCGCGACGGAGGGGAACGGGTTGGTCTGCCCGAACAGGTTCTCCAGGAGGTTGTACGCCGTGTCCCCGGCGACGAAGGTGAAGTTGGCGGCCGCGAGCACGAGCCACGGCCAGCGCCTCGCCGGCTTGTGGAGGTGGATCCCGGTGAGGATGGCGGCGACACCGCTCAGGCCGATCAGTGCCCACAGGACGGTGTGCCTGGAGGGGATCGTGAGGTAGCAGACCGTGAGAACGGCCACCGCACCCAGATAGACCACGACCCACCGGCGCAGTGTCCCGGACGCGAGCGCCCGGTACTCCTGTCGCAGCGGCATCGTCGACCGCCCCCTTGCCAGGTTGCGCCCGGTGGCGGAAACGGACCCTGTTCGTGCAATTCTCCGGGTATCGAGACCCCGGTGCATCTTGGGGAGGTGGGTCAGGACGAGTCGCGGACCACCAGCTCCGTCGGCAGCACCCGGTGCGGCTGCTCCTCGGACGCCCCCGCGATCTCCTGGAGCAGCAGCCGGGCCATCGTGCGCCCCATCTCCTCGATCGGCTGGCGCACGCTGGTCAGCGGCGGGTCCATGTGACGGGCCACCGGCGAGTCGTCGACCCCGACCAGGGCCACGTCCTGCGGGACCCGCCGCCCCGACTCCCTCAGCACCCCGCGCGCACCGGCCCCCATCACGTCCGACGCGGCGAAGACGGCGTCGAGGCCGGGCTCGCGGTCGAGCAGCTCCCGCATGGCCCGCCGCCCGCCCTCCTCGGTGAAGTCGCCGGTGGCGACGAGCCGCTCGTCCACGGCGATCCCGGCCTCCGCGAGTCCCTGCCGGTAGCCGTCGAGGCGGCAGCGGGCGCCGTACATGTCCAGCGGGCCGGTGATGGTGGCGATGCGGCGGCGGCCCCGCCCGGCGAGATGGGCGACGGCCGACCGCCCGGCACCGACGTTGTCGGAGTCCACATAGGCCACCTGCTCCGCCTCGGTGCGCCGGCCGTTCAGCACGGCCGGCAGACCGAGCGCCCTCACCTGGTCAGGCAGCGGATCGTCGGCGTGGACCGAGACGAGCAGCACGCCGTCCACCCGCTGCGCGGTGAGGTACTGCTCGAAGCGCTGGCGCTCCTTGTCGTTGCGGATCAGCGTGAGCAGCAACTGCTTGTCGGCGTCGGCGAGTTCGGCGCTGACCCCGCGGATGATGTCGAGGAAGTACGGCTCGGCGAAGAGCCGGGCCTCGGTCTCGGGGATCACGAGCGCCACGGCGTCCGTACGACTGCCGGCCAGGGCCCGGGCGGCGCGGTTGGGTACGTAGCCGAGTTCGGCGACGGCCCGGGTGACGGCGGCCTTGGCGTGCTCGCTCACCCGCGGGGAGCCGTTGATCACCCGCGAGACCGTGCCCCGGCCGACGCCGGCTCTGGCCGCGACCTCCTCCAGGGTGGGCCTGCCGGTCTGGCGCCCGCTCACCACCATCTGCCGTCTCCCCTCGTGTCCCCTGCGTCCCGGTGACTGTATCAAGCGTGGGAGCGCTCCCAAGGTCGGTGTAACGGATTCCGGCCCGCCCCTTGACACCCGTACGAGCCAGGCAGCAACCTTCCGGCGAGACGCAGTGGGAGCGCTCCCACGCAGCGAGCCGCGCGCGGGCCGTACCGGGCCACGCATCGCACCACCCCGGACGAGGAGAGTCGAATGCGCACTTCCAGCACGAGCCGCAGCAGACAGGCACGGCGCCGCACCGCGCGGGCCGCGGTCGCCGGGGTCGCCGTCTGCGCCGCCCTGATCACCGGCTGCGGCAGCGACGGCGGTTCCGACGAGGCCGGCGGCGACGGAAAGATCACCCTGCGCATCGGGACCTTCGGCTCGTTCGGCTACGACGACAGGACGGGCGCCAAGCTCTACGCCGAGTACGAGAAGGCGCACCCGAACATCAAGATCGTCGAGTCGAACGTCGCCGACGGCCAGAAGTACTGGGACACCCTCAAGCTGCGGCTCTCCCGCAACAGCGGCCTCGCCGACATCCAGGCCCTGGAGGTCGGTTACGTCGCGGAGGCCACCGGTCCCGCCATGGCGGACAAGTGGGTCGACCTCGGCACGACCGGCGGCGCGGACCTGGGCGCGTACCTCGACTGGAAGGTCAAGCAGGCCACCACCGCCGACGGCAAGGTCATCGGCCTCGGCACCGACATCGGCCCGATGGCCATCTGCTACAACAAGGAACTCTTCGCCAAGGCCAAGCTGCCCACCGACCGCGCCGCCGTCGGCGCGCTCTGGCAGGGGGACTGGGCCAAGTTCCTGGAGACGGGCCGGACCTACAAGAAGGCCGCTCCGTCCGGAACGTCCTTCCACGACTCCGCGAGCGGTCTGTTCAACGCCGTCGTCTCCAGCGAGGCCGTGCAGTACGCCGACACCAAGGGCGAGTTGGACTACGAGAACAGCCCGGGCGTGAAGAAGGCATGGGAGACCGCCGTCGCGGCGGCGCAGGGCGGCCTCACCGCCAAGCTCCGCCAGTTCGACGAGAAGGGCACCTGGAACGCCGCCTTCAAGAACTCCACGTTCGCCACGGTCGCCTGCCCGAGCTGGATGACCGGCATCATCAAGGACCAGGCGGGCGCGGGCAACCACGGCAAGTGGGACATCGCCGCGCCGCCGGTGGCCGGCAACTGGGGCGGTTCGTTCCTCGCCGTCCCCAAGTCGGGGAAGCACGCCAAGGAGGCCGCGGAGCTGGCCGCCTGGCTCACCGCGCCGGCGCAGCACGCCAAGGTCTTCGGCGTGAACGGCAACATCCCCTCGACCAAGGACACGCTCTCGTCGGCGGCCGTGCAGGACGCGAAGCTGCCGTACTTCGGCGACACACCCGTCGGCCGGATCTACTCGGAGGCGGCGGCCGGCATCACCCCGGCCCCGATCAGCCGCTGGGACGGCCAGGTGAAGACCTTCCTCACCGACAACGGCATCCTCGACGTCGAGCAGCGCGGCACGGATCCCGCGAAGGCCTGGGAGAACGTGAAGAAGCTGATCGAGGACAAGATCGAGCAGTAGCGGAGGCGCCCGACGCCGCAGGCCGCCCGGCGCTCCCCCGCCGGGCGGCCGCCGGCCCCGCCGTCCCGGCACCCGTACCGCCCTCGCGCCGCGCCCGCACCGACGCCACCCCCCGTCCGCGCGCGCCACCGCCCCCACCTCCGTCCGCGCGCCCGCCTCCGCCCGCGCGCCCACCGCACCCGCACCCGCACCCGCCGCACCGACCGCGCGCCGCGCATCCGTACCGATTCCGAAGGGACGCCCCCGTGGCCACCTCCCTCCGGGCGGCGGCCGACGGCTCCCCGCCGCCCGCCCCGCCCTCTCCCGCCTCGCCCCCTCCCCCATCGCCCCGCGCGGGCCTGCGCAGCCGGTTCTACCGCTGGGACCTGCGGTTCAGCCCGTACGCCTTCGTCGCGCCGTTCTTCCTCACCTTCGCCGCCTTCGGGCTCTTCCCGCTGATCTACACGGGCTGGCTCTCGCTGCACCGGGTGGAGCTCGGCGGTTCGGCCGAGTGGCGGGGGCTGGACAACTACACCTCCCTCGCGGACAGCGAGTTCTTCTGGAACGCGCTCGCCAACACCTTCACGATCGGTGTCGTGTCGACCGTCCCCCAGCTTCTGATGGCGCTCGGCCTCGCCCATCTCCTCAACTACCGCCTGCGCGCCCGGGGGTTCTTCCGGGTCGCGGTCCTCGCCCCGTACGCCACCTCGATCGCGGCGGCGACCCTGGTCTTCGCCCAGCTCTTCAACACCGACTACGGCCTGATCAACACCGTTCTGGGCTGGGTCGGCTTCGAGCCGGTGGACTGGGAGTCCTCCAAGTGGCCCGCGCAGATCGCGATCTCGACGATCGTGACCTGGCGCTGGACCGGCTACAACGCGCTGATCTACCTGGCCGCGATGCAGGCCGTGCCGAAGGATCTGTACGAGGCGGCGGCGCTGGACGGGGCTTCCCGGTGGCGCCAGTTCCTCAGCGTGACGATCCCGTCGATCCGTCCGACGATCCTCTTCACGATCGTGGTCTCCACGATCGGCGCCACCCAGCTCTTCGGCGAACCGATGATCTTCGGCGGCAGCCTCGGCATCAGCGGCGGCAGCGGCAACCAGTTCCAGACGCTGAGTCTGCTGATGTACGAGAAGGGCTGGGTGACCGGAGCGCTCGGCCAGGCGTCCGCCATCGCCTGGGTGATGCTGCTGCTCCTGCTGGTGATCGGGGCGGTCCGTACGCTCCTCGCCCGGGCGAACCGCAAGAAGCTGGGGGCCTGACCTCATGTCACGTCTGCACGTACGTCTCCGTCCGCGCCCGCCGGCCGGTGATCAGCACCGGGCCGGCCCGCTGACCTACGTCCTGCTCTCTCTGGCCGCGCTGATCTCGCTCTTCCCGCTGTACTGGAACCTGGTCGCCGCCTCCCACTCGGGCGAGCGCGTCGTGTCTCCCCCGGCCCCGCTGCTGCCCGGCCCCCGGCTCTTCGACAACCTCGCCTTCGCCTGGAACCAGGTCGACATGGGCGAGGCGCTGGTCAACACGACGGTCGTGGCGGGGCTGGTGGCGGTCTCCACCGTGCTCTTCTCCACCCTGGCCGGCTTCGCCTTCGCCAAGCTGCCCTTCAAGGGACGGGGCGCGATGCTGACGCTCGTCGTGGCGACCATGACGATCCCGCCGCAGCTGAGCGTGATCCCGCTGTACCGGATCATCACCGATCTGGGCTGGGTCGACCAGCTCCAGTCCGTCGTCCTGCCGTCCCTGGTCGCCGCGTTCGGCGTGTTCTTCATGCGCCAGTACCTGATCGAGGCGCTGCCCGTGGAGCTGGTGGAGGCGGCCCGGGTGGACGGCGCGCACAGCCTGCGGATCATCTGGCACGTGGTGTTCCCCGTCGCGAGGCCCGCGATGGCGGTGCTCGGCATGCTGGTCTTCGTCCAGGCCTGGAACGACTTCTTCTGGCCGTTCATCGCGCTCACCCCGGACGGCAGTCCCACACTCCAGGTCGCTCTGGCCGGTCTGGGAGCGGGCAACCACACCGTCGACCAGTCGATCGTGCTGACCGGCGCGCTGATCTCCACCCTGCCGCTGCTGCTGGTCTTCGCCGTGCTCGGCAAGCACATCGTCGGCGGCATCACCACAGGCGCGGTCAAGAGCTGACCCGAGGTCACGGGCCGGTCCGCGGGTCACGACCCGACCCGCGGACCGGTGGCCGGCCCCTGCCCTTCCCCCGTACACCCCTCTCACCCGGGAGCACTTCCGCATGACCGCGACAGATCCCCGACCGCTCACGACGGTCCGTCAGTTCCCGCCCGGCTTCCTGTGGGGCGCCGCCACCGCCGCGTACCAGATCGAGGGAGCGGCGGCCGAGGACGGCCGTACGCCGTCGATCTGGGACACCTTCTCGCACACCCCGGGGAAGGTGTTCGAGGGCCACAACGGCGATGTGGCGGTCGACCACTACCACCGCTTCCGGGACGACGTCCGGATGATGGCGGACCTCGGCCTGAGCGCCTACCGGTTCTCGGTGTCGTGGCCGCGCGTCCAGCCCACCGGCCGCGGACCGGCCGTGCAGAAGGGCCTGGACTTCTACCGACGGCTCGTCGACGAGCTGCTCGCGGCCGGCATCGAGCCGGTCGCCACTCTCTACCACTGGGACCTGCCGCAGGACCTGGAGACGGCGGGCGGCTGGCCCGAGCGGGCCACGGCCGAGCGGTTCGGGGCGTACGCGGCGCTGGTCGGCGAGGCTCTCGGCGACCGGATCGCCCGTTGGACCACCCTCAACGAGCCGTGGTGCACCGCCTTCCTCGGCTACGGTTCCGGCGTCCACGCACCCGGCCGGACGGACCCCGTCGCGGCCCTCCGTGCCGCGCACCACCTGAACCTGGGACACGGGCTCGCCGCGCAGGCGCTGCGCTCCGCCCACCCCGGGCAGGCGAAGGTCTCCATCAGCCTGAACCTGCACGAGATCCGGCCGCTCACCACGTCGGCGGAGGACCGGGAGGCGGCCCGCCGCATCGACGCGGTCGGCAACGGGGTCTTCCTGGGTCCGCTCCTCGACGGCGGCTACCCCCCGGACCTCCTCGCCGACACCGCCTCGCTGACCGACTGGGCCTTCGTACGCGACGGCGACACGGCGACGACCGGACAGCCGCTGGACTCGCTCGGCATCAACTACTACACGCCGACGGTGGTGTCGGCGGTCACCGAGGGGATGGCGAAGCCGCAGGACGACGGGCACGGGGCGAGCGAGCACTCCCCCTGGCCGGGCGCGGACGACGTGGCCTTCCACCGTGCGCCCGGCGAACCCACCGCGATGGGCTGGGCGGTGGACCCGAACGGGCTGTACGAGCTGCTGACCCGGGTCTCCGCCCGGTATCCGGAGCTGCCGCTGCTGATCACGGAGAACGGCGCCGCGTACGAGGACGAGATCGGCGCGGACGGCTCGGTGCACGACCCCGACCGGATCGCCTACGTCCACGGTCATCTCGCGGCCGTGCACCGGGCCATCGCGGACGGGGCGGACGTCCGCGGGTACTTCCTCTGGTCGCTCATGGACAACTTCGAGTGGGCGTACGGCTACGAGAAGCGGTTCGGCGCGGTCCACGTCGACTACACGTCCCTCGCCCGTACCCCCAAGTCGAGCGCGCACTGGTACGCGCGCGTGGCGCGGTCGAACGAGCTGGTGGACCCGGAGGAGGGCTGAGTCCGAGGGCCGAGTCACGGTGTGTGAGGGGGGAGTTCGGCCCTCACACACCACCCCCGGCCCTCGGCAGCTGGTATTCTTCCGGTACGTCAATTCGCCTCCCGGCCGGGCAATCGCCCCCGCCAGGGAGGCTTTTTTCATGCCCCGAACCCCGAGGAGACCCATGCCCGACGCATCTGTGCGCCTTGCCGGCCCGGCCGACCGCCCCACCCTGGAACGCCTCTGGCTGATGTTCCGCCACGACGTGTCCGCGTACAGCGGTGTGCTGCCCCGCCCGGACGGGACGTTCCGCAGCGAGCGGCTCGACTCGGCCCTCACGGATCCCGACTGGGCTCCGTATCTCGTGACGAACGGCGAGCACCCGGTCGGTCTCGCCTTCGTCCGCGGCCTGACCGCTCCGACGCGTGTGCTCAACAGCTTCTTCGTGGTGCGTGCCGCCCGGCGGGCGGGAATCGGGCTGAGGGCGGTGCGGGAGGTCATGGCCGCGCACCCGGGTTCCTGGGAGGTCGCCTTCCAGGAGGACAACACCGGAGGCGTGCGGTTCTGGCGCCGGGTCGCCACCGACATCGCGGGTGAGGCGTGGACCGAGGAGCGCAGGCCGGTGCCGGGCCGGCCGGACGTACCTCCCGACACCTGGATCTCGTTCGATGTTCCGGCGATGCCCCGGTCCCGCCTCCACAGGCGTGGTTCGGCGGCATAAGCGCAGGTCGGGGCCGTCCGACGTGCGTGCGCCACCCGCCCGGCGTAACGTCACGGATGGATCTCGGGTAAGCCGACCCACCGGGAGGCCGTGTGCGCGACTCCAGCGACTCCAGGCACGAGGACGACGCGGCGCCGTCGTCCTCTCGCGGTCGGCGTATACGCATCGGGGTGACGGCGGCCGGAGTGGCCCTTCTCGCCGCGGGCGGACTGTACGCGGCGGGACTGCTGGCCACCGGGGACGACATATCCGAAGGCACCCGGGTGGACGGCGTGGCCATCGGCGGGATGAGCCGTCAGGAGGCCCGGGCGACGCTGACGGCGCAGGCGCCCGCGTCCTGGACGTCCCCGATACCGGTGCGGACCGGGGCGAGCACCGGCACCGTCGATCCGGCCGCGGCCGGGCTGAGCGTCGATGTGGCGAAGACCGTCGACAAGGCGGCGGACCCCGCGCGTGATCCGGTGACCGTGATCGGCCGGCTGTTCTCCTCCGACGAGCGCGACGTCGAACCGGTCGTCGCCTTCGACGAGTCCGAGGCCCGTACGGCGATGACGGAGGCGGCCCGCACGTACGACCGGACGACCGTCGAGGGAGCCGTCTCCTTCGAGGACGGCCAGGCGGTGACCGTCCAGCCCCGCATCGGGCAGAAGCTGGACGTCGACGCCGCCGTGGACACCCTGCGCGCGAACTATCCGCAGCCCGAGGGTGAGAGCCCGGTGACGCTGCCGACGGCCGTCTCCCGGCCCAAGGTAGGCGAGGCGGAGACGGCCCGCTTCCTCAACGACTTCGGGACGCCCGCGATGTCGGGGCCGGTCACCCTCACCGTCGACGGCGAGAGCCTGCGGATCACGCCGACGACGCTCGGCGCCCACCTGACGGTGAAGGCGGACGACGAGGGCCGGCTCGTCCCGGCGCTCGACGCGAAGGGGCTGATCAGCGACCCGGCCGTGGCGCGTCCGCTCGCCAGGGTCGCCACCGGTCCGGTCGAGGCACGCCTGGGGGTGGAGAACGGCCGGGTGGTGGTCCTCGCGGACGGGCGGCCGGGTCATGAGGTGACGGCCGAGTCCCTGGGCGCGGCGGTCCTCCCGCTGTTGCCGAAGCGCGGGGACGCCGCGCGGACCGGTCCCGTGGCCACGGAGCTGATCCAGCCGGTGCTGACCCGGAAGTCGGTGGCGGAGATGGGGATCAAGGAGCAGATGTCGACGTTCACGGTCAACTTCCCCACCGCGCCCTACCGGACGATCAACATCGGCCGGGCGGTCGAGCTGATCAACGGCTCCCTGGTGAAGCCGGGCGAGGTGTGGAGCTTCAACCGGACCGTCGGCGAACGCACCAAGGCCAACGGTTTCGTGGACGGCACGATGATCCTGGACGGGCAGTACCACTCGGCGCCGGGAGGCGGAGTGTCCGCCGTGGCGACCACGGTCTTCAACGCGATCTTCTTCGCCGGGGTGAAGCCCGTCGAGTACGGGGCGCACTCCTTCTACATCGAGCGGTACCCGCCGGGCCGGGAGGCCACGGTGGCCTGGGGCACGCTCGACCTGAAGTTCCGCAACAACTCCGACGCCTGGATCTACATCAAGGCGAGCTCCACCGACTCCTCGGTGACCATCAGCTTCCTCGGCACGAAGAAGTACGACGCCGTGGAGGCGGTGGAGGGTCCCCGCACCAACCTCACGAAGCCCTCCGAGCGGACCGGCACGGGTCCGAAGTGCGAGCCGCAGACTCCGCTGGAGGGCTTCGACATCACCGTGGACCGGGTATTCCGCGACGGCGGGGCGGAGGTCGGCCGGGAGACCTTCCGTACGCACTACACCCCGCGCGACCGCGTCACCTGCGAGGAGCCGGAGGAGCCGGAGGCCGACGTGAGCCCAGGGACCGCGCAGGACTCAGGGACCGGCGAGTGAGCTGCGCACCAGGGGCGCCTCGGCTCCGAGCACCTGGAGCAGATGGGAGACGGCCTCCGCGACGGCCGTGCGCGCCGGGCCGAGGTAGCGGCGCGGGTCGACGGTCGTGGCGTTCTCCCCCAGGTGGGTCCGTACGGCGCCGGTGAACGCCTTGTTGAGGTGCGTGGCCACATTGACCTTGGTCATCCCGGCGCCGACGGCCCGGCCGAGGTCGACGTCCCCGACACCCGACGAGCCGTGCAGGACGAGCGGTACGTCCACGGCCTCGCGCAGTCGGGAGACGAGGTCGAGGTCGAGGACGGCGTCCCGGGTGAGCATCGCGTGGGAGCTGCCGACGGCGACGGCGAGGGCGTCGACCCCGGTGGCGGCGACGAAGGAGCGTGCCTCGTCGGGGTCGGTGCGCACGCCGGGCGCGTGGGCGCCGTCCTTGCCGCCGACCTCACCGAGTTCGGCCTCCACCCAGACGCTCTGACGGTGGCAGTAGTCGGTCATCTCGCGGGTGGCGGCGACGTTCTCCTCGTACGGGAGGGTCGAGGCGTCGAACATGACGGAGCAGAAGCCGAGGGCGACGGCCTCGCGGACGAGGTCGGGCGACTCGGCGTGGTCGAGGTGGACGGCGACCGGGACGGCGGCGCGGCGGGCGATGGCGAGCGTCGCGAGCGCGATGGGCTCCAGTGAGCCATGGTAGCGGGCGGTGTTCTCGCTGATCTGGAGGATCACGGGACGGCACGCGGCCTCGGCGCCGGCGACGATGGCCTGCGCGTGCTCGATCTGGATCACGTTGAACGCCCCGGCGCCGGCGCTGCGTTCGCGGGCTTCGAGGACGATCTCGCCGGTGCTGGTGAGCGGCATCAGCTCTCCTCCGTCCCGCCGGGGGTGAGGACGACGGACCGGGTGAGGTTGCGCGGCCGGTCCGGGTCCTGTCCCTGGGCCTCGGCAAGCAGGACGGCGAGCCGCTGGGCGCGGATGAGGTCGGCCATCGGGTCGAGCGCCGCGTCGGCGTCGCCCGACTCCGCGACGAGGGTGCCGCCGACGCGGGCCACGTCGTCGGCGAGGCCGGTGGGCACCGGGCCGAAGGACCAGGCGACCCGGCCGGGCGCGGTGATGCTGATGGGGCCGTGGCGGTACTCCATGGCCGGGTAGGCCTCGGTCCAGGCGCCGGCGGCCTCGCGCATCTTCAGGCCGGCTTCGAGGGCGAGGCCGTAGGTCCAGCCGGTACCCAGGAAGGTGTACTGCTCGGCCCCGGTGATGGCGGCGGCGAGGGGTTCGGCGACGGCGCGCTCGGCGTCCTTGGCCGCCCGCTCGACCGTGCGCACGCCGGCCGGGAGGGCGTCCTCGGCCTCCAGGTGCGCGCGGAGCAGGGCGAGGGCGGTGGTGGCGAAGCGGGTCTGCACCACCGACTCCTCGTCGGCGAAGTCGAGGACGGCCACGGCGTCGGCGGCGGCCATGACCGGGGTGGTCGGGTCGGCGGTGAGGGCGCCGGTGGCGGCGGTCCCCCGGACGCGGCGGAGCAGGTCGAGGACCTCGGTCGTGGTGCCGGAGCGGGTGATGGCCAGGATCCGGTCGTAGCGCCGGCCGAGCGGGAACTCGGAGGCGGCGAAGGCGTCGGTCTCCCCGTGGCCGCCGGTCTCCCGGAGCTGGGCGTAGGCCTGGGCGATGAACCAGGAGGTGCCGCAGCCGACGACGGCGACGCGCTCGTCGCGCACCGGCAGCGCCGCGCGGTGCTGGGGCAGGGTCTCTGCGGCCTTGCGCCAGGAGGCGGGCTGGGAGGTGATTTCGGCGGCGGTGCGGGAGGGTCCCGTAGGGGGCACGTGCGACTCCTTCACAGACAGAAGCTGCTCACTCATGCTCGTAAGAGATTATTTTCGAGCATCTTCGAGCATCGATCACTGTGCGCAGTATCCATCAGCCGGGGCGTACGGTCCAGGGCCCACGGCTTCGGCGCGGCGCTAAAATCGCGATCATGTCGAAGCACGAGCGCTGGAACACGCTCCTCGAACTCCTCGCCTCCACCGGCAGGCTGGAGGTCGAGGAGGCCGCCGCCACGCTCGACGTCTCCCCCGCCACGATCCGCCGGGACCTGGACGAGCTGGCCGAGCAGCGGCTCCTCGTCCGTACCCGCGGCGGGGCGGTGCCACACGGTGTCTCGTACGAACTGCCCCTGCGCTACAAGTCCTCCCGGCACGCCTCGGAGAAGCAGCGCATCGCCGCCGCGGTGGCGGACCTGGTCCACGAGGGCGAGGTGCTCGGTCTCAACGGCGGTACGACGACGACCGAGGTGGCGCGCGCCCTCGCCCTGCGCTTCGGCGGCGGCAGGTCCGAATCGCCCGGCACTCCGCCCGCCCCGGCGCTCACCGTGGTGACCAACGCGCTCAACATCGCCGGCGAGCTCGCCGTCCGGCCGCAGATCAAGATCGTCGTCTCGGGGGGTGTGGCCCGCGCGCAGACGTACGAGCTGGTCGGTCCGCTGGCCGCGGGGGTCCTGAACGAGGTCGTGCTCGACGTCGTCGTCCTCGGTGTCGACGGCATCGACCCGGAGCTCGGCATCATGGCGCACCACGAGGACGAGGCGGGGATCAGCCGGCTGTTCGCCGAGCGCGCGAGCCGGGTCGTCGTGGTCACCGACTCCTCGAAGATGGGGCGGCGCGCCTTCGCCCGGATCTGCGGACTCGACCGCGTCGACGTGCTGGTCACCGACGCGGCCGTCCCGGCGGAGGCGGTACGGCGGCTCACCGACGCCGGCGTGCGGGTCGTCACCGTCTGACCGGCCGCCGCGCCGCCCCTCGGCGGGCCTCAGCCGGTGATGATCCCCGGGTCGCTGACGCCCGGCGTGCCGTTCTCGACATGTCCCGCGAAGCGCCGGAGGAAGGTGCTGTTGCCGCTGGAGACGACCGTCAGGTCGTACCAGCGCTTGCTGCCGCGCAGATCGACCGTGTGCGTCACGGTCGCGCCCTTGGCGACGGCGACGCGCTGTGACAGGCCGCCGTAGGCGGGGGCGCTGGTGACCGTGAGGGTGACGGCGGCGGTCCCGGTGTTCGTCATCGTCAGCACGACGTTGCCGGCGACGGCATCATGACGGGCCGTCACCTCCGGACCCGCCGTCCTGCCCGGTCCCCGGAAGCCGCGCAGGAATCCATTGGGGCCGGTCACGGTGAGGTCGTAGACCTCCGAGGAGTAGGCGGTGTTCCAGGTGTCGGCGATGTTCCTGCCGGCCGACACCGTGTACGTCCACGGCCCGTCGGTACGGTTCGGGGCGGTGATGTAGTAGAAGGCGCCGGCCTTGGCGCCCGCACCGAAGGTGAGCGTGAAGCGACCGGTCGAGGGCGTCGCGGTTCCGTCGACGTACAGCTCGTACGGCAGCGCCCTGGCCGGGCGCGCGCCCGCCTCCTGGACGGGCAGAGCCGGCTTGGTCGGCGGCTTCGGTACGTAGCTGGGGTGCCGGTCGTTGTCGAGCGGCTTGTACGCCGAGGTGTCGGGCAGCGCCGCCGGAGCGGTGTTCTCGAGGCCGAAGTCGAAGGCGGAGGTCAGATCGCCGCAGACGGCCCGGCGCCAGGGCGAGATCTGCGGCTCCGTCACCCCGAAGCGGCGCTCCATGAACCGGATGATCGAGGTGTGGTCGAAGGTCTCGGAGCAGACGTAACCGCCCGTGCTCCAGGGCGAGACGACCAGCATCGGCACACGCTGGCCGAGACCGTAGACGCCGGCGGCGTAACCGGCGTTGCCGGAGAAGTGGTCGAGCGAGGTGTCGACGGTCGAGAGCCCCTGGGAGGCGGAGGCCGGCGGGTAGGGCGGGACGACGTGGTCGAAGTAGCCGTCGTTCTCGTCGTACGTGATGAAGAGCGCCGTCCTGCTCCACACCTCCGGGTTGGAGGTCAGCGCGTCCAGGACCTGCGAGATGTACCAGGCGCCGTAGTTCGAGGGGAAGTTGGGGTGCTCGGTGAAGGCCTCGGGAGCCGCGATCCAGGAGATCTGCGGCAGCCGGCCGGCGGCGACGTCGGCCCGCAGGATGTCGAAGAAGCCGTCGCCCTTCGACGCGTCGGTGCCGGTGCGGGCCTTGTCGTAGAGCGGGTTGCCGGGCTGTGCGTTGCGGTACTGGTTGAAGTACAGCAGGGAATTGTCGCCGTAGTTGCCTCGGTAGGCGTCGTTGATCCAGCCCCAGTGCCCGGCAGCGTTCAGACCGTCGCCGATGTCCTGGTAGATCTTCCAGGAGATCCCGGCCTGCTCCAGCCGCTCGGGGTACGTCTTCCAGCTGTACCCCGCCTCCTCGTTGCCGAGGACGGGGCCGCCGCCCGTACGGTCGTTGCCGGTGTGACCGGTCCACATGTAGTAGCGGTTGGGGTCCGTGGCGCCGATGAACGAGCAGTGGTAGGCGTCGCAGATCGTGAACGCGTCGGCCAGCGCGTAGTGGAACGGGATGTCGTTCCGGTTCAGATACGCCATGGTGCCCGCGGACTTGGCGGGGATCCACTGGTCGTACCTGCCGTTGTTGAAGGCCCTGTGCCCGCCGGCCCAGTCGTGGTTCAGGCCGGCGATGAACTGCATGCCGAGGTCCTCGGCCGTGGGGTGGTACGGCAGTACGGTCTTGGAGCCGTCCTGCTGGTGCCAGACCGACTTGCCGCTGGGGAGGGTGATGGGGCGCGGGTCGCCGAAACCGCGGACACCCTTCAGAGCGCCGAAGTAGTGGTCGAAGGAGCGGTTCTCCTGCATCAGTACGACGATGTGCTCGACGTCGGCGAGAGTGCCGGAGGTCCGGGCGGCGGGGATGGCGGCGGCCCGGGCGATGCTGCTGTCGAGCGCGGCGAAGCCGGCGGTGGCGCCCGCTATCTGCAGGAAGCGGCGCCTGTTGAGTTCGGTCATGGGGCTGAGCACCTCTGATGGATTCCGGGGGAGGACGGTGGTCCGAGCGAGCCCAAGATCAGTGGGTGAGAGGGCGTGGACGTGTCGTCGACGCGTGCGGGCGCGGTACAGGACGTGAACGCGGGGCACATGATCGCGAAATTGCCGGGACGCCGCCGCGGCCGGGGTGTCCCTGCGGCCTGGGCGTCCCCACGGCCGAGGTTCACCGTAGGGTCCGGCGCCGCCCGGCGGGGGCCGTGCGCGAAGAGTCCAATGGGTCGCGCAAGAAGTCCATGCGCCGCCCGTACGCCGTCGTCGCGCCGCCCGCACTCCACGCGCGCGCCCTTGCCGGGAACCGGTCGTGGCCGGAATCTGTCCCCGTTGAAGAGGCGGAAGGGGGGGCCGGATGAACGCATGGGTGGTGCCCGGATACACGGAGTCCCGGGAACTGGGCGCGGGCGCGAGCGGGCGGGTGGTGCTCGCCGTCCACGACGTGACCGGGCTGCCGGTGGCGGTGAAGTACCTGGGCGAGCGCCTGCGAGCCGATCCCGGCTTCGTCCGGGGGTTCCGGGCGGAGGCACAGCGGCTCGCCGCACTCGAATCGCCGCACGTCGTGGGGTTGTACGAGTACGTGGAGGCGCCGTGGGGCGCCGCGATCGTGATGGAGCTCGTCGACGGCGTCCCCCTGCGCGCGCTGCTCGCCCGGGAGGGCGCCACCGGCCCCGAGGCCGCGCTCGTGGTCCTCAAGGGCTCGCTCCTCGGTCTGGCCGCCGCGCACCGGGCCGGGGTCGTGCACCGCGACTACAAGCCGGAGAACGTCCTGGTCGCGGCCGACGGCTCGTCCACGCTCGTGGACTTCGGCATCGCGACCGACCAGGGCAGCACGCCGGGTGTCGCGGGCACCCCGGCGTACATGGCGCCCGAGCAGTGGAACGGCGAGCCCGCCTCCCCGGCCGCCGACGTGTACGCGGCGACGGCGACGTTCTTCGAGTGCCTGACCGGACGCAAGCCGTTCACCGGCCAGAACATCGCCGAGCTGGCGCTGCAGCACCTCGACGCGCCCGTGCCGGACGCAGAGGTCCCGGAGCCCCTGCGGCCGCTGATCCGGCGCGGTCTCGCGAAGGCCCCCGGGCAGCGCCCGGCGCACGCGACGGCCTTCGTGGCGGACTTGGAGGCGGTCGCCACGGCCGCCTACGGGCCGGGCTGGGAGGAGCGGGGGCGGCGCAGGCTGGCCGCGCTCGCCGCGCTGCTGCCGCTGCTCCTCCCCTCCTCCGGCGGTGGTCCGGCGACGGGGACGACCGCGCTCGCGACGACCAGGCTGCCCGGACGCGTCGGCCGGGGGCGCCGGCTGTGGCCGGAGATCGTCGCACCGGCCGGCGTCACCGCGCTGATCCTCGCCCTCCTGGCGGCCGTCGCGGCCCGTGCCGGTGACGAGGGGGGCGGTACGACCGCGGAGGCCTTCGCCACCACGAGCGCCCTGCCGACCGCCCAGGTGTCGCCGACGGCCGCGCCGTCCACCAGCACGACAACTCCCGAAGCCACGCCTTCGGCCTCACAGGAGGCGACCCCGTCGAGCACTCCGACGGCGACCGCGACCTCGACGCTCCCCGTACCCCCGACGACGACGCCCACGTCGGTGCCCACCCCGACGACCACCGCGCCGACGACGGACCCGGTGACCACACCGCCCACCACACCGCCGACCACACCGCCCACGACGCGTCCGGTCGGGGTGAAGGCGGTCTCCGTCACCGCGCTGCGTCAGACGGGTACGACCACGGCGGAGGCGTCGTTCGAGATCGTGACCGACGGGACCGGCCCGGTGGTCCTCCAGCTCTCCTGGTTCACGGCGGACGGCAAGGGCGGGACGGGCGTACCCGACGGCTCCGAGAGCGTGCGGCGCAGTGGCGCGACGCGGTACGCGATCACGCTCCCGCACACCTTCCCGAGAACCGGAGGCTGCTACTGGGGCGTCCGGGCGACGACGGACCCGGCCGCCGCGAACGGCGCTTCCACCCAGCAGATCCTCACGAGGAGGTGCACGATCTCATGAGCGGCGACGACCCCGACGAGTACAGCGCCACGGTGCTCGGCAGCCACTGGTTCGAGGGCCCGGCGCGGGATGTGGAGCCGGACCGGGTGGAGGGTGAGGTCCTGCGGTTCGGGCCCGGGGTGACACCGGCCACCCGGCACCGCATGGCCGGTGGCCCGACGACCGCTCAGATCTGGCACGGCGGTCCGCCCGAGCCCCCGCCGCGCCGCCGCAGGGCCCTGCGCCGGTACGCCCTGCCCGGCGCCGTCCTGCTCGCCGTACTCGCGTTCCTCGCCTGGCAGCGGCTCGGGCCCGAGGTCGCGGTACGCGGGGTCACGGTCGCCGCCCCGGCACGACCGCCAGGCTGCGACGGCACCGCCGATGTCGTGGCGCTCCTGGAGACCGACGGGCGGCCCGGCACCGTCACGTACCGCTGGGAGCGGAGCGACGGCACCACGTCCGGGTTGCTGCGGGAGCGGCTCGCCCGCCATCAGACGCAGGCACGCCTGCATCTGCTGTGGACGTTCCACGGCCCCGGCGAGCACCGGGCGACGGCACGACTCGTCGTCGTCTCCCCCACCCGGCACACCGCGGAGACCCGCTTCACGTACCGCTGCGAGCCGGTCTAGCGTCCTCGGCGGATCCGCGCGGCCTGCTTGGCCTCGGCGGTCCTACGGGCCTCCGCGGAGCGCCGTGACTCGTTCTTGGCGCGGCCGGGCTTGCCCGGGACGGTTCCGATGCCCCGGAAGGGCGCGCCGCCGCGCTTGGCGCGCTCGGTGCTCGGCGCGCTGCCGTCGACGGGCCGGCCGGACGGGGCCCTGGCACCGGTGAGACGGCTCAGCTCGGCCTCGCCGGAACGGACCTGGGTGACGCGCGCGCGGATCCCGGCCTCGCCCATGAGGCGGACCACGTCCTTGCGCTGGTCGGGGACGACCAGCGTGACCACGCTGCCGGACTCGCCGGCGCGGGCGGTCCGTCCGCCTCGGTGCAGATAGTCCTTGTGGTCGGCGGGCGGGTCGACGTTGACGACGAGGTCGAGCTGGTCGACGTGGATGCCGCGCGCGGCCACGTTGGTGGCGACGAGGACGGTGATGTCACCGCTCCTGAACCGTTCCAGGGTGCGGTTGCGCAGCGGCTGGGACTTGCCGCCGTGCAGGGCCTCCGCGCGGACGCCGCTGCCGCGCAGATGGGCGGTGAAGCGGTCCACGGAGGCCTTGGTGTCCAGGAACATGATCACGCGCCCGTCGCGGGCGGCGATCTCCGTGGCGGTGGCGTACTTGTCGGCGCCGTGCACCTGGAGGACGTGGTGCTCCATGGTGGTGACGGCGGCGGCCGAGGGGTCGACCGAGTGCACGACCGGGTCGTGGAGGTAGTTCTGCACCAGGTGGTCGACGTTGCGGTCGAGGGTGGCGGAGAACAGCATGCGCTGGCCGTCGGGGCGTACGAGGTCGAGCACCTCGGTGACCTGCGGCAGGAAGCCCATGTCGGCCATCTGGTCGGCCTCGTCGAGGACGGTGATGTCCACCCGGTCCAGGCGGCAGTCCTTGCGCTCGACGAGGTCGTTGAGGCGGCCGGGGGTCGCGACGAGGACCTCGGCGCCTTCCTTCAGCGTGGCGGCCTGCCTGCCGATCGACATGCCGCCGACGACGGTGGCGAGGCGCAGCTTCAGGACACGGGCGTACGGCGTGAGCGCGTCGGTGACCTGCTGGGCCAGCTCGCGCGTCGGGACGAGGATCAGTGCCCGCGGCTTGCGCGCCTCGGCCCGGCGGCCGGCGGTGCGCACGAGCAGGGGGAGGCCGAACGCGAGGGTCTTGCCCGATCCGGTGCGTCCGCGGCCGAGGACGTCACGTCCGGCGAGGGCGTTCGGCAGGGTGGCGGCCTGGATCGGGAACGGCGTGTCGACACCGAGCTCGGTGAGCAGCTCCAGCACCTCGGCGGGCAGGTCGAGCTCGCCGAAGGCGGCGACCGCGGGAAGGGCCGGGGTGTGGGTGACCGGGGATGCGAATTCGTTCATCAGAGAGACCTCGTCCGAAAATGCGACGAGCTGAGGCCCTCACCTCGACGGTGAGGACCCCAGCTGCGTCGGAAGGCTCGGCGTCAGGCGGGGAGAATGTTCTCCGCCTGCGGGCCCTTCTGACCCTGGGTGACGTCGAAGGTCACCTTCTGGCCCTCCTGGAGCTCACGGAAGCCGGAGGTCGCGATGTTGGAGTAGTGGGCGAACACGTCCGGGCCGCCACCCTCCTGCTCGATGAAGCCGAAGCCCTTTTCCGAGTTGAACCACTTCACGGTGCCATTAGCCATGTCAAATCTCCTTCGAGGCACTACCCGGGGATCCACACTGTGTGAATCCCGGCGTCGCCGCGCGATTGCCCCGTCCGGAAACAGCACCGAAAATACAAAAAGTGCCCGGCGGAATGAATCCACCCAAGGCACTTGAAGTTTATGGGAACCACAACTGCAACTGAGTCGACTGTAGCACGGCGTGGTCGAACGTGCACGGAATTCGTCACTCCGTGTCCCTTCGGGGCGCGCCGCGACCGCCCGTGCCCGGGCCCCGCACGGCTCCCGCCCGGCTCGAAGGTCCGGCGAAGGGGCGCTCGCCTGCGCGAAGCAGGTCCGTCCGAGCCGTGCCCGTGCCCTCACGGCCCCGAGTCGCCCCCGCCCTGCCCATGGGGCAGGAATTCCGCCCCGAACCCCCGGGACGGTGAAATTCACCGTCCGTTCGGCCTACCGGCCCGGGAACTCCGCCCGGTGAATCGTCAGGCGGTGACGAGGCCGACGACGAGGTTGATGGCGGTGGCCAGAATGCTCGTACCGAAGACGTACGACAGCAGCGAATGCCGCAGCACCACCGCACGGATCCGCGAACTCGAGACATCGGTGTCGGAGACCTGATAGGTCATTCCCAGGTTGTAGCTGAAGTAGAGGAAATCCCGGTACGCGGGCGGCTGGTCGGAGTTGAAGTCGATCCCGCCGCCGGTGGTCCCGCAGTAGAGGTACGCATAGCGCGTCGCGTACATCAGATGCAGTGCCGCCCAGGCCATGAAGACCCCGCTGAGCCCGGTCGCGGCGGCCGCGTGGCCGGGGTCGGACCCGCCGCGCAGCAGGATGACGACGATGCTGCCCAGTCCGCACAGGGCGACCACGACGGTGATGATCTCGTCGATCACGGGCCGGAAGTCCTCGCGCCGGGCGGCTCGCCGTGTGGTGTCCGCGTCCATCGGCCACAGGACGATCCAGCCGGCCACGACGAAGAACGTCTCCGTCAGCGCGATACCGGCGAGAATTCCCAGGGGGGCGTCGGTCAGTCCGCCGATGGCAGTGCCGATCGCCGCTCCCGCGATGACCGATCCGGCGAGCCGGGGAACCGCGGACTGCGGCAACCGCTGTGTCATGGCCCGTTACCGTAGCGGCGCGTCGACCGTCGCCCCGGCATTTCGACCGCCGCGAGGGCGCGGTGATTTGCCGGGCCTCCCGGCGAATGCGGTAATTGAACTGCCGCTGAGGCAGCCTCATTCGCACGCGTGTCACGGGAGCAGGAATGACCGGTGGACCCGAGCCCATCAGCGCCGACGCCCTGAACGCGCTGCGGAAGGACCTCTCCGAGCTGCGCGCCGAACGGGCCACCGTGGCCGCGACCCTGCGGGGCGAGGATCCCGTGGGCGACCGGGCGGACGAGGCCGACGAGCTCCAGCGCGCCTCGGATCTCGCGCGGCTCGACCGGCGTATCGACGAGGTCGAGGGCCGGATCCGTGAGGCGTCCGTCGCCGGTCCGCCGTCCGCGGACGTGGTCGGGGTGGGCAGCACCGTCACCGTACGGTTCGCGGACGGGTCGCAGGCGACCCTTCAGGTCGGCGAGGTCGCCGAGGAGCTGGACCGGACCCTGGTCACGGCCGGTAGTCCGCTCGGCCGTGCGCTGCTCGGTCGCCGCGCCGGTGACACGGTGACGTACGAGACTCCCGACGGGCGCACGAACGCGGTCGTCCTGTCCCTCGGCGACAGGCAGGGCGCCGAGTAGGGCGGTCGGCGCGCCGCGCAGGTCTCGGGCCCTTCGGCCCTCACGCCCTCGTGCCGCGCTCAGGCCCGCAGGACGACGACCGCCTCGTCGGTGTACGTCAGGAAGGTCAGCGTCTCCTGGAAGTACAGCTCGATGCCCTTCGCGTCGTGCGCCGTGTAGCCGATCGCCAGGTCCTGGCCGAGGAGGAGCTCGAAGTCGCCGCCCCGTGTGGACAGGACGAAGGCGCCGCTCAGCGCGGGCGCCCAGATCGGGTCGCCGCCGAGGATCCGGCCGAGGTGCGCCGCGATCGGGTAGCCGTGGTCGGAGGTCTCGCTGACCGCCGTATAGGCGTCGGCGCCCAGCAGGAGCGCGTACGGCCCGTCGACGCCGGCCAGTCTCAGCGACGTCAGCGCCCTGCTGATCGCGTCCGGGTAGTCGCGGGGCTCGGCGGGCAGGCTCAGCTCGGGGTTGGACGAGCGTGACCGCAGCCCTTCGATGCCCGCAGCCGGGTAACCGTCGAAGACGGCCCGGTCCTCCGCGAAGGCCATGGCGCGCGCCGCGTCCTTCACGGGCTGCCAGTCGGAGTCGTGCGAGCCGCGCTCGACGTCGTCCACGGCGGCCCGGCTCACGGTGAACGGGACGCGGAGTTCGACCAGCCGCCGTGCCTCGCGCAGCCGCGCCGTGACACCCGGGGCGGGCGGGTCGATCTCGGACAGGTGCCCGGTGCCGGCGGCGGCGAGCCCGGCGCCCGCCGGGTCGGGGACGTCGACGACGCGACGGCCGGCGAGATGGCGCCGGAAGGTACGGCGGGCCTCTTCCTCGATCTCGGCCCAGGCCCCGGGGGTGATCGGGGCGAGTTCGCGGTGGAGGTTGTCGGTCGCGGCGGGGTTCGTCATGACGCTCAGGCTCCTTTGAGGCTGCCGATGCGCAGGGAGTCGCCGCGGTGGACGGTCCCGGAGGGCGGGGCGGGCAGGTCGCCGAGGAGGTCGGCGCTGGGAACGAAGAAGAGGCCGCCGGTGACGGCCGTGGAGAAGTCGAGGATGCGGTCGGTGAGGCCCGGCGGATCACCGAGGAACATGTTGCGCAGCATCTGCTCCGTGACCGCGGGCGTCCGCGCATAGCCGATGAAGTACGTGCCGAACTCACCGCGGCCGATGTCGCCGAACGGCATGTTCTCGCGGACGATCTTCTGCTCGGTGCCGTCGTCGTCGACGATCGTGTTGAGCGCGACGTGCGAGTCGGCGGGCTTGACGTCGTCGGCGAGTTCGACGTTGGCCGCCTTCGTACGGCCGATGACGTGCTCCTGCTCCTCGGTGGTGAGCGCCTGCCAGGCCTCCATGTCGTGGACGTACTTCTGGACGATGACGTAACTGCCGCCCTGGAACGGCGGCTCGTCGTCGGTGACGAACACGGCGTCGGCCGCCTGGCCGCCCTCGGGGTTCTCGCTGCCGTCGACGAAGCCGAGGAGGTCGCGCTCGTCGAAGTAGCTGAAGCCGTGCACCTCGTCGACGACCGTCACGGCGGGTCCCAGGGCCTCGACGATCAGCCGGGCCAGCTCGAAGCAGAGGTCCATACGGCGGGCGCGTACGTGGAAGAGCAGATCGCCCGGCGTGGAGGGCGCCCGGTGCCGGGGGCCCGTCAGCGGGACGAACGGATGGAGCTCACGCGGGCGCGGCCCGCCGACGAGGCGGTCCCAGGCGTGCGAGCCGATTCCCGCGACGCAGGTGAGGGTGGAGTCGGGCGAGCGGAAGGCCACGGAGCGCGTCGATCCGGCCAGATCGGCGAGCGCCTCCCGTACGGCGGCCTCACCGCCGGGGTTGAGCGTGGCCACGAGGAACACGGCGGCCTTGGGGGGCGGTACGACGACGGGCTGTGGGGTGACCATGGGACTCCCGGCGGACGATGCGGTTCCCGTCAGGCGGCGGGGGTGATGGTGACCTTGAGGTGTTTCATGATCGGCTGGTCGCTCTGCGTGCTGTGATCGCCCAGCGCGCAGAGGACGTTCATCTCGGGCATGTACCCGGCGGCGCATCCCCGCGGGATGTCGTACGGAATCGCCTGGTAGCGATGGAGACGGCGCTGGGTGCCGTCGCCCGCGGTGCTGGTGATGTCGACGGGGTCGAACTTCGCGATCCCGCGTTCGCGCATGTCGTCCTCGTTCATGAAGACCAGCGTGCGCAGGTTCTTGACGCCGCGGTAGCGGTCGTTGTCGGAGTAGATCGTGGTGTTCCACTGGTCGTGGGAGCGCATCGTCCCGAGCGCCAGCATGCCCGGGGCGGGGACCACGTCGGGCAGTTCGGCGGTGGAGAACTGGGCGCGCCCGGACGGCGTGAGGAAGACGAGCTCCCGCGCGGGCTGCTTGATGCGGAAGCCGAGCGGCAGCCGCACACGGCGGTTGAAGTCCTCGAAGCCGTCGAGGACTTGAGCCATAGTGTCGCGGATGCGGTCGTAGTCCTCGATGTACCACTCCCAGGGCGTCTCGCTGTCGGGCAGGGCCGCCCGGGCCATGCCGGCGACGATCGCCGCCTCGGAGAGCAGGTGCGGCGAGGCGGGGCGCTTCATGCCGACGGACAGGTGCACCATGCTCATCGAGTCCTCGACGGAGGTGCTCTGGACGCCCTTGCGCTGGTGGTCCTTCTCGGTGCGGCCGAGGCAGGGCAGGATGAGCGCCCGGCGACCGTGGACGATGTGGCTGCGGTTGAGTTTGGTGCTCACCTGGACGGTGAGTTCGCAGGCGCGCAGGGCCGCGTACGTGTGCGGGGTGTCGGGTGCGGCGAGGGCGAAGTTGCCGCCCATGCCGACGAAGACCTTCACCTCACCACGCTGCATCGCCTCGATCGTCCGTACCGTGTCCAGGCCGTGCTCACGCGGCGGTTCGATCTTGCAGACGTCCGCGAGCCGGTCGAGGAACTCCGTGCCGGGGCGGTGGTCGATGCCGCACGTGCGGTTGCCCTGGACGTTGCTGTGGCCGCGCACCGGGGACGGCCCGGCCCCCTCCCGCCCCAGATTGCCGCGCAGCAGCAGGAGGTTGACGATCTCGCGTACGGTGTCGACGCCGTGCTCGTGCTGGGTGACGCCGAGACACCAGCTGACGATGGAGCGGTCGGCCTCGCGGTACACACGGGCCGCTTCGAGGATGTCGGCGCGGCCCACGCCGGACTGCCTCTCGATCTCCTCCCAGGGCGTGGCCTCGCACACGGCCCGGTACGCCTCGAAGCCCGCGGTGTGGCGGTCGATGAACTCCCGGTCCAGCGCCTTGGGATCGGAGGACGACTGCTCCAGGATCGCCTTGGCCATCCCTCGTACGAGCGCCATGTCGCCACCGATGCGCGGCTGGAGATTGAGCGTGCTCGTCCGGGTCGCGTGGAAGGTGGCCATGTCCTTGAAGTCGTGCGGGATGATCGTGCGCGTGGCGCCCGCCTCGACCAGGGGATTGATGTGCACGATCTTCGCGCCGCGGTGGTACGCCTCGGAGAGGGCCGTGAGCATCCGGGGCGCGTTGGAGGCCACGTTGACGCCCATGATGAACAGGGCGTCGGTGGTCTCCCAGTCCTTGAGGTCGACGGTCCCCTTTCCGGTGCCCAGGGCCGCCTGGAGGGCGCGCCCGCTGGCCTCGTGGCACATGTTGGAGCAGTCGGGCAGGTTGTTCGTGCCGAGCTCCCGGGCCATGAGCTGGTAGAGGAAGGTGGCCTCGTTGCCGAGCCGGCCTGAGGTGTAGTACGCCGCCTGGTGCGGGGAGTCCAGCTCGCGGAGGGTACGCCCGACGAGTTCGAAGGCGTCCTTCCAGCTGATGGGCTCATAGAGGTCCGTGTCGGGGTCGTAGACCATCGGCTCGGTCAGCCGCCCCTGGTTCTCCAGGTCGTAGTCGCTCCAGCCGGCCAGTTCGGTCACCGAGTGGGCGGCGAAGAACGCCCGGTCGACCCGCTTGCGCGTCATCTCCCACGTGACGTGCTTGATCCCGTTCTCGCAGATGTCGAGGTGGAGACCCTTGGTGTCGTCGGGCCACGCGCAGCCGGGACAGTCGAACCCGGTGTTCTCGTGGTTCATCTTCATGATCGCCCGCGGGCCGTCCCGCACGGCGCCCTCACGCATCATGAACCGGGTCACGCTCTTCGCCGCGCCCCACCCGGCGGCCGGGTGGCGATAAGGGTGGAACTCGGGCTCCGCGGCGGGCTCGGGGCCCACCCGCGATTCCGCTTGTTCCTGTGCCTGTTCTTCGGGAGAGGCGCTCAAGGTCCTGACCTTCCGCCGTGCGGGCGTGGGCCCCCGGGGGCCGGCAACGTCCCTGCCAGCCTAGGCATACAGGGCAGATCATGGCATTTCGACCGGGTGGGAGGGGGCAGCGGGTGTGGGAGGCCGAGGGGCGTGCGGGGCCGGTACGCCGGTCACGCGACCGGCGTACCGGTCACGCAGCCTTCGCGGTGGGGGTGAGCGGCAGGTGGTAGAGCGCGTAGGCCTTGCCGATCACGGGCTGGGCGACGTTACGGACCCTGATGCCGCCCGCCGTCATGCCGTGTTCGGTCCCGAGGTGCGCATGGCCGTGGACCGCGAGGTCGGCACCGGCCTCGTCCATCGCCTCCGCGAGGAGGTAGCTGCCGAGGAAGGGATAGATCTCGCGAGGCTCCCCCGCCAGGGTGTCCGGCACGGGCGCGAAGTGCGTCAGCGCGATCCGGAGCGCGCAGCCGTCGTCGGCCAGCTCGGTGAGCGCGCGCCGCAGGCTGTCCGCGCTGCGCCGGGTGACGCGTACGAAGTCCTTCATCTCCTGCTCCCCGAACTCACCGGCGCTGCGGCCGGCGAACCCGCCGCAGAATCCCTTCGTCCCGGCGACGCCGGTCCGCTCCCCGTGCAGCGACAGGACGGTGGTCGTGCCTTCCAGGACGGCGACGCCGGCGTCCGCGAGGACGCGGGACACCTCCGCCTCCTCCCCTGAGTGGTGGTCGTGGTTGCCGAGCACCGCGACCACGGGGACACCCACGTCGGCGACCTCGCCGGCCACCACCTCGGCCTCGGCGACGGTTCCGTGGCGGGTCAGGTCGCCCGCCAGGAGCAGGAGGTCCGCGCGGTCCGGGAGCGTCGCGAAGGAGGGGCGGAGCAGTCCGCGGGAGTCGTGACCGAGGTGGATGTCACCCACCGCGGCCACGCGTACGACGGGGCCGGCCCCGGGGTCCGCGCGGTCGACGGGGGCGCTCACGGCAGGTCCTCGTGGCCCTCGGGAGGATCGGAGCTCGCGACGCCCAGGTCGACGAGGACGGGCAGGTCGCCCAGCTCGGCCACGGCGATCCGCAGGATCTCTTCCCGGTGGTCCGCGGTCGGCAGGGTGCCGAACAGCAGTACGGACTCGCCGCGCATCTCGATCCGTACGCCGAGTTCGGCCATGCCCCCGCTCGCCAGCCGCTCCCGCAGGCGGGCGATGCGGTACTCGCCGGCGTCGCGTCCGTTCATGGCGCCTCACCCTCCTTCGAGATCACGCCGAGCCGTTCCAGCAGGTACAGGAAGGCGTCCGGCATGGGCTCCGCGCCGTGCTCCGCGCGCAGCCGCGCCCAGTCCACGCGCTCCCGCAGCCCGCGGGCGACGGGCAGCAGGGCGCCGAAGTCGCAGTGGTGCTCCGACAGCGCCGCCAGGCGGCTGCTGAGGAGATCGGTGGGGGCGAGGACGGGCATGTGCACGGAGTCCACAGGCAGCGACTCGGCGCGTTCGAGGAGCTCGGTGGTGACCGGCCGGTTGGCGAGCGCGAAGATGAGGTCGATCTCCTCGCCCTTGGTACGGGCCTTCACCAGCCAGTCCTCGGGCGGCTCGACGATCTCGACCTCGTGGTCCGCCAGCGCCTTCACGACATCCTCGGCGTCCTCGCGGCGTACGGCGAAGTCGGTGTCGTGCTGGAGCGCGAGGGGAACGCCGTGCGCGTAGACCGCGACGCTGCCGACCAGCGCGAAGGGGCGACCGGACGCCTTCAGGAGGGAGCCCACGAGTTTCGTGGCCTCCAGGATCGCCTGTGTGTGGTCGGCGGGCAGAGCGTCATCCCGCGAGCGGGCCGTGGCTGGGGTTGCGTCCATCGCCTCTCTCCGTCCCGCGCCTGTGGCGGGTTGGCCTTCGAGTGGTCCGGCGCCGCGAGGCGCGGATGCCCGCGATACGCCGACGTGGTCGCGCACCACCGGCTGCGAGCGTCAGGGCCGTCGTGTCCTGCGTGTGGAACCGCGAGTACCCCCGATCGCCGTCGTCACGCCCGGACACTCGCCGTGTGTTCGCGGACCGCGATCTGGGCCAGTTTCGTCAGCATCATGCCGTTGCGGACCGCGACGACGTAGTCCACCGGGAGTCCGTGCATCCGGGTGCCCGGGCCGCGGAGGGGGTGCCAGTCGAGGGTGAAGAGGGTGTTCTCGCCCCAGGGCGTCAGGTGCATGGCGATGCGGGCCGCGCCGAAGGGATCGGCCTTCGCCTCCAGTTCGAGGCGTCGTTCCGGTTCGCAGATGCGGACCACACAGGTGTCGTCGAGGGTCAGCGGCCCGGCGCCGACGCGGACCTTCAGGCGGGCGCCCACGTCCGGCCAGTGGGGGTCCGCGGCGAGGACCTCCTGGGTGCCCGTCACCCACTCCCCGTAGCGGCGGCCGTCGGACAGGAGGCGCCAGACCTCGGACGGTGAGCTCAGGATCAGACGGCGGTTCCGGGCCACGCTGGTCACGCTCCTTCACGGTCTCGACCTCCCAGCCTGGCGTCTCACACACGCCGGCGCAGTTCGGCAGGCCCGAACGGAGCCTCCCGCCGCACCCCGGTGGGGCAGCTCGCGATCGCACGACGCGCCGACACGTATGTCCGGGCATATCGTGCTTTCGGATGGGCCGGACTCCCAGGAGAGCTCGCGCGTCGCGGCCCCGCCCCCGCCCGTGCGATCGCACCCGAAAGGCCTGCTCCCATGCATCCTGCGCTCAGCACCGAACTGCTCGCGAAGCTGCGTCAGCCGCGCCCGTATCCGGCCGTGTCGCTGGTCATGCCGACCCACCGCCGGGAGCCCGACAACGCCCAGGACCCCGTCCGGCTCCGCAATCTCGTGGCCCGGGCCGGAACGATGATCGAGAACGACCCGGCGGTGACCCGTGAGCGGCGGCTGGACGTGCTGAGCCAGCTGGAGCAGGCCCTCGCCGAGATCGACCTCGCCCGCGCCGAGGACGGTCTCGTGATCTACGCGGCCCCCGGGGAGCACCTGGTGTGGACGGTGGCCCGGACGGTTCCCGAGCGCGTCGTCGTCGCCGACACCTTCCTCACCCGCAATCTCGTCGCCGCCCAGGCCGCCGAGCAGCCCTTCTGGGCGCTGACCGTGGCCGCCGACCGGGTCGCCCTCTGGAACGGCGACGCGGAGCGCGTGCGTGAGCACACCTCGGACGGCTTCCCGCGGACGCGGAGCCTGGAGGACCCCGACGCCGAGCGCAAGGAGCGCATCGGGGACCTGCCGAGCACGTTCCAGGACGAGCGGACCCGCCAATTCCTGCGCGAGGCGCACGAGGCGATGCGCGTCGTGCTCAGCTCCTCCCCGCGCCCCCTGTACGTGCTCGGTGAGGCGGCGGCGATCGCCCTTCTGGAGGACCTCGGGCAGCTCGGCAAGGACACGACGACCGTCCGGAGCAGCGGCCTGGCCTCCGGCCCGGCGGCGGACGTGTGGAAGGCGCTGGAGCCGCTTCGTACGGCGAGAGAGGCGGCCGACACGGCCGCCGTGGTCTCCGAGCTGGACGCGGCGCAGGGCCGCCGCGAGTTCGCCGGGGGCCTCGACGAGGTCTGGGTGGCCGCGAAGGAGGGCCGGGTCCGTCTGCTGGCCGTGGAGGAGCACTTCCGGACGGTCGTCCGCGACTACGGCGACCACCTCGAACCGGCCGACCCCTCCGACCTCGACTCGCGGGACGACATCGTGGACGAGATCGTCGAGCAGGCGCTCGCGACCGGAGCGGCGGTGCGCTTCGTCCCGGACGGGACGCTGTCCGGCTCGGGCCGGATCGCCGCCGCCCTCCGCTACTGAGCCACAGGTGCCCGGCACTCCGAGGTGCGCTCCCTCCGCTGCCGACGGAACAGGCGAACGCCTCATGGGCCGATGTGACGGCCGGGTTCGACGTCGAGGCCGCGATGCCCCATGGTCGCCGCTGTCCTGGAAGGAAGAGATGAAATACACCGTCTCCATCGAGATCGCCCTGCCGCGGGAGAAGGTGATCCAGCTGCTCGCCGACCCGGCACACCTGCCGAAATGGCTGCGGGGCCTGGTGCGGCACGAGCCGCTGAGCGGGGAGCACGGGCAGCTCGGCACCACGTCGCGCGTCGTGATGCAGATGGGTCAGCGGGAGATCGAGTGCACCGAGACCATCACACGCCGGGAACCGGCGGACTTGCGCGAGATCCCGAGAACGAGCGTCGTTCACTTCGACCGCGAGATCGTGGGCGAGGGCATGTGGAGCGCCGTGCGCGACCGGCTGACGGAAGCCGGCCCGGAAACGACGCTCTGGGAGAGCGAGAACGAATACCGGTTCAGCGGCTTTCTGATGAAGACGGTGGGACTTCTGATGCCCGGCGCCTTCCGCAAGCAGTCGCAACAGCACATGCGGGACTTCAAGGCGTTCGCCGAGCAGGGAGAGGACGTCCGCGAAGCGACGGACTGATCTGACGAAACTGGTCAGGCGTCTGACGGCGTGGCGTGTCGATCCTCCCTTCGTTCGGCGGTGAAGATGCAGCGGATTGTGGCAGCGGGGCGGAGCGGACGGCAGGGCTCCGGCCCGGGGGCCGCGCACCGGGCAGGTGTCGCGACGGGGCCGCCGGGCCGCCCCGTCGCGAAAGGGCCTACGCGCCGGCCAGCTGCTCCACGAAGGCCTGCTCGTCCTTCTCCGAGAGCGACGTCTTGAGAACGGTCCCGCCGAAGGACTGCATGGCGGCGGCGAACTTGTCCTCGGTGATCTTCGAGGCCAGGATCACCACCGCCGCCGAGCCGGGCTGGAGCAGCGAGTCGACCTTGCTGCGGAAGTCCTTGTCGACACCCATCTGGTTCAGCTTGCCGATGAGTCCCCCGAGCGCGGCGCCGACGACGCCGATGCCGGGGGTGAGGATGAGGATCCCGAACACCATGCCCCACAGCGCCCCCGCGGTGGCGGAGACGGCCACCTTCTCGGTCTTGGCGGGCGTGTCGACGTGGGTCTCACCGTCCTGGTCGACCGAGACGACGGCGAGCCCGTTGAGTTCGACGACGTGGTTGTTCTTGAGCTCCTGCACGGCCTTGAAGGCCTTCTTCGCGACGGCAGGGTCGTCGTAGCCGATAACGATGAGCTCGGACATGATCATCTCCTTTGTCGCCAAACCAGTCACTTCGCACCATATGCTCACATTCGGACGAGGGCATCAGGCGCGCGGACGCGCGGAGCCCCTGTGGAGCGCGGGGAGAGTGACGTGCATGCGCAACGGCGACCCAGGAACCCCCGGCGACCCTCCCCGCCCTCCCGGAGAGCCGGTGCCGCCCGAGTTGGAGCGGAGCGACACGGAGTTCGGTGACGAGATCGGCCGGGCGGCGGTCTCGACCGGGTTCCTGCCGGAGGCGCACGTGGTGGACGCGCTGCTGCGGGAGACGCACGCCCGCTACCTTCCGTCGACGGAGGGACGGGTGGCCGACTACATTCCGGCGCTCTCGGAGGCGGACCCCTCGTGGTTCGCGCTGAGTGTCGCCGACACGAGCGGCCGGGTGCACACGGCCGGCTGCGCCGACCGGTTCTTCTCCATCCAGTCGGTCTCGAAGGTCTTCGTCTTCGCGCTCGTCTGCGAGGAGCTCGGCCACCTCGGTGTGTGGGAGGCCGTGGGGGCGAACAACACGGGGCTGCCCTTCGACTCCGTCATGGCACTGGAGCTGAACGCCGGATCCCCCATGAACCCGATGGTCAACGCGGGCGCCCTGGTGACCACCAGCCTGGTGCCCGGTGCCGACCCGCCGGCCAAGTGGACGTTCCTCCAGGACGGCCTGTCCGCGTTCGCGGGGCGGCGGCTCGAACTCGACGTCACGGTGTACGAGTCGGAGGCGGCGGTCAACCAGCGCAACCGCGGCATCGCCCGTCTGCTGGAGAGCTACGGCCGGCTGGCCTTCGACCCGCTGGAGACCACCGACCTCTACACCCGCCAGTGCTCCCTGAAGGTGACCGCACGGGACCTGGCCGTCATGGGCGCCACCCTCGCCGGCGGCGGGATGAACCCGCTGACGGGCGTCCAGGTCGTGACGCCCGGCACCTGCCGCCGGGCACTGGCGGCAATGGCGGCCTCCGGGCTGTACGAACGGTCGGGCGACTGGCTGTACGACATCGGCATGCCCGGCAAGAGCGGCGTGTCGGGCGGCATCGTCGCCGTGGCGCCGGGGAAGTGCGCCCTGGCCTCCTTCTCCCCTCCGCTCGACTCGGCGGGCAACAGCGTGCGCGGTCAGCGCGCGGCACGCCATCTGTCCCGGGTGCTCGGCCTCAACCTCTTCGCCTCGACTCCCGTGGAGCGTTTCGCGGCGCCACGGGACGCCCAGCCGGAGACCCGCTAGCCCGATGCGTCGTCAGACCTCCGCCGAGGACTGGGACTCGGCCCCCGCGCGGTACAGCCGGCGCAGGCGCACCACACCGAGGTCGTGCTGGTACAGGTTCTCCCGCTGGTCGGCGTCGGCGGGCATGCCTTCGAGCATCACGCGGTCCTGTTCCAGGACCTCCCAGTGCCGCTTCTCGATCAGCGTCCGGTAGAGGAAGCGCCAGGAGTCGCGCTGCCAGTCCTGGACCGTCCGGTAGCGCCAGAAGAAGACGCCGGTGCGTTCGGCGTCCACCGGGCAGACCATGCCGACGATGCCGAACGGGCCGCCGGGGCCCGCCGAGGGTGGGTACGGGATGGACAGGTCCACCCAGTCCACACCGGTGCGGCACAGCTCCACCCAGTCGAAGTTGACGCCCCGCTGGTCCGTCTTCTCGAAGAAGTAGCCGCGGTCGGTCTCCCGGATGCGGAACTTGGCCGTGGTGTCACCGTCGAACATGGTGTGGGACTCGTGGTGCAGAAAGGCGCCGTGCATCGGGTCGAGCAGGTTCTCCACCGCGTACCGCCACGGCACGTCCCACTCCGCGTAGCAGAGGAAGGCGTCCGTCTGCGGGTCGACGAGCGGGTCGGGGAGCTCCAGCGGCACCGGCTCGGGATGCTCCTCGTCGCCGAAGTAGGCGAGCACCGCGCCCACCACCTCGCGCACCGGGAGCGAGGTGACCAGCTTCCTGCCCTCCAGGTTGCAGCCCGGCAGACCGGGCACGGACGAGACGGTGCCGTCCGTCTCCACCTCGACGCCGTGGTACCAGCAGGCCACCCGGTCGCCGAGGTGTTTGCCGAGGGAGAGCGGCGCGCCGCGGTGCGGGCAGCGGTCCGCGAGCATGGCGAGGGTGCCGTCGGAGCGGCGGAACAGGAGCCACTGCTCGCCGAGGGCGGTGACCTTGCGCATCGCGCCGGGGGCGACGAAGTCCGAGGGGACGACGGGGTGCCACTGGTTGCGCAGGCCGTGGGCGTAGATGTGGTCCGCGGAAGCGGTCGTGGACAGCGTCATGGTCAGGCTCCCAGTCGGTGCATCTCGGCGCGGAAGGAGGACTCGGTCCACGGCTGCCCGTCCGGGGCGTGGACCTTGCGGGTGTTGAGCCCGCGGACGACGTCGGGCAGTTCGTGGCCTTCGTTCGTGAAGACCTCCTCGAGCGTGGCGGCCAGCTTGTACTCGTACGGGCTCGGCTCACGCGTACGGCTCTGGTGGATCTCCAGGTACGGCCAGGAGTCGGTCATGGTGTCTCCAGGGGGTTCGGGCGGAGGAAGGTCAGAGGTCGAGGACGAGCCGGCCGGAGGCGCACCGCGAGACGCAGATCATCATCGCGGCGTTCGCGGCGTGTTCGGCCTCGCTCAGGAGGAAGTCGCGGTGGTCGGGGACGCCCTCGATCACCCGGGTCTCGCAGGAGCCGCAGATGCCGTCCCGGCACGAGCTCTGTACGGCGAGACCCGCGGCCTCGGCGGCGTCGAGGATCGAGGTACCGGGCCCGACGTCGAGCGTCAGTCCGGAGGCGCGGCACTCGACCTCGAAGCCCTCGTCCTCTCCCCCGCGCTCGACCACCGGGGCGGAGAACCGTTCCAGCCGCAGCCGTTCGGGCGGACACCGCTCCTCGACGGCGGCCAGGAGCGGCCCGGGGCCGCAGGCGTAGACGAGCGTGTCCTCGTCCAGACCGGCGAGCGCCGCGTCGAGGTCGATGTGCCCGGCCTCGTCCTGGGGTACGAGGGTGAGGGCGCCGCCGTCCAGCGCCGCGAGCTCGGCGGTGAAGGCCATGGAGGCACGGGTGCGACCACCGTGGACGAGCCGCCACCGGGCGCCGCGGCGCTCCGCCTCCCTCGCCATGGCGAGCAGCGGGGTGATGCCGATGCCGCCGGCGACGAAGAGGTAGCGCCCGGCGTCCTCCAGGGCGAAGTGGTTGCGCGGTTCGGAGACGGTGATCTGCTGGCCGGGGCGGAGCGCTGTGTGCACATGGCGTGAACCGCCGCGGGACGCGGGCTCGTCGAGGACGCCGATCCGGTAGACGCCGGCCGACCGCGGGTCGCCGCACAGGCTGTACTGCCGTACGAATCCTCCGACGTGCACGTCGACATGGGCGCCCGGCGTCCACGCGGGCAGCGGCTTTCCGTCCGGGTGGACGAGCTCGACGGAGAGGACGCCGTCCGCCTCCCACGTCATACGGTGGACGACCAGCCGCAGCGAATTCTCGCTCATGATCTGCTGCCTCCTGACTGTCTTGGGGGAAGGGGCCTACTGGCCCGGGATCCGTACGGGCGGGGTGAACGGGTTCTTCATGGGACCGAGCGCCGTGAGGTCGACCTCGACGAGCACCGGTCCGTCGCCGGCCACGGCCCGCGCGATCACCGGCTCCGCCTCTTCCTCGGCCGCGATGCGCAGGTACGGCAGATGGCAGGCGCGGGCCAGCGCGGCGAAGTCGGGGGTGACCAGGTCGACGCCGGAGCGGCGCTCGGCGTACCGGTCCTGCATGTTGCGCAGGACGCCGTAGCCGCCGTCGTTGAAGACGAGGAGCGTGAGGCGCGGCCGCTCCTGGGCGAGCGTGAGGAGTTCGCCGAGGTGGACGGCGAGTCCGCCGTCGCCGGCGATCACGACGGTGGGTGCGTCGGGACGGGCGAGTGCCGCGCCGATGCCCATCCCGAGGCCCTGTCCGATCCCGCCGCCGCGCGGGAAGACGTTGTCCCGGGGGTCGTAGATCTCCAGGAGGCGGTTGCCCCAGCTGCTCGACGGGATCGTGACGTCGCGGGCGACGACCGCCTCGCGGGGCAGGGCGGCCCGCAGGGCGTCGCAGATCGCGGCCTGGGGGCCGATGGCGTCGTGCAGGGCGGCCCGCACGTCGGCGCGTACGGTGGCGGCGCGTGCGCTCCAGCCGTCCTCGGCCGGCCGGGCGTGCGGGAGCAGCCCGTCGAGGACGGCGCCCGCGTCGCCGTGCAGGGGGTGGGTGACGGGGTGGACCCGGCCGAGAGCGGCCGCGTCGGCGTCGATCTGGATGTGTGCCGTGGGCAGTTCGAGCGTGTAGTCGGCGGTCTCGTTGGACCGGAAGTGCGTGCCGACGGTGAGGAGGACGTCCGCGTCCGCGAGCAGGGCCCGGACGACCGGCGTGGTGGCGAAGTTGCCGATGACCCGCTCGTCGTCCTCGGGGACCGTGCCGCGCCCGGAGTTGGAGGTGACGAGGGCCGCGCCGGTCGCGTCGAGGAGGCGGGTCAGCTCACGGCGGGCGCGGACCGCGCCGCCACCGGCCCAGATCACCGGGCGGCGTGCGGAGGCCAGCAGGGCGCCGGCCGAGTCCAGTTCACCGTCCGTGGGGGTCGGGAGGACGGGCGCGGGGAAGGTGCACGGGGCATCGGTCTGGGCCGCGTACTGGAGGTCGATCGGCCACTCGACGCTCGCCGGCCCGCCCGGCGTGGACAGCGCCGCGCGCGCCGCCTCGCGCAGGATCCGTCCCGCCTGTTCCGTGTCGGGGACGCTTGCCGCGTACGACGAAACGGCGGTCAGCATGCCCAGCTGGTCCTTGGTCTCGTGGATGAACCCCCGTCCGCTGCCGAGGAATTCGCTCTCCACCTGGCCCGTGACGTGCAGGACCGAGCTGCCCGCGCTGAGCGACTCGACGAGCGAGCCCGCGGCGTTGCCCGCACCGGTGCCGGTGGAGGTGAGCGCGCAGCCGATCGAGCCGCGCGCCCGCCCGTAGGCGTCCGCCGCGTTCACGGCTGACGCCTCGTGGCGTACGGGCACGAACCGCAGGTCGCGGTCGACGGCCTCGACCAGCGGCAGGTTGTGCACGCTGACGATGCCGAAGACGGTGTCGATGCCGAGTTCGCGCAGGACGGCGACGAGGAGATCGCCTCCGTTGTCGTGACGCATGGTGTCTCCTCAGAGGATGGAGCGGCCGACGCCGCCGCAGACGTCGATGCTGGTGCCGGTGATGTACGAGGCGCGGGGCGAGAGCAGCGCGACGATCGCGTACGCGACCTCCTCGGCCCGGCCGAGCCGGCCGAGCGCGATCCCGCGGTCCGCGGCGAGCTCCGCCTGCCACCCCTCGTAACTGAGGCCGGAGCCCGCGGCGGCGTACCGGCGGGTCCACTGGCCGGTGTCGACGAGGCCCAGGCAGACCGAGTTGACCCTGATGCCGTCGGCCGCGAGTTCGACCGACAGGGACTTGGAGAGGTTCAGGATTCCGGCGCGGGCGGCGCTGGTGGTGATCAGCCGGGTCTCGGGCTGCTTGGCGAGAACGGCGTTGACGTTGACGACGCTCGCCGCGTCGGAGGCGGCGAGATGGGGGCGGGCGGCGTGCAGCGGGTTGAGGACCCCGGCGAACTTGAGTTCCAGTTCGTCGCGCCAGTCCTCGGCCGTCGCCTCGTCGAGCCCCTTCATCCGGGACTGCCCGGCGTTGTTGACGAGCCCGTCGACGCCGCCGAACTCCTCGGCGGTGCCCCGGACGAACGCGTCCACTGCGTCGGCGTCCCGTACGTCGCAGACCCCGGTCAGCAGCCGGTCGTGTCCGGCGCCGAGAGTGTCGGCCACGTTCTTCAGCCGTTCGGCGTCGCGGCCGCAGGTGGCGACACGGGCGCCTTCGTCGAGCAGGGCGCGGACCGTGGCCAGGCCGACACCCGAGCTGCCGCCGGTGACCACGATGGTGCGGTCGGCGAGGCCCAGATCCATAACGCGTGACTCCTACAGCTCAGTTCATGGTGAAGCCGCCGTTGACGGCGATCACCTGTCCGGTCAGATAGCGGGACTCCTCGCCGAGCAGGAAGGAGACGATCCCGGTGATGTCCTCCGCCTGCTGCGGGCGGGTGACGGCCCGGTTCGCGCGGTAGAGGTCGTGGCGCTCGGCGGGCACGGTCTCGGTCGCCTCGCCCTCGGTCAGCCCGGGGGCGATCGCGTTCACGGTGATTCCCCTGTCGCCGAGCTCGCGTGCCATCGCCCGGGTGAGGGCGATGACCGCCCCCTTGGACGCGATGTAGTGGGCCAGGCGGGGAGAGCCGTAAAGAGCGGCGTCCGAGGCGATGTTGACGATCCGTCCGGGAGTGGCGAAGAGCGGGTGGAGCGCCCTCGACACCAGCCAGGGGCCGCGGGCGTTGACCGTCATCAGCCGGTCCCACACCTCGACGTCGATGTCCTGGAACTCGCTTCCGCCCACCCCGTTGGCGAGCGCCGCGTTGTTGACCAGGCCGTACAGCGGGCCGAGGGCGCGCACGGCGGTCGCCAGCGCGTCCACCGACGCCGGGTCGGCGACGTCACACCGTACGAAGTGGGCGTCGGCGCCCTCCGCGCGGAGCTCGGCGGCGGCGCGCTCACCCCGGTCCGCGTCCAGCTCGGCGACGACGACCCGGAAGCCGTCGGCGCCGGCCCGGCGGGCCATGGCCAGTCCCAGGCCACGGCCCGCCCCGGTGACGACGACGACCCGGAGGTCAGTCACGGGTGACCCCGTGCATCGGGGAGTACTCGGGGTACGACGGCACCCGCGGCTTCTGTGTCCCTATGACGACGCAGAACAGGGCGTCGGTGTCGCCCTCGTTCTTCAGCGAGCGGGTCACACCGGCCGGTACGACGATCATGTCGCGGTAGCCGAGGGTGCGGTACTCGGCCTCGTCCGGGCCGCGGTGGATGCCGACCTTGACCTCGCCCTCCAGGACGAAGAAGGCCTCCTCGACGTCGTGGTGGGTGTGGGCGGGGCCCTCCGCGCCGGGCGGCAGCAGCATGTTGGAGAAGGTGAAGCCGCCGGACGGGATGATGCGGCTGTCGCCCTCGTGGTTGCCGGTGGCGCCCGAGCCGACGTAGCGGATCTGACCGCGGCGGTACTGCGGACCGGCCTTCTCCTGGAAGGAGAGGGTGTCGAAGTCCGCCACACGGGACGCCTTGGTGGCGATGAGGGAGTCGGTGTACGCGGCGAGGTCGTCGCCGTTGTCGTACGCGGTGGTGGTCAGAGGCATGGTGACAACTCCTGTTCGGGGATACGTGCGGTGATACGGAGGTGGGAGAGGAGCCAGGCGTTGAAGCGGCCCGGCTGCTCCTGGTTGGCCAGGTGACCGGCGTCCTTGACGATCACGAAGGCGGTCCTGCGGAGGGTCCCGGCGATCTCCTGGCTCGCCTCGACGCCGGTGACCGTGTCCTGGTCGCCGCAGAGGACGAGGGAGGGCGCGGCGATCGAGGGCAGTTCGGCGCGGAGATCGGCGGCGGCCATGGATTCGGCGGCGTAGGCGTAGCCCGGCAGCCGTACCGAGGCGGCCATGGTGTCGACGACCCGCCGGACCAGCGCGTCCGGGGCGCCGGGCGACACCAGGCGCGGCCCTCGGGCCTCGGCGAAGGCGCGCGGGCCGAGTTCGGCCAGCTCGCCGGCGCGGGCCCGCATGCCCGCGGCCTTCGTGGCGTCCGTGCCCGAGCCGGGGCTGGAGTCGGCGACGACGAGGGAGTCGACGAGTTCGGGATGGCGGGTGGCGAGCCGCAGGGCGATCACCCCGCCCCAGGAGACGCCGAGGACGTGTGCGCTCGTGGCGCGCTCACGGATGACGGCGGCGGCCGCGTCGGCGAAGTCGTCGAGGGTGAGGGGGGCTTCGGGGTCGGGAGAGGCGGCGTAGCCGGGGGCGTCCCAGGCGACCACCCGTACGTACGGGGAGAGTTCGGCGAGCTGCGGAGCGAAGGCGGCAGAGGACGATCCGATGCCGTGCAGGCACAGCAGCAGCGGACCGCGCTCGCCGGCTTCCTCGACATGGACGTCCGCTCGCACACCGCGCTCCGCGCGGGCGTCGCCCCGGACCTCGGCGCGGGCGGTCACAGGATCTGTCCCGTCCGCCCGGCGAGCGCCGCGAGGCTGCGGAGCACCGCGTACGGCACGACCCCGCTGGTGGCGGGGTTGTCCGCGTCCGGCACATGCGCGACCTCGAAGCGGTAAGCGCCGTGCGGGCCGGACGCCTCGATCACGTGCCGGGTGTGGTGCGCGGCCGGATCGGCGACGACCCGGACCCGCACAGCGTCCAGGTCGCCGACCGCCAGCGCGACCGACGCGGCCACGTTCGTCGACTTGGGGAACTTCACCGGAACCTCGCGAGCGGTCCCGGCCATGACCTCGACCGGTCCGGTCGCCGTCCGCATGAGGGTCAGCAACTCCTCGTCCATCCACGGCTGTTCGAGGGTCGACGGCAGCTTGGTGGTGGTCAGGTGGACCTCGTCCAGCGGGCCGAGCGCGCGGGCCGCCTGGAGCAGGTCGAGTCCGCCGACGGCGCCGCCCGTGAAGTAGACCCGCCCCGGCCCCGCCGCGAGCAGCCGCTCGGCGAGCTCGTCGTCGGTCATGGCCCCGCTGGAGGCGATCAGCAGGTCGGTGCCGGAGGCGAGCACGCGCTCGCCCCACTCCCGTACGACGCCCTGGCCCGCGGCCTCCACGACGAGGTCGCAGAGGCCGAGCGCCTCCTCGAAGGGGACCTGCGGGGCGGGTGCCGTATCGCCGAGCGGTCGGTTGTCGACGACGCACACCAGGGCAGCGCCGTCCACCCGCCCCTCGGCGAGGGCGGTGCCCACGATCCGGCCGATCGCTCCCCAGCCGACCACCCCGACCTTGCGTACGCGTGCGGTGCTCATGCGGTGTCCTTCCGGGCGTCGACGGGCGCGAGCGGGCCGGGGTCCGGCGTGCCCGCCATGTGGCAGCGGATCTCCTTCGAGGGCGGGCCGGCCGTGCCCCAGAGGTCGGAGAGCTCCGGCACCCGCCGCCAGACGCGGGCGATCCAGGTGTCCTCGACGATCTGCGCGACCTCGGAGGTGTACTCGCAGACGAGACCGGACGGATCGGTGAAGTAGGAGAAGGTGTTGTTGCCGGGGCCGTGCCGTCCGGGGCCCCACTGCGGGGTGATGCCGTGGTGGCGCAGCCGCCCGAGGCCCCGCATGAAGTGGTCGACCGAGCTCATCTCGTACGCGACATGGTTCAGCGAGGTCCACTCGGCCTGGTTGAAGGCGATGCAGTGGTGGTCCGCGTCGCAGCGCAGGAACGCCATCTGGTGCTCGGACCAGTCCGAGACGCGCAGGCCGAGGACGTCGCGGTAGAAGGCGACGGCGGCGTCGATGTCGGTGGTGTTCAGCACGGCGTGCGTGACCCCGACGGGCACCGCGCCGTCCCGGCCGCGCGGGGCGACGGCCTCGACCTGGGCGCTGATCTCGACGAGTCGCCGCTCGGGGTCGGTGAACCGCAGGCCGTAGCCGCCGCCCGCCTGGTCGAGGGGGCCGGGGCCGAAGACGGGGGCGATGCCACGTGCTTCGAGGCGACGGGCGGCCTCGTCGACCTCGGCGGGGGTGGCGACGGCGAAGGCGAGCCGGCCGAGTCCCACGCGCTCGCGCTCGGTGAGGTGCAGGACGTGGTGCTCGTCGCCGGTGCCGCGCAGCCAGCGCGCACCGCTGTCGGACTCGACGGTCTCGAGCCCCCACACCTCCTCGTAGAAGTCGGCGGCCTCGGTGAAGGCGGGGGTGTGCAGCTCGACGTAGCGCAGCGAGCGGAGCCGGGCGATCGGGCCGGGCGGTGAGGGGTGCATAGGTCTCTCCAGACGGGCGGGCGTGCCGGGGCGGGCGGGCGGCGCGGGGGCGGACCCGGGGCGGGGGCGGACCCGGGGGCGGGCGGCGCCGGGCGGGCGGCGCGGGGCGTGCCGGGTCAGCCGGCCCAGGGAAGGGGTGCGTCGGAGGTGCCCCAGTACAGGGACTTCTGGCGCTGGTGGGCGCGGATCGCGTCGCGGCCCTTCTCCGTGCCGAGGCCGCTCTCCTTCCAGCCGCTGAACGGCGTGGAGGCGCTGAACTGCTTGTACGTGTTGATCCAGACGGTCCCCGCGTCGATCCGGCGGGCGAGCCGCCACGCGGCGCGCGCGTCCCGGGTCCAGATGCCGCAGGCGAGGCCGTAGACGGAGTCGTTGGCCTGGCGGACCAGGTCGTCCTCGTCCTCGTAGGGAAGGGCCACCAGGACCGGGCCGAAGATCTCCTCCTGGCAGGTGCGGGAGGAGTTCGGCAGGCCGTCGAGAACGGTCGGCAGGTAGTACGCACCGTCCCGGTACCGCTCTCCCTCCGGCGCCGATCCGCCGCACAGGACCCGTCCGCCCTCGGACCGGGCGAGGTCGACGTAGGCGGCGACGGCGTCGCGGTGGCGGTGGTGCACGAGGGGGCCGACCTGGGTGGCGGGGTCGGTTCCGGGGCCGACCCGCAGTTTCCGGACACGTTCGACGAGTTCTCCGACGAAGGAGTCGTAGATCTCCCGGGCGACGAAGAGCCGTGAGCCGGCGATGCAGGACTGGCCACTGGAGGAGAAGATCCCGAACAGCACACCGGCCAGGGCCTGTTCGGCGTCGGCGTCGACCCGGACGATCGTCGGAGACTTTCCGCCCAGCTCCAGCGAGGCGGGAATCAGCTTCTCCGCCGCGACGGCGGCGATCGACCGGCCCGTCGCGGTGCCTCCGGTGAATCCGACGCGCGCCACGAGGGGATGGCGTACGAGGGCGTCGCCGACCACCCGGCCGCTGCCGGGCAGCACGGAGAGCAGCGCCGTGGGCAGGCCGAACTCCTCCAGGGCACGTGTGATCAGCCTGCCGAAGGCGAGGGAGACCAGGGGCGTCCAGGCGGCCGGCTTGAGGAGGACCGCGTTGCCCGCGGCGAGGGCGGGCGCGATCTTCTGGGCGTCGCTGGCGATGGGCGAGTTCCAGGGGTTGATCGCCCCGACGACCCCGATGGGCTCGTGCACGCTCATCGTGACGTACGCGCCACGGGAGGGGGTGAGGGAGTCCTCGGCGGTCTCCAGGGCGGCGGCGATGTAGCGGAACGTGCCCGCCGCGCTGAGGGCGAGGGCGCGGGTCTCGGTGAGGGTCTTGCCGGTGTCGGCGGTCTGCAGCGCCGCCAGCTCGTCGGCCGCCTCCTCGGTGAGCGCGGCGATCCGGTGCAGGAGACGGGCGCGCTCGTGCGGGAGCAGCTCCCGCCACCGTGGGTCGGCCGCGGCCTCGGCGGCGGCCTCCGCGGCCTCGGCGACCTCCTCGGCGGAGGCGGAGTGCACGGTGGCGAGGAGACGCCCGGTGGCCGGGTCGACGGTGTCGAGCGGTTCGCCGGCACCGCGCCGCCACTGGCCCGCGATCAGGATGTCGGTGGGGTGGTGGGGCACGGGGGAACCTCCTGGCGATGCAGTTCTCGAAGTGCTTGAAATCTAAGCGCTTAACTATCTCGGGGCAAGACCTCCGGCTCGAAATCGTTGCCCAACAGGTCTTGAGCGTGGAGTGGGCCCACCGAAAGGATGTATGTCGAGCCGGCGGGTTCCAGATTACTAAGCCCTTAACCATTGACCGCTTAGATAGCTGAACCTACTGTCTCCGCAACTTCTCTGTTCGCGGAAGGACCCCTCCATGACGACTGTGGCCGGCAAGCAGGCCCTCGGCTCGATAGCCGCGCGACTCGAACGACTGCCGCACTCGCGCTGGCACGTCAAGGTGCGCTTCCTGATCGGCGCCGTCACCTTCTTCGAGGCGTTCGACCAGCTGTTGGCCGCCTCCGCACTGCCCGTCCTGATGAAGGAGTGGAACCTGACCACGGGGCAGGCCACCTTCGCCGTGACCGCCGCCTCGATCGGCATGCTTCTCGGCGCCCTCGCCGCCGGGTGGCTGGGCGACCGGATCGGCCGGGTGCGCACGGTCGCCCTCGGTGTCGCCGTCACCGGGCTCGCCAGCCTCGCCGTCGCCTTCTCCGGCTCCATCGAGACCTTCTCGCTCTTCCGGTTCGTCCAGGGCCTCGGCATCGGCGGAGTGGTCCCCGTCGCCGCGACGTACATCAACGAGATCGCCCGTTCCGACAAGCGCGGCCGCTTCGTACTGCTCTACGAGATGATCTTCCCGGCCGGCCTCGCCGCGGCGACGCTGGTCGCCGTCTGGGTCGTCCCCAACCTCGGCTGGCGCGCCATGTTCGTCATCGGAACCCTCCCGGTCCTGATCGCCGCCGCGCTGCCCCGCCACGTCGAGGAGTCCCCGCGCTGGCTCCTGGCCCGCGGCCGCACCCAGGAGGCCGAGGCGGCCATCGCCCGGATCGAGGCGGAAGTCGCCCGCGCCACCGCCGCGCCGCTGCCGGCACCGGCCGCCGGGGTCCCCGAGGACGTCGCACGGGCCGGCCGGCTGCGCGACCTGTTCCGGGGTCGCTACCTGCGCCGTACGGCCGTCCTCTCCGGGCTGTGGTTCGTCGCGTACTACGTCAACCACGGCATCTCCACCTGGCTGCCGTCGCTCTACACCAAGCAGTTCGGCCTGGATCTGACCACGGCCCTCGTCTACACGCTGCTGAGCAATGTGACGGGCCTGCTCGGTACGTTCCTCGTCGCCATGCTGATCGACCGCATCGGCCGCCGGCCGGCGCTGATGGCCGCGCTCGTCGGGGGCGCGCTCTCGCTGGGCGTGCTGGCCCTGGCGGGCGCGACGTCGGGCGGCCAGGTCGCCGTCTTCGCCTCCTGCACGACCTTCTTCCTTTACGCGATCAACGCGGGCCTCTACCTCTACTCCCCCGAGCTGTACCCGACGGCCAACCGGGCCAAGGGCGCGGCGTTCGGCGGTCTGTGGAACCGGCTCGGCGTCATCCTGGGGCCGGTCGTCGTCGGCACGATCATCGGCGCGGGCGGCAGCCTGTCCCTGGTCTTCGCCCAGCTCGCTGCCATGGCCCTGGTCGGTGCCGTGATCGCCTGGTTCGCGGTCGAGACCAAGGGCCGGACGCTGGAGGAGCTCAACCGCTGACACCGCACGCCGTACGGCCCGCCGGCGGGTGGCGAAACGCCACCGCCGGCGGGCCGTCGGCGTCCCGCCGCCCCCGGGCTCGAATGCCTGAGCGGTAAGATTCTCAGTGCTGTGAGATGCCGGAGGGGACGCCGGCCGGAGCCGTACGAGGGGATGGAACATGGCTGCATCGAAGCCGGCGAGCCGCGACGCGGTGGCGAAGGTGATGGAGGACTGGGCACGCGAACGTCCGGAGCTGGACACGAGCCCCCTCGACGTCCTCGCCCGGCTGCACCGCACCTTCCTCCGCTACAACACCCGGATCACCGCGTCGATCGAGCGGCACGGCCTCTCCGTGGCCGGGTTCGACGTACTGACGGCGCTGCGGCGCTCGGGTGAGCCGTACCGGCTGACGGCGGGGCAGCTCGCCGACTCCGGCCTCGTCTCCTCGGCGGGGGTGACCCTGCGGATCGACCGGCTCGAGAAGGACGGTCTGATCGTGCGCGAGCGGGACGCGGACGACCGGAGGGTCGTCTACTCCCGCCTCACCGAGCACGGCCTCGCCACCGTGGACACGGTGTTCGCCGAGCACCTCGACAACGAACGCCGGATGCTCGACGCCATGTCGCCCGCCGAGCGCCGGCAACTCGCCCGCCTCCTCCGGAAGCTGGAGACCTCGATCCTCGACTCGGACGAGCCGGAGGCGGCCCCGGCGTGACGGGAGCGGAAGCGGGCGAACCGGACCCCCGCTGCGCGGTCCAAGATCATCGGGGAGCAGAATGACCCGTATGTCGATAACGAACATTCCGCAGACGGCAACGCTCGACGACGCTCCGATGATCGGTCGCGCGTTGACCCGCGCCTTCGACGACGACCCGATGATGCGTTGGTTCTTCCCCGACGACACCTCGCGCGAGGCGGCCCTCGGCCGCTACTTCACGACCCTGTTCACCCGGCAGTACGTCCACCACGCGGTGTGCGAGCGCACCGCGGCGGCGGCCGCCTTCTGGGTGCCGCCGGAGGCGCAGGCCAAGGCCGTTCCCGACGCGGAGACGATCCAGGAGCTCCAGAACATCCTCGGTGACCGGGCGCCCGTGTTCGGCGCCGCCGTGGAGGCCGCCGCGCAGCACACGCCACAGGAGCCGCACTGGTACCTGGCGCTGATCGGCGCCGACCCGGCCGCCCAGGGCCAGGGGCACGGGGCCGCACTGCTGCGCTCGGGGCTGGCCAAGGCCGACGCGGCGGGGCAGCCCGCCTACCTGGAGTCGTCCAAGCCGGACAACCTGCCCTTCTACGAGCACTTCGGCTTCCGCGTGCGCGAGGAGCTGAGCCTCCCGGGCGGCGGGCCGGTGCTGTGGGCGATGTGGCGCGAGCCGCGCGACCCGGTCGCCTAGCGGATTCCGGTCACTGCCGTACGGCGCTCGCGGGGCTCCACCCCGGGAGCGTCGGCAGGACCGTCTCGGCGACGCGGAGCAGTACCGCGTCGTCCGGCTCCGCGCCGTCCTGGCGCCAGAGGGTCACCTCGTAGGAGCCGCCGCTGTCCTTGGCGTCCCGGGCCACGGTGAGGGTGCGGGCCGGGACGCCGGGACCGGTCTCGGCGTCGCTCCCGTCGAGGCGGAAACGGATGCTGATGGTCTGGTCCGAGTAGAGGACCGCCGGGCGTCCCAGGACCGTTCGCTCCTCGGCGCCGTGCCCGCCGAACGGGGTGAACCCGGCCACCGGGCGGCCGTCGTAGGTGGCCGCCAGCGTGACGGTGTAGGTCGCGAACTCGACCTCGGACGTGGGCGTGGCGATGTCCCTGGCGGCGCCGGCGAGCTTGAGGGAGCCGTCGCTGCCGTGGGCGGACGTCGCCCTCTCCGCCGGCGTGCCCAGGAGCCGGGCGAGATCGGGGCGGTTCAACGCTTCGCAGAGCTGGTCGCCGGAGAGCCGTCCGCGCGCCTCGGCGGTCTCCCGACGCGTCTCCTCGGACTCCCCGTCCGAGCACGTGGCGGGCCGTGGCGGACCGCCGCCCGTGTCCGCCGTCTCCCCCAGGGCCCACGCGCCGAGCCCCAGTGCCGGTACGAGCAACAGACCGGCTACGACCTGCCCCCACATGCCCGCGCCCTTCGGCAGCGCGTCGATGTCCTCCGCCATGTCCCCCACCTGCTGTGACCGCCCGACAGGTGCCGGGGCCGGGGCACACTAACCCGTGATCATCGGGCGGACAAGGGAATTCCTCTCAGCTCCGCGGTGGCCAGGGGCCGGTGAGCAGCCGCTCGGCCTCCCCGACGATCTCGCGCGCCGCCTGCTCGCGTTTCCCGTCCGTGCGCCTGGACCCGGGCGGCCCTTCGGGCTATCCGGTCGCAGGGCGCCGCGCGGCGTGGTCGGGTGCCCCGGGGTTCGGGATATCAGTGGTCGCAGGCGACGGTCGGCGGTGACCGTTCCGCTGCGAAAGGTGGAGGACCAGTGAGTGTGAAGCCCGTTCCCGAGGACTATCCGAGCCTCACGCCGTACCTCTGTGTGGACGGAGCCGCTGCGGCCATCGACTTCTACGTCTCCGTGCTCGGGGCGGACGAGCGGATGAGGATGCCGGCCCCCGACGGCAGGATCGGCCACGCCGAGCTGGCGCTCGGCAACTCGATGATCATGCTCGCGGACGAGTTCCCGGGCATCGGATTCCGCTCGCCCAAGGCGGTGGGCGGCACGCCCGTCACCCTGCACGTGTACGTGGAGGACGTGGACGCGGTCTTCGCCGACGCCCTCGCCGGCGGGGCCACGGAGGTGTCGCCGGTCAAGGACGAGTTCTACGGCGACCGGACCGGGCAGTTCGAGGACCCCTTCGGCCACCGCTGGAGCGTCGCCACGCACATCGAGGACGTCGCACCGGAGGAGATGAGGAAGCGGGCCGACGAGACCATGCGCTCCATGGACTCCACGCCCGACGGCGGCTGACCCGCCGCGGGCTAGAGTGCGGGTGTGCCGTCGTACAGCATTGGGCAGGCAGCGGGGCTGCTCGGAGTGAGTTCGGAGACCGTCCGTCGGTGGGCCGACAGCGGTCGGCTGCGCATGGACCGTGACGGTTCGGGAAACCGGGTCATCGACGGTGCCGGCCTCGCGGCTTTCGCCAAGGAACGGGGCGCCGGCCTGTACGCGGTGCCGGAGGACGATCTGCCGACGTCCGTGCGCAATTCGTTCGTGGGGATCGTGACCGCCGTCCGCTTCGACGACGTCGCCGCGCAGGTGGAGATCCAGTCCGGTCCGCACCGGCTCGTGTCGCTGGTGACGAGGGAGTCCGTCGAGGAACTCGACCTCTCCGTCGGCGTCACGGTGACCGCGCGGGTGAAGTCGACGAACGTCCATGTCGACCTGCGCTGACGACCGGCCGCCCGCCCTCAGCCGCAGAGCAGCGCGGTCCGCAGGTCGAGTCTGTGGTCGAGGCGGGACAGGTCACGTCCCGTCAGGGCCTCGATGCGTTCGATGCGGTAGTGGACCGTGTTCACATGGAGATGGAGGGCTTTGGCCGTCCTCGCCCAGGACCCGTCGTGGGCCAGGAACACCTCCAGCGTCTCGAGCAGCATGGCGTTCGAGGACCCCTCACTCGGGCAGGAGCGGGCCCAGGACCCTGGTGCGGTACACGTCCTTCACGTCGGCGGGAACGCCGGCCAGCAGGGTGTCCAGGCCGAAGAGTTCGTCGACGGCCATGACACGGCCGCTCCGCGGGGACGCGACCCGTGCCGCGGCCCGTGCGTAGCGGGCCTGGGTGACGGCCGCCGGAAGGCCGGCCGCCTCCGCCACGGGAGCACTCACTCCGCAGTGCAGGACGGCGTCCGGACGGCACGCGTGGATCAGCGGCCACACCTCCGCGAGCCGGGCCTGGATGTCGTGCCCGCCTCCGATGCCGACGACCCCGACGGCCTCACCGTCCGAGCGCTCCGCGACGGCGAAGGAGGCGGGCCGGAGGTGGCTCAGCCCCTCCGCGGGGCGTCGCGGCCCCTCGTGTGCGGGGACGTCGCGGAGCCGGTCACGCTCTCCGTGGCGGAGCTGCGCGAGGGGTGGGAGGGACACCGGGCGGACGTGGTCTTCGACTGCGCCACGAACGGACCGCAGCACCACCGCTTCGAGGGTCCGCTCCTGCGCGAGGTGGTGAGCGGTGCCCGGCCCGCCTTCGACCCGGCGCGCCGCAAGGAGCGCTCCCGGTTCCTGCTGGCCGTGAACGGGGGCGACGGCCACCACACGGTGCTGTCCTGGGCGGAGATCGACGCCGACTTCGGCAACGCGCCCATGCTGCTCGCCACGCGCATGGACGACACCGACCTGGACGCGGTCGGCACGCAGCTGGTCATGCCCTCCGACCGGTGCGGGGCGCGCTGCATCAGCACCGTCACCAGGATCTGGATCGGCACCTGCAGGCTGCCCGACACCGCCCCGGAGCCCTGCGGAACCGACTGAGCGCGCCGACGTTCGGCCTTTCCTCCATGCGACCTCGCATTCGCCATGGACAGTCCTACGGACTTGTTGCAGCTGCCAGGCCAATCGCTCTACGGTGTCGCTTATGCAGTCCTACACCATCGGGCAGGCGGCACGTCTGCTCGGCGTCAGCCCGGACACCGCCCGCCGCTGGGCGGACGCCGGCCGGGTCTCGACCCACCGCGACGAGAGCGGCCGTCGACTCATCGACGGCCGGGATCTGGCCGCCTTCTCCGTGGAGATCGCTCAGGGCGGCAGCGGCGAGGAAGACGCGTCCTACACCTCGGCGCGCAACGCCTTCCCCGGCATCGTCACCGCGATCAAGCTCGGCGACATCGCGGCGCAGGTGGAGATCCAGGCGGGCCCGCACCGGCTCGTCTCGCTCCTCACCCGTGAGGCCGTGGACGAGCTGGGACTGGAAGTCGGCATGCAGGCCACCGCCCGCGTGAAGTCGACCAGCGTGCACATCGACCGCACCTGACCCCTCACGCATTTCCCGAGCGGCGGCGTCCGTCACCGGCGCGGCTCGTCACCATCCGCGACGGACGGCGTCCTGCCGACCACACGCCCAAGGAGCCCCACCGCATGTCCCTGTCCCGCACCTTCACCGGGCGCCGTGTCGCCGCCGCCGGCGTGACGGCCGCGCTGCTCGTTCCTCTCACCGCCTGCGGCAACGACGACACCAAGAAGTCCACCGGCGGTTCGACCTCGGGGTCCACGTCCGCGTCGGGTGCCCCGAAGGCCGACCTGACGGTCCTGGCCGCCGCCTCCCTGACCAACGTGTTCAAGACGGCCGGCGCCGCGTACGAGAAGGCGCACCCCGGCACGAAGATCACGTTCTCCTTCGCGGGCTCGCAGGAGCTGGTGGCCCAGGTCGCGCAGGGCTCGCCCGCCGACGCCCTGGTCACCGCCGACACCAAGAGCATGGCCAAGGTGAAGGCGGACACCGGCACCCCGACCGTGATCGCCAGGAACCGGCTCGTCATCGCCACCGGCGAGGGCAACCCGCACAAGGTCGACGAGCTGAAGGACCTCGCGGACACCAAGCTCAAGGTCGTGCTCGCCGCGCCCGAGGTGCCGGCCGGCAAGTACAGCAAGCAGGTCCTCGACGCCCAGAAGATCACGGTGAAGCCGGTCTCCCAGGAGCCGAACGTCCGCGCCGTCCTGAGCAAGGTCGAACTCGGTGAGGCCGACGCCGGACTCGTCTACAGGACGGACGCCGCGACGGCCCCCGACAAGGTCGACGCCGTCGAGATCCCCGACGCCCAGAACGCGATCGCCGAATACCCGGCGGCCACGCTCAAGGAGTCCAGGAACGCCGAGGCCGCCGCCGCGTTCGTCGCCTGGCTGTCCACTCCGGAGGCCCAGAAGATCCTCCAGGACGCCGGGTTCCAGAAGCCGTAGCCGGAGCGATCCCCGAGGGGCTGCCCGTTCCGGGGGGACGGACAGCCCCTCCCTCATTCCCCACCCGACCCCCAGGGACCACCGATGAAGAGAACCGGCCGTCGCGCCCCGGGCGCCCGCGCGCCCCTCGCCCTGGCGATTCCCGCGCTGCTGGCCGTGACCTTCCTCGTACTGCCGCTGATCGGCATCCTCGCGCGGACGCAGTGGAGTCAGCTGGCGGACCACCTCGGCTCACCCGGGACGACGCAGGCGCTGCGCCTCTCCCTCGTGGTGTCGTTCTGGTCGCTCGGCCTGTCCCTGGTCCTCGGAGTCCCGCTGGCCTGGCTGCTGGCCCGGGTGTCGTTCCCGGGCAAGGCCCTCGTACGCTCCCTCGTACTGCTGCCGATGGTGCTGCCGCCCACCGTCGGCGGTGTGGCGCTGCTTCTCGCGTTCGGCCGCCGCGGGCTGCTCGGCCCCTGGCTGGAGTCCACCTTCGGCATCACGTTCCCCTTCCACACCTCGGGCGCGGTCCTCGCGGCGACCTTCGTCGCCATGCCGTTCCTCGTCATCAGCCTGGAAGGCGCGCTGGCCGGGCTGCGGCCGCGGTACGAGGAGACGGCTGCCTCCCTCGGTGCCTCGCCGGTACGGGTCTTCCTCACCGTCACCCTGCCGATGGTGGCGCCCGGGCTGATCGCCGGCGCGGCCCTGACGTGGGCGCGGGCGCTCGGCGAGTTCGGGGCCACCATCACCTTCGCCGGGAACCTGCCCGGCACCACGCAGACCCTGCCGCTCCAGGTGTATCTGCTGCTCCAGGACGAGCCCGAGGCGGCGACCTCCGTCTCCCTGCTGCTGCTCGTCATCGCCATGGCCGTGCTGATCGCGCTGCGCGGGCGCTGGACCGGCACCCCGTCGGGCCGTGCGGAGCAGCCCCCGCGGCCGGTGGACGGGACCCTGCCGGACGGGCCCCTCTCGGCCCGTGCCCTTCCCGACGGCCCCTTCGTCTCCGCCGGCGCCGAGTCCTCCGTTCCCCGGGAGGACTGGGCGCTGCACGCCGAGGTCACCGGCTTCACCCGGCTCACCCTGGACGCGGAGCCCGGCACCACCATCGCCGTCGTGGGCCCCAACGGCGCCGGCAAGACGACCCTCCTGCGCGCCCTCCTCGGCCTCACCCCGCGCGCCCACGCGGACCTTCGCCTGGGTGACGTCGACGTCACCGGCCTTCCGCCGCACCGTCGCCGCGTCGCCTGGGTCCCCCAGGACGGCGCCCTCTTCCCCCACCTGTCGGCGCTCGCCAACACCGCCTACGGGCTGCGCGCCCAGGGTGTTCCCCGGGCGGAGGCACGGCGCACCGCGCAGCAGTGGCTCGACCGCCTCGGCGTCGGGCACCTCGCCCACCGCCGCCCCGCGCAGCTGTCCGGCGGCCAGGCCCAGCGCGTGGCACTCGCCCGGGCGCTCGCGGCGCGCCCCCGGCTCCTGGTGCTCGACGAGCCGCTCGCCGCCCTCGACCAGACCACGCGGGCCCATGTCCGCCACACCCTGCGCTCGCATCTCCAGGGCTTCGGCGGCGTCTGCCTGATCGTCACCCACGATCCAGTCGAGGCCGTCTCCCTCGCCGACCGGGTCCTCGTGCTCGACGAGGGCCGCGCCCTCCAGGACGCCTCCCCGGCCGAGGTCAGCCGCCACCCGCGCTCCCCCTGGGTCGCCCGGATGCTCGGCCGCAACGCCTGGCCCGGCACCGCGACGGCCGAGGGCCTCGCGCTGGCAGCCGGCGGCACCCTGGTCGTCGCCGACACGCTCCCGGCCGGTACGGAGGCGCTCGCCGTCATCGCGCCCGAGGCGGTCTCCGTCCACCGCGAGCGGCCGGGTGGCAGCCCCCGTAACGTCTGGCCGGGCACCGTACGGGAGATCACGGCGAGCGGAAGCCGGCTGCGCGTGCTGATCACCTCCGACGAGGCGCCCGACCTCGTCGCCGAGATCACCCCGCAGGCCGCGGCCGAACTCGGCCTCGCCGACGGAACGCCCGTCTGGACCAGCGTCAAGGCCACCGAGGCGACCGCCGTGGCCCTCTGACACCCGGGGGGCGCGTGCGGGCGCAGGGGGGCGCACAGAGGGCGCGTCGGGCGTCAGTACACGTCGCGGACGTACCGCTTGTCGGCGGCGAGCCGCTTGACGTACAGCCCCGCCCCTTCCTCGTCGAGACCGCCGTGGGCGACGGCGATGTCCCGCAGCGCCCGGTCGACGTCCTCGGCCATCCGAGAGGCGTCGCCGCAGACGTAGAAGTGCGCGCCGTCCTGGAGCCAGGACCAGAGCTGGTGCCCGTGCTCACGCATCCGGTCCTGGACGTAGACCTTGGCGCGCTGGTCGCGTGAGAAGGCGGTGTCGAGCCGCGCGAGGGTGCCCTCGGCGAGGAAGGCGGTCAGCTCGTCCTCGTAGAGAAAGTCCGTGGCACGGTGCTGCTCCCCGAAGAAGAGCCAGTTCGGGCCCTGGTGGCCGCGGGCCCGGCGTTCTTCGAGGAAGCCGACGAAGGGAGCCACTCCCGTCCCCGGGCCGACCATCACCATCGGTGTGCCGGGGTCGGCCGGAGGCCGGAAGTGGGGTGAGCGCCGGACGGAGACGGGCACGGGGGCGCCGGGCGGCGCATCGGCGAGGTACGGCGAGCAGACTCCCTTGCGGGGGCGGCCGTGGAGGTTCTCGTACCGGACGACGGAGACCGTCAGGGACACCTCGTGGGGGACGGTGAGCGGGCTGGAGGAGATGGAGTACAGGCGCGGCTGGAGGCGCTTGAGGACGCTCGCCCACTCCTGCGCGGAGGCGCGGACCGGGTGCTCGGCGATGACGTCGACGGCCTGGCGGCCCCAGGACCAGCGGGCGAGTTCGCCCTTGTTGTCGGGGCGCAGCAGCTTCCTCAGGTCGCGGTCGCCGGTGCGTTCGTGGACGAAGGCGAGGAGGGCGGGGGTGAGGCGGGTGATGTCCAGGTGCCGGTGCAGGGCGTCGGCGAGCCCGACCGCGCCGATGCCGGCGATCTCGACCGTGGCGGCGGGGTCGACTCCGGTGACCGCCAGCCATTCGGTCACGAGGTCGGGGCAGTTGACGGGGTGGACGCCGAGGGCGTCGCCGGCCTCGTAGAGGAGGGGGGTCTCGCTGTCCCGGGTGTCGAAGGTGAACCGGCGGACCTCCTTGCCCGCCCCCGGCAGGCTGAGCAGACGGTTGCCCGTCAGCCGTGCGGTGGCCTGGGCCGGCTTGCTCGTACGGACCGGCGCGGCAGCCGGAGAAGGGGCGGCGCCCGGCGCGGAAGCGGCAGGCGGGGAAGCGGCAGGCGTGACTTCGGCCGTCGGCTCTCCGGCGAGCCGGTCGAGGACATGCGCCAGCCAGGCGTCGGCGGAGTGCTCGTAGTCCGGCTCGCAGTCCGTGCGCGGTGCCAGACGGACGGCACCCAGCTCGTCCAGGCGCCGGTCCAGGCGGCGCCCGTGGCCGCAGAAGTCGTCGTACGAGGAGTCCCCGAGGGCGAGTACGGCATACCGCCTGCCCTCAAGGCTCGGGGGGTCGGCGGCGGTGAGCGCGTCCCAGAACCCGGAGCCGTTGTCCGGGGCGTCGCCGTCGCCGAAGGTGCTGGTGATGAGCAGCAGGTCGGCGGCGGGCGGCAGGGACCGCGGATCCGTGCCGTCCATGCCGAGGAGCGCAGGGCGGTGGCCCGCCGCGGAGAGACGCTCCGCGGCGGACGCGGCGAACTCCTCGGCGTTGCCCGTCTGGGAGGCCCAGAGCACGACGACCTCACGGCCGGAGGCGGTCGGGGTGCCGGGCGTGTCGTCCATGACGGCCTGCGGCGCTCGGGAGTACAGGCCCGCGAGCGCCCCGTTCACCCAGCGCGCGTGCTCGTCGCTGAACGGGGCGCCCGGCGGCAGGACGGGAACACCCGGCACGCCGGACGCCAGCCCGGCGAGGAAGCCGACCAGGTACTGGCGTTCGTGCTCGGCGAGCGTGGGCGGAGGTGTGCCCTCCAGCCCGAAGACGGCCGCGGCGCCTGGCAGAACGGCGGAGGGCACGATCACGGACGGCACGATCACGGACGGCTCCGCGATCACGGACGGCTCGTCCGGGCGTGCGGCGACCTTCGCCAGCGTCACCGCGCACATCTTGAACTCGGGCTGGAAGGAGATCGGGTCCACGGCGTCGTTGGTCACCGCGTTGATGCTCAGATACTCGCCGAACAGGTCGTTCCAGTGGAACGGCGCGAAGCAGCAGCCCGGCCGCACCCGGTCGGTGACGACCGCGGGCAGCACGGCCCGGCCGCGCCGGGAGGCGACCTCCACCGAGTCGCCTTCGCCGATGCCGAGGCGTTCCGCGTCGTCCGGGTGGATCTCGACGAACGGCCCCGGGGCGAGCCGGTTGAGTGCGGGGACCTTGCCGGTCTTGGTGAGGGTGTGCCACTGGTGCTGGAGCCGCCCGGTGTTGAGGACGAACGGATAGTCGTCGTCGGGCATTTCGGCCGCCGGGACGTGGGGGCGGGCGAAGAACACCGCCCGTCCGCTCGCCGTCGGGAACACCGGACCGCCGTCGTCCGCGAGGTAGCGGATCGGGTTGCGGTCCGGGCCGTCGGCGGTGGGGGCGGGCCACTGCACGGGCGTGGCGCGCAGCCGCTCGTAGGTCACGCCCCGCAGGTCGTACCCGGTCCTCGGGTTCGCGGCGCGCTTGATCTCCTCGAAGACCTCCTCTGCGCTGTCGTACGAGAACGCCTCCTCGTACCCCATCGCGCAGGCGATCCGCGCGATGATCCGCCAGTCGGCGAGCGCCTCCCCCGGCGGATCCACCGCGGGGCGGGCGAGGGTGAGGGTGCGTTCGCTGTTGATCAGTACGCCCTCGGTCTCGGTCCACAGGGCGCCGGGGAGTACGACGTCGGCGTAGGCGTTGGTCTCGGTGTCGGCGAACACGTCCTGGGTGATGACGAGTTCGGCCGCTTCCAGTCCCTCGATCACGGTGCTGCGGTGGGCGACCGAGGCGACGGGGTTGGTGCAGATGATCCAGCAGGCCCTGATCTCGCCGTCGGCCATGCGGCGGAACAGGTCGACGGTTCCCGTGCCGGAGCCGTCCTGGCGCACGGTGCCGGGTTCCAGCCCCCACAGCTCCTCGACGAAGGCTCGGTCCTCGTCGACGAGCACCGAGCGCTGTCCTGGCAGGCCCGGCCCCATGTACCCCATCTCGCGCCCGCCCATGGCGTTGGGCTGGCCGGTGAGGGAGAACGGCCCGCTGCCCGGGCGGCAGATCGCGCCGGTCGCCAGGTGCAGGTTGATCAGGGCGTTGGTGTTCCAGGTGCCGTGGGTGGACTGGTTGAGCCCCATGGTCCAGCAGCTCGTCCACTCCCCCGCCGTGCCGATCCACTCCGCCGCCCGCCGGATGTCGGCCTCCGGCACACCGGTGATCTCGGCGACCTTCGCGGGAGGGTACTCCGCGAGGAAGGCCGGCATCGCCTCCCAGCCCTCGGTGTGCTCCGCGATGAAGTCGGCGTCGGTGTGCCCGTTCTCGTGCAGCAGGTGCAGCAGTCCGTTGAGCAGGGCCAGGTCGGTGCCGGGGGTGATCTGGAGGAAGAGGCCGGCCTTGTCGGCGGTGGCGGTGCGCCGCGGGTCGACGACGATCAGCCGGGCGCCCGCCTTCACCCGCTCCATCAGGCGCAGGAACAGGACGGGGTGGCAGTCGGCCATGTTCGAGCCGATGACGAGGAAGGCGTCGGCCCGCTCGAAGTCCTCGTACGAACCGGGCGGTCCGTCGGCCCCGAGGGAGAGCTTGTAGCCGCTGCCCGCGCTCGCCATGCACAGCCGTGAGTTGGACTCGATCCGGTTGGTGCGTATGTAGCCCTTGGCCAGCTTGTTCGCCAGGTACTGGGCCTCCAGGCTCATCTGCCCTGACACGTACATCGCGAAGGCGTCCGGCCCGTGCTCGTCGATGACGGCCCGCAGCCGCAGGGCCGTGTCCGTGATCGCCTCGCCCACCGGGGCCGGTACGGGTCCGGCCCCGCGCTCCGGGCGTACGAGGGCGGTGGTCAGCCGTCCCGGCGCGGCGAGCATGTCGGCCGTGGTCACGCCCTTGGTGCAGAGCCGGCCGCGGTTCGCGGGGTGTGCCTTGTCGCCCGAGGCCTTGAGGACGGTGCGGCGGCCGTCGGGGCCGGAGGCGATGTCGAGGAGCACGCCGCAGCCCACGCCACAGTAGGAGCAGACGGTCCGCACCTGGTCGACGGCGGCCGACGAGTCCTGTGGGGGCACGGGCTGGGGCCTCTCTGTCGATCGAGCGTGGCCTCGACGGTACGGAACGCCCGTTGCGCCGATGTGACCGCGGGCGATCATGCACGGTAACGCTCGTCACACACCGGCCGGACCGGCGGTGTGAGCCGGCGGACCGGCAGAATTGCCTGGTCGTGGTGGATGAGAGCCTGGAGTCGACGTGTCGTTGCCGCCGTCCCGCACCGTGGTGCGCCCTGCTCGCGGAGAGGACCTCCCGGTCCTCCAGGAGTGCCTGGAGGCGGACGGCGAGGTGCCGGGGCTCATGATTCTCGACGGTGCGACCGTCGATCTGATGATGATCGACGTACGTAGCCATCGTCAGGGCCTGGGCAGGGTGCTGCTCTCACGGGCCGAGGAGATGCTCTTCGCCGAGTACGCGGAGCTCCGGCTGGAGAGCTTCGCCGGCAACGGCGCGGCCAACGCCTTCTATGCGGCGTGCGGCTGGTCCGTGGCCGGGCTCCTGGACTCCGGGACGCCGCCGAAGGCCGAGTTCGTGAAACACCGCGGCGCGACGACGAGCGCGTGACGAGCGGCGGACGGCGGGGCCGACCCGGCGCCCGGGGAGCCGCATCCCGGTCGTCACGGAATATGCCCCCGGTTCTTTCGTGCACGACCCTGTTGCGGGCGGATGGCCGGTGGGAGGGTTGGGGGTACGCGGTCCTCGCCCTGGCCCCCGAGGTGGATCGCGCCCGGCCCCGTCCGCGACTGCGCGCGGGCGGGGCGGCCGGGCGCCGGTGTCCCCCGAGCGGCGAGCGCATGGGCGTGGGCGGCCTTCGCGGCCGTGGCCGCACGTCGGGTCGAACCTCGCGGTGGCCGGCGAACCGCCCACGACCGCCCCGTCGTACGGAGTGACGACACCGCACGGGGAAGGGCCACCGGTCCGCTCGACCGATGGCCCCTGATCACTCCCGTCCGACCCGCGGTCGGTGGGTGGTGGGTCAGCCGCGCTCGGGCAGGTCCTTCTCGGCCGGGAGCGTCGAGAAGCCGCGCTCCGCGGGAGACGCGGACTTCGCCGTCGCCGGCTTCTTGCCGCAGAACGCGGCCTCCAGCGTTCCGCCCAGGGCGGTGTTGGCCTCGCCCCGGTTCGACGTGTTCGCCATCGCGGCGAGGCTGCGCTTGCCGTCACGCGTCGCGAAGGCGTAGGTGTAGAAGCCCTGCACGGTCCCCGTGTGGCCGAACACCTGGGTGCCGCAGGACAGGTCGTAGCGGCGCAGGCCGAGGCCGTAGAACCGGGTGTTGGTGGCGTCCGTGGGGGTGACGGTCGTCATCGCGTCGAGCATCCTCGGCGACAGCAGCCTGCCCCGCATCAGCGCGGTCATGAAGGTGTTCAGGTCCGCCGGGTTGGAGATGACGGCCCCGGCCGACTGCGCCCAGGACACGGTCTGCTCCGTGGAGTCCACGAGCGCCCCGCCGGCCTCGTCGGGGTGCAGGTAGCCGCGCGCGTGCAGCCCGGAGATCAGGGTGTCGGGGTGGACGTACGAGGTGTTCCGCAGCCCCAGCGGCTTGATGATGCGGCGCTCGTACTCCTGGGCGACCGGACCGCCGGTGGCCTTCTCGATGAGCATGCCGACGACCACGAAGTTCGCGTTCGAGTACTTGTACGCCACGCCGGGCTGCGTGGTGCGGGGCTCGCTCAGGGAGAGGTCCACCAGCTCCTGGTAACTGAAGACCCGCTTCCGGACGGCCTCGAAGCCAGGGACGGTCTGGTTGAACATCTTGTCGGTGTAGTCCGCCAACCCACTGCGGTGGGTGAGCAGATGACGCACGGTGATCTTGTCGTCGGGCAGCAGGCCGGGCAGGTAGCGGTTGACCGACGCGTCCAGCTCGATCTTGCCCTCGTCCACCAGCTGCAGCAGGACGACGGAGGAGAAGGTCTTGCTCACGCTGCCGATGCGGAAGCGCGCGGCGGTGTCCATCGGCGCGCCCGAGACGCGGTCGCGGACGCCGAGGGCCTCCGTGCGGACGACTCTCGGTCCGGTGAACCGGGCCATGGCGCCCGGTGCGCCCTTGGCCATGGCGGCGTTCAGCGCGGCGGCCACGCCCTCCATGTCGGGGGCGGGGCTGGTGGGGCGGGCGGCCGCGGCCGCCGCGGCGGCGTCGGCGGTGGCGGTGGCGACGGGAGCGGCCGGGGCGGCGACCGCGCCGGTGGCGGGAACGATTCCGGCAGCGAGCGCGGCGAGCAGGGTGGTGCTGATGGCAAGGCGTCGATGCGACGACAGGGGCACGTTGATTCCTCGACTCGTTCGACACGGCACACGGGCTGGGGTGTGCCGCGAGGTTCCGAAGGACCCGGCCGCGGCGCATGCCGTCTCCGGAACCCATGGATCATGAGTGCCAACGCGACGGGTTCGGTTCCTGACACGGGCACACATGATCCGGAGTCCTCCACTCCGTCCGCCCCCTCCTCGCCTTCGCGGCACGAACCGGCTCGTGCCGTCGACATGCGCCGGGGATGGCGGGGGGGTCAGATTGGAGGTATCCGACCCGCCGCGCCGCAAGGCGGCCGGGCGGCCGTCGCCCACGTCCGGCCGGCGATCGTCACCCCGCCGGCCCTGCGGCCGACGGCGCCGGCCGCCGCCCTCCCGGCCCGGCCGGACACCCGCCGTGAGCTGGAAGAGACCTCGTCGCGGGTGCGACGCGCAGGGCGGGGTACCGGCGGTGACGGCTCGGTACGCGGTGGCTGAACCACCCGCCCGCTGCCACCCTGCAGAAGAGCCCGTTCCGCAGCGATGGCCTGCCCGGCGAGGGAGTGGTGAATGACCGAGGCGCAACCACGGCGTACGACCGCCGAAGAGTCCAGGGCCCTCACCGACCTCCGGAGAATCGGAATCCACCCCGATTTCTGGTATCCGGTCGCCGTGTCGCGGAAGGTCCCCAAGGGAAAGGCGTTCGCCGCGGTGTTCGCGGGCCGGCGGATCGCGCTGTACCGCGGTGCCAGCGGTGAGGTCTTCGCCCTGGAGGACCGGTGCGCACATCGTCAGGTACCGCTGAGCATGGGAGTCGTCGAGGGCGATACGCTCCGATGCTGCTATCACGCGTGGGCGTACCGCGGAAACGGGCGCATCTCACAGATCCCCTATCTCCCCAAAGGAGTCGACCGGCCACCGCGGGGCGTGCGCGCCTATCCGGTCCGCGAAATGTACGGACTGGTGTTCGTCTTTCCCGGGGACCCGGAGAAGGCGGCGGCGACACCGCTTCCGGAATTGCCGGAGTTCTACTCCTCCCGGCACAAGACCATGACGTTCTCGCGCACGGTGCGGTGTCACTACACCTTCATGCACGAGAACTTGCTCGACATGAATCACCAGTTCCTCCACCGGGGCGTCCTGGGCAAGATCCAGCCCAAGCTCCTGGGTTATGACACCGGACCGCGGTTCGTCGAGGCGCGCTATCTCTTCGTTCCCGGCGGCGGCAGGAAAGACCGCGGCGCCGGACTGCTCTCCGCCGAAGGGATCGGCGGTACCGACTCCCCCGATGTCGTCACCGTACGCACCGAATATCCGTACCAGACGCTCCAGGCGGTGCCCACGCATTCCGAACTGCCCGCGTTCTCCCTCTGGGTCGCCTACGTGCCGGAGGACGCCGAGCAGCGCATCAATCACGCGTACGGCCTCCTGATGATCGCGAAGCCGTCGATCCCGGGGGCGCTGGACCTCGCCTGGCCGTTCATCCGCCGCTTCACGGAACGGGTGTTCGCCCAGGACCGGATGGCGGTGGAGGCCGAGCAGCGGGCCTGGGACGAACAGGGCGAGGACCGGAACCACGAGGTGTTCCCGCTGATCCTCGACGTCCGGGACGTGCTGCGTACGAACGGCGTACCGATCACGGCGGGCACGACCGCCCCCTAGCCGGGCCCGTACACCCGTACGACCGCGCCCGTCGCCGGGATCAGAACGTGCTGCGGCGCCGCAGCCTCAGCGGGCGCCCGTCCGGGTCGATCAGAGCGCGGTGCAGCGGCGCGGCGGACAGCCGCTGCGCCACCGGCAGGTCCGGGACGACGTACCGCCGCAGCCGGCCCGCCGGCCGTGGTCCAAGGCGGCCCCGCGCGTGCCAGGCGTCCAGTGCGGTGGCCGCCCTGGCGAAGGCGTCGAAGGCGACCGCGGGGTCGCACAGCGCGTCCGGAATCGCCGCCGCCCGCCGCCGGGTGGTCCCTTCCTCGTCCAGGTGCTCACGCATCAGCTCCAGGCGCAGTTCGCGGGCGAAGGCCCGCGCGCCGTCTCCGAGCCCGCCGGGGTCCCGCGGCTGCCGCGGGTCCGGGCTCTCGTCGACGACGGCGCAGGTGAGTTCGGAGTCGTGGGTCCATGAGCGGAGGTTGATGTTGTCGGAGCCGACGGAGGCCCAGGCGTCGTCGATCACGCACACCTTGGCGTGTACGTAGACGGGGGTCCCCGCGTGGTTCTCCAGGCCGTACACCGCGACCCGGTCGCCGCCCGCGCGGCGCAGCTCGTCCAGCGCCTTGATCCGTCCGATCAGGTTCATCGGCAGCGAGAACCTGCCGTCCTGCTCCGGCGCGGAAGGGACGACTCCGATCATCAGCAGGCCGGGCTGACCGGCCAGAGCCTCGGCGAAGCCGGCCACCACCCTCGGGGACCAGAGGTACTGGTCCTCGACGTAGATCAGCGCACGGGCCCGGCGCAGCGCCTTGAGGTACCCCCGGGCGATGCTCCGTTCGCCGTCGGGTGCGAAGGGATAGCCGCGCAGCAGCCGATTCGGGTACGTGCGCAGGAGCTGTACGGCGTGCGTGCCGCACGGTTCCGGATCGGGTGCCTGCGGCGGCAGCCTGCCCGCGGCCGTGTCCTCCCGGTGCGCCAGCTGGCGCAGGCGGGTGAGCGGGCTGCGGCTGAGCGGAGCGGGGTCCTCCCACCGTTCACGGAACACGGCTTCGACGTCGCCGACGACCGGGCCGCGCAGGGCGAGCTGGACGTCGTGCCACGGCGGGTGCGGACCGTAGGCGGCGGCCATGGGCAGGGACTGGCGGTCGCCCCGGTGGGTGGCGTCGTCGTTCCGGTTGTGGCAGAGATCGATGCCGCCGACGTACGCCACGTCCAGTTCCGGGCGCCCGGGGTGCCGCAGCACCACCAGTTTCTGGTGGTGCGAGCCTCCGGGCCGTACGCGCATGTCGAGCAGGCACTCGCCGCCCGCCTCCTCGATCTCCTCGCCGAGGTGACGGTTCTCCTCCTCGCTGAACCGGAGACTGTCCAGGTGGGAGCGCCACAGCAGCCCCTTCACGACGACGCCGCGCCGGGCCGCCCGGCAGAGCACGGTGCCGATCTCGGTGCCCTCCCCGGCGAGCCGCTCGTCGGGATCGCCGCGCCAGTCGGTGAAGAGCAGCAGGTCGCCGGCGCGCATCACGCGGACGGCCGCCAGCAGTTCCCGGAAGTACACGGCCCCGTGCACCAGGGGGCGCGCCTGATTCCCCTCGGACCAGGCCTTTCCGTCCGGACGGCGGCTGTCGAGGCGCGTGGCGCTGTTGCCGCGCTCGCCGGGGCCGAGGAGCCACTCCGCGCGCGTCACGTCGTCGGGCCTCACGGTGGTCCCCCGTGCCCCTCGGGAGGTCTTCGGGCGGGCATCACTCGACCGGCCAGGTGTGCGCCGGAGCGTTCAGATGCATGTACTCGATGTACTGCTGGGTCATCCGCCGCAGCGCCTGGTGGCGGTCGGCGTGGGAGATGTCCTGGATGTGATGGAACATCTCGGACTGCCACACCGCGCCGTTACGGCCCGTGACGCAGCGCTGTTCGATGATTCCCAGGAGTGGCTCCCGCCAGGCAGCGTCCATGCCGAGCCGCTCGAGGCCGCGGTCCGCCAGCGGCAGCAGCCGCCGCAGGACCAGCTCGGTCGCCGGCACCTCGCCCATGCCGGGCCAGTACAGCTGCGCGTCGATGCCGTGCCTGGCCGCGGCGTGGAGGTTGTCCTCGGCCGCGACGAACGACATCCGCGACCAGACGGGCCGGTCCTCGTCGACGAGAGCGCGGACGAGCCCGTAGTAGAAGGCGCCGTTCGACAGCACGTCGGCCACCGTGGGACCGGCGGGCAGGACCCGGTTCTCCACCCGCAGATGCGGTACGCCGTCGACGACGGCGTAGACGGGGCGGTTCCAGCGGTAGACCGTCCCGTTGTGCAGGGTGAGCTCGCCCAGTCCCGGGATCCCGCCGTGGTCGAGCCTCTCCTGCGGGTCCTCGTCGTCGCAGAGCGGCAGCAGGGCCGGAAAGTACCGCGTGTTCTCCTCGAAGAGGTCGAAGACGGAGGTGATCCACCGCTCGCCGAACCAGACCCGGGGCCGTACGCCCTGCACCTTGATCTCGTCCGGCCGGGTGTCGGTGGCCTGCTCGAAGAGCGGGATGCGTGTCTCGCACCACAGCTCCTTGGAGAACAGGAACGGGGAGTTCGCCGCGAGGGCCACCTGCACACCGGCGATGGCCTGCGCGGCGTTCCAGTAGTCCGCGAACTCGTCCGGCGAGACCTGGAGGTGGAACTGCGTGCTGGTGCACGCCGCCTCGGGCGTGATCGTCTCCGCGTAGGTCCGCAGTCTCTCCACCCCGTCCACCGCGATCAGCAGGTCTTCGCCCCGCGCGGAGAAGATCTGCTCGTTCAGCAGGTGGTACCGCGGATTCTCGGACAGCGAGTCCGGGCCCGCGTCGGTCAGCTCCAGCGTCGGCAGAATGCCGATCATGACGAGATGGGCGCCGATCGCCGCGGCCTTCTCCTCGGCGTGATTGAGCGCGTCGCGGATTTCCTGCTCCCAGGAGTCGGGACCGCCCGCGGTGAGCCGCCGCGGCTCCACGTTGATCTCCAGATTGAACCGGCCCAGCTCGGTCGACCAGGAGGGATCCGCGATCGCCTCCAGAACGTCCGTGCTGCGCATGGCGGGCTCGGCGCTTCCGTCCACGAGATTCAGTTCGATTTCGAGACCGACCTGCGGCCGTTCGAAATCGAACCGCGACTCCCGCAGCATCCGCGCGAACACGTCGAGGCACGAGTGCATCTTGTTCCGGAACCGGCGACGGTCTTCACGGGTGAACTCCAGCGCCGGGACATCACGTCCCATTCGGCCCTCCCGAGTCTCGTCGGCACGGGCCCCCACCTACCTATCAGCGTCCCACTCCCGGGGCGGCCCAACCACCGAAGGCGCGATCCGCCCCCACGACGCCGCTTTTCTCGCGTGCCTCGCCCGGGGTGCTCTGCGTGTTCCCGTGCGGTGCGGTCCCCCGTGCGCGACCATACGGACGCCACCCGCAGGAAATGACGAGACAGGAAGAAGGACGGACGTGTCCGGCAGCGAAAGCGAAAACCCGGTAATCGACTCCCCCACCCCTACGCCGGATCGCCCCAGGACGAACCGGGACTGGTGGCCGAATCAGCTCGACCTTCAGGTCCTCCACACGCACTCGCCCCAGTCCAATCCGATGGACGAGGATTTCGACTACGCGAAGGAATTCGCGACCCTCGACGTCGAGGCACTGAAGCGGGACGTCTTCGACGTGATGACGACGTCGCAGGACTGGTGGCCCGCCGACTACGGCCACTACGGGCCGCTCTTCATCCGGATGAGCTGGCACGCGGCGGGCACGTACCGCATCGAGGACGGCCGGGGTGGTGGCGGCTCCGGCGCTCAGCGTTTCGCCCCGCTCAACAGCTGGCCGGACAACGCGAGCCTGGACAAGGCGCGCCGTCTGCTCTGGCCGGTGAAGAAGAAGTACGGCCGGAAGATCTCCTGGGCCGACCTTCTGGTCTTCGCCGGTAACTGCGCCATGGAGTCGATGGGGTTCAAGACGTTCGGCTTCGGCTTCGGACGCGAGGACATCTGGGAGCCGGAGGAGATCTTCTGGGGGCCCGAGGACACCTGGCTCGGCGATCAGCGCTACAGCGGCGACCGGGAACTGACCGGTCCGTTCGGCGCCGTGCAGATGGGCCTGATCTACGTCAACCCGGAGGGGCCCAACGGCAATCCGGATCCGATCGCGGCGGCTCGCGACATCCGCGAGACGTTCGGACGCATGGCGATGAACGACGAGGAGACGGCCGCGCTCATCATCGGCGGCCACACGTTCGGCAAGTGCCATGGCGCGGTCGACCCCGCGTACGTCGGTCCCGAGCCCGAGGCCGCCCCCATCGAGCAGCAGGGCATCGGCTGGCGGAACACGGCCGGCACGGGCAAGGGAGCCGACACCCTCACCAGTGGCCTGGAGGGCGCCTGGACCTCGAACCCGACGCGGTGGGACAACGGGTACCTGGACAACCTGTTCGGGTACGAGTGGGAGCTGACGACGAGCCCGGCCGGCGCCCAGCAGTGGACGCCGAAGGATCCCGCGGCGCAGGGCACGGTGCCCGACGCCCACGACCGGTCGAAGAGCCACGCTCCGATGATGCTGACGACGGACCTCTCGCTGAAGATGGATCCGGTCTACGCGCCGATCGCGAAGCGCTTCCACGAGAACCCCGATCTGCTCGCGGAGGCGTTCGCCAAGGCGTGGTACAAGCTGCTGCACCGTGACATGGGACCCGTCTCGCGCTACCTCGGCCCGTGGATTCCCGAGCCGCAGCTGTGGCAGGACCCCGTGCCCGAGGTCGACCACGAGCTCGTCGGCGACGCGGACATCGCCGACCTCAAGCGCCGGATCCTCGGCACGGGGCTCTCCGTCTCCCAACTGGCGGCGGCCGCTTGGGCGTCGGCGGCGAGCTTCCGCGGCACCGACAAGCGCGGCGGGGCGAACGGGGCGCGGCTCCGGCTCGCGCCGCAGAAGGACTGGGAGGTCAACGACCTGCCCGAGATCGCCGAGGTGGTGCGCACCCTCGAGCAGGTCCAGCAGGACTTCAACGGCTCGCAGTCCGGCGGGAAGAAGATCTCGCTGGCCGACCTGATCGTGCTGGGCGGCTGCGCGGCCGTGGAACAGGCCGCGAAGAACGCCGGGCACGACGTGACGGTCCCGTTCGCGCCGGGACGCACGGACGCCTCGCAGGAGCAGACGGACGTGGAGTCGTTCGCCCTGCTCGAGCCGAAGGCGGACGGGTTCCGCAACTACCTGCGGGCGGGCGAGAAGTTGTCGCCGGAGACCCTCCTGCTGGACCGCGCCAACATGCTGACGCTGACCGCTCCGGAGATGACGGTGCTGACGGGCGGCATGCGGGCTCTGAACACCGGCTTCCAGGGGTCGGCGCACGGTGTGTTCACCGACAGGCCGGAGGCTCTGACGAACGACTTCTTCGTCAATCTGCTCGACATGGACACGGAGTGGAAGCCGTCGACCTCGACGGAGAACGTGTTCGAGGGGCGGGACCGTGCCACGGGGGACGCCAAGTGGACCGCCACCGCCGTCGACCTCGTCTTCGGTTCGCACTCCCAGCTCCGGGCGATCGCGGAGGTGTACGCCGCCGAGGACGCGGGCGAGAAGTTCGTACGTGACTTCGTGGCGGCGTGGGACAAGGTGATGAACCTCGACCGGTTCGAGCTCGCCTGAGTCCGACGGATCCCGATGTCCCGGTCTGCCGCGCACGGCGGCGGACCGGGACATCGCCATGCGCACCGGACCTGATGAAATTCCGATCGGATGAAAACATCGCAGGCTCCGCGACGCGCACCCCGGTTGCTGGCAGGCATCACGCGCGGTGATCGCTCTCCGTGACGACGATCACGCTCGGTGACCTCTCTCGCCGATCCCTCCCGCAGCCGAAGGAGCCCACTTGCCCGGGGACCGAAGAACCACCACCTACCGCCGCCGCGCCCTGGCCGCTCTCTGTGCCCCCGCGATGGCCACCGCCCTCCTCGGCCTCTGCGCCCTGCCCGCCGTCGCCGCGGCACCCACCTGCTGCGACGCCACGGCCACGACCACCACGGGGACCCCCGGCGACGACGTGATCATCGGGACGGCAGGCCGCGATGTGATCGACAGCGGGGGCGGCAACGACCCGATCTGCGGGATGGGTGGCAGCGACACCCTGATCGGCGGGGTGGGCGAGGACCAGCTCTCCGGAGGCGCGGGCGACGACCAGCTCGACGGCGGCGTCGGCGACGACTCGCTGGTCGGCGACGACTGGGCCCTGACCGGCGACGTCACCGGCCCCACGGGCCGCGACCGGCTCTCCGGAGGCGCCGGCCTCGACTCCCTGACCGGCGACCACGTCGCCGTACAGGGCACCCCGCGGGGCGCCTCCACCGACCTGCTCTCCGGCGGGGACGACGAGGCGCTCCTGGGCAATGTGAGCGGCGCGGGCGGTGACGGCGTCATCGACCTCGGCGAGGACGGCGGCGTCGGAGCGAACGGCGACCACACGACGTTCTTCGGCCGGGCGGCCGGCTCCGGGAACGACCGCATCACCGGCGGCTCCGCGAACGAGGAGCTCATCATCGGGGACAGCGCCTTCGGCGACCCCACGGGCTCCACCGCGGGCAACGACGTGATCGACGGGCGCGGCGGCAACGACCGCATCGTCGGCGACACCTTCAACAGCCAGGGCGGCTCGGCCGGCACCGCGGGCGGCACCGACGTCATCAACGGCGGCACGGGCGACGACAATCTCCGGGGCGGCCCGGCCAACGACGCCCTCAACGGCGGCGCGGGCACGGACGACTGCGACGGCGAGGGCGGCACGGACGCGGAAATCGGCTGCGAGGTCTGACCGGCACGGCGAACGAACGGTGGGACCCGCCCGACCGACCGGGCACCACCGCGCCGGGCTTCAGCCCGCCTAGACGCGCTCCAGGGGGCGGTGAGGGGCGGGCGGGAGTTCGACCTCTACGGGGTCGTGCGGGCGGACCCGGCCGCCGTGGCGGACCACGGCCATGATGCCGGACTTGAAGGTGAACTCGCCCGAGTCGGGGTCCAGGGCGAAGACTTCGGCGAGCAGGCCCTTGCGGAAGTCGTTGATCTTCGCGCACGGGTTGCGCAGGCCCGTCACCTCGACCACGGCCTCGTCTCCTAGGTGGAGCAGGGCGCCGGTGGGGAGACCCAGGAGGTCCACGCCGCGCGTGGTGATGTTCTCACCGAGCTGACCGGCCGAGACCTCGAAGCCCTTGAGCGCCAGCTCGTCGAAGAGTTCCTCGTGCATCAGGTGGACCTGGCGCAGGTTGGGCAGGTCCGGCTCGTAGGTCATGCGGAACTGATGCCGGATCGTCTCACCCGCATGCACATCGCCCTCGACCCCGAGCCCGGCGAGCAGCGTGACGACCTCCCGATTCGGCTTGCTGAACGCGTACGTCCCGTTGCGACTCACCGCCGTGACCCGACCGGCCATCGCCCACCCCCACCTGTTCTCCGCTCCGCCACCGCCGGCAGATCCTACTCAGGAAGCCGCCCGACTCGGACGGTCCATACCGGTCTCCACCCACCGGCTACGGAATCTCGGCATGGAGCGTCACGCGCGTCGGCGTTCCTCGCGCTGCCGCACCAGTTCCTCGACCGCCGTGGGCAGCGTCGTCTCGAAGTCGATCAGCTTCGCCCATGTCGGGGTCACGACGATCCGGACCATGCCGTCGTACAGCGATCGGACCTCGGTCTCCCATACGGTCCGCTGCTCGGGCGTCATCTCGTAGGTGCCGTTCGTCTGGAGGAACTCGTCCGGGATTCCCTCCACGACGTCCAGCTCGGCCCGGCCGCGGAGCAGCAGGATCTTCGGCGGGTGCGCCTCGGTGTCGATCGTCAGGGCGACCGAAGGGTTGCGGCGGAGGGCCGGGAGCTTCGGGGCGTTCTTCGGTGTGCACATCACGACTTCCGTGCCGTTCCACGTGAAGCCGATCGGGACGACCCGGGGCGCGTCGTCCTTGCCCACGTACGCCAGCCGGGTCAGGTCGCGGGCCAGGAGCTCCTGGCTGAGCGGACGGTTCAGGACCTCGGCGATCTCGCTCGGCTGCACGGTCGGAGCCACCCTTCCCTGGGTCGTCGCCTCGACAGGCACCGACCGCCCACGCTGCCCTGCCGGCGGCCCGTACGACGCGAACACGGCCGCGGATTGCGCCGAACGGGCCTGGGCGTCAGCCGCGCAGCGCTACGTGGAAGGACGAGGCCCACAGGACGGCCGCCGCTCCCAGGCCCACCACCGTACGGATCGTCTCCGCGGTGGCTCCGGCCGCGAGGACGGCGAGCCCCACCACCGACACCACCGTCAGGAAGATCGCGGTCCACTTGTACTGGTCCTGGTCGAAGAGCCGGGCCAGCGGGAAGAAGTGCAGCCCCACGACGAGGCAGATGCCGACCGGGATGAATTCCGGGTGGCCCGACGCGTTCGACGCGGCGATCACCGCGAAGATCGCCACCAGCTCGGCCATGTTGACGAGGCCGACCCCTCTGTTCCACTTCTCCGGCAACCGCACCGGTCGCGTCACGGGACCCGCCGCGCCCCGGAAGGCGAGGACCACCGCGCCGGCCGTCACGCAGGCCGCGACGACGCCGATCGCTACCGACACCGGCGCCGCCGCGATCCCCGAGCCGCCCGCGAGGGCCCAGACCAGGGCGAAGACGGCGAGGACGATCGCGCCTCGGCGGCGCAGATTGCGTGTGAGGGCAAGACACTCGGCGTCGGCGGTTTCCGTAGTCATGGCGCGGACACTACAACGATGATCCGACCGTTTCGGCAGCTTTTCGACAGGGAGTGCTCGACGGCCTGATCACTTCAGCCCGCCTGACCGGTTTCGCATGAGATGCGCCACAGCGTTCGACAGCGTGGAGAGCCACCACCAGCGGCCTCCCGGGCCGCGCACCCCTTCATTCGCACCGTTCCGGGGCCTGCGTCGACCGATTCCCGCGCCGTACGCGCACTCCGCTCGCATCTCACCGGGCAAGCCCGCCCTTCCGCACCCTCCGCCCCCTCTGATACACGTGGCGGAACCTGTTCGATTTCGGATCTCCGCCGAAAGCACCATCGAAAGCATCCGCCATGAACCAGGGCTCCGATCCCGACCACGTCACCTTCACCATCGACCTCACCATCGAGGAGGCCCGCCGCCGGGCCGAGGTCGTGGCGGCTCTGGGGCCCGACTGGGACCCGGTGGCCGTACTACGGGAGGAGGAGGCGGCGCACGCCCTGCTCTACTCCGGCCTGGACGAAGAGCAGCAGCGGATCCACACCATGCTCGTGGCGGCGGGTGTGCTGCCGGGACAGGAGCCGGGCCGTGCGGCTTCCCATTGATCCCCACGCCGACCGGGCCCGCCGCGCCTGGGTCGCCTGCCCGGGGTGCGACGACGCCCGTGACTGTGCGACCTGCACGGAGCGCCGCAACTGTGCCGAGCACTGGCGGTACCTGATCTCCAACAAGGGGCCTCGGGTCCATCTGCAGTGCCCGAACTGCACCCACACCTGGACCCTCGACACCTCACGCCACCGCGGCCGGGACGGCGCGCGGGGCTGACCCTCAGCAGATCCGCGGCAGCTGCTCCCCGAGCGGCATGTCCACCACACGCGTACCACCGAGGCCGGTACGGGCCACCACCATGCCCGGATGCGCCTCGACGGCCTCCCCGATCACGGCCGCCCCGGCGCCCAGCGGGTGCGCGCGCATCGCGGCCAGTACGGCGTCGGCGTGCTCACGCGGGACGAAGGCCACCAGCTTGCCCTCGTTCGCCACGTACATCGGGTCGAGACCGAGCACCGCGCAGGCGCTCGCCACGGGGGCCGGTACGGGGACGGCCCGCTCCTGGACGACGACGCCGGTGCCCGACGCGGCCGCGATCTCGTTGAGCGAGGCGGCGAGCCCGCCACGCGTGGGGTCACGCAGCACGTGCAGCTCCGGCGTGACGGCGAGCATCGCCTCGACCAGGCCGCCGAGCGCGGCGCAGTCGCTCTCGATCTCGACCCCGAACTCCAGGCCCTCGCGCACGCTCATGATCGCCACGCCGTGGACGCCGATGGGGCCGCTGACGATCACCACGTCGCCGGGTACGACACGCTGCGGCCGCAGGTCGACCCCGGCAGCGATCAGGCCGATGCCGGAGGTGTTGATGTAGATGCCGTCGCCGTGGCCGGCCTCCACCACCTTGGTGTCACCCGTGACCACCTCCACGCCCGCCGCACGCGCCGCCGCCCCGAGCGCCTGAGCCACGCGGGTCACGACGTCGGTCTCCACCCCTTCCTCCAGGATGAAGCCGCAGGACAGGTAGGCCGCGCGGGCCCCGCTCATGGCGAGGTCGTTCACCGTGCCGTTGACGGCCAGGTCGCCGATGCTGCCCCCGGGGAAGAACAGCGGGCGCACCACGAAGGAGTCGGTGGAGAACGCCAGCCGGGCGCCTCCGAGTTCGACGGTCGCGGCGTCGGTGGTGACCGAGAGGGCGGGTCCGCCGAAGGCGGGCGCGAAGATCTGATCGACCAGTTCGGCGGAGAGCGCGCCGCCCCCGCCGTGGCCCATCAGCACACGCGGCTGGTCCCGCAGCGGCGCCGGGCACGTCCAGGCGAGCATGTCGGGCGCCTCGTCCCGAGCGGTCTCGCGCATCAGCTCAGACAACGGAACTGCCTTCCAGGGTCGGGGACTTCTGCGCCGGGGTGCCGAGGTCGAGCCGCCGGTAGAGGTAGTACGCGGCGCACGCCCCCTCGCTCGAGACCATGGTGGCGCCCAACGGGGAACGGGGAGTGCAGGTCGTACCGAACGCCTCGCACTCGTGGGGCTTGAGCAGCCCCTGCAGCACTTCGCCGCTACGGCACTCGGCCGGCTCGCGTGTGGTGATCCCCTCGACGGAGAACCGGTGCTCGGCGTCGTACGCGCGGTACCGCTCCGAGAGCCGCCAACCGCTGTCGGGGATGACCCCGATCCCGCGCCACGCACGGTCCGTGACCTCGAAGACGTCGTCCAGCATCGCCCGCGCGGCCGGGTTGCCCTCCGGCAGCACGGCACGCGGATAGGCGTTCTCGACGGTGTGCTCCCCGCGCTCCAGCTGGAGGACGGTGCGCCGTACGCCTTCGAGGATGTCCAGCGGTTCGAACCCGGTGACGACGATCGGCACCCGGTGGCGCTCGGCGAGTTCCGGGTACTCCGCCGTGCCCATCACACTGCACACGTGCCCCGCCGCGAGGAATCCCTGGACGCGGCAGTCCGGGGAGTTCATGATCGCCTCGATCGCCGGGGGCACCCGGACGTGGGAGACCAGCAGGCTGAAGTTACGGATGCCCAGCTTGCGCGCCTGATGGACCGTCATCGCGTTCGGCGGCGCCGTCGTCTCGAACCCGATGCCGAAGAAGACCACTTCGTGGTCCGGGTTCTGCTCGGCGATCCGCAGCGCGTCCAGCGGCGAGTACACGACCCGGACGTCGCCGCCCTGCCCGCGGACCTGGAACAGGTCGCGGTCGCTGCCGGGTACCCGCAGCATGTCCCCGAAGGAGCAGAAGATCACGCCGGGGCGGGACGCGATCTCCAGCGCCTTGTCGATCACCTCGAGCGGCGTCACGCACACAGGGCAGCCCGGACCGTGGATCAACTCCACCTCAGGAGGAAGCAGTTGGTCGATACCGTGCCGGATGATGGTGTGGGTCTGACCGCCGCAGACCTCCATCAGCGCCCAGGGCCGCGTCACCGTCGCGCAGATCTCGTCGAGCAGCCGCCGGGCGAGCTCGGGGTCCTGGAACTCGTCGATGTACTTCACTGCCGCACCTCTCCGGCCACGCCCTCGTGCGCCGGCCGCTCGTCCACCATCGCTCCGGCGGCCGACTCCCACGGGTCGCCGAACTCCTCCTGGAGCATGCCGAGGGTCTCGAACAGCTCCAGCGTCCTCCTGGCCGACTCCTCGTCCAGACGCTGCAGGGCGAATCCCACATGGACGATGGCGTACTCACCGGGCTTCAGGTCCGGCAGGTACTCCAGGCACACCTCCTTGACCACGCCTCCGAAGTCGACCGTGGCCATCCGGGTGCCGTCCCGGTCCTCGACGTCCAACACTTTTCCGGGTACCGCCAGGCACATGGGTGTCTCCTCACTGTCGCTCTCGTCATGGCGTGCCGGGGACGGCCGCTGGTTGGTCCGTGGCGCGGGCGGCCACGACGAGCTGGCCGAGGGCCAGACCGCCGTCGTTGGGCGGGATCCGCCGATGGCGCAGCACGGTGAAGCCGTCCTCCCGCAGCCCACGGGCACACGCGGAGGAGAGCACGGTGTTCGCGAACACTCCCCCGGTCAATGCGACCGTCTCCACGCCGGTCTCGCTCCGGGCGGCTGCGCAGACCGTACGGACCAGGCGCGCCACGGCACGGTGGAACCGCGCCGCGACGACGGCGGCCGGGGTGCCGCCGAGCACGTCCTCGACCACCGCGCCGAGCAGGGGCGCGGGGTCGGCGGTCAGCGGGGCACCGGCCCGCCGCGAGCCCAGCCGGAAGACATAGCGTCCGTCCTCCGCCACGGCCGGTTCGCGCAGTGCCGCGGCCTCCAGCTCGATCGCGGCCTGCGCCTCGTATCCGGCGTGGTGGCAGATCCCCGCGAGGGAGGAGACCGCGTCGAAGAGGCGCCCCATGCTGGACGTGAGCACGCAGTTCAGTCCGCGGGTCAACTGCTTTGCGAGTACGGGGAGTTCTCCGACCGGGCAGGCGCGGGTGCACGGCAGCCCGGGCTCGGCGGCCAGACCGGCGGCCCGCAGATGGGCCAGGGCCATGCGGTAGGGCCGCCGAACGGCCGCGTCCCCGCCGGGCAGGGGTACGTAGGCCAGGTGCGCGAACCGGGAGAACCCGGCGTAGTCCGCCACCAGGAACTCGCCGCCCCACACGGCGCCGTCGAGACCGTAGCCGGTGCCGTCGAAGGCCACCCCGATCACGGGCCGCGTACCGTCGACGCCGTTCTCGGCCATCGCCGCCGCGACATGCGCGTGGTGGTGCTGCACCGGTACGACGGGGCGCCCCGCGGCATGGCTCCGCGCCCAGCGGGTGGACCGGTAGGCGGGGTGACGGTCCGCGGCGAGCAGCCCGGGGCGTACGCCGGTGACGGACTCCAACTGCCGCTCGGCGGAGGCGAGGGCGAGCTGTGTGGCCAGGTCGTCCATGTCGCCGATGTGGGCGGAGAGCCATGCCTGGCGTCCCTCGCCGAGGCAGAACGTGTTCTTCAGGTCTCCTCCCACGGCGAGGGCGGGGGCGACCTCGACGGGCAGCGTGACCGGCAGCGGGGCGTACCCCCGGGAGCGGCGCAGCGTCAGCTGCTCGCCGTCGCAGACACGGACGACGGAGTCGTCGCAGGGCACATGGATGGGGCGGTCGTGCAGCAGCCAGGCGTCCGCGAGACCGGCGAGCCGGGTCAGAGCCTCCGCGTCGTCGGTGACGATGGGCTCGCCCGAGAGGTTGCCGCTGGTCATGACCAGCAGCCGGGGCCCCTCCCGGTCCGGTGCGCCGAGGCCGAGGAGCAGGTGGTGCACGGGGGTGTACGGGAGCATGAAGCCGAGGTCCGGGCTGCCCGGTGCCACCGCCTTCGCCGGGGCGGCACCGTGGCGCGGCCGGGCGTCGTGACGGCGCCGCAGCAGGACGACGGGGCGAACGCTGCCCACGAGCAGCTCACGTTCGAGCGGGCCGAGGTGGACGAGGGGCTCGATGTCGGCGAGGTCCGCCGCCATCATCGCGAACGGTTTGTCGCCGCGCGCCTTGCGGCGGCGCAGTTCGGCCACCGCGTCGGCGTTGGTGGCGTCGCAGGCCAGGTGGTAGCCCCCGAGGCCCTTCACGGCGAGGATCGCGCCCGCCGCGAGCATCCGCCGCGCGGCGACGACGGGGTCATCGTCGGCCTCGGCACCGGAGTCGAGATCGGTACGGGAATCGGTACGGGACTCCGTACGGGAATCGGCGCACGTACGGGACCCGGCGGCCGTACGCGACTCGGCGCCGACCCCGTCCTCGCCGCCATCGCCCCGTGCCGTGACCAGCCTCAGCCGGGGGCCGCAGGCGGGGCAGGCCACGGGCTGGGCGTGGAAGCGCCGGTCCGCCGGGTCTCCGTACTCCCGGGCGCAGTCCGGACACATCGGGAAGCCGGCCATGGTCGTGTGGACCCGGTCGTAGGGCAGACCGGTGACGATGGTGAACCGGGGGCCGCAGTGGGTGCACGTGACGAACGGGTGGAGATACCGCCGGTCGGCCGGGTCCGCGAGCTCCGCGAGGCAGTCGGCGCAGGTGGCTGTGTCCGGCGGGACGAGCGTGCGGACGGCGCCGCCCTGCCGGGAGGGCACGATCGTGAAGCCGCTGCCTCCGCTCGCGGCCAGCTCTGCCGCCTCGACGGATTCCACCCGTGCCAGCGGCGGCGCGTCGGGCGCGAGGCGCGCGCAGAACGCCGCCACGTCCGCGGGGTCGCCCTCGACCTCCGCGACGACGCCGTCGGCCGTGTTCGTCACATGGCCGGACAGGCGGAGCCCCGTGGCGAGGGCGTAGACGTACGGCCGGAACCCGACGCCCTGCACGACACCGCGGACGACCACCCGGCTGCGCCGCGGGGCCGTGTCGGGTGCGGTGACGGGCCGCGCGGTGGTCACGCGCCGGCCTGGGCCATCACCGGGGTGTGGACGCGGTTCCCCCCGGCCGCCGCGAGGGCCCGGTCGAGGAGGGCGCCGGCGCCCCGGCCGTCGCGCACGGAGCTGAGGACGACCTCGACACCGGGGTTGACCTGCTCGACGTTCCGGCGGAAGGCCGCCTCGTCGAACTCCGCGGCGTCGGCCATGTCGGTCTTGGTGACGATCACCAGCTGCGCGAGGCCGAACGCCGTCGGGTACTTGAGCGGTTTGTCCTCGCCCTCGGTGACGGAGGCGAGCACCACCCGGAGGGACTCGCCCAGGTCGTAGCCGGCGGGGCAGACGAGGTTGCCGACGTTCTCGACGAACAGCAGCCTGGTGGATTCGGGCAGCCAGTCGTGCAGGTGCCGGGCGACCATGTCGGCCTCCAGATGGCAGAGGCCGTCCGTGAGCACCTGCTTCACGGGGACGCCCGAGCGGGCCAGGCGTCGGGCGTCGTTCTCGGTCGCCAGGTCGGCGGTGAGCGCGGCGGCGCTGACGCCCCGCTCCCCGGCGAGGCGCAGTTCGCGCTCCAGGAGCGCGGTCTTACCGCTGCCGGGGCTGGAGAGCAGGTTGACGACGGTGGTGCCGCGGGCGGTGAGTTCGGTGCGCAGGATCTGTGCCGCGGCCTCGTTCTTGGCGAGTACGGCGCGCTGGAGATCGACGGCTCGGCACATGCTCAGCTCTCCTCGGTGATCGGTTGGCGGCGTCGTTCGCCGGCCGCCTCGGGGTCGGCCCAGCGGACTTCCCTGATCTGGAGTTCGCGGCCGGAGACGAGTTCTTCGGCCGCGACGCCGCAGCCGGGACAGAGCAGCCGCGGTGGCATGCCGACCGCCCAGTCCTCGTCGCACGGTGCGCAGCGCGCCGTGCCCGGGACGGTACGGGTGATCAGCTCGGCGCCCTCGACGACGGTTCCCGCGCAGGCGAGTTCGAAGCAGAAGGCGAGGGCGTCGCCGACGACGCCGGCCAGTTCGCCCACGTCCAGGCGGATGCTGCTGACACCGACGGCGCCGCGGGACCGCGCCGCCGCCTCGACCTGGTCGACGACGGCGACCGCCACGGACATCTCGTGCATCGGTCTCCGTCCTGGGCGCGGGGGTGTCTCTCGGGCGCCATTAGAGGACGGGCGGGCAGCGACGGCCGCCCGGCGCGCCGGGATCGTACGGCGGTGTCGTCCGTTCGGTGCAGCCGCCGCCCGAACCGCGACGGCATCCCGCGTTGCGTCACATCCTGCTGATGCGCAGGTAGCGCCGGATGTCGGGGAGGACCGCCACCGCGACGGCCAGGGCGGCCAGGGCGGCGGTGACGGCGGCTGCGGTGCCGGCGACGTTCTTGGTCATGGTGCTCTCCGTTTCGGTGTTCATACGACGGCTTCCTGGCGGACCAGGTCGGTCACCGTGCGCACCGCCTCGGGCACCGCGGCGGCGACCTGCGGGCTGAGACCGATGCCTTCGTCGAGGCAGGCCGGTTCGCACCCGACGACGAAGATCCGCCGTGGTGGCGCGGCCCCGGTCCCCGCGCACAGGGTGTCGAGCAGGGCGAGGACGGCGTCGGGTGTCATCCGGTGGCCGTCGAGGGGTGCGGGCTCCTGACCGGAGGTCCGCTCGGCGGCCGCCGAGGCGTCGATCAGGTACAGCGTCCCGGGTTCGCCGCCGCGCGCGGTGACGTCGATCAGGACGAGGGTGTCCCAGCCGTCGAGAAGCTGGTACGCGAGGTGGACGCCGCGGACTCCGACGTCGGCGACCTCGACGTGAGCGGGCAGCTCCTCCCGGGTGAGCCGCCGCACGGTCTCGACCCCGAAGCCGTCGTCGCCGAGGAAGATGTTCCCGACCCCGGCCACCAGGGTGCGGGCCGTCGGGGCCGCAGGGGCGCCGGCGGCATCCGGTCCGGGCGCGGGGCCGTTCACGCGTCCCCCGCCACTTCGACCTCGTCCGGCTGGAAGTAGAGGTACCGGCCCTGTTCGCGGCGGATGTCGGCGCCCGGATCGTCCTCCACGGTCACGGCGATGTGCACCCCGCCGTCGACGTCGTGCAGGACCGCCTCGACCAGCGCGGCGCGCCCGTCGAGGAACAGGTCCTGGGCGTCGCTGCGGCGCAGGCCGGGGCGCAGGACGACTCTGCTGCCCGCGCGGACGGCGTGGCCGTCGACGAGGACGTGGTCGCGCCCCGGATCGACGCCGGTGTCGCCGCCCGGGTCCCACCAGGGGGTGTCCGGTTCGAGGATGTCGCGGGCCGGTTCCTTCGGTCCGGTGACGCTCTGGAGGCTGCGTACCGCTCCGTGCAGGCGCTCGAGCACCTCGGGCGGCATGGTGTCCGCCAGGTCGATCACGGCCGCGGCGCGGGCGTCGGTCCCCCGGGCCTCGCGCTTCTCCTCGTCGGTGAGGGCGGCGGTGCGCAGGGCGAGAATCTCGTCGATCTCGGTGGCGTCGTAGAGGGCCCCGGGGCTCTCGGGCGCGATGGCCGGGTGGTCGTCGAGGATGATCGGTGACGACAGCATCAGGTCGTCGCGCCCCGGTTCCCCGGCCAGGACGGGCCACGTGTGCAGGTTGCGGCAGGTGGCGACGGCTCCCTTGGCCCATTCCGGCGGGTCGGTCATCGACAGGAACGACCCGCCGTCGAGGCGGAGCAGCGTGTGCGTGGCGACCAGGGAGTACGGCAGCGCCGCATGGCGGTCCCCGCCCGGCTCGGCGGTCCAGGTGCTGGTGTTCTCCACCGTGACCGAGAGCCTCTGGACGCGGTACGGGCCGTCGAGTTCGGTCGCCGAGATCCGCAGGTTGCCGCTGATCTCCTCACGTCGGCGGACGAGCCGGCCGAGGACGCGTCCGTCGGCGTCGGTGACGTCCTCCGTCTCCTCGGCGGCGGGGCGGGTGAACGGCAGGGTGGTGCCGTCGCCCGCCAGTTCGCCGACGGGGACGACGAGGGCGACCCGCTCCTCCACGCCTTCGTCCCAGGCCACCAGGACCCGGTCGGGCAGGCTCAGTTCGGTCGTCGGGGCGAAGGTGCCGTCCGTACGGAGTTCTTCGACGGTCCGCCGTTGGGCGCGCAGGAAGCGGACCTCCACGGCGAGTTCGGCACCGGTCCTGGGCTCGATCAGGCACTCGGTGTGCTGGAAGTCGTGCTCCTCGGCGGCGGCGCTCCAGGACGGCGGCACGAGGACCCCGAACTGCCAGCGGAGCCGGTTCTTCGCGGCGGACGCGCGGTACGGGTAGAGCACGTACCCCTCGAAGAGGACGGCGTCGGCGACGTGCCGGGCGACGGCGAACCGCGCCTCGGTGCCGGGGGTGAAGGCGACCGTGGTCATCGTGTCCTCTCCCCCGCCGCATCGAGCAGGGTCTCGACGGTGGCCTGCCAGGACGGGAGGGCCTTCCGCGACCGGTAGGCGAGCAGGGCGTCCATCGTGTCGGCGGGCAGCCGGAGCCATCCGCAGCCCGGGAAGTGCTGGTCGATCATTTCCCGCCAGACCTTCACGGGCATCCGGTGGGAGATCTCCCTGTCCCAGGGCACGGGTTCCACGTGGAAGCCCCCGGCACCGGTGAACGCGGTGCCGGAGAAGAGCAGGAGCAGCGGCACGTCGCCGCCGGAGAGCGCCCGGAAATAGCGGGACGCGGCGATGTCGGTGTCGTAGGTGCACGGCACGACGAGATCGGTCTCGATCTCGTCGGTGAAGCCGGGCACCATGACGGAGACCTGGGCGAACTGGACCGGGTTGAGGCTGCTGCCCCACCTTGAGCGTTCGCCGAACAGGTCACCGAGGGCCTCCGCCTCGGCGTCGTCGTAACCGCGCCGGGCTGGCTCGATACGGATCTGGCAGCGCAGCGCGAGGGCGTGGACCCGCGTTCCGCCGGAGGCGGTGACGCGCAGCCGGAACACAAGGGTCGGGCCCGCCGCGTAGGGGTCGGCGCGGACGTCGGTGCAGCTGAAGGAGAACTCGGTCACGACCGGCTCCCCTGCGGCTCGCGCGCCCGGCCGCGTACGTGGGTGAAGAGGGCGTCGAGGTCGGCGCGCGCCTCCGCGCCTCCGTCGAAGCCCTGCCAGAGCAGTCTCATGCGGCCCACCAGTTCGTAACAGAGGTCGATGGGCACGAGGAAGCACTCGGTGCGGCCCTCGTGGCGGCGCAGCAGCAGAGCCTCCACGTCGGGTTCGAGGAGGGCGGCGAGCCGGGTGGCGTCGAGGACGGACCGCCAGGAGGCCTCCTCCAGTTCGCTCTCGGTGGCACCTGCGGGGCTCGGGTAGAGCGCCACGGGCCGGTCGAGCGCGGAGTTGCGGAAGAAGAAGGCGACCGAGACCGGGATCCGCAGCGACTCCCACGCCTGGTCGTCGATCCGGTGCCCCGGGTCGCCGAGGAAGCGGCCGGGGACCGCCCGGAAGCGGCCCTGGGAGCCGCCGGAGCGGTCCATGAGCTGCGCGCACGGGCCGCAGGCGCAGGCCAGGGCCCGCTTGTCGATGTCCACCAGGTGCCGGTGGCGCTCGTCGGCCAGTCGGGCCCCGCACAGTTCGCAGCGTTCCTCGCGCGGTGCACGTGGGGTCGTGAACCGGCGCAGGCCCGTGGGCTGCGGAGGCCGCGCCGTACCGTTCGGGAAGCCGTTCACGAGACGGCGGCCGATCGGCGGCCGTCCGCGCCGGCGAGCGGCGGACGGGTGCCGATCTGGAGCAGCGCCGGCTCGCGTGGAGCGGCGGGCTCCAGCGCGACGTCGGTCACCTCGGGGGCGAAGCACGCGAGGGCGTCCACGGCCGCCTGGCGGACGGACTCCTGCGTACTCGGGCAGCCGCAGCCGGAGGACGAGGCGGTGGCCCGGAGCCGCAACACCCCGCTCGCCGCGTCGAATCCGGCGTTCTCCACGGGCTGCGCCAGCGCGGACAGGGCCCGGTCGATGCGGGTCGGCACGTCCTCGGGGTGCAGTCCGTGCAGCGTGAGGAGGCTCGCGACGAGTTCGTCCCCGAGCAGCGGGCCCAGCGGGTCAGCGGGCTGTCCGCCCGCCGCGTCGCCGGAGGGACGGGTGGCGGGGCGGCCGAGGAGGTCGACGACGCGGGCGAGGCCGCTTCCGTAGAACTCCATGAGGACGCGTACGACTTCCTCGGCCGCCGCGCAGGCCTCGGCGTCCCCGTTCTCCGCCAGTCGGTCGAGGACCTCCTCGACCCGTCGGCCCGCCTGCTCGGCGGTGGTCGCGCTCATCCGGCGAGACCGCTCAGGCCGGTGGGGACGTGCATCTGCTTCACGGTCCTGCCATTGCCCGTGTACATGTGGACGCCGCACGGCAGGCAGGGGTCGAAGCTGCGCACGGCGCGCATGATGTCGATGCCCTTGAAGTTCTCCGGGGTGTTCTCCTCGAAGATCGGCGTGTTCTGCACGGCGTCCTCGTACGGCCCGGGGGTCCCGAACGTGTCCCGTGTGGAGGCGTTCCACGGCGTGGGCGGGTACGGGTGGTAGTTGGCGATCTTGCCGTCGCGGATGACCATGTGGTGCGAGAGGACACCGCGGACGGCCTCGGTGAAGCCGACACCGATGGACTCGTCGGGGACCTCGAACTTCTCCCAGGTCTGGGTGCGTCCGGCGCGGACCTCCTCCAGGCCCTTCTCGGCGCAGTGCAGGGCGACGGCCGCCGCGTACGCCTGGAAGTACGTCCGGGCGCGGTTGCGCTCCAGGGCGTTGCTCCACTGGGGGATCTTCCACTCGAAGGTGGTCTCCGGCTTGGTCATCGTGCGGGGGAGGTTGATGACGACGCTGTGTCCGGTGGCCTTGACGTAGCCGATGTCGACGAGGCCGGACAGAGCGGTGGACCACAGACGCGCGATGGGGCCGCCGCCGGTGTCCAGGGCCAGGTGGTCCTTGCCGTCGAACCACCGCGGGGACATGACCCAGCTGTACTTGTCGTCGAAGTTCCGCTTCTGCGGCGCCGGGATGGTGTGCTGGTTCCACGGGTGGCGCGGGTCGACCGGGTTGCCCAGCGGGTCGTGGGTGACGAACTGCTCCTGCCCCTGCCAGTCCTCGTAGTACGAGCTGCCGAGCAGGATGCGGATGCCGAGGTTGATCTCGGTGAGGTCGTTGGTCACCAGCTTGCCGTCGACGACGACGCCCGGGGTGACGAACATCTTCCGTCCCCAGTCGGTCATGTTGGCGTAGGTGAAGTCGCAGTGCTCGGGGTCGTTGAGCGCACCCCAGCAGCCGAGCAGCACGCGCCGGCGGCCGACTTCCTCGTACCCGGGCAGGGCCTCGTAGAAGAAGTCGAAGAGGTCGTCGTGGAGCGGGACGACGCGCTTCATGAACTCCACGTAGCGCATGAGCCGGCTCATGTAGTCGGTGAACAGCTGGACCGACGCGATGGTGCCGACGCCTCCGGGGTAGAGCGTGGAGGGGTGGACGTGGCGCCCTTCCATCAGGCAGAACATCTCCCGGGTGTAGCGGCTGACTTGCAGCGCCTCCCGGTAGAACTCGCCTTCGAGGGGGTTGAGCGAGCGCATGATGTCGGCGATCGTGCGGTAGCCGTGCTCGCCGGCGTGCGGGGCCTCGGTGCGCTCGGCGAGCTCCAGGACCCCGGGGTTGGTCTCGCGGACCATCTTCTCGCAGTAGTCGACCCCGACCAGGTTCTCCTGGAAGATGTTGTGGTCGAACATGTACTCCGCGGACTCGCCGAGGTTGATGATCCACTCACCCAGGTGCGGGGGCTTCACTCCGTACGCCATGTTCTGCGCGTACACGGAACAGGTGGCGTGGTTGTCACCGCAGATGCCGCAGATGCGGCTGGTGATGAAGTGCGCGTCGCGGGGGTCCTTGCCCCGCATGAAGACGCTGTAGCCGCGGAAGACTGAGGACGTGCTGTAGCACTCCGCGACGCGCTTCTGCTTGAAATCGATCTTGGTGTGGATGCCGAGGCTGCCCACGATCCGGGTGATGGGGTCCCACGCCATCTCCACCAGTCCGGAGCCGTCACCCGTCGTCTTCGCCGGAGATGCCATGGTTGTTGTGGTGCCCTTCGTGAGCTCTTCGACTTCGCGAACAGCGGTTTGGATGGGGGGTCTGGCGGGTTACGGACGCCGCAGCCGGAGGCGATGACGCGACGTTCACCAGGGCGGCCGGTAGCCGGTGGTGACCCGCTCGCCGGTGTGCCGCCACTTCGGCTCCTTGTCCACGGTCCTGGCCGTGATGGTCCGCAGGCGACGGATGACGGAGCCGTACACGCCGCTGGCGGAGACGGAGACCCTGGCGCCGGGAGGTTCGTCCATGAACGGCATGAACTTGTCCGGGAAGCCGGGCATCGTGCACGCGATGCAGATGCCACCGACGTTCGGGCAGCCGCCGATACCGTTCATCCAGCCACGCTTGGGGACGTTGCACTTGACGACCGGTCCCCAACAGCCCAGCTTGACCAGGCACTTGGGCGAGTCGTACGTCGTGGCGAACTGGCCCTGCTCGTAGTAGCCGGCCCGGTCGCACCCCTCGTGCACGGTCGCCCCGAACAGCCAGGTGGGGCGGAGCTTGTCGTCCAGCGGGATCATGGGCGCGGAGCCGACCGCCTGATAGAGCAGGTACGTCAGCGTCTCGGCGAAGTTGTCGGGCTGGATGGGACAGCCGGGCACGCACACGATCGGGATGCCCGCGTGGGACTTCCAGTCCCATCCCAGGTAGTCCGGCACGCCCATCGCTCCGGTCGGGTTCCCCGCCATGGCGTGGATGCCGCCGTACGTGGCGCAGGTGCCGATGGCGACGACCGCGAGGGCCTTGGGGGCCAGCCGGTCGATCCACTCGCTCGTGGTGATGGGCTGACCGGTCTCCGGGTTGTCGCCGAAGCCGCACCAGTAGCCCTCCTGCTTGATGGCCTCGTTCGGGATCGAGCCCTCGACGACCAGGACGAACGGGTCGATCTCGCCCCGCTCACCCTTGAAGAACCACTCGATGAACGTGTCGGCGCCGCCCACCGGGCCGCACTCGAAGTCGATCAGTGGCCAGTGGACCGCGATCCTGGGCAGGCCCGGCAGCCCGGCGAGGGCGATCTCCTCGATGCTGGGCTGCATGGCGGCGGTCAGGGCCACGGAGTCGCCGTCACAGCTCAGACCCGCGTTGATCCAGAGGATGTGGATCGGCTTCTCTTCGCTGCCGGGGGCGGCGCCCTGGTCCTCGACCGGTGCCGGCGTTGCTGCGCTCATGAGTCGCGCCTCCTGAGGAGGGATGGGGCAAAGACCCGATTTCGGGCCCAGGTCTTTGTTAACAGTCGACCGGTCCGGCCGCGCCCGCACCTGGGCCGTCCGGGGAACGCGCGCCGTGGACCTCTTTTCGGACGAAGGCGCGGCGCAGTCGGTGGTAGGCCGCGGCGGGGTCGTCGAAGATTTCCCGCATCCTGGCGAGCTCCTGTTCGCGGTGGGCGGCAAGGGGAGTGACGGACTCCCGACGCTCGTGCTCGGCCTTCTTCGCGGCGATGCGCGGCTGCACGCCGCCACGGGACGCCAGGTGAGCGGCCAATCGGGTGATCTCACCGTCGAAGTCCGCGGGTCCGCAGTCGACGACCCGGTCGACCAGGCCCATGGCGAGCGAGGCGGCCGCGGAGACGGGCCGGGCCTCTTCGGTGAGCCGTGCCGCCAGGGCCGCGCCCACCTTGCGGGGCAGGGTGTACGTCCAGTACTCCGACCCGTACAGGCCCATGCGCCGGTAGTGCGGATTGAGTACCGAACCCGACCGGCACCAGACCTCGTCGGCGGCGAGGGCGAGCATCACCCCGCCGGCGGCCGCGTTGCCGCCGATCGCGCTGACGACGAGCCGGTCGGTCGTGGTCAGGACCGCCTCGACCAGGTCGTTCATGGCGTTGATGTTGGCCCAGGACTCGGCGGCCGGGTCGGCCGCGGCCTCGATGACGTTGAGATGGATGCCGTTGGAGAAGAAGTCGCGCTGCCCGCCGAGCACGAGCACGGACGTGGGACGCGTGCGGGCGGCCTCGTAGGCGTCGAGCAGGCGGCGGCACTGGTCGGTGCTCATCGCGCCGCCGGGGAAGGCGAAGGACAGGACCCCGACCGGTCCCTGCTCCCGGTACCGGATGTCGCACCAGGTCCGCCCGCCCCTCGGTGCCGGCTGTGCGGGGAGTTCGGCGGGCGCGGGCAGTTCGGGAAGCGCGGGCAGTTCGGGCAGCTTCGGGAGCCGGCCGGAGAGGGCCAGGACGGCGGGGAGCTTGCAGGCACGCGGCCGGCCGGGACCCGTACGGGCACGGAGTTCGGGGATCCACACCGCGCCGTCCGCCGTGGCGCGGCAGACGGCGCCCGCCCGGGTGGCGAGCAGCTCGCCGGGCCGGCCGCGCAGGCCGTCCTCGGCGTGGCCCCCGTGCAGGAACCATTCGGCTCCGAGCAGGTGGTCGCGGACTCCGGGCTGCGAGTCGGCGGCCCGCAGGATGCGCAGCACGGTCTCCGTCGAGTCGTCGGCCCAGGAGATCGCACGCTGTTCCTGACGGAGCGTGGGACGGGCGTGGATCGCGCCGGTCTGCGGCTGCGGTGTGGCCCCGGCGGCGACCCGCTCGACGGCGAGGAGCACGGCGGTCACGGCGGCGTCGGACAGCTCGTTGCGGTACAGATCGCTCTTGCCGACCTCGGGGACCCGGAAGGAGACGGACGCCCAGACGTCACCGGCGTCCATCTCCTCCTCGGCCTGGAGGACGGTCACGCCCCACTCGGCGACGCCTTCCTGGATCGCCCGGTCGAGCGACGACGGCCCCCGGTCACCGACCGGCCCCGGGTGCACGATCAGACAACGGTGCGCACCCCACACGTCCCTGGGCACGACGGCCTTCAGCATGGGGGCGACGATCAGGTCGGGCGCGTGGCGCGCGACGGCGTCGCGCATGGCGGGCCCGTCGGGCGTGACCTCAACGGGAACGGTGTGCCCGCGGTCGCGCAGCTCGACCAGAACGCGCTGGGTGAGGCTGTTGAAGCTGCCGGCGATGAGCAGAATGCGCATGGCGTCCCTTCCGGGTTGCGGTGGACGGTACGGCCCCGGGGACGCGGGTCGACCGACCGCCAGCGATCATCGAGCACCACGGGCGGCGGAGACGGACGACGGAGCCCGCACCTCACCCGTACGAGGGGCGCGTCCGACCGATTGGCGGGGCGCGCGCGTCGGCGGCCGGACCGGGCGTCGGATGCGCCGCTGTTTGACCTTGACGCGACGTCAGGGTTTCTACTGAGGGCATCGATCGTGCACCGGCCGGTCTCCCGAGCGAAGGGCCCCTCCATGGACATGACCCTTGCGACGAACATGGCCCTGATGCGCGACCCCGACAAGACGGTCCGGAGAGGTCGGACCGCTGAGGTGGTCCGGTCTGGGTGATGGGATCCACGGCCCTGTGGTTGCTCAGGTACGTGCGGACCGGCACGCTCGGCCCGGACGTACGGCCGTCCGCGCGCGAGATGTGCCCGCGTACGACGATCGCCGTGCGGAGCGGCCGGACGGCCGCCCCTGGTTCACGGGAGCGGAGTCGGGTGACGGACGACGAGATACGCGCGCGGTTCGACGGCCGCGGCTGTGTCGAACTGCTGCCCGGCGGGGTCTCCGCCGCGAAGCGGCGTCGCATGGACGAGATCGCGCACGCGCTGGGCTACCGGCTGCGTGCCGTCGAGGAACTCGGGCTCGCGGGGGTGCGCCTCGTCTACGACCGCGACGACGGCCCGCAGGCGCGCCGCAGGAGCGAGCTGACCATCGCCCGGCTGCGCGAGGGCGGGCAGCTGCTCCCGGCGGTCGAGCCGCCTCCGCCCCCGCCGCCCGGAAGACCGCAGGGCTCCTACGATGACGCGCATGACACCGGTCGATGACCGTCCCCGGCCCCTGATTCACTCCCCATTCTGATCGATTCGATCGCAATCGATCGATACGCTAGCGCCCAAAGGCGTACGGTGACGCCTCCGTGACGCTCCAGGGGGAGCCATGCGACACCATGTCGACCATCGCCATGATCGGGTGCTCGAGCTCGTCCGGGCGCGTGGCAGCATCCGGGTCACCGAGCTCGCGGCCGAGCTCGGTGTCTCCCCGGTGACCTTGCGGCGGGACGTGGACGCGCTCGCCAACCAGGGCAAGGTGCAGCGCCTGCACGGCGCGGTGGTCTGGCCGGGCGAGGCCCGCGCGGAGGAGCCGGACGCCGGCGGCCGGGTGATCGGAATGATCGTGCCGACGACCCGATACATCTTCGGGGACGTGGTCAGCGGGGCCCGCAAGGTCGTCGAGGCGCAGGGGGGCCGGCTGGTGCTCGGCGTGTCCGGGTACGTGGACAGCGAGGACCCCGTCCAGGCCGAGCATCTGCTGAGCAGCGGCGCCGAGGGCCTGCTGGTGGCGCCCAGTTGGTTCGGCGGGGCGCCCGCCGACGGCCAGGAGGAGTGGCTGATGGCCTGCGAGGCGCCGACCGTGCTGGTGGAGCGCACGGCGCCAGCCATCAATCCGGCGGCCCTGCTCGACCGGGTGCGTACCGACCGTGCCCACGGCGCCGCGCTGGCGGTGAGCCATTTCGCGTCGCTCGGCCACCGATCGGTCGCCGCCGTGCTCCAGGAGGGCCCGCACGCGGCGGGCATCACGTCCGGGTTCCTGAAGTCGGTGCGGTCGCTCGGCCTGGAGACCGTCCCGGGCTCACCGTCCGTCCGCACGCCCGGAAAGGAGTACGACGAGGTCGCGGAGTACCTCGTCGAGGCGGTCGAGCGGCACGGGGTCACCGCGGCCCTGGTGCACAGCGACGAGGACGCGATCGTGTTGGTCCCCCGGCTGCAGGCGCGCGGCATCAGCGTTCCCGAGGACCTCGCCCTGATCGCGTACGAGGACGAGGTGGCCGCGCTGGCGGACGTACCGCTGACGGCGATCGCCCCGCCGAAGCAGGCGGTCGGCGAGCTGGCGGCAAAGTTGCTGCTCCAGCGGCTGACCGAGCGGAGCGCGGGCAGGGAGCCGGAGCCGCGCCAGCACATGGACCTGCTGCCGAAGTTGAGGGTACGGGCCTCCTGCGGAGCTCTTCAGGAGCCTTCGGACGCCGAGTGATCATATTGATCGCTACTCGATCATTTTGATTGTCTTGTGCGTTTGCTCTTGACGGTGATCGAGTTGGCGAAAAAGATATGCCTCGTTCGCCTCTCTCCCCATCGAGGTCTCCGTAGGAGCCGTGCCATGTCGCGCAGTTCACGTTCGTTCCGCATAGCTGCCACCGCCACCCTCGCCGCTCTCGGCCTGTTCGCCACCGCGTGCGGTGGCGGCGACAGCTCGTCCGACGCCGCCTCCGACGGCAAGCCGGTCACCCTCACCTACTGGACCTGGACAGGTGGCGCCAAGGCCACGGTCGAGGAGTTCAACCGGACCCACAAGGACATCCAGGTCGAGTTCACCGAGATCCCCGGTGGCGCGGAGGGCTACGGCAAGCTGGCCAACGGCGTGAAGGCGGGGAACGCGCCGGACGTGGCGACCATCGAGTACCAGATGGTCCCGGAGTTCGCGAGCCAGGGGAACCTCGTCGACCTGACCGAGCACGCCGGTGACACCGTCAAGGAGAAGTTCCCCAAGGCCATCCAGGACCTGGTGATCTTCGGCGGCAAGACCTGGACCGTTCCGTTCGACGCCGCGCCGCAGGTCTACTACTACCGCACGGACCTGTTCAAGAAGTACGGCATCGAGGTCCCCAAGACCTGGGACGAGTTCAGAGTCGCCGCCGAGAAGGTCAAGAAGGCGGACAAGAACGTCCGTCTGGCCAACATGACCAAGTCCGACCCGGCCCTGCTCGCGGCGCTCTCCTGGCAGGCCGGCGGCAAGTGGTTCAGCACCGAGGGCGACGCCTGGAAGCCCGGTGTCGACGACGCCGCGTCCACGAAGGTCGCCGCCTACTGGGACGACCTGGTCGAGAACGACCTCGTGCAGACCTACACCGGCTGGAGCCCGGAGGAGACCAAGGCCCGGATCGAGGGCAAGACCCTCTCCATCCTCGGCGCCTCCTGGTCCGCGGCCGGCATGAAGACCAACCTGCCGGATCTGAAGGGCAAGTGGGCCGCCGCGCCCATGCCGCACTGGGGCACCCCGGCCAGCGGCAACTACGGCGGCAGCTCCTACGGCGTGCTGAAGGGCAGCAAGAACGTCGAGGCCGCGGCCGAGTTCATCAAGTGGATCACCACCCATGGCGACGCCGTCGAGGCCCGGCTCAGCGACCCGACGAAGCCCAGCAGCGCCCTGCCGGCCAACCCGGAGATGCGCGCGGTGGCCGCCGCGAAGTTCGACACCGCGTACTTCAACGGCCAGGACCTCTACAAGCTGGCCTCCGAGCAGGTCGACACCATCGTGCCCGGCTGGACCTGGGGCCCGAACCAGATGGACGTCTACACCGCAATCCAGGACGCGAGCGCCACGTCCGGCTTCACCGGCGGCGTCACCGCCGGCCAGGCCAAGGCCAGGACGGGCATCCAGGAGCGCGGGCTGAAGCTCGCCGAGTGACCCGACGGGGCCCGGCCGGTTCCTGACCCCGGCCGGGCCCCGTCGTCCCATCCCCGGACCGCAGCGCCCACCCGCCAAGGAGCACCCGTGGCAGCACCACTCGCGAAGGCCGCACCCCCGCCCACGGCCGGCGGCAGCCGTGCCGGCGGCCCGCGCACCGGCCGTACCCGTAACGGCAGTTCACAGCTGAAGCGCAACCAGCGTGCCACGGCCGCCCTGTTCATCGTCCCGTTCTTCGTGCTCTTCGCCGCCATGACGGCCGCGCCCATCGTCTACGCGGTGTGGATGAGCCTGTTCACGGAGCAGTCGTCCGGGCTCGGCTTCGGCGGCAGCGAGCGGGCGTTCACCGGCATAGAGAACTACTTCAGGGCGCTCTCGGACGCGGGCTTCCGCGAGTCCTTCCTGCACATCGCCACGTACTGCACGCTGTACATCCCGGTCATGATCGGCGGAGCGCTCGCCCTCGCGCTGCTGGTCGACTCGGCCGTGGCACGCGCCAAGCGCTTCTTCCAGCTCGCGCTCTTCCTGCCGCACGCCATCCCCGGGCTGATCGCCTCGATCCTGTGGATCTACCTCTACACCCCGGGGCTCAGCCCGGTGCTCGACTGGATCGAGGCCGCCGGCGGCTCGTGGGACTTCTTCAGTTCCGACCACGTGTACTCGTCCATCGTGAACCTCACCGCCTGGCAGTGGATGGGGTACAACATGATCATCTTCTACGCCGCCCTGCAGGCCATCCCCCGCGAGCTCATCGAGGCCGCGGACATCGACGGGGCCGGGCCGATCCGCACCGCACTGCAGATCAAGGTGCCCATGATCGCCTCCGCGGTCGTGATGGCCGTCCTGTTCACCTGTGTCGGCGCCATCCAGCTGTTCACCGAGCCCAAGCTCCTCGGCCAGCGCGGCACCGCCGCCGTCGACACCGAGTGGTCGCCCACCATGTACATCTGGAAGGCGGCCTTCCTCCAGCACGACTACGGCCTCGCCGCCGCCGCGTCCCTCCTGCTCGCCGCGCTCGGCGTCGTGCTCTCGTACATCGTCACCAAGATCGGAAACCGGTGGAAGGCGGCATGAGCACTCACACGGTCATCCAGGAACCCGCGGCCGCCGAAGCACGCGCCGGCGAAGCCGCCGCATCGGCCGGGCGCCGCGACCCGCGCCGGAAACGCCCGGGCACCCTGCTCTCCAAGGGCGCCGTCAACGGCGTGCTCCTCCTCGCCTCCTTCTACATGCTGATGCCGGTCAGCTGGCTGCTGTTCGCCGCCACCAAGGACCACGGCGATCTCTTCGCCAGCGACGGCTTCGCCTTCGCCGACTTCAGCCTCTTCTCCAATCTCGCCGCGGTCTTCACCTTCAACGACGGCATCTACCTGCGCTGGCTCGGCAACAGCGTCATCTACTCCGTGATCGGTTCGGCCGCCTCGACGCTGCTGTGCGTCGCCACCGGCTACGCCTTCGACAAGTACGAGTTCCGCGGGAAGGAGAAGCTGTTCGGGATCGTCCTCGGCGGCCTCCTCGTCCCCGCCACGGTGATCCAGCTGCCGATGTACCTGCTGGCCTCCAAGGTCGGCCTGGTCAACACGTACTGGGCGCTGCTGCTCCCCGCACTGGTCAACCCGTTCGGCGTCTACCTCGCCCGGGTCTTCTCCGAGGGGTACGTCCCGAACGAGGTGCTGGAGGCCGCCCGCGTCGACGGCGCCGGCGAACTGGGCACGTTCACGAGGATCGCGCTGCCGATGCTGTCGCCCGGCTTCATGACCATCTTCCTCTTCTCCTTCACCGGCAGCTGGAACAACTTCTTCGGCGCGCTGGTCATGCTCAACGACGACAAGCTCTACCCGGTCAACCTCGGCCTGTTCATGTGGAACAGCACCACACAGCTCCAGCCCGAGTTCTACTCCCTCGTGATCACCGGTTCGCTCGTGGCCGTCGTCCCGCTCGTCATCGCCTTCATCTGTCTGCAGCGCTTCTGGCGCTCGGGCCTCACCTCGGGCGCGGTGAAGTGACCGTGTCCGTACCGGAAGGCTCCGTCCTCGACGACGGCCACACGAACCCGTCGGCCTCCGCGCATCGCCCGCGCACCCTGCTGGCCATGGGCGCCGCCATCCACGCCCAGCTGCTCGCCGAAGGCGCCCTCGACCGGCTGGCCGGCGTCGCGGCCGTGGACACCGGCCGGTTCGTCAGCGACTTCAGCGACGCGGACCCGGCCGCCCTCGCCGACACCGAGGTGCTCTTCACCCACTGGGGCGCCCCGCTGCTCACCGCGGACGCGGTGCGCGCGATGCCCCGGCTGCGGGCCGTCATCCATGCCGCCGGGTCCGTCAAACACCATGTGACCGAGGCCGTGTGGGAACGCGGCATCGCCGTGTCCACCGCGGCCGGGGCCAACGCCCTGCCGGTCGCCGAGTTCACCCTCGCCGCGATCCTGTTCACCGGCAAGCGGATCCTCGACAGCGCCCGGGTCTACCGGGAGGCCCGCGACCAGGTGTCCCTGCTGCCGTACTTCGCCGGTCACGGCAACCACCGCCGTACCGTGGGCGTCGTCGGCGCGTCCCGGATCGGCCGCCGCGTGCTCCAGCTCCTGCGCCCCTTCGACTTCGAGGTCCTGCTGTACGACCCGTACGTGGAGGCGGACGAGGCCGAGACGCTCGGCGCGCGCTCCGTCGGCCTCGACGAACTCGTGCGGCGCAGCAGCGTGGTCTCCATCCACGCTCCGCAGCTCCCGGAGACTCAGCACATGTTCGACCGGCGGCGGCTGGGGCTGCTGCGGGACGGTGCCACGCTCATCAACACCGCACGCGGCTCCCTCGTCGACACCGAGGCGCTCACCGACGAGCTGGTGGCCGGCCGGATCCACGCCGTGCTCGACGTCACCGAGCCCGAGGTGCTGCCTCCCGGTTCGCCGCTCTACACGCTGCCCAACGTGCTGCTCACCCCGCACATCGCGGGTTCGCTCGGCAACGAGCTCGTACGGATGGCTCATTGGGCGACCGACGAGGTGGAGCGCTTCGCCGAGGGCCGGCCCCTCGCCCATGGCGTGGGCCCCGACGAGCTCGCCCGCTCGGCCTGACCATCGCCGTTCCGGCCGGGCGGCCGCCGCCCGCAGCCCGGCCCGAAGCCCCACAGCCGCCCGGCCCGAAGACCCACAGGAAGAGCCATGCGCCAGCCGTACGAGACCCGGTACGTCGAGGACCGCTCCCCCGGCAGCGGCCGGCTGGCGCCGCGGGCCGCCTTCCGCTCGGACGCCCCGGCCGTCGGTCTGGACGGCGCGTGGCGCTTCCGGGCCGCCACCGGGCTCGGGGACCTCACCGCGGGGTTCGAGGACCCCGCCTTCGACGACGCCGCCTGGGACCGGCTGCCGGTACCGTCCTGCTGGCAGCTCCAGGGCGTCGGTTCCCCCGCGTACACCAACGTCACCTACCCCTTCCCCCTCGACCCTCCGCGGGTGCCCGACGAGAACCCGACGGGCGAGTACCGCAGGGACTTCACGCTCCCCGACGAGTGGCCCGCGGGACGCAGCGTGCTGCGTTTCGACGGCGTCGACTCCTGCTTCGCGGTCTGGCTCAACGGCGTCCGGCTCGGCGACGGCAAGGGCAGCCGCGTCCCCACCGAGTTCGACGCGACGGACGCGCTGCGGCCGGGCCGCAACGTCGTCGCCGTACGCGTCCACCAGTGGTCGGCGGGGAGCTATCTGGAGGACCAGGACATGTGGTGGCTGTCCGGGATCTTCCGTCCCGTACGGCTGCTGGCACGGCCCGGGGGCTGCGTCGAGGACTTCTTCGTCCACGCGGACTACGACCACGCCACCGGCACCGGCACGCTGGCCGTCGACACCTCGGGCCCGGCCAGGCTCTCCGTACCGGAACTCGGCCTCGTCGACGCCGACCCCACCGGCCCGCACACCTTCGCGGACGTCGAGCCGTGGAACGCCGAGCAGCCACGCCTGTACGAGGGCGAGCTGACCGCGGCCGGGGAGCGGATCCCGGTGCGTATCGGTTTCCGGCGGGTCGTCGTCGAGGACGGACTGCTGAAGGCCAACGGCCGTGCCCTGCTGCTGCGCGGAGTCAACCGGCACGAGTGGGATCCGGAGACCGGCCGGACACTCTCCCACGAGACGATGCTGCGCGACGTGCTGCTCATGAAGCGGCACAACATCAACGCCGTGCGCACCAGCCACTATCCGCCGAGCAGCGAGTTCCTCGCCCTGTGCGACGAGTACGGGCTGTGGGTCGTCGACGAGTGCGACCTGGAGACCCACGGCTTCGAGCAGGTCGGCTGGCGTGGCAACCCGAGCGGCGACGAGCGGTGGCGGGAGGCCATGCTCGACCGGATGCGTCGGGTCGTCGAGCGTGACAAGAACCATCCGAGCATCCTGATGTGGTCGCTCGGCAACGAGAGCGGCACCGGGGACAACCTCGCGGCGATGGCGGAGTGGGCCCGTACCCGCGACCCCTCGCGCCCCGTCCACTACGAGGGCGACCGGGACAGCGGCTACGTCGACGTCTACAGCCGGATGTACGCCGACCACGCCGAGACCGAACTCATCGGCCGTGGCGAGGAACCGCCGACGCAGGACCCGTCGCTCGACGCGCACCGGCGCGGGCTGCCGTTCATCCTGTGCGAGTACGCCCACGCCATGGGCAACGGACCGGGAGGACTGAGCGAGTACCAGCGCCTGTTCGAGAGGTTCCCGCGGCTCCAGGGCGGCTTCGTCTGGGAGTGGATCGATCACGGCATCGCGCGGCGCACCGCGGACGGGCGGGTGTTCCACGCCTACGGCGGCGACTTCGGTGAGCCGGTGCACGACGGCAACTTCGTCGCGGACGGCCTGGTCCTCCCCGACCGCACCCCCTCCCCCGGACTCGTCGAGTACAAGAAGGTCGTCGAGCCGGTGACGATCGGCTTCGGCGTGGCCGGAGAGGGCGTCGAGGTACGCAACGGCCACGACTTCCGGGACACGGCTCATCTGCGCTTCCGCTGGTGGGCCGAGGACGGCGGCGAACGCGTCGGGGACGGCGTGTTCGACGTCCCGGTCCTCGCGCCCGGCGAGCGTGCGAGCCTCCCTCTGCCGGAGCTCCCGCCCCGGAAGGACGCCGAGCGTGCCCTGACGGTCGTCGCAGAGCTCGCCGCCGCTGAACCCTGGGCGCCGGCGGGCCACGAGATCGCCTGGGGCCAGACCGTCCTCTCCCCCGCCGCACCGGCTCCCGGACCTGCCCGTGTCCTTCCGGCGGTACCGGGCCGCGGAGGCCGGCTCACCCTCGGACCTGCCGCGTTCGACGCCCACAACGGGCGGCTGCTCGCCCTCGGAGGGCTGGACGTCGGAGCGCTCCGGCTCGACCTGTGGCGGGCGCCGACCGACAACGACCGGCTCGGTGACCGGGTCGCCGACCGCTGGCGCGCCGCCGGTCTGCATCGGCTCACCACCAAGGTGCTCGACATCGGGGCGACGGGCGAGGGACTGACGGTACGCACGCGGACGGCGCCCGCCGGGGCCGACCACGCCGTGCGGGCCGCCTACCACTGGCGGTCGGACGGCCGGTCGCTGTGGCTGGACGTCGACATCGCTCCCGAGGGCGAGTGGCCGTGTCCGCTGCCCAGGATCGGGCTCGCCTTCTCCCTGCCCGGCTGGATCGACACGGTCGACTGGTACGGCCTCGGGCCCGGTGAGGCGTACCGGGACACGACCGCGGCGGCGCGGCTCGGCCGCTACCGGCACTCGGTCGACGCGCTGCAGACGCCCTACGTGCGCCCGCAGGAGAACGGCAACCGGCGGGCGGTGCGGCGGGCCCTGCTCACCGGTGCGCGCGGCGGGCTGCTGATCGGCGGCGTTCCCTCGTACGACCTCACGGTCCGCCGCTGGACGAGTGCGGAACTGGAAGCCGCGCGGCACACCACCGACCTGGTGCCCGGCGAACGGGTGCACGTCAACCTCGACGTGGCGCACCACGGCATCGGGACCGCGTCCTGCGGTCCGGGTCCGCTGCCGCAGCACGCGCTGGGGGCGGGACGCGTCGCACTCCGACTGGTCCTGCGTGCTCTCTGAGCGGACCCGGCAGCACAGCCCGCACACCGTCGGTGCGGGCCGCATCACCACCTCGCCCCGCACCGTCCGATCCGGAGGAAACCCATGCCCGTTGCCGCTCGCCGCCGCGTCCTCGTCGTCGGCATCGACGGGGTGCGCCTCGACACGCTGAGGCGGCTCGACACCCCCCACCTGGACTCCCTCGCTGCGGCCGGGTTCCTGGCACCGCTCGTGGTCGAGCCCGGCACCCCGACCATGTCCGGGCCGTGCTGGGCGACGATCGTGACCGGGGTGACCGTGGACAAGCACGCCGTCTGGAGCAACGACTTCGGCGGCAACCGCCTTGCCGTCTTCCCGGACTTCACGACCCGGCTGCGGGACGCCGGCCGGCGGACCTATGTCGCGGCCGCCTGGGAACCGCTGATGACGGTGGCGAACGGCGGCCCCCTGTTCCGCGGCCCGGGACGGGTGAGCTACGTCGCCCCGGCCGCCGACGACTGCGAGGGCTGGGAGGAGGCCGACGAGCTGGTCACCGCCGAGGCCGTGCGGGTGCTCGCCGAGGACGACCCCGAGGCGTCCTTCGTCTATCTGGGGGCGGTCGACGAGACGGCCCACATCCTGGGCTGCGGCGAGGAGTACGAGCGGGCGGTGGTCCGCGCCGACGAGCGGCTCGGGCGCCTCCTCACCGCGGTGCGCGACCGGGCCGCCTACGGCGAGGAGGCCTGGACGTTCATCGTCGTCACGGATCACGGCCACCGTGACGAGGGTGGTCACGGCGGCCGTTCGGAGCTGGAGCGCACCGCCTGGATCGCGTGCGCGGGACCGGACGTCCCGGCGGGCGCGCGGGTGGGCGAGCTCCGTCACCAGGACGTCGCCGCCCAGGTGTTCGCGTCGCTGGACTGTCCCGCCGACTCGCACTGGACCCTGGACGGGCGCCCGTTCGCCGCGGAACCGCGGGCCGTACTGCTGGACATGGACGGCACGCTCGTCGACACCGAGGCCCTGTGGTGGCGGACCGCGCGGGAGGTGGCGGAAGGGATCGGACACCGGCTGACCGACGCGGACACCTCCGAGGTCGTGGGTCGCTGCGTGGAGGACACGGCGGTCCATCTCCTGCGGGTCTCCGGCACCGATCGGCCGCTCGACGCCCTGGTCGCCGAGCTGGACGCCCGTTTCCTCGCGGCGGTCGAGGGGGAGGCCGTCGTGCTCCCGGGCGCCCGGGAACTCCTCGGCACGCTCGGGGACATGGGCATCCCGACGGCGCTCGTCACCGCCTCGCCCCGGCCCGTCGTGGAGTCGGTGCTCAAGCTGCTCGGCGCCGAGTCGTTCCAGGTGACGGTGACCGCGGACGACACGGACCGGACGAAGCCGCATCCCGAGCCGTACCGGGCCGCGGCCCGTGCGCTGGGCGTCGATCCGGCGGGCTGCCTGGCGGTGGAGGACAGCCCGGCGGGCATCGCCGCGGCGGAGGCCGCGGGCTGCCGGGTCGTCGCCGTCCCCTCGCTCGTTCCGGTCGGGCCGGGCCCCGGCCGGCGGGTCCTGACCGGCCTCCAGGAGCTGGTGGAGCTCCTGGAGGCGGGCCGGGCGCCCCGCGGATCGCAGGAGGGGTGAGGGACACCCGGCCGGACGGCCGGGTGTCCCTTCCCGTCAGCCGAGCCTGACGGTGATCTTCTGGGTGGCGCCCATGGTGCCGCTGAGGTCGCCGAACGTGAGGTTCAGCGAGGAGCCGGTGGTGGCCGAGGTGACCGTGGAGGGCTTGGAGGTCACGGAGGCCACCGCCCGGTTCCAGGTGAGGGTGAGAGCGGTCTGCATGCGCATCGGGTCGCTGACGCAGATCACCGCGGTGCCGTCGGTCTTCTCGGAGATCATGACGGAGCAGGGCGCGCTCGCGGTGAGCGCCCCGACGGCGCCGCCGAACCAGAAGTTGACGCCGGTGAAGCCCAGCGAGGGCACGCGTACGCCCTGCTGGTTGTCGGTGTTGGCGAGGATCTGCACCCAGCCGGTGTCGGCGGCGCGCGCCGCGGTCTGCGTGGTGCTCGCGCCGGGCATCAGGATGGAGGAGTACGTGCCGTTGGTCGGGTTGGTTCCGTGGTCGGTCCACAGGGTCAGGTAGCGGCGGGTGATCGGGGTGGTGGCCATGCCCCGGTTGATGTCGCTCCATCTGCCGGTGCGCTCCTCGCGCAGCGCCTTGACCCCCGTCGCGCCGCCGGGGAAGACGTACCCGCCCATGCCGCCGATGTGCGCCCAGGTGGCCCCGGTCAGCGTCTCCGACCAGGGGTGGCCGACCGGTTTCACGGTGCCGTCGACGGTGAGGGCGTGGGTGCCGACGGCCCCCAGGTTGCGGTTCTCGACGACGGACTCGACCGGGGCACCGTCGGTGCTCTTGATGCCCGCGCCCAGACAGACGATGGAGTCGTCCAGACAGAACCAGGACTTCTTGGCCATCAGGGTGCTCTGGAGGCCCTTGAGGTACTGACCGACGGCGGCCCGGTTGCCGTCGGTGGCGCCGCCCACCCAGTTGACGTCGGGCTTCGGCGCGCCCCAGTCGCCGCCGGTGGCGTCCGCGAGCGGGATGCGGGAGTTGGTGGTGCCGGGCAGTCGGTAGGGGTCGACGGTGGGCCAGAAGGCGTCGCTGTACTGCCCGTTGGCGTAGGTGTCGCCCCACCAGTAGAGCATTCCGGAGCCGGTGTGCCAGCCGCGCAGGTTCTCGCCGTTGCCGGTCTCGTAGTGCGTGATGCGCTTGCCAGCCATGCTGATCGAGGCGGCCCAGCCGGGGCGGCGGTGGGTGGCCCGCGCCATGGACGGGAAGAGCCGGTGCCCGGTGGGCTCGGCGATCGCGGAGACCGAGGTGTCCTCCGCCACGGACTTCAGCCGTGCGAGACCCACGAGGCTGAGCCAGGGGTCGCTCAGCGGCGGGCTGTAGTAGTCGCGCTGGATCCAGCCCTTGACCAGGCCCCGCCAGCGCGCGTTCTCGGCGGCACTCGCGCCCTGCCCGAGCAGCACGATGGCGGAGAGGATGCCGTGGCCGCGCAGGTGGTCGTCCGCCTGTACCTGGCCGGGGTCGTTGAGGGAGATACCGCGGCTCATTCCGCGCCCGGAGACGTTGTCCATGATGAGCCCGTTGTAGAGGAACGGGGCCCAGGCGTTCTCGACCGCGTCGAAGACGATCTGCCGGTTCGGGTCGGTGACCGCCCAGGCGGATCCCGCGAGGAGCGCGAAGAGCGTGCCGAGGCCGCCGAGCATGACCGCGCCGTACGTGCCGGCGTAGGGGACGGAGGTGTGCTGGATGAAGGACCCGTCGGCGTAGAGGCCGTCCCCGGTGGTGACGTACGGGAAGACGGGCGAGAGCGCGTTCCGGCCGACGGTGATCTTGGCGGAGCTGCCGCCGACGACGCCGCGCAGGATCAGCACCCGGCAGAGGTCGACACGGTTGGCTCCGGTGCTGGTGCCCGTGTAACTGGCGACGGCGGAGTCGGGGACGAAGTGGTCGACGGCGCGGCAGTAGTTCGCGATCTGCGTGGCGGACAGCTGGTCGTACATGAGCACGCTGGTGTCGAGGAGCGCCTGTGGTGCGCCGATCTGCCAGCTGTAGAAGTTCCCGAAGCGCGTCTGGCCCTCGTTGTAGATCCCGGCGTACACATGGTCGAGGCCGGCGACGATGTCGGCCGCGAGGGAGGCGTTCCCGGTCAGACCGGTGCCGGGCTGGCAGTAGGCCTGGGCCATCACGCTCAGCCGGCCGTAACTGTCGTTCATGCGCTGCGAGTAGCCGTACGACTCCTGGTCGGTGTCCGGCTCCGGGTCGGCCCACACCAGGTCGGGCCACAGGGACCCCGCGGCCGGAGCCATCGTCGACCGGAACTCGGCGGCGCGGGTGCCGAGCTTGGTCAGCATGGTCCTGAACGACTCGGCGGTGGGGCTGAAGCCCTCACCGAGCATCAGGGTACGCCACTTGGCGCGCAGGGCGCTGAACTCGTCGGCGGCCAGGGCCTGTCCGGTCAGCAGCGGGCTTCCGACGAGGCCGAGGGCGAGCGCCGTACCGCCGGTCGTCTGCATGAAGGTGCGGCGGGACCAGGATCGCGTCATTGCGGGCTCCTGCTGGGTGATGCGGACACTGCGGCGAGTGCCCGGAGGGGGTGGCGCGTGGCGGGTGCGACGGTCCCACGACCGAGATCGGAGAAGGCTCCGGGTGCGCGGGAACCAGTCATGCCTGGCTGGTTTTTAGCACGCGCACGCTCAAACGATCCATACTGATGGCAAAGTTGAGCGTTTCGATCGTTTCGTCGATGCCGTGGTACTGCCACCCCCGGCCCGGACAGACGAAGACCCACCCTGCGCGACCTGACGAAGCACGACGCGGGGAGGGCCTACGGCACCCGGGTTGCGGTCAGTGTCCTGCCCGGATCATGTCCGAGCACTTCTCGCCGATCATCATCGTGGTGATGCACGGATTGACCGCGGGCAGGAACGGCATGACCGAGGCGTCCGCCACCCGTAGCCCCTGCACACCCTTGACCCGCAGCTGCGGGTCGAGGGGGGAGTCGGAGTCACCCTCGGCACCCATCCGCACGGTGCCCGCCGGGTGGTAGACCGTGTTGTGCGTCTGGCGGATGTAGGAGAACAGCTCCTCGTCGGTCGTGGCGTCCCGCCCGGGCGCCAGCTCCGCCCCCTTCCAGTCGGCGAGCGGCGCCTGCGCCGCGATCTCCCGCGCCAGCCGCAGTCCGTGGATCATCACCCGGATGTCGTGCTCGTGGGTGAAGTAGCGCGGGTCGACCTTGGGCTTGTCCCGGAAGTCACGGCTGCGCAGCCGGACCGTGCCCTGCGAGCGGGCACGGGTGACGTTCGGGGTGAGGCAGAAGGCGTTGTCGGTGGTCGGATAGCCGCGCCGGTAGGTGTTCGTGTCGAACGGGACCGAGCCGTAGTGGAACATCAGATCCGGCCGGTCGAGACCCGGTTCGGTGTCCGCGAAGATTCCGATCTCCCACCACTGCGTGGACGAGGTGACCATGGGCTGCTTCGCCTCCCACATGATCACCCCCTCGGGATGGTCCTGGAGGTGCGAGCCGACGCCGGGGGAGTCCACCCGGACGTCCACTCCGTTGTCGCGGAGATGGGCGGCGGGCCCGATTCCCGACAGCATCAGCAGCTTCGGCGAGTCGATCGCCCCGCAGGAGACGATCACCTCGCGCCGCGCCCGTACGGAGTCGACGTGCACGGCGTCCGGCTGCAGGTACTCCACCCCCGAGCAGCGCGCGCCGTCGAAGAGCAACCGCCTCGCCTGCACCCCGGTGCGTACCTCCAGCTGGGGCCGCTTGCCCATCACGGGGTGCAGATACGACACCGAGGCGGACGAGCGGGTCCCGTCCTCGCGGCAGTTGATCTGGAACCAGTTCGCGCCGCGCACCACCGTGCGGCCGGAGTTGAACGGCACCGTCGGGATGCCGCTCGCCGCACAGGCCGCCAGCAGTGCCCGGCCGCACGGGTCCCGGGGCGGCACCGAGCGGATCGTCACGGGACCGGAGCGGCCATGGTGGTCGCCGGGGCCGTCGTTGGTCTCCAGCCGCTGGTACAACGGGAAGCAGTCGGCCGCGCTCCACCCCGAGCACCCCATCGTGCCCCACTCGTCGAGGTCCTCGGCCGGCGCCCAGAAGGCGATGCACGAGTTGTGCGACGAGCAACCGCCGAGCACCTTGGCACGGGCGTGGCGCATGAAGCTGTTGCCGTTCTCCTGCGGCTCCACCGGGTAGTCCCAGTCGTAGCCGGACTCCAGCAGCGCCATCCACCGGTCCAGCCTCAGGATGCTCTCGTCGCCCTCGTCGGACGGCCCCGCTTCCAGCAGACAGACGCTGACACCGGGATCCTCCGACAGCCGGGCCGCGACGACGGCCCCGGCGGTGCCGCCGCCGACCACGACGTAGTCGAACTCGGGCTCAGAGGGCTGTGCGGGCATGGTCTCTCCAGTACGAGATGTCCCCGTGGGGGGGAGGGCGCGCGGATCAGGAGACGTCTGCGCGGTGTTCGGCCAGCACGCCCGTACGGTGCCGCTGAACGAACCAGTAGTAGGCGAAGCCGCCGAGCGCCACGATGCCGACGAACAGGAACGCACCCCAGCGCAGGTACCAGTGCTGGGGCGGGGTCGCGTTGTAGACCGCGGCTCGGGGCCAGGCCAGGTTCAGGGACATGGCGGCACCCCACAGCACCGCCAGGATGTTGATCGGCAGTCCGAGACGGCCGAGCGAGAAAGCACCCTCGCGGGGCTTCCAGTTCCCCCGCAGCCGCTGGATCAGCATCGGGACGGTGACCAGGAGGTACGCCACATAGATCATGATGATCGCGATGCTGGTGATCACCGAGAAGATCTGCGGCTGGTTGATGTTGATGACCAGGATGACCACACCCACCACGCCGATCACGACGGCGGGAATCACCGGGGTCCGGAAGCGCGGGCTCACCTTGGCGAGCACCGATCCGGCGGGCAGGTTGTTGTCCCGTGCCATCGCGAACATCAGCCGGATGCCCGCTGCTTGGACGGCCAGCACGCACACGGTGATCGCGACGACCACGCACCACAGGAAGATCTCACCGACCGTCGCCCCGAGCGTCTCCAGCACCACGTACTGCAGGCCGCCCGTGCTCAGCTCCTTCGCCTGCAGATCCGGCACCGCCATCAGCGCGAACAACAGGATGAGACCACCGAGGACGAAGGACGCGATGAGCGCCCGCAGAATCGCGCGCGGCGCGTTCCGGCTCGGGTTGTGGGACTCCTCGCCGAGCGAGGAGGCCGTGTCGAAGCCGTACATCACGTACGCCGACGCGAGGGACGCGGTGAGGAACGCCCCGAAGTAGCCGAGCGGATCCCCGCTGCCCAGACCGTACGTGTCGGTGAGCACCGTGGCGGGTCCACGGGTGATGTTCGCGGCGAGGAAGATGATCAGAGCCACGGCGGCGATCAGCTCGATGAAGACGCCCGCCGAGTTGATCCGCGCCATCAGCTGGACGCCGAAGGCGTTGACCAGCGTGGAGAAGAGGATCAGCACCGAGCCCAGCAGGACCGCGTTGGCCGCGGCGTCGTTCTCGCCGCTGCCGTCGCCGACGAACTGGAACCAGGGGTCGATCTGCGGCAGCGTGATCTGGTACGCCAGGGCGACGGCCGACAGGGTCACCATGGTGGCCGTCATCATCATCCAGCCGCCGAGCCAGCCCACGTGCGGGCCGCCCATCTTCTTCGCCCAGTTGTAGACCGAGCCCGCGACCGGGTAGCGCGCCGCCAGCTCGCAGAAGCACAGCGCCACCATCAGCTGGCCCACGAACACCATCGGCCACGACCACCAGTACGCCGGGCCGCCGAAGGCGATTCCGAAGTAGAACAGCTGGAACGTGCCGGTCAGGATCGAGATGTAGCTGATCCCCGCGGCGAACGTGTGGAAGTTGCCCAGCGTGCGCTTCAGTTCGGGCCGGTAGCCGAGCTCGGTCACCGAGTCGTCGTCGTGCGGGGCGCCGTCGCCGGCGCCGGGCCGGTCCTGGCCTGTCGGCTGGACGGTCACTCGAACCACCTCTGGGCCTTGGGGGCAAGATTGCGCCAGATGTGCTTGGTCTCCTGGTATTCGGCGAGTCCCGCCGGCCCCAGTTCCCGGCCGAAACCGGATTGCTTCATGCCGCCCCACTCCGCCTGCGGCACGTAGGGGTGGAAGTCGTTGATCCACACGGTGCCCGCCCGGAGCCGGGACGCGACCCGGTGTGCGCGGCCGGTGTCCTGCGACCAGACCGCACCCGCGAGGCCGTACATGGTGTCGTTGGCGACTGCGACGGCCTCGGCCTCGCTGCCGAACCGCTCGACCGTGAGCACCGGGCCGAACGACTCGTCGCGGACCACCGACATCCCGGGCGTGCAGCCGTCCAGCACGGTCGGCGGGTAGTAGTAGCCCTGGGCGAGTTCCGGGTCCGTCGGCCGCGCCCCGCCACAGCGCAGCACCGCGCCCTCGGCCAGGCCCGCAGCCACGTAGGCCTCCACCTTGTCGCGGTGTGCTGCCGAGATCAGCGGTCCGGTCCGCGCGTTCTCGTCGAACGGGCCGCCCATCGGGATGGCCCGCGCGCGGGTGACGATCTCGTCGACGAAGGCGTCGTGCAGGGAGTCCTCCACGAGGAGCCGGGCGCCTGCCGAGCAAACCTGCCCGGAGTGCAGGAAGACGGCCATCAGCGCGTGGTCGACGGCCGCCTCGAAATCCGCGTCAGCGAAGACGATGTTCGGGTTCTTGCCGCCGAGTTCCAGGGCGACCTTCTTCACCGTGGGCGCCGCTGCCGCCATGATCCGGCGGCCGGTGGCCAGGCCGCCGGTGAACGACACCAGATCCACGCGGGGGTCCTCGGTGAGCGGCGCGCCGGCCTCGGCGCCCGTCCCCAGGATCAGATTTCCGACCCCTGGCGGCAGCCCCGCCTCGGTGAGCAGCCGCATCAGCAGGATCGCGGTGTGCGGGGTCAGTTCGCTCGGCTTCAGCACGAACGTGTTGCCCGCCCCGAGCGCCGGGGCGACCTTCCACGCGGTCTGCAGCAGCGGATAGTTCCATGGGGTGATCAGGGCGCACACCCCGACGGGTTCGTGCACCACCCGGCTGTCCGCCTGCGGGTTGCCGGTGTCGACGATCCGGTCGGTGCCGCCCGACGCGGTCAGATTGCCGAAGTAGCGGAAGCAGGCCGCGATGTCGTCCATGTCGTACTCGGACTCGACGAGCCGCTTGCCGGTGTCCAGGGACTCGGCGCGGGCGAAGGTCGCCCTGTCACGTTCCAGCAGATCGGCGACGCGCACCAGCAGGCGTCCGCGCTCCGCGGCGGGCGTGGCGGGCCACGGCCCGCTGTCGAACGCCTCACGGGCGGCGGCGACGGCCGCTGCCGCGTCCTTGGGACCGGCCTCGTCCACGGTGGCGACCAGGGTGCCGTCCGCCGGGCAGCGGATCTCCCGCGTGCGCCCGTCGGCAGCGGCGGCCCAGGTGCCTCCGATGAACAGCTCCGGCATCGCGCACCTCCGGGTCGATGGGCCGGGCACTGTCTGTGTGCTCCACCCCATGACACTAGGCAGCCTTGGCCGACCCCGCAGAACGATTGCTCTGGGCCGGTAACGCGACCGCCCCCATGGTGGTCACGCGCACTCCGGCCGAGCGAACTATGGTGTCCCACCACATACGACGGTGACCTGCATGTTTCTACGGTGTGGCGACACGTCAACGTCCCCGTTCATCGCCTGGAAGTGGTGCACATGGCCTCCCCCGCGTCGGCTCCACCGGCCGAGTCGAATCTCAAGCGCATCGTCGCCGCGAGCCTCATCGGCACCACCATCGAGTGGTACGACTTCTTCCTCTACGGCTCCGCCGCCGCGCTGGTCTTCAACAAGCTCTTCTTCCCCGACTCCGACCCGCTCGTCGGCACGCTGCTCTCCTTCCTCACCTACGCGGTCGGGTTCGCCGCGCGGCCGCTCGGCGCCCTCGTGTTCGGGCACTACGGTGACCGGCTCGGGCGGAAGAAGCTGCTCGTACTCAGCCTGCTGCTGATGGGCGGGGCCACCTTCGCGATCGGTCTGCTGCCGACGCACGCGACCGTCGGGTCCGCCGCTCCCCTGCTGCTCACCGCGCTGCGCCTGGTGCAGGGCTTCGCGCTCGGAGGTGAGTGGGGCGGGGCCGTGCTCCTCGTCTCCGAGCACGGGGACGCGCGGCGGCGCGGGTTCTGGGCCTCGTGGCCGCAGACCGGGGCGCCCGCCGGGCAGCTGCTCGCGACCGGTGTGCTGTCCGCGCTGACCGCGCTGCTCTCCGACTCCGCGTTCCTGGCATGGGGCTGGCGCATACCGTTCCTGCTCTCCGGTGTGCTGGTGATCGTGGGTCTGTGGATCCGACTCTCCGTCGACGAGTCGCCCGTCTTCAAGGCGGCGCTGGCCGCCGCCGAGGAGCGCAAGGCATCGGCCGCTCAGGTCGAGAAGATGCCGCTGGTCGCCGTGTTGAAGCACCACTGGCGGGACGTGCTGATCGCGATGGGCGCCCGCATGGCCGAGAACATCTCGTACTACGTGATCACCGCGTTCATCCTCGTCTACGCGACGACCCAGGTCGGCCTCTCCAAGCAGACCGCGCTCAACGCCGTCCTCATCGCCTCCGCCGTCCACTTCGCCGTCATCCCCGCCTGGGGCGCGCTGTCGGACCGGATCGGCCGCCGGCCGGTCTATCTGATCGGCGCCGTCGGGGTCGGCGCCTGGATGTTCCCGTTCTTCATGCTCATCGACTCGGGGACCTTCGGCGCGCTGCTCCTCGCCGTCACCGTCGGTCTGGTCCTGCACGGGGCGATGTACGCACCACAGGCCGCGTTCTTCTCCGAGATGTTCGCGACCCGGATGCGCTACTCGGGCGCCTCCATCGGCGCGCAGTTCTCCTCGGTCGCCGCCGGTGCCCCCGCGCCGCTGATCGCGACGGCGCTCCTCTCCGACTACGGCTCCTCCACCCCGATCTCCCTCTATGTGATCGCCGCCGCGCTTCTCACGGTCGTCGCGATCGCCTGCGCCCGCGAGACCCGCAACCGCGATCTGTCGGAGGTCGCCGAGGACGCCGCCCAGGCCCCGGCCCCCGTGCGCGCCGACGCCTGATCCCTGCCGCACCACACGTCGAAGGCGCCGGTCCCGAAAGGGGCCGGCGCCTTCGACGTGGTCAGCGGGCGACGGCCGCCGCCATCGCGTGCAGCCGGAGGGCCAGTTGGATCTCCAGCGCGCGGGACGGGGACTGCCAGTCGGGTCCGAGCAGGCGTCCGATCCGCTCGATGCGCTGCGCCACGGTGTTCACATGGACGTGGAGGTCGTCCTTGGTCCGCGCCGGGCTCATGCCGCTCGCGAAGTAGGCGTCCATCGTGCGCACCAGATCCGTGCCGCGGCGCCGGTCGTACGCGACGACCTGGCCGATCGTGCGGTCGACGAAGCCCTCGATGTCCCGGGTGTCGGCGAGGAGCAGGCCCAGGAAGCCCAGGTCCTCCGCCGCGGCGCCCTCGCCCGAGCGGTTCAGCAGGCGCAGGGCGTCCAGGCAACGGCGGGCCTCCTCGTACGCGGTGGCGACCTGGCCGGGCTGGGCGAGCGGGGAGGCGACGGGGGCGGAGGCGCCGACCGTGACGGGCTCGCGCGCGGCGCCGCCGAGGTGCTTGGCGGTCTGCCGGGCCAGTTCGGCGGCGTCCTCGCCGGGCCCGAGCGGCAGCAGCAGGACCGTTCCGCCGTCGCGTGCGGAGGCGAGGCCCTGGCGGGTGGCGGCCAGGTGCGAGGCGGCCGACCAGAGGCGCTGCCGGTCCGCGCTCTCCCGTACTCCGGCGTGGTCCGCCTCTCCCCCGGCTCCGCCCCGGTCGATCCGGGCGGCGAGCACGACATGGGGCGCGTCGACGTCGGTACGGAGCCGCGCGGCGCGCTCGCGCAGCAGACGGCGGTCCCGGTCGGGGGCGTCGAGGAGGTCGTCGAGCAGTTCGCCCCGTACCCGCTGTTCGGCCTCTCCGGCCGAGCGGCGGGCGAGCAGCAGGAGCGAGGTCACCAGGGCGGCGCGCTCCAGGGTGCGCTGGTCGACGGGGTCGAGGTCGGGCTGCCCGTGCAGGACGAGGGCGCCGAAGGACTCGCCGCCGGCCGACACCGCGGCCACCCAGCGGTCGCCCTCACGCAGTGCGTGGCCGTCCGCGTGCCGGGCGGGGTCGAGGCCGGTGTCGGTGAACTCGACTCTTCCGCCGAGGACTTCGGAGACGGCCTCGGCCACGTCATGGACGCCGCCGCCGCGCAGGACCAGTTCGGTGAGCCGGTCGTGGACGTCGGAGGCGCGCTCTATGACGCCGCTGTGCTCCCGGATGATGTCGTTGGCACGCTCCAGCTCGGCCAGCGCCGAGCGGGTCTCGGCGAGCAGGTTGGCGGTGTCGATGGCGACGGCGGCGTGCGCGGCGAGGGAGCCGAGCAGCGCGACCTGTTCCCGCTCGAAGACCCGGGCGCGCCGGTCCGCCGCGAACAGCACGCCGATGACCTGGCTGCCGAGGCTGAGCGGTACGCCGAGGATGGCGACGAGGCCTTCGTCGCGCACGGCGGAGTCGATGGTGGCGGTGTGCTGGAACCGGGGGTCGTCGAAGTAGTTCTCGGTGACGTACGGCCGGGCGGTCTGGGCGACGAGACCGCCGAGCCCCTCGCCCATGCCGAGCCGGACCTGCTGGAAGCGCGCCGAGACCGAGCCTTCCGTGACGCGCATGTACGTGTCCCCGGCGCCCGGGTCGTTGAGGCTGAGGTAGGCGACCTCGGTGCCGAGCAGGGAGCGGGCGCGCTGGACGATGGCGCGGAGCACCGCGTCGAGGTCGCGCAGTCCCGCGAGGTCGTGGGCGGTCTCGAAGAGGGCGGAGAGCTCCGCCTCGCGGCGCCGCCTCCCCTCCAGCTCGGCACGGACGCGCAGGGCGAGCCGCTTGGCCCGCTCCAGGTCGGCCAACGCCTCCGGGCCCGCGCCGCTCGCACGGGCGAGCAGCACGGGCCGGTCGTACGCCTCCGCCGCGGCTCCTCGTGCGAGGAGCTCCAGGTAGGAGACCTGTTCTTGGGACATGGACACAGGGATACCTGCCGAACGGGTGGGAGCACCACCCCTGTGGAAAACCGTCAGTGCGCGGTCCAGCCGCCGTCGAGGGTCAGGGAGGTACCGGTGATGAAGGACGCCTGCGGGGTGCAGAGATACAGAACCGCTTCCGCGACCTCCTCCGGCTCGATCAGCCGCTTCAGCGCCGAGTCCTTGAGGAGGACGTCGGTCAGGACCCGCTCCGCCGGGATGCCGTGGGCAGTGGCCTGGTCGGTGATCTGCCGCTCGACCAGAGGCGTCCGCACATAGCCGGGGTTGACGCAGTTGGAGGTCACCCCGTGCGGGGCGCCTTCGAGGGCGGCGGTCTTGGAGAGCCCTTCGAGACCGTGCTTGGCGGACACATAGGCCGACTTGAAGGCGGAGGCGCGCAGCCCGTGGACGGAGGAGAGGTTGACGATCCGGCCCCAGCCCTGGGCGTACATGTGCGGCAGGGCGCCCCTGATCAGCCGGAAGGGCGCCTCCAGCATCACGGTGAGGACCGTGTGGAAGACGTCCGGCGGGAACTCCTCGATGGGGCGGACGAGCTGGATTCCGGCGTTGTTGACGAGGATGTCGGCGCCGGCGGCCGCCTGCTCGGCGGCGTCGAGGTCCGTGAGGTCCAGGGTCTGCGGCTCGACCGCGCCCGGCAGCCCGTCCGCCGCCTCGGCGAGCGCCTCCAGTCCGTCGGCCGCCCGGTCGACAGCTCTCACCCGGGCCCCCGCCGCGGCGAGCCGGAGCGCGCACGCCCGGCCGATGCCTCCGGCCGCACCGGTGACCAGCGCCGTGCGGCCGGCGAGGTCGAGCAGCACGGCGCCGGGCGCGGGGGCCGCTGCGGGGCTCTGCGCGGGAGCCTGGACAGGTGGTGCCGGTACCTGTGCCGGTACGGGCCCTGATGTGGTGGGGGCGCTCATGCTCCGCACCCTATGAAGCGCCTCAGCCTCAACCGATGTGTTCCGAACCCACACTTCAGCTGCTGGGCATGGGGTCGAACCATGTGGGTTCGTCGGCGAGCGCCTGTTCGATCCGGAAGTGCGAGAACCGCTTCATCGCCGGCAGGTCGTCCACGTCGAACCAGGCGACGTCCGTCGACTCCTCGTCGTTGACCCGGGCCTCGCCGCCGACCGCGCGGCAGCGGAACGAGACGTCCATGAACTGGCACCGGTCGCCGTTGGGGTAGACGACGGGCTTGCGCAGGGTCTGGACGATCACGACGCGCTCGACCTCGCAGCGCACCCCGGTCTCCTCGTACACCTCGCGTACGGCGCAGGCGGCCGGCTGCTCCCCGGGTTCGACGATGCCGCCGATGACGGACCAGAGGCCGTTGTCGGCGCGTCTGCCGAGCAGGACGCGGCCCTGGTCGTCGAAGACGACGGCGCTCGCGCCCGGGAGGAAGAGCAGCTGGTGGCCGATGCCGGCCCGGAGCTCGCGGATGAAGTCAGGAGTACCCATGGGCCGACCCTACGTCCCGGTGGATCAAGCTCTCTCGGCCGCCGGGCAGCCCGGGCTGCCGGCGCAGCGGCCGTCCGCTCAGGCGTCGCGGTTCCGGCGGGCGCGGACCGAGCGCAGCAGCGACCAGCCGAGTCCGGCCGCCGCCACGGCCACCAGGAGCGCCTCGGGCAGCGTGCCCATCCGCGTCGCGGGGGTCAGGGAGGAGCGCAGCGGCACCTGCTCGACCAGGACGTCCGGGGTGAACATCTGTGTCTGCTCAACGATCCGGCCGTCCGGCGCGATGATCGCGCTGACGCCGCTGGTGACCGGCACGACGACGGCGCGGCTGTGCTCGACCGCCCGGACCCGCGACATCGCGAGCTGCTGGTACGTCATCTCGCTGCGGCCGAAGGTGGCGTTGTTGCTCGGGACCGAGATCAGCTGGGCGCCGTGGGTGACGGTGTCGCGCACGGCCCAGTCGAAGGCCGCCTCGTAGCAGGTGGCGAGTCCGACCTTCGTACCGGCGAGGTCGAAGACGCCGATCTTGTTCCCGGGGCCGAAGTCACGGCTGACACGGTCCACGTTGCTGTTGAAGATCCTTACGAAGGACCGCATCGGGATGTACTCGCCGAACGGCTGGACGTGCCGCTTGTCGTAGGTGGTGACGGGGCCCTTCCGCGGGTCCCACTCGATGAGGGTGTTGCGCAGTTTGCCCGTCGGGGGCGCGACGACGGCGCCGATCACGGTCGGGGCGCCGATCTTCTTCACGGCCTGGTCGATGGCGTCCGCGGCATCGGGATTCGCGTACGGATCGATGTCGGAGGAGTTCTCCGGCCAGAGGACGAAGTCCGGCTGCGGCTCCTCCTTCCGCTCGACGGCCTCCGCGAGCTCCTCGGTACGGGCGACGTGGTTGTCGAGGACCGCCCGCCGCTGCGCGTTGAAGTCGAGTCCGAGACGCGGAACGTTTCCCTGGACGGCGGCGACGGTGGCCGTGCCGTCCTCGGCGGAGTCGTCGACGAGCGGCAGTGCGGCGAGGGCGCCGGTGACCGGGACGAGGACGGTGAGGGCCGCCGCGGCGAGCGGGCCGCGGGGGACGGTGCCGGTCGCGCGGTAGGCGCGGACCTGGCGGATCACCTCGTACAGTCCGAAGCCGCAGAGGGCGACGGCGAAGCCGAGCACGGGGGTGCCGCCGACCGCCGCGAGGGGCAGGAAGACGCCGTCGGCCTGGCCGAAGGCGATCTTGCCCCACGGGAAGCCGCCGAACGGGACACGCGCGCGTGCCGCCTCGGCGAGGATCCACACGGCCGCGGCGAACACCGGCCAGCCGGGGAGCCGGGAGACGGCAGCGATCCCGAGTCCGGCGGCGGCGACGAAGAGCGCCTCGACGGCCGAGAGCGCGATCCACGGGAACCTGCCGACCTCGGCTCCGGTCCAGATCAGCAGCGGCAGCAGGAAGCCGAGCCCGGCGAGGTACCCGAGGCCGAACCCCGCGCGCGCCCGACGGCCGCGCAGAGCCCAGCCGAGGAGGGCGAATCCCGGCAGCGCGAGCCACCACAGCGGGCGGGGCGGGAAGCTCAGAAAGAGCAGGACCCCGGCCAGCACGGCCGCGCCGGGCCGCACCAGGCGTCGCAGCCGGGCGGGACCGGTCTCGGGGGTGGCGGCGGGACCGGAGGCGTCGACGGGCGTCATGGTGGTGCTCACGTCGCGGAGTCTACGGCGCACACCCACGCCCCCAGCATGCCGGTCGGCGGCCCGCGCGGCCCGGCGCGCGGTCCCGGACGTCCCGGCCGAGGGACCGGTCAGGCCTGTGTGGGGCTACGGGCAAGGGTGGCCCTCACCCTTTCTTCACTCGTGCCGCAACGTTTCTGCGCATTCGCTCCCCAAATCCCGGCCCCACCGTTAGCGTGTCCGCCAGACGGAGCGGGGGGTCCACGGGGATGGCTGCATCTGCGGCTCAGGTGGCCGTCGTGCGCGAGCGCGGCCGCGCCGCGGACGTGGCCGGCGTGCTGGTCCTCGGCGCCTGCGTGCTCTGGTCGCTCGTCAGCGCGACAGGGCGGGACGCGCGCCCCGAGGGCGTCCTCCTCGCCGTCTTCGCGCTCACCGCCGGGTACGCCTGCGGCCGGATCTCCGGCACGCTGCTTCCGGTGTCCGCCGCCGCGGTGACCTCCCTCGCCGCTCTCGGCCTGGCGCTGACCTCCGGGCCCGGCATCCCGGGCGCCACGCCCTTCGGCTCCGTACCTCCCGGTCATACGGGAGCGGCCGTGGCCCTGCTCGTGCTCGCCGCCGGCGCGGCCTGCTGTGCGGCTTCGGCGGCGAGGTCGAGCTCCGGCCGGTTCGCGCTCCGGGCCCTCGCCCTGGCCGTGGCGGGGTCGGCGCTGGTGCTGGGCTCGGTGGCCGGATTCGTGGCCTCGATCGGCATACTGCTCTGCTCGCTCGCGGCGGTTCGGATGCGGCGCAGGCTCCTCGGGCTCGTGGGGCTCGCCCTGGCGACCGGTCTGGTCGTCGGGGCCTCGTGGGCCGTGGCGGAGGAGAGGCTGCCCGAGGGGCTCGCGTCCTCGCTGGAGAGCCGGCTGACCCCGCACCGGGTGCTGTTGTGGCAGGACGCGGTCGCGCTCACGAAGGAGAGCCCCGTACTGGGGGTGGGTCCGGACCGGTTCGGCGCGCTGAGCCCGACGGCCAGGGAGACGTTCTCCTCCGACGGCAAGCCCCATTCGGCCGCGCTCCAGCAGGCGGCGGAGCAGGGGGTGCCGGGGGTGGTCCTCCTGGGCGCGGCGTACGGCTGGCTGCTCTGGGGCCTGTGGTCCTCGCCCCGCACCACGGCGGTCGTTCTCACGGCCGGTGCCGGCCTGACGGCTCTGGCCGCCCTGGCCACGGTCGGCAACGCGCTGAGCTTCACCCCGGTGACGGCGGGCGCGGGACTCCTCGCCGGCCTGGCGACCGCCCGCGCCGCCCCGGCACAGTCCGGCCCGGCGGATTCGGCGGGTCCGGCGTATCCGGCGGACTGACGTCCGGCGGATACGCCTCAGGCGCTCGTCGGCTCGGTCGGGGTCCCCGGGCGGAGCCGGTCACGGATGACCCGTACACCGAGCTCGGCGTCGTCGACGGTGACCGTGAACGTACGGCCGTCGTCCATCCGAAGGATCAGGGCCTCGCCCCGGCGGACGATGACCGCCTTGCCCTTCTCGGGCCGCCAGCGGTACCCCCAGCCGCCCCACTCGTGGGGGGTGACCCTCGGGATGTAGTCGGCACCGACGACATGGGCGAGGAGGATGCGACGGCGCGGAACACCGATGTGGCCGCAGCGGACCTCCATGGCCTCGTCGTCCACCTTCACCTCGACGTGGACGAAGGCGAGCGTGCCGAAGAGCACGAGCAGGCCCGCCGCCACACAGCCGATCACGGCCATGAGCAGTGCGGCGATCCCGGAGGTCCACGCCGAGTCGACCGCCAGGGTGATGCCCAGGGCCATACAGGCGGCGCCGGCGACGGCCGCGACCCACTGCATACGGTTGGTGGCGCGACCGATCCACACCTTCGGCACCGGGGCGTCCTTGCCCAGGGGCCGCGGTTGCCGGGGATGCCGTGGATGCCGGGATTCGTCCCTCATGCGTCGAAGCCTACTCACGATCCGCTCGTGCGGCGCCTCTTGGACACCGCCCCCCGGGGGCCCGTCAGCGCGCGGCGGCCGCGGCCCGGAGAAGGCGCCCTTCGGCGTACTTCAGGGCAGCGGCCGTCAGTTCCCCGGTCCGGCCGCTGAGCAGTACGGTCAGGCCGCCGGACGGGGTCGCGTCAGGCTTCGGCTCGGCACCGATACGGCGCAGCGCCTGTGCTGCGACTGCCCCTGCGGAGCCGTGGAAAACCACCGGCGGCAGGTCGGCGGACTGCACGGCCGCGCGGATCCGTTCGGCGACGAGTTCGTAGTGGGTGCAGCCGAGGACCACGGCGCGCACATCGCGCGGGGTGAGCTTCGCGGCTGCCTCCACGGCCCGCTGCACGGCGTCGGCGTCCGCGTGCTCCACGGCGTCGGCGAGCCCGGGGCAGGGCACCTCGGTGACCTCGGCGCCGTCGGCGAAGTCACGGATCAGCCCGCGCTGGTACGGGCTTCCGGTGGTGGCCGGGGTCGCCCAGATGGCGACCTTGCCGCCGCCCGAGGCGGCCGGCTTGATCGCGGGCACGGTGCCGATGACCGGGATACGGGGTTCCAGCGCGGCTCGCAGCGCGGGGAGGGCGTGCACGGTGGCGGTGTTGCAGCCGACGATCAGCGCGTCGGGCTCCAGGGCCGCGGCCGCCCGGGCGACGGCCAGCGCGCGCTCGGTGAGGTCCTCGGGGGTACGCGGGCCCCAGGGCATGCCGTCGGGGTCGCTGGAGAGGACCAGATCCGCGTCCGGCCGCAGTCGGCGAACCGCGGCCGCTGCCGGGAGCAGGCCGATTCCGGAGTCCATGAGCGCGATCTTCACCCGATCACCCTAGCCGACCACCCTTGCGTCTCCGCCGATCTGGGGCAGACTGCGGCGAATGAGCGCCATTGCCTGGATCGCCATGGGTTCGCTGGCCGCCTGGGGGTGGCTGCTGCTGGGTCAGGGTTTCTTCTGGCGTACCGATCAGCGCCTGCCGTCGCCGTCCGGCCACGCGCGCGTGGAGCCGGAGGCGTGGCCTCGGGTCGCCGTCGTCGTACCGGCGCGGGACGAGGCGGAGGTGCTGCCGCTGAGCCTGCCGTCGCTCCTCGCCCAGGACTATCCGGGCGAGGCGGAGGTCCTGCTCGTGGACGACGGCAGTACGGACGGCACCGGGAAGCTGGCCGAGGAGCTGGCCCAGCGGTACGGCGGGCTGCCGCTGACGGTCACGTCCCCGGGCGAGCCCGAGCCGGGCTGGACGGGCAAGCTCTGGGCCCTGCGCCACGGCATCACCCTGGCCCGCACCCGGGGCCCCGATCCGCGCGGCGGGGGACCTCTCCACGCGGAGTCCGTCCGTCGCGAGGGCCTCCGTGCGGCCTCCGGCGGCGTCGGGCCCTGCCGGCCGGAGTTCCTGCTTCTGACGGATGCGGACATCGCTCACGAGCCGGACAGTCTGCGCCGATTGGTGGAGGCGGCGCTCGCGTGCGAGCTGGACCTGGTGTCCCAGATGGCCAGGCTGCGGGTCGCAAGCGTCTGGGAGCGGCTCGTCGTGCCCGCCTTCGTCTACTTCTTCGCCCAGCTCTATCCCTTCCGCTGGATCAACCGCCGCCACCGACCGCGCGCGACCGCCGCGGCCGGAGGCTGTGTGCTCCTGCGCACCGAGACGGCCGAGCGGGCACGGGTGCCCGAGTCCATCCGGCAGGCCGTGATCGACGACGTGTCCCTGGCCCGTGCGGTACGGCGGGCAGGTGGCCGGATCTGGCTGGGGCTGGCCGAGCGGGTGGACTCCGTCCGCCCCTATCCGCACCTCTCCGACCTCTGGCGGATGGTCTCGCGCAGCGCGTACGCCCAGCTCCGGCACAACCCCCTCGTGCTCGCGGGGACGGTCGCCGGGCTCGCGGTCGTCTATCTCGTTCCCCCGGTCTCCCTCGCGGTCGGCCTGTTCGGCGGGGACGCGGTCGCCGGGTGGGCGGGCGGGATCGCGTGGGCGGTGATGGCGGGGACTTACCTCCCCATGCTCCGCTACTACCGGCAGCCCCTCTGGCTCGCGCCCACCCTTCCCCTCACCGCCCTGCTCTACCTCTTCATGACGGTGGATTCGGCGGTGCAGCACTATCGGGGCAGGGGCGCCGCCTGGAAGGGGCGGACCTATGCCCGCCCCGAGGCCGCGCCGGACCGCTGACGCGCCGGACGCGGGCGGCTCACTTGACGGCGGGGGTCCAGGTGAGTCCCCAGCCGTACGCCTCGTCGGCCGTCTGCTGCATGGAGATCCCGGGCTCGTGCACGAGGAACCTGGCCTCGCGCCGTACGACGAGGTCTCCGTCCTCCTGGGTGATGAGCGCGAGCGCGCACGTCCGCGCCGGGACGGTGCACTCGTCGAGCGAGAACTCGACGGGGGCGCCGCCGGACGGCTGGAGGGTCACGGTCGCGTGCAGACCGGCGAAGTCGCTCGCGCCCTGATAGATGACGACGAAGAAGAGGAGCCGGCGGAACTGGTCCTTGTGGTCGAGGTTCACGGTGAGGTTCTCGCCCTCGGCGCGGGCGCCCGTGCGGTCGTCCGCGTCGAGCTGGATGTACGGCGGCTCGTGCAGCGCGCCGAAGCCCTCGAGGGCCTGCACCACACCCTTCCTGCCGTCCGCCAACTCGTAGAGGACGCACAGGTCGAGATCGAGACCGCCCGCGGCCTGTGCCGTCCCCGCACCCCGACGGCGGCCGAGGCCCCAGCGTCTGGCGGGGGCGTCGTCCGTCTTCTCCGCGCGCAGCTCCCAGTTGAGGTTCACCCGCATCACGCCACCGGTCGTGCCGACGTCCTTGGTGAGGGAGACCGTCGGGGACTCCTTCGTGAGGGTGACCTTGGTGAGCCGCACGGGCTGCCCGGCGGCGACGGGTGCGGGCGCCGCGGGCGGCTCGACGGCCGGTGCCGTGACCACGGCCGCCGGTGACCCGCCGACGGGCTCGTCGGCCTCCGGCTCCTCGACGGATATGCCGTAGTCCGTGGCGAGCCCCGCGAGGCCGGAGTCGTAGCCCTGCCCCACCGCCCGGAACTTCCAGCCGCCGTCGCGGCGGTAGAGGTCCCCGAGCACGAAGGCGGTCTCGACGGTCGCGTCCGCGCTGTCGTAACGGGCCAGCTCCGCTCCTCCGTCCGCGTCCAGGACCCGGACGAACAGTCCAGGCACACGTCCGAAGTCGCCGCCGTCCGCCGAGGCCGCGACGACGATCCGCTCGACCTCCGGCTCCACGCCGTCCAGGTCGACGACGAGCACATCCGTGACGAGGCCGTCGGCACCCTCCGCCGAGGACTTGCCCGCGTGCCGTACCGCCCCCGAGGCGTGCGTCGGCCGGTTGTAGAAAACGAAGTCGGCGTCGGAGCGCACTTTCCCCGACACAAGGAGTAGCGCCGACGCATCTACGTCCGGCACTCCGTTCCCTGAACGCCAGCCCAATTCCACGCGCACGCCGCGCGCCGACACCGGAACATTGGCCCCTTTAAGCATGAACATGCTCGCCCCCCAACCCGGCTTCCGCGTATCAAGATTTCTTTACGTCAAGCTAATGCCGGACACGGCGGCCGCGTCGGGCGACCCGCGGGTAACCCCCTCCTCAGCTCGCCTTTTCAAGATCGACGGCCGATCGGGGCTTCTGAGCGCGACCGTTTTTGTCACGTTCGCTCGCATTGTGGATCGACAGTCACTCAGAACCCGTCAAACAACCCTCTTATCGGGCTCCCCAACCAGCACATCGTGGGCTTAACTTATGGCCATGACCTCCCCCCGCTCCACCTACGGAGGCGGTTACTACACCGCGCCGTCGTTCCCCGACACCCCGATCTACGACTCCCTGGTCGCGGAGCGGGGCACGCCTCAGATCGCCCCGATCCGAGTGCCTGCCGCGTACGACACCGGCAACAGCTACCTGCCGGCGTTGCCCGCGGCTCTGCCCGCCCTCCCGGCGGCACCCAGCCCCGCCCCCTCCTACGGAGGCGGTGGCTCGTACGGCTACCCGCAGCCGACGCCGCAGATGGCCCCCGTGCCGCTGCAGCACGCTCCGGCGCCGTACATCCCTCAGCAGCCCGCCGCGCCGCGCGGATACCCGGGGATGCAGCAGCCGCAGCCGCAGCGGCCGATGTCCACGGGGTACGAGGCGATGCGCCCGGCGGCCGCTCGGCCCGCCCCGGCCCCCGCTCCGTACCAGGACCCCTACAACCGCCCCTACCAGGGCCAGGGGTACTGACAGACGCGTGCGCGGAGCGGCTGGCAGGATGGCGGTATGCCGAATCCTCGCCTGCGCTCCGTCCACATCCACCCGGTCAAGGCGCTGCGCGGGTACGCGCCCGCCGAGGCGGAGGTCGAGCCATGGGGACTGGCCGGTGACCGCCGCTGGACCGTCGTGGACGCGTCGGGCAAGGTCGTGACCCAACGCCGCCATGCGCGGATGACGTTGGCCTCGGCGGAGTCGCTGCCCGGCGCCGGCATCAGGGTGTCCGCGCCCGGCCTGCCCGCGCTGTCGATCGAGGTGCCACGGCCGTCGGCCACGATCCGGGTGGACGTCTTCGACACTCCGGTGGAGGCGGTCCCGGCCGGACCGGCGGCCGACGCCTGGTTCAGCGCGTTCCTGGAGACGGAGGTCCGGCTCGTCCACATGGACGACCCGGCGCGCCGGCGTCCGATCGATCCGACCTACGCCCTGCCCGGCGAGACGGTGAGCTTCGCGGACGGCTATCCGCTCCTGGCCACCACCACCTCTTCCCTCGACGCCCTCAACTCGCTGATCGCCCAGGGGGATCACGCCGACGAGGGCCCGCTGCCGATGAACCGCTTCCGCCCGAACGTCGTCATCGAGGGGACCGCGCCCTGGGCCGAGGACGGCTGGAGCCGGCTCGCCATCGGCGAGGTCATGTTCCGGGCGGCGAAGTCCTCCGGCCGCTGCGTCGTGACCACGACCGACCAGCTCACCGGCGAGCGCGGCAAGGAGCCCCTGCATACGCTCGCCGAGCACCGCAGGCAGGGAAGCAAGCTGATCTTCGGCCAGAACCTGGTACCGGAGCACCCCGGCACGATCCGCGTCGGCGACGAGGTCAAGATCCTCGACTGACCGCACGCGCCCACCCCCGCCATCATCCGCACGCAGCGTCACGGACACGCACTCACGAGCGATCGCGTCACACTTCCGCGTCCCGGCAGGCGGGGAACCCGCCCCCGGGGCAGACTCGTTGAGAGAGCGGGAACGACGAGGGGGTGTGGCGTGCGCGCAGCCATCGGAGTCTGGCGCTGGCGGCACAACCCCCTGCGCCGGACCACGGACCTGATCGAGGCATGGGTCGCGCTCGCCGCGGTCGTGCTCCTCGTCCTCGCCGTCCCGGCCGCGGGCTGGATCTCCGGCTCGCGCACCGACGACTCCCTCCAGCGCGCGGTCCAGGCCCAGAACCGGCAACGGGCGGCGACGACGGCCCGGGTGATCCGGCTCGCCGACACCCCGTCCCCGGGCATGCAGAACCCCGAGTCCGCGGGGGAGCAGCCCGCCCGCCGCGCCGTCGTGGCGACCTGGACCGCCCCGGACGGAACGTCCCGTACGGGCACGGTGGCCACCCGACGTGAACTGTCCGATCCGGGCGACACCTTCCGGCTGTGGACCCACCGCGACGGGCGCCCGGCGACCGCTCCGATGCTCCCGGAGACCGCACGCTCCCACGCGATCATCGTGGGGCTGCTCGCGGCGACCCTGGCCGCGGTCTTCGTGGAGGCGGCGAGGAGACTGGTCGTACGCCGGCTCACGCACCGGCGGTACGAGCGTCTCGACCGCGCATGGGCCAAGGCCGGTCCCGACTGGGGCCGTACGGGCGCGGGCAGCTGACCCGTCAACCCGGCGGCGCCGCGCGCGCTACGGTGGGGCATCGGATCAGCAGCACGCATGAGGCGGGGGCAGAACACACCCATGGCACAGGGCACGGTCCAGGTGACGCACACCGGCACATCGCGGTGGCGGCGCCGCACGGGCGAGTACGCCTCCCTCGCCGCAGCCCTGGAGGCGGCCGGGGACGGCGACGTCCTCACCGTCGCGCCCGGCACGTACCGGGAGAACCTCGTCATCCAACGGGCGGTCACGCTGCGGGGTCCCGAGGGCGGGATCGGCTCCGTCCGGATCGCGCCCGTGGACGGCGTGCCGCTGACCGTACGGGCCTCGGCGACCGTCCAGGATCTGCACGTGGAGGGGCAGGACTCCGCCGCACCGGCGCTGCTCGTCGAGGACGGCACCCCCGAGCTGCTCGATCTGCGGATCGTGACCCGCTCGGCCGCCGGCCTGGAGGTCCGGGGCGCGGCCCGCCCCACCGTCCGCCGCTGCACCGTCGACAATCCGGCGGGCGTCGGCATCGCCGTACTCGACGGCGCGGGCGGGGTGTTCGAGGAGTGCGAGATCGTGGCGGCCGGCCAGTCCGGCGTCTCGGTGCGCGGCGGCGCCCATCCGCGCCTGGAGCGCTGCCGGGTCCATCACGCCTCCGGCGCCGGGATCTCCGTGACCGGCGAGGGCAGCGGCCTGGAGGGCATCGGCTGCGAGGTGTACGAGATCAAGGGCACCGGTCTCCAGATCGCGTCGCGTGCCACCGCGCACCTCACCGACTCCTCGGTGCACCGGACCTCGGCCGACGGCATCACGCTCGACACCGACGCGGTGCTCACCCTCTCCGACTGCGACATCCACGACATCCCGGAGAACGCGGTCGATCTGCGTTCGCGCTCGGTGCTGACGCTGACTCGCTCGACGGTGCGCCGCTTCGGCCGCAACGGGCTCTCGGTGTGGGACCCGGGCACGCGCGTGGACGCCAACCAGTGCGAGATCCACGACAGTACGGGCGACTATCCGGCGGTCTGGATCAGCGACGGCGCCACCGCCGTCCTCGACGCGTGCCGGGTGCACGACGTGCCGGACGCGCTCTTCGTGCTCGATCGCGGCTCGCGCGTCGATGTCGTCGACAGCGATCTGTCGCAGGTGCGGAACACGGCGGTGTCGGTCAGCGACGGCGCGACCGCGCAGCTCGACGACTGCCGCATCCGCGAGGCGTCCACCGGCGCCTGGTTCCGGGACCACGGCAGCGGCGGGACGCTCGGGGGATGCACGATCGACGCCGTGCAGACCGGCGTGATCGTCACCAAGGGCGCCGACCCGACGATCGAGCGGTGCACGGTCACCTCGCCCGCCGAGGCCGGGTTCTACGTGTCCGCGGAGGGGCGGGGCTCCTTCCACGGCTGCCGGGTGACCGGGAGCGGCGGCTACGGCTTCCATGTGATGGACGGCTGCCGCACGACGCTGCGCAAGTGCCGTACGGAGCGGTGTGCGCGCGGCGGGTACGAGTTCCCGGAGGACGGCCCGGTCGCGGAGGACTGCACGAGCGACGAGAGCGCGGTGCGTACGCCGCCGGCCGCCGGCACCGGCGCCGTACTGACGGCGACGCAGTCGGGTGGGCTGCTCGGTACGGTTCCCGCGCCGCGCTCCTCCGTCGTCCCGCCGGTCGCCCCCGCCCCCGAGCCGGCTCCCGAGTCGCGCTCCTCGCAGGACGTGCTCGGCGAACTGGACGCGCTGGTGGGCCTGGAGAGCGTCAAGCACGAGGTGCGGACGCTCACCAACATGATCGAGGTCGGCCGCAGACGGCAGGAGGCGGGCCTCAAGGCGGCCTCGGTACGCCGCCATCTGGTCTTCACCGGCAATCCGGGCACGGGAAAGACGACGGTGGCCCGGCTGTACGGCGAGATCCTCGCCTCGCTCGGCGTCCTGGAGCGGGGCCATCTGGTCGAGGTCTCCCGGGTCGACCTGGTCGGCGAGCACATCGGCTCGACCGCGATCCGTACGCAGGAGGCGTTCGACCGGGCGCGAGGCGGGGTGCTCTTCGTCGACGAGGCGTACGCGCTGTCGCCGGAGGACTCCGGCCGGGACTTCGGGCGTGAGGCGATCGACACGCTGGTGAAGCTGATGGAGGACCACCGGGACGCGGTGGTGGTGATCGTCGCCGGGTACACGGCGGAGATGGAACGCTTCCTGACGGTCAACCCCGGCGTGGCGTCCCGTTTCTCACGGACCATCACCTTCAGCGACTACGTGCCGGACGAGCTGCTGCGGATCGTGGGGCAGCAGGCGGACGAGCACGAGTACCGGCTCGCCGACGGCACGGACGAGGCGCTGCGGAAGTACTTCACCGAGCTGCCCAAGGGACCGGCGTTCGGCAACGGCCGTACGGCTCGCCAGACGTTCGAGTCGATGGTGGAGCGGCACGCGGGCCGGGTCGCCGCGCTCGCCGACGCGAACACGGACGACCTGACGCTCCTCTATCCGGAGGACCTGCCCGAACTCCCCTGATCCGCCCGCTCGTTCGCGCCGCCTCGTTCGTCACCATCACCGTCACCGTCACGCTGGCGCGGCAGGGCGGGCGGCAACCGGTCGAGGAGTACGGACCGTTCGGCGGCGAAGGCGGGATCGGCCTGGTAGTCGGAGTGGCCCAGAATCGGTTCGGGCAGCGGGTGTGCGGGGGTTCGGCCGTAGGCGACCGGGTCGAGGAGCACGGCGCTGTCGACGGCCGGCTTCTCCCCGGAGGCGGGCACCCGTACGGGCCCGCCTATGGGGTCGGTGGCCCGGTAGAGATTGCTCCAGCAGTGGATCGTTCCGTAGAGGGCGCGCAGCGGTCCGGGGCCGAAGTAGGCGGGGAACCAGCGCCCGTACAGCCGCTCCAGCGGAGATCCGTACGTCAGCAGCGCGACGCGGCTCCGGGTCGCCGGCGGCAGCTGCCAGACGGCGGCCGCGGCGAGGACACTGCCCTGCGAGTGGCCGGAGATGACGAGCCGGCCGCCGGTGTGCCGGGTCCAGGAGCTCATGCGCCAGGTGAGGTCCGGGACCGCCCGTTCGGCGTAACAGGGCGGGGCGAAGGGGTGCGCGGCGCGCGGCCAGAAGGTGCCGACGTCCCAGAGGATGCCGATCGTACGGCGGGCGGACGCGTCCTTGTACGCGCGGCGGCCCCAGGTGACGAAGAGCAGGAAGCCGAAGCCGATCATCCAGGAACCGAGGGCCTGGGCGGTGGCGGCGGCGGACGCGAGGGCGGGATGGGCGCCGTCGAACGCCCGGCCGGGGACGTTGCCACTGGCCCACGCTCCCGCCACGGAGCCCGCGCCGAGCAGCAGGGTGGCGCCGGACACCGTGCCGACGAGCGCGGGGGCGGCGTCGGTGAGGGAGGCGGTGGCGCGGGTGGCGGCGATCCGTCCCGTACGGACGGGGTCCGGGTCCTGCGTACCGTAGTCGGCCTCGACGGCGGGTCCGAGACGGCGTGCGGAGCGGGCGGTCCGTACGACGAGGAGGGCGGCGGGGGCGAGGAGCAGCAGGAGCAGGACGGGGATGACGGACGCCTGCCAGCTGAGCAGCACGGGCGGGGCGACGGTCGAGCCCGCGCCCATACCGGGTGTGGGCCGCCCGTCCAGCCAGTCGGCGACGCGCTGGGCCACGCCGCCGGACATCACGCCGCCCAGCGCGCAGGCGAGCATGGCGACCGCGGGGCCGCCGAGGCCGTGCAGGGCGGTGCGGGGATCGTGGCGGCGGCGGTGCAGGAGGAGGGCGACCCCGCCGAGGGCGACGACGAGGCCGCCTTGGGCGAGCGTCAGGACACCGAAGGTGGCGTTGCCGGGCAGCGTGCCGCCGGAGCGCCAGCCGGGGCGGGACCAGCCGGCGTGCAGGACGGCGAGGGCGAGCAGCATCAGGGACGTGCAGGGGAGCCAGGAGACCAGGGCCCGTTCGAGGCGCAGGTCGAGGCGCTTCTCGCTGCGGCCGCGGCGGCAGACGACCCAGAGGACGACGGCGGCGAGGACGACGTAGGCCGTCTGGAGGGACCGGCCGAGGGCGTCGAGCAGGACGCCGGAGGCCTCACGGTCGTGGCGGGCGGCCGCTCCGGTGACGGCGGCGGCGACGGTCAGGAACCCGGCGGCGGTGTGGGCGGCGCGGAGCCGCGCGACGAGGCGCCGGCCGAACCAGAAGCCGGGCCGTCCGAGGGCGGGGCGCATGTCGGCGGCGGGGTTTCCGGCGTCCGGGGCCTCGGCCTCGGTTTCGGCGTGCTCGGGCTCGGCGTGCTCGGCTTCGGCGGGGTCGGCTTCGCCCCGGGTCTCCTCGGCCGGGTCCGCGTAGGCGTCCTCGTCGTAGCCGGTGGGCGGGCGCTGGGCTTCGTACGCGCTCCATGTCCGGTTGGAGAGGTACCAGAGCAACCCGACCAGCGCCGCCGGGATCACGGCGGCGAGCGCGAGCCTGCGGCCCGGCTGCGACCACCAGCCGCCCCGCTCGGCCGAGAGGAAGCCGAGCCATGAACGGTCCTGCGCGCAGACGGCCGAGCCCGCGCACTGCCAGGCCGTCAGATCGAGCGCGACCTCGCAGGCGGCGGCCGTGAGCAGCACCGTGAGGGTGAGCGCCACGAGCCGCACCAGCATGCCGTACGCCCTGACCAGCCGGGGGTGTCCCTTCGCCGGCGGGCGCATCCAGTGGGCGAGGTTGGCGACCATGAAGGGCAGGAGCAGCAGCCACAGGGCGCGGGCGCCGTTGCCGGAGGTGAGGTTGGACCAGACGTACGCCTCCGGAACCGGCCGTTCGGCGTAGCGCTCGGGGTGGTTCTCGGCGTCGGCGTCGTCGGTACGGCGGTGCACCGCGGCGGTCGTGTCGCCGGTGACCCGTACCGTGCGCGGATCGCCCAGCATGTCCTGAGGGGTGGCTCCGCCCACGCCGTGGACGAGAAGCTCGAGCGCCGCGCCACCGCTCTTCGGGGCGGGTGTGGCAGGGGGCACTTCGGTGTCTCACTCTCTGGGTGGGAGGATTCGACGGCAGGCAATCAGGATCGCGGAAGGCCGTGCGCCGGTGCACGGGCTCTCACGGAATCCGCCCTCCATTCCCCCAGTTCCCTTCGGAAGGATCGGCCCCTGTGGTGAGCGACCATCAGAATCTTCTCGCTGAGCAGCGGCGCGCACTCATTCTGGACGAGGTGCGGCGGCGCGGTGGTGTCCGCGTCAACGAGCTGACGCGGCGGCTCAACGTCTCGGACATGACGATCCGCCGGGACCTGGACGCGCTGGCACGTCAGGGAGTCGTCGAGAAGGTGCACGGCGGAGCGGTGCCGTTGGTCGAGACCAGTTCGCACGAGCCCGGATTCGAGGCCAAGTCGGCGCTCGAGCTGAGCGCGAAGGAGGAGATCGCCCGGACGGCGGCCCGGATGGTGGCGCCGGGTTCGGCGATCGCGCTGTCGGGCGGTACGACGACGTACGCCCTGGCCCAGCACCTCCTCGACGTGCCGGATCTGACGGTCGTGACCAACTCGGTCCGGGTCGCCGATGTCTTCCACACGGCGCAGCAGGCCGGCACGGCGGGCGAGGGGACGCGGCCGGGCGCGGCGACGGTCGTGCTCACGGGCGGGGTGCGGACCCCTTCGGACGCGCTGGTGGGGCCGGTGGCCGACCAGGCGATCCGTTCGCTCCACTTCGATGTGCTGTTCCTGGGGGTGCACGGCATCTCGGTGGAGGCGGGGCTCTCGACGCCGAATCTCGCGGAGGCGGAGACGAACCGGCGTCTGATGCGCTCGGCCCGCAGGGTGATGGTGGTCGCGGACCACACGAAGTGGGGGACGGTGGGCCTGAGTTCGTTCGCTCGGCTCGACGAGGTGGGCACGCTGGTGACGGACGCGGGTCTGTCGCGGCAGACCCGGGCGGACATGGCGGAGCACCTGCCGGACCTGGTGGTGGCCGGCGAGGACACCGACGAGGACGGGGACCGGGGCCGGGACGAGGCGGGCGACGAGGGGTGAGCCTCTTCCGCGTCGAGCGCCTCTCGGAGCTGCCGGTGGAGGAGGTGTGGCGGCGGCTGACCGACTTCGCCGCGCATGGCCGGCTGGTTCCGCTCACCCGGAGCCGGGTGCTCTCCCCCGGGCCGACGGGGGTGGGGACGCGGTTCGTGGCCCGTACCGGCGTCGGGCGTCTCTCCTTCGACGACCCGATGGAGGTGGTGGCCTGGGAGCCCCCCGGACCCGGACGGCCGGGTAGGTACCGACTGGAGAAGCGGGGGCGCGTGGTGCTCGGTCGGGCGGAGATCGAGGTGTACGAGACCCCTGGTGGCGGCGCCCGCGCCGTATGGGTCGAGGAGTTGCGCCTCCGTGGGGTCCCCGGCGCGCTCGATCCCGTACTGGCGCTGGCCGGGCGGAGGGTGTTCGGCCGGGCTCTGGACGGACTCCTGGGCAACTGACGATACGTCAGCTAGGGTGTGCGGACCTCAGATCCGCGCCTCGGGAGGGACGGTCCATGGATCGCCGACTCAGCCTCGTGGAGCTCGACTTCGCCGCCACCGCGCCGGTACGGCTGGTGTTCACGGCCGAGGTGGCGGCGCCGCCCTCCGCCGTGTTCCGCTCGCTCGCGGTGGAACTGGGCTCCATGCCCTCCTGGTTCAGGGCGGTCGCCTCCGCGGCCCCGACCGGCGGCGGCACGGGTCGCACGGTCCGGCTGCGGGGTGGGGTGACGTTCCGGGAGACGATCCTCGCCCAGGACCCGGACACCCGCTACGCGTACCGCATCGACGAGACCAACGCCCCGGGCGTCAGCGCCATGGTGGAGGACTGGGTCCTGTCCCCCGCCGGCTCGGGGACCCGGGTCCGCTGGACGATGGCGGTCGACGGCACGGCGCCGTACCTGTTCGCGATGCGGCTGGCCCGCCCTGGCGTGGGCAGGTCCTTCCGCGACGCGATGCGGCGCCTCGACCTGCGGCTCACTCCGGCCAGACACCCGTCGCCAGGAACCGGTCGATAACGGCGGCGTAGGGCGCGACGTCCAGGCCCTGTCCGGCCAGCCAGGCGTCGGAGTAGTACTTGTCGAGGTAGCGGTCGCCCGGGTCGCAGATGAGGGTCACGACGCTGCCGGTACGGCCCTGCTCGACCATTTCGGCGACGATCTTCAGCGCGCTCCACAGGCCCGTGCCGGTGGAGCCGCCCGCCTTGCGGCCGATGGCGCCTTCCAGGGCGCGGACGGCGGCCACGCTCGCGGCGTCCGGGACCTTCATCATCCGGTCGATGGCGCCCGGCACGAAGCTGGGCTCCATCCGGGGTCTGCCGATGCCCTCGATGCGCGAACCGCAGTCGGAGGTCGCGTCGGGGTCGTTCTTCGTCCAGCCGTCGAAGAAGCAGGAGTTCTCCGGGTCGGCGACGCAGATGCGCGTGTCGTGCTGCATGTAGTGCACGTAGCGGGCGATCGTCGCGGACGTGCCGCCGGTGCCCGCGGTGGCGACGATCCACGCCGGCTCGGGGTACCGCTCCAGCCTCAGCTGCTGGTACATCGACTCGGCGATGTTGTTGTTGCCCCGCCAGTCGGTGGCCCGCTCGGCGTAGGTGAACTGGTCCATGTAGTGCCCGCCGGTCCGCTCGGCGAGCGCCGCGGACTCCTCGTACATCGTGCGGGAGTCGTCGACGAAGTGACACCGACCGCCGTGGAACTCGATCAGGCGACACTTCTCGGCGCTCGTCGTACGGGGCATCACCGCGATGAACGGCACACCGATCAGCTTCGCGAAGTACGCCTCGGAGACGGCCGTCGAGCCGCTGGAGGCCTCGATGACGGGCTTGCCGGGCCGGATCCAGCCGTTGCACAGGCCGTAGAGGAAGAGGGAGCGGGCGAGGCGGTGCTTGAGACTGCCGGTGGGGTGGGTCGACTCGTCCTTGAGGTAGAGGTCGATGCCCCACGACTCGGGGAGCGGGAAGCGCAGCAGATGGGTGTCGGCGGAGCGGTTGGCGTCGGCCTGCACCTTCCGGACCGCCTCTTTCAGCCAGGCGCGGTACGCCGGGTCGCTGTGGTCGACGTCGACGGTCGCGACCGCGACCGCGGCATGCGCCGTGTTCTCCGTGGTGCTCATACGTCCTTCTCCTCGTCCGGCCCGGCAGATCCCCCACTGCCGACGATAACTCCCCCACCTGCACAAACGTTCGCTTTGGGGCTCCATAGGAGTCCCTTGCAGCAGGGGCCTCTGGTGCCGTCGCGGCCCGCCCGGCACACTGGACGGAACAACCGGTGCGAAGGGGGCGGATCGAAATGGCGGAGCGCGAGGCGTCCTGGCCCGAGGCGACGGAGCCCGGGACTGCGAAGCCTGAGTTCACGGCCACGGGCGTACGGATCGAGCGCTGGCCGCGCTCGTTGACGCGGGCCGGCGAGGTCCGGATCGAGGATGGCCGACTCTCCCTGTTGACGAGTTACGGCAGTGAGATCGACAGTGCCCCCGTGGCATCGGTGCGGGCCGGGCGCCCCTGGTTCGCGAAGCCGGACGAGACGGTGGCGACCGTGAACGGCACGCGCTACCGGCTGACCATGGACGGACCCGCCCGCGGGCCCCGCGACCGTGCGTCCGGGCCCGGCGGATTCCTCGAAGCCCTGAAGCGCGCGGCCAAGCGCTGACGACGACGCCGTGAGGCGCTGAGACACCGGTGACCTGCGGAAGGTCTCCGCGAGTTGCGGGCCGGTCACCACTGGTTCACCCTGGAACCACCTCACTGAGGGTTCACCGGCGGTGACGCTGTGATCCAGCCCGCCGCCCTGCTGTACGCATGACAGATCCGAATCTTCGTCTTCTTCCGGACCTCAACTTCGGGGAGTCGCAGCCGTGATCAGCGAGCCAAGCAGGCACTGCACGGTGGAGCTCCAGGCCCTGCCGTCGCGGATCGGTCAGGTCCGCAGGATCGTATCGGCGCATCTGCGCTACTGGCATCTCGATGCGTTGATCGACCATGCGGCGCTCGGTGTGACCGAGCTGCTGACCAATGTTCACCGGCACGCACAGCCGGACAAGATGTGCACCGTCGAGATCGAGCTGCTGCTCGACCGGCTCACCGTCTCGGTCCACGACCACGACCCGCGGATACCGGACGTCGACTGCCGGTCGGGGCGCACGGTCCCCCACAACATCGACGATTTCGCCACCTCGGGCCGCGGTCTGGCCATCATCGAGGCCGTCAGCGAGAGCTGGGGCATCCGCCCGCACGACAGCGGGAAGGTCGTCTGGTTCACCCTGCCGGCCCCGCTGCCCGCGGTCACCGTGCCGCCCCGCTCGCACGCCGTGTACGGCGCGACCACCGACGGCCCGTTCGTCGGCCACACCCGCTTCCGTGGTGCGCACGCCACGAGCCTCGAGGGCGTCCCGTTCGGCGCTCCCCAGGAACCGGCCCGCGCCCCGGCGGTCGCCCGTTCAGCCCTGGCGGGCTGAACGGACGACCGAGGGGCGGATATCGGATATCGGATCTTGGATCTTGGATCTTGGATCTTGGATCTTGGATCTTGGATCTTGGATCTTGGATCTTGGATCCGATGTACGCGAGCGGGCATACGGATCCGGTGTCGGCGTCACTCCGTCGCGATCGCGCGCAGCACGTCCAGGCGGGCCGCCCGCCGCGCCGGGCGCCAGGCCGCCACCACGCCCGCGGCCAGGCCGACCAGGGCGACGATCGCGAGTTGCGCCGGAGGGACGGCGAAGGCGAACGCACTGTCGCTCGCCCCGTCGGACGCCTTGACCAGGACCCAGCCGAGGAAGCCGCCGAGCGCGAGACCGCCGACCGTGCCGAAGGCCGCGACCAGGACGGACTCCCATCGGACCATGGCCTTGAGCTGGGCCCGGGTCTGTCCGACCGCGCGCAGCAGGCCGAGTTCACGGGTGCGCTCGTGGACCGCGAGCGTGAGGGTGTTGGCGATCCCCAGCAGCGCGATCAGGACGGCGAGCGCGAGGAGTGCGTAGACCAGGGTGAGCATCATGTCGATGCCGCCGGCCGAGGACTCGGCGTACTCGTCACGCGTCTGCACCTCCGGGTTGCCGTACTCCGTGGTGACGTCCTCCACGGCCGCAGTGCCCGCCTCCGCCGAGACGCCGGCCTCGAAGGTCACGGCGACGAGCGTGTCGGAGTCCTGGGCGCGGTGCGGGGCCCAGGCCTCGCGGGTGATGACGTAGTCCCCGGCCAGTTCGGACTGCTCGTAGACGGCCTTGACGGTGAAGGTGTGCCGGCTGCCGTCGGTGAAGGCCAGTTCGGTCGTGCTGCCCGGCGAGAGACCGGACTTGTCCGCCTCCGCGTCGGCGACGGCGATACCGTCCGTGCCGAGCCCGGCCAGCGAGCCCTGGACGTCTCCGAGGTCGAGGGAGCGGGCGAGCGCGGTCGGGTCGGTGACGGTCAGAGCCCGGCCCTCGCCGTCGACCTCGGCCACGCCCTTGCCGAGCCCGACGGCCGTCTCCACCTCGGGCAGCTCCGCGAGCGCCGGGGCTAGCCGCGGGCTGAGCCCGCTGCCACCGGCGCCGAACGCCGGTGTGCTGACAGCGACGTCACCGGCGAACGACCGCGAGACCGTCTGGTCCATGGTCGCCTTCAGCGAGGCTCCGAAGACCGTGAAGAGCGAGACGACGGCGACGCCGATCATCAGCGCGGTGGCGGTCGCCGCGGTCCGCTTCGGGCTGCGGAGCGCGTTGCGCCGGGCGAGCCCCCGATTGACCCCGCGCAGCGGCCCGCCGAGGATCCGTACGGCGTACGAGGAGGCCACCGGGCCGAGGACGACGAACGCGGCGAGCGCGAGCACGGCACCGGCGGAGGCGAGCCACAGCGACGGGGTGGCGAGGACGCCGATGAGCACCACGGCGACGGCGGCGAGCAGCAGCCCCGTACCGGACAGCGCCCGGACGCGCGAGGCGCCGGACTCGTCCACGGCGGTCTCGCGCAGCGCGGCGAGCGGCGCGGTACGCCCCGCCTTCACGGCGGGCAGCAGCGCGGAGCCGACGCAGACCAGCAGGCCGACGGCGAAGGGCAGCGCCATGGAGAGTCCGCTGATGACCAGATCCCCTTCGGGGAAGGAGAAGCCGATCGCCGGGAAGAGTGCCTGGAGCCCGGCCGCCACGCCGATACCGCCGAGGAGTCCGGCCGCGCAGGCGACCAGACCGACGGCCACGGCCTCGACGAGGGTCGAGCCGAGGACCTGGCGACGGGAGGCTCCGAGGGCGCGCAGCAGGGCGTTCTCGCGGGTCCGCTGGGCGACCACGATGGCGAAGGTGTTGTGGATGGAGAAGACGGAGACGAGCAGCGCCACCCCGCTGAACACCAGCAGGAACGTGGTGAAGAGGGTGAGGAACTGACCCGAGATCATGTCGGTGTTCTCCTGCGCCGACTGCTCTCCGGTGATCGCCTCGGCCCCGTCGGGGAGTACGGGCGCGAGCGCGTCGACGAGTTCCTGCTGCGAGGTGCCGGGGCCTGCCCGTACGAGGACGGCCGACGCGTCGCCGGGCTTCGGCGTCAGGTGCTCCTCCGCGTCGGCGCGGGTCATGCCGGTGTACGTGACCTGTCCCATGCCGTCCTCGCCGCCGAAGGTGGCCAGGCCCACGACGGTGACCTTCACCGGGTCGGGGGTGCGCAGCACCGTCGTGTCGCCCACGGCCAGATCACCCGTGTTCGCGGCGCCCCGGTTCACGACGACCTCGCCGGACCGCTCCGGTGCGCGGCCTTCGGACAGGGCGTAGGGGTTGAGTTCGGGATCCTGGATCCAGTATCCGGCGAGCGTGGGCGGCCCCTGACCGCCGATCGGCTTCCCGTCGGCGCCGACGAGCTGACCCGCGCCCTCGATCCGCGGGACGGCCGCGGCGACGCCGGGCACCTCGGCGATCCGGTCGGCGAGCGAGGCCTCGACGGGGCGGCGCGTGCCCTGGCTCTCGCCCTCGACCGTCACGACGCTCGTACTGCGGACCACGGCGTCCGTACCACGGGTGGCGTTGCCGAAGAGCGAGTCGAAGCTCGACCGCAGGGTGTCGCCCATGACGAGGGTGCCGGTCAGGAAGGCGACGCCGAGCAGGATCGCGGTGAAGGTCCCGACGAACCGCCGCTTGTGGGCGCGCAGCGCGGAGAGGCTGAGCCTGAGCGAGGCGTTCATGACGGCACCGGCCCCTGGCTCCGCGGCCTGCCGTCGAAGGCCTTCATGCGGTCGAGGACGCGTTCGGCCGTCGGCTCCGCCATACGGTCGACGAGCCGTCCGTCGGCGAGGAAGACCACCTCGTCGGCATGGGCGGCGGCGACCGGGTCATGGGTGACCATGACGACCGTGCGGCCGGTCTGCCGGACGGTGCGGCCGAGCCGCCGCAGCACCTCCTCGCCGGCACGGGAGTCGAGGTTGCCGGTCGGCTCGTCGGCGAAGACGACGTCGGGTGTGCCGGCGAAGGCCCGGGCGACGGCGACGCGCTGCTGCTGGCCACCGGAGAGCTGACCGGGCCGGTGGTGGAGCCGGTCGCGCAGCCCCACGGTGTCGATGAGCGCGTCCAGCCACTCCCGGTCCGGGGCGGCCCCTGCGAGGTCGAGCGGCAGGGTGATGTTCTCGGCGACGGTGAGCGTCGGCAGCAGGTTGTACGCCTGGAAGACGAATCCGATCCGCTCACGGCGCAGCAGCGTCAGCCGCCGGTCGTCGAGAGTCGACAGGTCGGTGTCGCCGATGAGCGCCGAGCCGGAGGTGAGGGTGTCGAGACCGGCGGCGCAGTGCATGAGGGTGGACTTGCCGGACCCCGAGGGGCCCATGATCGCGGTGAAGCGACCGGCCGGGAAGTCGACGCTCACCCCGTCCAGGGCCCTGACCTCGGTGTCCCCGCCGCCGTAGACCTTGACGGCGTCCACGACCCGGGCGGCGGTACGGGTGGTGCGCGGGAGGATGCCGGGGGCGGCGCCTGTCATGACGCACGTCCCTTGGGTCCGGCGGTACGGCCGAACTGCTCCTCCAGGACCGTCAGCCGGCGCCAGTACTCGTCCTCGTCGATCTCGCCCGCCGCGAACCGGTGGCCGAGGAGGGCGATCGGCGACTGCTCGTCGTAGGCGGGGCGGGGTCCGGGGCCGCGCCTGCCACGCCATCCGGTGCGGCGCAGCACGGTGATCACGGTGAGGATCACGGCCGCCCAGACGAGGGGGAAGAACAGGACCCACGGGCCGGGGCCCGCGTGGGCGAGTGTGTTCATGGCTCTCAGCTCCTCATGCATAAGTGTCGCGTGCGGTGATGGTTCGAGCCTCGCCCGCGAAAGGGGTCCGGGTCGTCGTACGGCCAGCGGCTTCGTCCGTACGACGTGGGGAGTACGGAGCCTCCCGCTGGGCGCAGACGGGCTCTGTACCTACTGGTATGTACACTCGCTTCATGACGACGTCCGAGCGACTGATCGAGGCCACGCGGGAGCTGCTCTGGGAGCGCGGCTACGTGGGAACGAGCCCCAAGGCGATCCAGCAGGCGGCCGGTGCGGGCCAGGGCAGCATGTACCACCACTTCGCCGGGAAGCCGGATCTGGCGCTGGCGGCGATCCGCCGCACGGCGGAGGAGATGCGGGCCACGGCCGAGGCAGTCCTGAGCGGCCAGGGGTCGGCGTACGCGCGTGTGGAGGCGTATCTGCTGCGCGAGCGGGAGGTGTTGCGCGGCTGTCCGGTCGGCCGGCTGACGATGGACGCGGACGTCATGGCGAGCGAGGAGCTGCGCGCCCCGGTCGACGAGACCCTGGACTGGCTGCGCGGCCGGCTCGCGGGAATCGTCCAGGAGGGTCTGGACAGCGGGGAGTTGACGGGACCCCTGGAGCCTGCCGACCTCGCGGCCACGATCGTGGCGACCGTGCAGGGCGGCTATGTCCTGGCCCGCGCCTCCGGCTCCCCCGCCGCCTTCGACACGGCCGTCCGCGGCCTGCTGGCCCTGCTGTCGCCCCGTACCGCCTGAGCGCGGATCTCCCGAGCACGCCCTCGCGGCACGTACCTCCCAACACGTACCTCCTGCGCACGTATCTCCCGAGCCCGTCAGAGAACCGGAGACCCCGATGCATGCCATGCAGTACGAGATCACCCTCCCCGCCGACTACGACATGGAGATCATCCGCAGGCGGGTCGCGACCAGGGGGCATCTGCTGGATGACTTCCCCGGGCTCGGTCTCAAGGCGTATCTGATCCGGGAACGCGCGGACGGATCGCCGGTCGACCAGTACGCGCCGTTCTACCTCTGGACCACGCCGGAAGGCATGAACTCCTTTCTCTGGGGCCCAGGGTTCCAGGGGATCGTGAACGACTTCGGGCGGCCGGTGGTGCAGCACTGGACGGGGCTCGCGTACGACGAGGGTCCGGCGGCCACCACCGTGCCGCGCACCGCGACGCGCCGCAGGGTACGGCTCGGGGACGCCGAAGCGCCGGGCGCGGCCGTGGCGCAGGCGCGCGCCCGCCACGCGCGCGTGGCGGGCGGGGCCGGCGTGGTGGCGAGCGCGCTCGCGATCGATCCCCGCCGCTGGGAGTTGCTCTGCTTCACGCTCTGGGCGGAGGGCGCCGAGCCGCCGGCCGGCGCGGGCGAACGCTTCCAGGTTCTGCACGTGTCCGCGCCGGAGCGGGCGTCGCTGGTCGGCCGAACGGAAGGTCAGCCGACCGGGACGAGGGTCAGGTAGGTCATGCCGAGGATGCCCCGGTAGCCGTTCAGCCAGGACGACCGCTGCCGGTCGACACGGTCGCGCGTCTCGACGGCGAGCGGGTGGCCGGGGTGGGCGGCGAGCCAGACCTCCGTGTCGTGGCGGTACCCGGACTCGAACTCCTCCCACTCCTCGCGGCTCGCCGTCTCGATCCACGCGGGCCGGAAGCCCGTCTCGACCGCGAGGTCCACGAGCGCCCCGAGGCGGAGGTGGTCGCCGGTGTGCGCGCCGGGCCACATCCCGGCCAGCTCCTCGTCCGTCGGCGCGCGCTCCCAGAAGCCCTCCCCGAGCACGACCCGGCCGCCGGGCCTGACCAGGCGGCGCAGTTCGCGCAGGGCGGCGGCCGGGTCGTGGGGCTGCTCCGGGTCGCAGAGGGCCTGGCTGGAGCCGAGGCAGAGGATCGCGTCGACCGGCCCACGGGTGGTGCCGAGCGCCGACTCCTCCACGAAGGCGACCCGGTCGGCGAGTCCGCGCTCCTTCGCGAGGGCCCGGCCCCTGGCCAGGTCCTCGGCGCTGATGTCGAGACCGACACCGCTCGCGCCCGGCACGGCTTCCAGGACGCGGAGCAGCAACTCGCCCCAGCCGCACCCGATGTCGAGCACGGTGGCGGGCGAGGCGTCGGCGACGCGCGCGATCATGCGGGTGGCGCGGGACTCGGAGAGCGGTCCGTGGAAGGTCAGACTGCCGAGGCGGGGAGGAAGATCGGAATCGGTCATGGGGCGGAACGTTAGTTCGCCCACGGCCGTGGACCGAGCCCATTTCGGCGAGACCCTGCCGCCCGGCACCGAACCGTACGCGGACGGCGCCGGCTCATGCGCGCACAGCGTCGGCTCGTACGTCAGACCAGCGGTCGACCCAGGGCCGCCAGAGGATCGTCCAGGACCGGCTGCCAGGCCAGCTCGGCCGCGCCCACCAGGCTGTTGTGGTCGAGGGTGCAGGCGAGGATCGGTACACCGCCGCTGCGCCCCCAGAGGCTGCGGTCGGCGACGACCGCGCGCAGGCGGTCCGGGTCGGCGTCGAGCAGTTCGCGGTGCAGGCCGCCGAGGATGATCCGATCCGGGTTGAGGATGTTCACCAGGCCCGCGAGGCCGAGTCCCAGACGGTCGATCAGCTCCTCCCGCGCGGCGCGCACCCCCGGGTCGTCGGGGCTGGTGCGGAGCAGGTCGCGGGCCTGCTGGAGCAGCGAGACCTCCGGCCCCGGGTCGCGGCCCGCCACGGTGAGGAAGGCGAGCGGGTCGGTCTCCACGTCGAGGCAGCCGCGGCTGCCGCAGTGGCACGGGCGGCCCTCGGGGTTGACCGTGAGGTGCCCGACCTCCAGGGCGAGGCCCGAACTGCCGGTGTGCAGGCGTCCGTCGAGGACGAGGGCGCCGCCGACGCCGCGGTGGCCGGTGGCGACGCACAGCAGGTCCCTGGCGCCGCGGCCGGCGCCGTGCCGGTGCTCGGCGAGGGCGGCGAGGTTGACGTCGTTGCCGGTGAAGGCGGGGCCTTCGATGCCGGCGGCCCGGACGCGTTCGGCGAAGATCTCCCGTACCGGCGCACCCGCCGGCCAGGCGAGGTGGAGCGGGTTGAGGGCGGTGCCCTCGGGTTCGGCGACCGCCGAGGGGGCGGCGAGACCGGCTCCCACGCAGCGCCGTCCGCTAGCGTGGAGCAGGGCGGCGCCCGCGTCGACGACGGCGCCGAGGACCTGCGCGGGGTCGGCGGAGACGGTGACGCAGCCGGGTGCCGTGGCGACGATCGTGCCGCCGAGACCGACGAGCGCGGCGCGGAAGCCGTCGGCGTGGACCTGGGCGGCGAGCGCGACGGGGCCCTTCTCGTCGACCTCGAGCCGGTGCGAGGGGCGGCCCTGGGAACCGGCGGCGGCACCGGGGTTGGAGTCGACGCGGATCAGGCCGAGCGCTTCCAGTTCGGCGGCGACGGCGCCGGCGGTGGCGCGGGTGACGCCCAATTCGGCGGTGAGCACGGCGCGGGTCGGCGCACGGCCCGTGTGCACCAGTTCCAGCGCGGGCCCGAGCGCGCCGCGCCCTCTGTCCAGCCGTGTCTTGGTCGTGGTCGCCTTGCCGTTCATGTGGGCGAGTCTCCCATGATCGGGCGGTGGACCCGTTTGCGCGGTACGAAGTCGGGTAGCGGCGCGGCGGAATCGGGAGGTGTCATGACGCGCACCGCGACGACGGCCCGTGTGCGGGATCTGCTGGAGGACGAGAGCTCCCGGACGTACGCGCAGGAGGCCGGCATACGACTGAAGGACACCCCGCAGCCGTTGTACCAGCTGCTGGTCCTCGCCCATCTGCTGAGCGCCAGGATCCGTGCGGCGACGGCCGTCTCGGCGGCCGAGGCCCTGTTCGCGGCCGGTATGCGCACCCCGCGGCGGATGCGGGAGGCGAGCTGGCAGCAGCGGGTGGACGCGCTGGGCGAGGGCGGATACCGGCGCTACGACGAGCGGACGGCGACGCAGCTCGGCGAGGAGGCGGAGCTGGTCCTGGACAGGTACGACGGCGATCTGCGCCGGATGCGGGAGGCGGCGGCCGGCGACGTGGACGCGATGCGCGAGGCGCTCCAGGAGATGCCCGGTATCGGCCCCGCGGGCGCGGACATCTTCCTCCGCGAGGCGCAGGGAATCTGGCCGGAACTGGCCCCCTACCTCGACGAACGCGTCCTGGAGGGTGCCCGCCGCACGGGCCTGCCCACCGATCCGGACGCGCTCGCCCGGCTGGTGCCCCGCGAGGACCTTCCGGCCATGGCGGCGGCCCTGGTCCGCGCCTCCGTGGGCCGGGGTTCCGGCGCCACGTCCTGATCGAGCGCTTCCGGGCGGGCCTCCGCCCGGGGTACCCGCACCTCGGCCTCTCCCCGGGCCGCGCCCGTGGCCGCCCGGTTGAAATCCGTACCGGCACACCCCTATCCTGAGTTTGTGCCGCTACTAAACAAAGTACGGACGGCCGTTCCGGGGGGACCTGGCGGAGACACCGCCCCCTCCCTGTCCCGCCTCCGCTCCGCCCTGACCCTCTTCTTCGCCCTCGACGGCTTCCTCTTCGCCGGCTGGGTGGTCCGGATCCCTGCCATCAAGCAGCAGACCGGCGCCTCCGCCAGCGACCTCGGCCTCGCGCTCCTCGGTGTGTCGGCCGGTGCCGTCGTCACCATGACCCTGACCGGACGGCTCTGCCGACGTCACGGCAGCCACGCCGTCACCGTCGCCACCGGCGTCCTGCTCTCCCTCTCCATCGCCCTGCCCGCGCTCACCCGCTCACCACTCGCCCTGGGCCTCGTGCTGCTCGTCTTCGGCGCGGCGTACGGAGGCATCAACGTGGCCATGAACAGCGCCGCGGTCGACCTCGTCGCCGCGCTGCGCCGCCCCGTGATGCCCTCCTTCCACGCGGCGTTCAGCCTCGGCGGAATGCTCGGCGCGGGTCTCGGCGGGCTCGTGGCCGGGAGCCTGTCCCCCACGGCACATCTCCTCGGTCTGACGGCGACCGGGCTCCTCCTGACGGCTGTCGCCGGTCCCGTACTGCTCCGGCAGCCGTCCCCCGCCCCGCCGGAAGCGGTTCCGGCCACCGACCGGCCGCGGAGCAGGACCGGCTCGCGCGGGCTCGTCGTCGTCTTCGGGATCATCGCGCTCTGCACGGCGTACGGCGAGGGTGCCCTGGCCGACTGGGGCGCGCTCCACCTGGAGCAGGACCTCGACGCGCACCCCGGCGTCGCCGCCGCCGGCTACGCGCTCTTCGCGCTGACGATGACCATCGGCCGGCTCTCGGGCACCGCCCTCCTCGAACGGCTCGGTCAGACCCGCACCCTCGTCGCGGGCGGAGCGACGGCAGCCGCCGGCATGCTGCTCGGCGCGCTCGCCCCCAGCGTCTGGGCAGCGCTGCTCGGCTTCGCGGTGACCGGGCTCGGCCTGGCCAACATCTTCCCCGTCGCCGTGGCCCGTGCGGGCGCGCTCGCCGGTCCGAGCGGGGTCGCCACCGCCTCCACGCTCGGCTACGGAGGCATGCTCCTCGGCCCGCCCTCCATCGGCTTCCTGGCCGACTGGTTCTCGCTGCCCGTCGCCCTCACCACGGTCGCCGTCCTCGCGGCGGGGGCCGCGGTGATCGGCTACGCGGCCCGCAACGCGCAGGTCCCGACGACGGGTTGAGAAGCCGGGTCGACACGTCGGGCCGAGAGGCGCGGTCGTCGGAAACCGTTCCCGCGCGGCGGCGGAGTCGAGCGGCCGCGTGCCCCGGTGCACCGCACGGGGCAGAATCCGCCCCATGGGGATCATGACGATCGACGAGCACATCGGGGCACTGGACACGGCGGGCCGGGCGCTGGCGGAGGCCGCGGCCGAGGCGGGACCGGACGCGGAGGTGCCGACCTGTCCGGGCTGGCGCGTACGGGACCTCCTGCGGCACACGACGATGGTGCACCGCTGGGCGACCGGTTTCGTGGCCGAGGGGTACACCTCCTACCACCCCGACGGCGGCGAGCCCGATCTCGACGGCGAGGCACTCCTCGCCCATTTCCGCGAGGGCCACACCCGCCTCGTCGACGCCCTGAGAGCCGCGCCCGAGTCGCTGGAGTGCTGGACGTTCCTGCCCGCACCCTCCCCACTCGCCTTCTGGGCACGGCGGCAGGCGCACGAGACGACCGTCCATCGGGTGGACGCCGAGTCCGCCCTGCCGCCGTCCGGACGCCCCGGGCCGGTGGATCCCGCACTCGCCGCGGACGGCATCGACGAGCTGCTGCGCGCCTTCCACGGCCGCGAGCGCAGCCGCGTACGGACGCCGGAGCCGCGGATTCTGCGCGTCCGGGCCACGGACGCCGGTGACGTGTGGACCGTACGGCTGTCGCCGGAGGCGCCGCGCGCGGAGTGGGCCAAGGACGATGGGGGGATCACCGCGGACTGTGAGCTGAGCGGCCCCGCCGAGCGTCTCTACCTGACGCTCTGGAACCGGCTGCCCGAGGGGGGCGTGACCGTGGCGGGGGACGCGTCGCTCGCCCGGCTCTGGCGGGAGAGGTCGGCGATCACCTGGTCGTGACGGCCGGCGACGGCACACCCGGGCCGCCCTACGGTCGTCAGCCCAGCCAGCCGGGGCGCACCAGGCCCGACTCGTAGGCCAGGACGACCAGTTGGGCGCGGTCACGAGCTCCGAGCTTCACCATGGTGCGGCTCACATGTGTCTTCGCGGTCAGGGGGCTGACGACCAGGCGCCGGGCGATCTCCTCGTTCGACAGGCCGATGCCGACCAGGGCCATCACCTCCCGTTCCCGCTCGGTGAGTTCGTCGAGCCCGGAGACCGCCGCCGGGGGCTTCGAGCGGGCCGCGAACTCCTCGATGAGCCGCCGTGTCACGCCCGGCGAGAGCAGGGCGTCGCCGTGGACGACGGCACGTACGGCCCGCAGCAGCTCCTCCGGTTCGGTGTCCTTGACGAGAAAGCCCGAGGCACCGGAGCGGATGGCCTCGAAGACGTACTCGTCGAGCTCGAACGTGGTCAGCATGACCACCTTCACCGCTTCGAGACCGGAATCCCCGGTGATCCTGCGGGTGGCGGCGAGGCCGTCGAGCAGCGGCATCCGGATGTCCATGAGGACGACGTCCGGACGCAGTTCGCGGGCCATGGCCGCCGCCTCCTCGCCGTCGGCGGCCTCGCCCGCCACCTCGATGTCCGGCTGGGCGTCCAGGAGCGCGCGGAAGCCCGCCCGTACCAGCGACTGGTCGTCGGCGAGCAGCACACGGATCACGGGGTCTCCTTCGGTCGGGCGGGGAGGACGGCGCGTACCCGGAAGCCGCCGTCCCGGCGGGTGCCCGCCTCGATCGTTCCACCGAGCGCCCCGGCCCGCTCCCGCATTCCGACGAGTCCGTTGCCGCTGCCGCCCGCGTCGCCGCCGGTCGCCGGTCCGTCGTCGTCGATGCGGAGCTCCACGGTGCCGGGCCCGTACAGGACGACGACCCGCGCGGCGCGCGACCCCGAGTGGCGGACCACGTTGGTCAGCGCCTCCTGCACGATCCGGAAGGCCGCGAGATCGATGCCGGGCGGCAGCGCCACGGGCTCGCCCTCCGTCGCCGTCGCGACGGTCAGGCCCGCGGACGCCGCCTGGTCGACGAGCTCCGGGAGGCGGTCGAGGCCGGGCGCGGGCGTGCGCGGGGCCTCGCCGGGGGCACGCAGGGTGTCGAGCACCTGACGGACCTCGCCCAGCGCTTCCTTGCTCGCCGCCTTGATGGTGGTCAGCGCGGTGCGGGCCTGCTCGGGGTCGGTGTCGAGCAGCGCGAGGCCGACGCCCGCCTGGACGTTGATGACGGAGATCGAGTGGGCGAGGACGTCATGCAGCTCACGGGCGATCCGCAGCCGTTCCTCGTCGGCGCGGCGCCGTTCGGCCGCGGCGCGTTCGGCGCGCTGCTGCGCCCACTGCTCGCGGCGGACGCGGACCATTTCGGAGGCGGCGAGGATCGCGACGACGAAGCAGGCGACGGGGATCTCCTGACCCCAGGGCGCCGCGGAGTCGCCGTCGGGGGGCAGATAGGCGTAGAGCCAGTGGGCGAAGAGCAGATGCCCCAGCCAGAGCAGCCCCAGCGCCCACCAGGCCGACCGCCGGTGGCCGTGGACGATCGCCGCGTAGCAGGCGACGGCGATGAGGAGGAAGACCGGCCCGTACGGGTATCCGGCGGCGAAGTAGCCGAGGGTGATCGCCGCCGTCCCGAACACCACGGGAACGGGATGGCGGTGGCGCAGCAGGAGCAGCGCCGCGCCGAGGAGGAGCAGTGAACGGCCGAGGGCGTCGAGCGACTCCCGGTCGGGCTGGTTGCGCGCCGCGAATCCGGAGCCCACCATCACGAAGACGGCGAGGAGGAGGGTGGACCGCCAGGGCAGGCGGGCGCCCGGCTCGCGGTCGGCCCATCGCAGGGCCCAGGGCGGACCGCCCGGCACGCCACGCTCGCGGGGCGGACCGCCCGGCGCGCCACGCTCCCGGGGCGGACCGCCGTACCCGTGCCTGCGCTGTTCGTCCATGCTCGCCACGCTAGACGCGGTCGGGCAGCGGGGGCGTCAGCCGGGCGTGGTGATCCCCCGTACTCCCGTCGGAGTACGTCCGCCGGGCGCGGTAACCGCTCCTCCCGCTCCACTGGGGTCCGCAGCCCCCGGCTCGACGGACTGGACGCGCCGGACGGCCCGGACGCCGACGGCCGCGACGCAGGCGCCGGGGCGGCTACGGGCGGGGCAGAAGGCCGATGTCGCGGCCGAGGCGGGCGGCGGCCGCGGTGAAGAACGCCTCGCGGTCCTCGACGACCCGGTTGAACTGGCCGAACACCTCGAAGGAGACGAGCCCGAAGAGCTGCGACCAGACGGCGACCATGGCGACGGCGAGGGCGGGCGGCAGATCGGGGGCGAAGTCGGCGGCCATCCGCTCCGCCTCGGGGCGCAGGCCGTCGGGGACCGGCGGCGGGGCGATGCCGTCCGTGGTGTAGGCGTCGCGGACGATGCCGATCAGGACGAGCGCGACGCGGGAGGCGGGGCCGACGGTGTCCTTCGGGGCGGAGTAGCCGGGGACCGGGGAACCGTAGATCAGGGCGTACTCGTGGGGGTGGGCGAGGGCCCAGGTACGGACGGCCCGGCAGACGGCCGTCCAGCGGGCGATGTGGTCCGTGCCTCGGGGTCCGGCCGCGGCGAGGGCCTGCTCGGCGGCGGCGCCGACGGCGTCGTACGCGTCGACGATGAGGGCGGTGAGGAGGTCGTCGCGGCTGGGGAAGTACCGGTAGAGCGCGGACGACACCATGCCGACCTCGCGGGCGACGGCGCGGAGGGAGAGCTTGGCGGCGCCTTCGGCGGCGAGCTGTTTGCGCGCCTCGTCCTTGATGGCGGCGGTGATCTCGATGCGCGCGCGGGCGCGGGCTCCTTGGACGCTGGTCATGGAGATCAGTGTGCCATCTTTCGGAGCACTGCACTGAAACGAGAGCGGTGCAGCGAAACGAGAGCACCGCTCTTGCTTTGGAACGCCGATCCATGCACACTGATCTCAAGCGAGAGCAGTGCTCACAGTTTCACTCGGAGGATGCGATGTCCGCTCAGCCCAACGCCCACGTCATGAAGCCCGGCTGGTTCACCGTGAACGTGCTCAACCGGAGCGTCGCCTGGCTGACCCGTCGAGGCATCAGCGTCTGGGGCTCCCGCGTGCTCGCCGTCCGGGGCCGCAAGAGCGGCGAGTGGCGCACCACTCCCGTCAACCTGATGACCCTGGACGGCGCGCAGTACCTGGTGGCGCCGCGCGGCCACGTCCAGTGGACCCACAACATGCGCGTGGCCGGCGGCGGAGAGCTGCGCCTGGGCAGGCACGTGCAGCCCTTCACCGCCGTCGAGCTGACCGACGACGAGAAGCCCGTCCTGCTGCGCGCCTACCTGAAGCGGTGGAAGGCGGAGGTCGGCGTCTTCTTCGGCGGGGTCGGCCCGGACTCCACGGACGCCGAGCTGCGCGCGATCGCCCCCAAGCACCCGGTCTTCCGGATCACTCCGACCGCGTGACCCCGGAACCCGTCGAGTCGGGAGAGTCCGGAGAATCCGAGGCGTCCGGGGCGTCCGGGGCGTCCGAGGCGTCCGGGGACTCCGGGGACTCCGGGGACTCCGGGGACTCCGGGGAGCGTGACTCGTCCGAGCCGTTCGCCGCGTCCACGGACCCCGACGATCCCACCGAGCCCGCCGCGTCCACGGACCCCGCCGAGCCCGGCACGGCACCCTCACGCGACGCGTCCTCCGCGCCCGAGCCCTCGGGGTCCGACAGCTCGGCCGGCGCCGACGACGGCGCAGACCGTGCGACTCCCCGCAGCGTCGTCCCGTCCGTCGGTCCCATGCGGCGGTCCAGGACGTCCAGCGCCCGTCGCGCGATCCCGTTCGAGCGGACCAGGCCGGCCAGCGTGGTCGAGCCGCGGGTGATGTCCGTGAACGCGTTCCACGCCGGACGGAGACCCGTGATCGTCGCGTGCAGCAGCCCCGGCCGGCGCTCGAACAGGGCGAGCATCCGCCGCCCGACCGCCATCTCGACACCCAGCCCCGCCTTGATGGCGAAGGCGTAGTTCAACGCCTGGCGGCGCGCGTCGACGGCGTCGTTCGCCTCGGCGATCCGTACGGCCCACTCCCCCGCGAGCCGGCCCGAGCGCAGCGCGAAGGAGATGCCCTCCCGCGTCCACGGCTCCAGGAGACCGGCCGCGTCACCGCAGACGAGCACGCGGCCACGCGACAGCGGCGAGTCGTCGCTCCGGCAGCGCGTCAGATGCCCGGAGGAGATCTCCGGCTCGAAGCCCGCCAGCCCGAGGCGCGCGACGAAGTCCTCCAGATAGCGCTTGGTGGCCGCGCCCTCGCCGCGCGCCGAGATGACGCCGACGGTGAGCGTGTCGCCCTTGGGGAACACCCAGCCGTAGCTGCCGGGCATCGGACCCCAGTCGATCAGGACCCGCCCCTTCCAGTCCTCGGCCACCGACGCCGGAACCGGGATCTCCGCCTCCAGGCCGAGGTCCACCTGGTCGAGCTTCACCCCGACATGGGCTCCTATCCGGCCCGCGCTGCCGTCGGCGCCGACGACCGCCCTGGCCAGCACCGTCTCGCCGTCCGCGAGCACGATGGCGACCGTGCGCCGGTCCGGCACGGCCGGGCCGTGCTGCTCGACCCGGGAGACGGTCACGCCCGTACGGAGCTCCGCGCCCGCCTTCTGCGCCTGCTCGACGAGACCGGCGTCGAACTCGGGCCGGTTGATCAGCCCGAAGAGCATCCGGCGCGAGCGGCGCGTCCGGGCGAAGCGTCCGTTGAGGGAGAAGGTGACGGCGTGCACCCGGTCCTGCAGGGGCAGTTCGAAGCCGGGCGGCAGCGCGTCCCTCGAGGGGCCGATGATGCCGCCGCCGCAGGTCTTGTACCGCGGCAGTTCGGCCTTCTCGAGGAGCAGCACCCGGCGTCCGGCGACCGCGGCCGCGTACGCCGCCGACGCGCCGGCCGGGCCGGCACCGACGACCACCACGTCCCACACGGTCGTGGCCTGCTCCGACTCTTCCGCGCGTACCTCTTCGGCGTCTGCGTTCTCGCTGCTCACGATGGGCTTCTGCTCCTGATCCGGCCGTTGATCCAAGTCTTCGGGCATCCTACGGCGCTGCCCTCGGGGGCCCGCGCCGTAGTATCGGCGATACGTTCGCCGTACAACCGACATACGGCAACATCCTGACAACGTCGCACCCACCAGGAGCGTGCCCATGACCGCGAATCCGATCGCCGAGACCGTCGCCGACCTGATGCCCCGTGCCAAGGCGGAGCTCACGGAACTCGTGGCCTTCGAATCGGTGGCGGACGAGGCCGTGGCCCCGCGGAGCGAGTGCGAGGGCGCCGCGAACTGGGTGGCGGAGGCGCTGCGCGCCGAGGGCTTCGAGGACGTGGCGCTGCTGGACACCCCCGACGGTTCGCAGTCGGTGTACGGCATACTCCCCGGCCCGGCCGGTGCGCCGACGGTCCTCCTGTACGCGCACTACGACGTGCAGCCGAAGCTGGACGAGTCGGCGTGGACCACCCCGCCGTTCGTCCTGACGGAGCGGGACGGACGCTGGTACGGGCGGGGCGCCGCCGACTGCAAGGGCGGGTTCATCATGCACCTGCTCGCGCTGCGCGCCCTGAAGGCGAACGGCGGTGTGCCCGTCACGGTCAAGATGATCGTGGAGGGTTCGGAGGAGCAGGGGACGGGCGGCCTGGAGCGGTACGCCGAGGCGCACCCCGAGCTCCTCACCTCCGACGCCATCGTGATCGGCGACACCGGCAACTTCCGGCTCGGTCTGCCCACGGTCACCGCGACCCTGCGCGGCATGACGATGATCCGCGTCCAGATCGACACGCTCGAAGGCAACCTGCACTCCGGCATGTTCGGCGGCGCCGCGCCCGACGCGCTGGCCGCGCTGATCCGCGTTCTGGACACGCTGCGCGCGGAGGACGGCTCGACGGTCATCGACGGTCTGCCGGCCGACGCGGTGTGGGAGGGCCTGCAGTACCCGGAGGAGGACTTCCGAACGGACGCGAAGGTCCTGACGGGCGTCGGCCTGCCGGGCAGCGGCACGGTCGCCGACCGTCTCTGGGCCCGTCCGGCCGTCACCGTCATCGGCATCGACTGCCACCCGGTGGCGGGCGCGACGCCGTCGATCCCGTCGACGGCGCGGGCGCAGATCAGCCTGCGTGTGCCGCCGGGCCAGGACGCGGCCGAGGCGACGAAGCTGCTGTACGCGCACATCGAGAAGCGTGTGCCGTGGAACGCCCGGGTCTCCTTCGAGCAGGTCGGCCAGGGCCAGGCGTTCCGGGCGGACGTGACGAGCCCGGCGTACGTCTCGATGGCCGAGGCGATGCGGATCGCGTACCCCGGTCAGGAGATGCAGACCTCCGGCATGGGTGGCTCGATCCCGCTCTGCAACACGCTGGCCTCGCTCTACCCCGAGGCGGAGATCCTGCTCATCGGTCTGAGCGAGCCGGAGGCGCAGATCCACGCGGTGAACGAGTCGGTGTCGCCGGAGGAGCTGGAGCGGCTCGCGGTGGCGGAGGCGCACTTCCTGGTGAACTACGCCCGCTCGAAGCAGGGTTAAGCGTTCGGCGAAGCTCGCCGAGAGCGTAGAACCATACGGCGGACCTGCGTGGATACGTAGGTTCGCCGTATGGACTTCATCGAGATCACGCCCCGACTGCACATGCTGCACTTCTCCATCGGACAGGCCTATCTGTGGCGGGACGACGAGGAGTTGACCCTGATCGACGCCGGCTGGGTGGACTCGGCGGACGAGGTGGAGACGGCGATACGGGGAGCGGGTCTGGACCCGGGCCGTCTCCGCCGGATCGTGCTCACCCACTGCCACCGCGACCACGTGGGCTCGGCGCAGGAGCTGGCCGACCGGTTCGGCGCGCGGATCCTGGCCCACCGCCTCGACGCGCCGGTGATCCGGGGCGAGGCCCCGGTCCCCGACCCCGACCTGCTCGACTGGGAGATCCCGCTGTACGAGAACGGTCTGACCGTGCCCGAGGCGCCGCCCACGCGGGTCGACCACGAGGTGGAGGACGGCGAGGAGCTGGGCTTCGGCGACGGGGCGGTGGCCGTCCACATCCCGGGGCACACGGCCGGTTCGATCGCGGTCCATCTTCCGGAGCACGGCGTCCTGTTCCCCGGGGACACGGTGGCCTCGGTGCAGGGCGTGACCTTCGGTGTGATGCATGTGGACCGCGAGCGCGCCATGGAGTCGATGCGGAGGCTCGCCGAGCTGAAGCCGTCGATCCTGTGCTGCGGCCACGGCGACCCGGTGACGACCGACACGGCCCGCCAACTGGCGGCCGCTGCCGCCTAGGGGTGCCGCGCGGACGGGCGCCCGCCCCGGCAGGGGGTGGGCGCCCGTCCGCGGGTACGGATCGGCAGGGCGACGTCACGGGCGGCGGGCAGGCGCGCCCGGCTCCCCGACGGCCCGGGGCGGCCGCCAGGCGGGGCCGGCTCCGCAGAACTGAGCTTCGGGCGGCGCTTGGGGCGGCGCTTCGGGCGACCCGGCCGAGGCCCGGGCCGGGCTTCCGGGCAGCCGCCTCAGCCGACCGGGACGCCCGCCTCCAGGTTGAGTACCGTGCCTCGTTCGCGGGCGCGCAGGGCCCAGCGGAGGCGTCGGTAGCGGACGGGCGGCAGGAGTTCGGCCGCCTCCTCCTCCGTCACGAACCGCCAGCCGCGCAGCTCGGCGCCGGGCAGCAGCAGCCGGTCTGCCTCGGCCGTGGGAAGCAGGCCGCCGTCGAAGAGGAGGCGCAGGCCGCCGTAGCCGGGCGGCTGCGGGCGTTCCCAGTCGACGAGCAACAGCCGCGGTACGACGTCGAGTTCGATGCCTATCTCCTCGGCGACCTCGCGCATGCCGGCGCGGGCGGGCGGCTCGCCGGGTTCGACGACGCCGCCGGGGAACTCCCAGCCGGGCTTGTAGGTGGGGTCGACGAGCAGAAAGCGGTCGTGTTCGTCGAAGAGGAGCACACCTGCGGCCAGCGTCTCGCCGGTGGGTTCGGGGGTCTGGACGATGCCGCAGGGGGCGGCGAGGCCCGCGCGCATGGCCTCGACGACGGCAGCCGCGGTTCCGGCGGGCGTGAGCGTCGTGTTGTCGACGGTGTGGGCGTCGGCGGAGAGCCAGCCGAGCGCGGTACGGAAGGGCTCGATGTGGTCGTGGCACCACTGGCGGGCGCGCTCGGCGCCCTCCAGGTCGTCGTCGAGCGCCGCGCGGCTGTCGATCCGGGTCCGCAGGATCGTTTCATCTTGGACGAGCACCACATGGCGCACCTCGATCCGGCGCGCCGCGAGACCGCCGAAGATCTCGTCGCGGTACTCCTGCCGCGTCAGCGTCATCGGGACGACGAGGACACCGCCGACCTCCGCGAGCAGGGCCGCGGCGGTGTCGACCACCATGCGGCGCCACATCGGCAGGTCCTGGAAGTCGTCGACCTCGTCGAGCCGTTTGCGGGGCAGCAGGCCGTAGAGCCCGCCGCCGGTGATCTCGGGGTCGTACAGGGTGCTGTTCGGGATCAGCTCGACCAGCTCGCGCGCGGTGCTGGACTTGCCCGCGCCGAACGCACCGTTGATCCAGACGATCACGATTCCCCCTCTTCGGTAGCCCACAGTGGCTTGCCCGCAACACCCTGCCATGGAAACCCCCGCGCGAACGGGCGTGCGGATGTCCGCGTAACACTTCGGTACGACTCTCGTTGGACCCGGCGAGGCAAGGGGGTGCGGAGATGAGCCGTACGGTATTGCAGAGGTTTCCCGCCGGAGGTCCACGGGGCAGCTGGCCCGCCGAGGAGTTCGCGAGGCAACGCCGCGACGAGGGGCTGCCGGCGGAGGTCGTGATGGACCTGGAGTCTGACGCGTTCCTGGTGATCGTGGAGCAGCGGACGCCGGAGAGACGGACGGCGACGCATCCCGGAGGGGCGGCACCGTCGGTCGACCTGACGGTCAGGCCACCTTCCGGGCCGCTGCCGCCGCGCCGAGCAGCCCGGCATCCGTACCGGTGAGCGCCGGGACGACGGCAAGGTCGCGGACGAAGGACAGCGTCGCGTACTCCCGCAGGCTGCGCCGGAGCGGCCCGAAGAGCACGTCGCCCGCGCCCGCCACACCGCCGCCCACGACGGCGATGTCGATCTCGACCAGGGTCGCCGTGGCCGCGATCCCCGCGGCGAGCGCCTGCGCGGCACGCTCGAACGAGGCGACGGCGATCGGCTCCCCCGCCTGCGCGGCCGCCGCCACCGCCGCGGCGGAGGTGTCGCCGTCCGGGCCCGGCCGCCAGCCGTTCTCCAGGGCACGGCGAGCGATCTGCGGCCCACTGGCGATACGTTCGACGCAGCCGCGCCCGCCGCAGGCGCACGGGTCGCCGTCCAGGTCGACACTGATGTGACCGATGTGGCCCGCGTTGCCGGTGGGGCCGGGGTGTACGCGACCGTCGAGCACCAGACCGCCGCCGACGCCCGTCGAGACGACCAGACAGAGCGCGTTGTCGTGGCCACGGGCGGCGCCCTGCCAATGCTCGGCCGCCGTCATGGCGACGCCGTCGCCGACGAGCGTGACGGGGCGTCCGCCGGACACTCGCTGGACGCGCTCGACCAGCGGAAAGCCGCGCCATCCCGGGACGTTGACCGGGCTGACCGTGCCCGCCGAGGCGTCCACCGGGCCCGCGCTGCCGATGCCGACCGCGTGCGCCGAATCCCAGAGGGGGGAGGCCGCCAGGTCCGCCAGCACCGCTTCGACCGCCCGCATCACCGTCTCGCCGTCCTCCTGCGCGGGGGTGGGCCGCTGCGCCCGTACGAGAATGCCGCCGGTGCCGTCCACCAGCGCGCCGGCGATCTTGGTGCCGCCGAAGTCCAGAGCGGCAACGAGGTCAGTCTGCATGTGCGCGGTGTCTCCAGAGAGGCGAGAGCGTGTAGATCGCTGTGACGTACAGTCTCTCCCGCCCTGACAACGTTGTCCAGGGCCTATGCTCGGACGAGACAGAGACGAGACCGAGGAGATTCGCGCACTGTGGCCGACACCGCCCGCCGCCCCGAGCACCGTTACGGCAATCGGCCCACGATGAAGGACGTCGCCGCCCTGGCCGGCGTCGGACTCAAGACGGTCTCCCGCGTCGTCAACGGCGAACCGGGCGTCACCCCCGACACCGAGCGCCGCGTGCAGGAGGCCATCGACTCGCTCGGTTTCCGGCGCAACGACAGCGCGCGCGTGCTGCGCAAGGGCCGTACCGCCTCGGTGGGTCTGGTCCTCGAAGACCTCGCCGACCCGTTCTACGGTCCGCTCAGCCGCGCCGTGGAGGAGGTCGCCCGGGCGCACGGGGCCCTGCTCATCAACGGCTCCAGCGCCGAGGACCCGGAGCGCGAGCAGGAGCTGGCGCTCGCGCTGTGCGCGCGCCGGGTCGACGGACTGATCGTCATCCCGGCGGGTACGGACCACCGTTACCTCGAACCGGAGATCAAGGCGGGTGTCGCGACGGTCTTCGTGGACCGCCCGGCCGGCCGCATCGACGCCGACGTCGTCCTGTCGGACAGCTTCGGGGGCTCGCGCGACGGTGTGGCGCATCTGATCGCCCACGGGCACCGCCGGATCGGGTTCATCGGCGACCAGCCCCGTATCCACACGGCGACGGAGCGCCTGCGCGGATACCGGGCGGCGATGGAGGACGCGGGTCTCGACGTCGACCCGTCGTGGGTCTCGCTCGGGCCGACGGCCCCCGACCGGGTCCGGGAGGCGGTGACGGCGATGGTCTCCGGCCCGGAGCCGGTCACGGCGCTCTTCGCGGGCAACAACCGCGTCACGGTCACGGCGGTCCGCACGCTGGCCGACCGCCCCCACCCGGTGGCCCTCGTGGGCTTCGACGACATCGAACTGGCCGACCTCCTCGGCATCACCGTCATCGCCCAGGACGCGGCGGCCCTGGGCCGCACGGCGGCCGAGCGGCTCTTCCGGCGCCTCGACGGCTTCGACGACGAGCCCGCCCACGTCGTCCTCGACACCCGGCTGATCCCCCGCGGCTCGGGCGAGATCCCGCCGCCCGCGTAGCCGGGACGCCCCGCTCGGCCGGCCCCCCGCTCGGCCGGGACACCCGCGTGCCCAGCACGCCAGCGCGCGCCGGGCGTCGGCGGACCGCAGGCCGGCCGGCGACGGCGTTCCCTCCCCGGTCGTCCGTGTACCACCGCCGGTACTCCACCGCCGGTACTCCACCGGCGGTGCCCGAAGACACCGCAGCCCCGTTCTCCCTGTGCGTACGGAGAACGGGGCTTTCGGCTCGGGGCCGTTACTGCGCCGTCGCCGTGAGGTCGCCGCGGCGCGGGGCCGCGAAGCGGTCGAGGTCCGCGCGCGACAGGCCCGTGAGGGCGTCGACCTCGGCGGTGTCGAGGGCGCCGCAGTCGATGCCGCGCAGGAGGTACGAGCTGAGCGCCTTCGCCGTGGCCGGCTCGTCCATGACGTCGCCGCCCGCGTGGTTGGCGTAGGCCGAGAGGCGCTTGGCGGCGGTCTCGAAGCCCTCGCGGTAGAAGGCGAAGACGGCGGCGTACCGGGTCGGGATGTGGCCCGGGTGCATGTCCCAGCCCTGGTAGTAGGCGCGGGCGAGGGCGCGGCGGGTGAGACCGTAGTGCAGCCGCCAGGCCTCGTGGACGTGCTCGGTGGAGCCGACCGGGAGGACGTTGGTGGAGCCGTCGGAGACGCGTACGCCCGTGCCCGCGGCGGCGACCTGCATGACCGCCTTGGCGTGGTCGGCGGCCGGGTGGTCGCTGGCCTGGTAGGCGGCGGAGACGCCGAGGCAGGCGCTGTAGTCGAAGGTGCCGTAGTGCAGTCCGGTCGCGCGGCCCTCGGCGGCGCCGATCATGCGGGCGACGGCGGCGGTGCCGTCGGTGGCGAGGATGGACTGGCTGGTCTCGATCTGGATCTCGAAGCCCAGGCGGCCCTCGTCCAGGCCGTGGGCCTTCTCGAAGGCCTCCAGGAGGCGGACGAAGGCGGAGACCTGCTCGGGGTAGGTCACCTTGGGAAGGGTGAGGACGAGGCCGTCGGGCAGGCCGCCGTTCTCCAGGAGGCCGGTGAGGAAGATGTCGGTGGTGCGGATGCCGCGGTCGCGGACGGCGGCCTCCATGCACTTCATCCGGATGCCCATGTACGGGGCGGCCGTGCCGTTCTCGTACGCCTCCGAGATCAGCCGCGCGGCGCGGGCGGCGTCGGTGTCTTCGGCGGCCCCGTCCTTCCCGGCGTAGCCGTCCTCGAAGTCGACCCGGAGGTCCTCGATCGGCTCGCGCTCCAGCTTGGCGCGTACGCGGCCGTAGACGTCCTCGGCGAGGTCGTCGGAGAGCCCGAGGACGGCGGCGAAGGAGGAGGCGTCGCGGGCGTGCTCGTCGAGTGCGGCGAGGGCCTGGTCGCCCCAGGAGCGGATGGTTCCGGCGTCGAAGACGTTGCCGGGGACGTAGACGGTGTGGACGGGCTGGCGGGTGCCCGGGTCGCCCGGGTAGCGCCGGTCGAGCTCGGCGTCCACCGCTGCGAGGGAGGCGCTGATGCCCTCGCTGACCGCTCCGGCGAGGCTCGTCGACACCTTCTCCTGCTGACCCATCCCACATCCTCCTGTTTTCCGCTTCACGGAATCAACAATCCGTATAGCGAAGTTAGTAGTCCGTCGGGACCTGCGTCAATGGGTGTCCGAAACGGCCGGGGGCCGCGCGGTGATCATCACCACGCGGCCCCCGGACCGAACAGAACCGCAGGTCAGCCCTTGCGGGTCTTGATCTCCTCGGTCAGCTGCGGGACGACGTCGAAGAGGTCGCCGACCACGCCGTAGTCGACGAGGTCGAAGATCGGGGCCTCGGCGTCCTTGTTGATGGCCACGATGGTCTTCGAGGTCTGCATACCCGCGCGGTGCTGGATCGCACCGGAGATGCCGGAGGCGATGTACAGCTGCGGCGAGACCGACTTGCCGGTCTGGCCGACCTGGTTGGAGTGCGGGTACCAGCCGGCGTCGACGGCGGCACGCGAGGCGCCGACGGCGGCACCGAGCGAGTCGGCGAGCGCCTCGATGATCGCGAAGTTCTCGGCGCCGTTGACGCCACGGCCGCCGGAGACGACGATCGCGGCCTCGGTCAGCTCCGGGCGGCCGGTCGACTCGCGCGGGGTGCGCGCGGTGACCTTGGTGCCGGTGGCCTGGGCCGAGAAGGTGACGGCGAGCGCCTCGACGGCGCCGGCGGCCGGGGCGGCCTCGACGGGGGCCGAGTTCGGCTTGACCGTGATGACCGGGGTGCCCTTGGAGACACGGGACTTGGTGGTGAAGGAGGCGGCGAACGCGGACTGCGTCGCGACCGGACCCTCGTCACCGGCCTCCAGGTCGATGGCGTCGGTGATGATGCCGGAGCCGATGCGGACCGCGAGGCGGGCCGCGATCTCCTTGCCCTCGGCGGAGGACGGGACGAGCACGGCGGCCGGGGAGACGGCCTCGTACGCGGCCTGCAGCGCGTCGACCTTCGGGACGACGAGGTACTCGGCGAACTCCGGGGCGTCGGCGGTGAGGACCTTCACGGCGCCGTGCTCGGCCAGCGCGGCGGCGGTGTCGGCCGCACCGGCGCCGAGGGCGACGGCGACGGGGTCGCCCAGGCGGCGGGCCAGCGTCAGCAGCTCCAGGGTGGGCTTGCGGACGGCTCCGTCGACGTGGTCGACGTAGACGAGAATCTCAGCCATGGGGATTCAATCTCCTGCGAACGGAAAGGGGGCGGGTCAGGTGGCTCGCGCGAGCCTTTAGACGAACTTCTGGCTCGCGAGGTACTCGGCCAGCTGCTTGCCGCCCTCGCCCTCGTCCTTGACGATCGTGCCGGCCGTGCGGGCCGGACGCTCGGCGGCGGAGTCGACCGCGGTCCACGCACCCTCCAGGCCGACCTCCTCGGCCTCGAGGTCGAGGTCCGAGAGGTCCAGGGACTCCACCGGCTTCTTCTTGGCGGCCATGATGCCCTTGAAGGACGGGTAGCGGGCCTCGCCCGACTGGTCGGTCACCGACACGACGGCCGGAAGCGACGCCTCGAGCTGCTCCGACGCGGTGTCGCCGTCGCGACGGCCGGTCACCTTGCCGTCCTCGATCTTCACCTCGGAGAGCAGCGTGACCTGCGGAACGCCCAGGCGCTCGGCCAGGATCGCCGGGAGGACACCCATGGTGCCGTCGGTGGAGGCCATGCCGGCGATGACGACGTCGTAGCCGGTCTTCTCGATCGCCTTCGCCAGGACCAGCGAGGTGCCCATGACGTCGGAGCCGTGCAGGTCGTCGTCCTCGACGTGGACGGCCTTGTCGGCGCCCATGGACAGCGCCTTGCGGAGCGCGTCCTTGGCGTCCTCCGGGCCGACCGTGAGCACGGTGACCTCGGCGTCGTCGGCCTCTTCCGCGATCTGCAGCGCCTGCTCGACCGCGTACTCGTCGAGCTCCGACAGCAGGCCGTCGACGTCGTCGCGATCGACGGTCAGGTCATCGGCGAAGTGCCGGTCGCCGGTGGCGTCGGGCACGTACTTCACACAGACAACGATCCTCAAGCTCACGCCGGCTCTCCTACTGCATCGTCATAACTGGGCTGCCTTGTTGCTCGCAGCATAGGCGCCTGAAGGGCGGGTTTCCGGTCGGGGCGTCCGACCGCTCCCACCGGAATATTACTCGTCAGTACAGCCGTTCCGTTACCGCTGAGCAAGCGCTCAGGCGTGTGACCTTGCCAACGCTGCGGTAAGGGGCCCTCAGTCACGCAGAGCGTTGAAGCGCCCCTGGTGGTAGAGCAGCGGCCGGCCCGCTCCGGCGGGGTCTCCGGCGACGGCCTGGGCGATCACGATCCGATGATCCCCGGCCGGGACACGGGCCACAACGCGGCACACCAGCCAGGCGAGGACGTCGTCCAGGATCGGGACACCCTCGGGGCCCTCGCTCCAGCGCGTCGGGTGGCCGAACCGGTTGGCACCGCTGCGGGCGAAGGTGCCGGCCAGCTCCTGCTGATGCTCGCCGAGTATGTGGACGCCGACGTACTCGGCCTCCGCGAGCACCGGCCAGCTGGAGGAGGAGGTGCCGACACCGAAGGAGAGGAGGGGAGGGTCGGCGGCGACGGAGCTGAGGGAGGTGGCGGTGAAGCCGACCGGGCGGTCGCCTCGGGCGGTGATGACCGCGACACCGGCCGCGTGCTGCCGGAAGACGGAACGGAGGAGGTCGGGAGAGGCCTGCCGAGGGGCGCCGAGGGTGCGGAGCTCGGGCGAAACCGTCATCGAGTCGTCCTTCTGCGAGGGGAGCGTGCGAGGGGTCCTGGGTTTCTCAGACACCCGGACAGCGCGCGCTCGCGTGACGGGCCAGGTCGACGTGGACCCGCCCGTGGAGAAGGAGTTCTGAAGGCACATCGTCAAGACTGGCGATCGGTGGCAGGTGCAGTCAAGTGCGTACCGGGATGTGGGAGATGTGTCACCGCGTCAGACCGCCCGCCCCAGAGCGGCGATCACGTCCGCACGACGGGGCTGCCCCGAGGCGCGGACGACGACCCGGCCGGCCCGGTCGAGGACGAGCACGGTGGGGGTGCGGACGATGTCGTACTTCCGTACGAGGTCGAGACGTTCCTCGGCGTCTATCTCGACGTGGCCGACCCCCTCGACCATCCCGGCGACCTCGGCGAGTGTGCGGCGCGTGGCGCGGCAGGGCTGGCAGAAGGCGGTGGAGAACTGTACGAGCGTGGCCCGCGCGCCCAACTCGACACCGGCCTCGGCACCGAATCCGGCGCCGCGTCGGGCGTCGGGTCCGTTCTCGGGTCCGGTGCGGCCGGTGTCGTGCCCGTCCCCGCAGGGCCCCTCGGGCTGTTCTGACATGTCTCCGTCTTCCTGTCGCCCACCACTTCCCCCGTGCAGCGCCCCACGCCCGCGATCGATTCCCGTCACGGCCACCGGGCGTGACGATTATCTCCCCGTACGAAGCCGTCAGGACTGGTCACGAGGGCCCACATGGGGCACGATCTGCCCAAAGCCGAAAACCTACGGCTGCGTAACTTCCGCCGGGAGAACCCTCCCCAGGAACAGAAGAAGGGGCTCCTCTCAGATGGCAGAACTCGTGTATCGGCCGGTCATCGGTGCCGCACTGACCCTGTTCAAGGCACTGGACCTCAAGATCGACACGCAGGGTTCGGAGCACATCCCGCGCACCGGTGGCGCCGTGCTCGTCAGCAACCACATCAGCTATCTGGACTTCATCTTCACGGGCCTCGCCGCGCTGCCGCAGAAGCGTCTGGTGCGCTTCATGGCCAAGGACTCGGTGTTCCGGCACAAGGTCTCCGGCCCGCTGATGCGCGGCATGAAGCACATCCCGGTGGACCGCTCGCAGGGCGAGCACGCCTACAAGCACGCGCTGGAGTCGCTGAAGGCCGGGGAGATCATCGGGGTCTTCCCCGAGGCGACCATCTCGCAGTCCTTCACGCTGAAGAGCTTCAAGTCGGGTGCGGCGCGGCTGGCGCAGGAGGCCGGGGTCCCGCTGATCCCGATGGCGCTCTGGGGCACGCAGCGAATCTGGACCAAGGGCCGGCCGCGGAACTTCAAGCGCAGCCACATCCCGGTGACGATCCGCGTGGGCGAGCCGGTGGAGGCTCCCTCCGACCAGTACGCGGGCGCGATCACGCGGCGCCTGCGCGAGCGCTGCCAGGAGCTGTTGGAAGCCGCGCAGCGCGCCTACCCCGTACGCCCCAAGGACGCGAGCGACACCTGGTGGGTGCCCGCGCACCTCGGCGGGACGGCACCGACCCCGGCCGAGGTGAAGGACGCCGGCTGACGTCAGCCACGCGTCACGCGGGGGCACGGGTACGGGCCGCGTCGGCCCGTGCCGGAAGAAGCGTCACTCCGACCGTCCGAGGGTGAAGCGAACCGGTACGCCGACGCCGGTGCGCCGACGCCGTGGCTACTCCGGGTCGCCGACGGTGATCCGCGCCCCGGGGCTCAGCTTCTCCAGCGACTCGGCGAGCTCCGTGCCCGCGGCGAGGAGCTCGTCGCGCGTCATGGGCGTGAGCGACTCCAGCAGGAAGATCGCGTTGACGGTGCCGTCGTCGATCCGCGTGCGCGGTCCCTGGCGCCAGTTCCAGCGGCGGCAGGTGACGCCCGCCTCGTCGCGCCAGACGATCTCGCCGGGCTCCGGGTGCTCCACCGTCTCCTCGCCGCCCGCCATGGTCACGAACGGCTCGTCCCCGGTGGCCCGTACGAGACTCATCGCGCCCTGGATGCGGTCGAGGTCCTCTCCGCCGACCGGGACGAGGTGCGCGACGCTGATCGCGTTGTAGGCGTCGACGAGCCGGCTGATCCGGGGCAGCCCGCCGTCGGCGAGCGCGCGCCTGGCCAGCGCCTCCGCGGAGTTGCGGGTACGGGAGGGCTTGGCGCCGAACGCGGAGTACGCGGAGCGCCAGGCCGCGATGTGCGGGTCCTTGTCCGGCGTACCGCCCGCGAGCCGCTCGGCGAGACGGCGGGCGGCGTCGTCGAGGAGCGCCGAACTGGCTTCGTCGCTGGGTCCGTTGACCAGTCCATGGGCCTCGATGGCGAGGTGGGTGAAGCCGGGCACGAGGGCACGCACCTCGTCGGACACCGTCAGGGTGAGGGGCATTGTCGTCCTTGCGTCGGAGGTCTCCCACCCATGGTGCAGGATACGACACCGCGAAGTCCATTCCATTGGACCGCAGAGGTTCGGCCTCCCGGCCCCGCACGGAGGCCGTGCGGCATCTCGACAGCGAAGAACGGCCGACCGGAAGTCGATGACTTCCGGTCGGCCGCATGCTCATGACCGCTGCTCAGGAGGGCGCTAGCGCGCCATCTCCTCCTTCAGGGCCTGGAGGAAGGCGTCGACGTCGTCCTCCGTGGTGTCGAAGGAGCACATCCAGCGCACGTCGCCCGCGGCCTCGTCCCAGAAGTAGAAGCGGAACCGCTTCTGCAGCCGGGTGCTCACCTCGTGCGGGAGCCGCGCGAAGACGGCGTTCGCCTGCACCGGGTAGAGGATCTCGACCCCGTCCACCTCCCGCACGCCGGCCGCGAGGCGCTGCGCCATCGCGTTGGCGTGCGAGGCGTTGCGCAGCCACAGGTCCTTGGCGAGCAGCGCCTCCAGCTGCACCGACACGAACCGCATCTTGGACGCGAGCTGCATGGACAGCTTGCGCAGGTGCTTCATGTGGCTGACCGCGTCCGGGTTCAGGACGACCACGGCCTCGCCGAACATCATGCCGTTCTTGGTACCGCCGTAGGAGATCACGTCGACGCCCACCGCGTTGGTGAACGCGCGCATCGGCACGTTCAGGGAGGCGGCCGCGTTGGCTATCCGGGCGCCGTCGAGGTGCACCTTCATGCCCTTGGAGTGGGCGTGCTCCACGATGGCCCGGACCTCGTCCACGGTGTACACGGTGCCCAGCTCGGTGTTCTGGGTGATCGAGACGACCTGCGGCATGGCGCGGTGCTCGTCCTCCCAGCCCCAGGCCTGCCGGTCGATCAGCTCGGGGGTGAGCTTGCCGTCCGGGGTGGGCACGGTGAGCAGCTTGAGGCCGCCCATCCGCTCCGGGGCACCGCCCTCGTCCACGTTGATGTGCGCGGACTCGGCGCAGATCACCGCGCCCCAGCGGTCGGTCAGCGCCTGCAGGGCGGTGACGTTCGCGCCGGTGCCGTTGAAGACCGGGAAGGCCTCGGCGCTCGGACCGAAGTGGCTGTGCATGATCCGCTGGAGGTGCCCGGTGTAGTCGTCCTCGCCGTAGGCGACCTGATGGCCGCCGTTGGCGAGCGCGACGGCTGCGAGCACTTCCGGGTGGACGCCGGCGTAGTTGTCGCTGGCGAAGCCCCGGACGGACGGGTCGTGGTGACGACGGGCGTCGGTCTTCGGGGGCAGGGCCGGGGTCACGGCTTGGGGGTCAGCCACAGACGCTGTCCATTCACTTCCTGTGCGGGCCGGTCCCAGACGGCGACGATCTCGTCGGCCAGATCATTGACGTCGGTGAAGCCCGCGAACTTCGCATTCGGGCGCTCGGCGCGCATGGCGTCGTGCACCAGTGCCTTGATCACCAGGATGGCAGCCGCGGCCTTGGGGCCCTCGTCGCCCCCCGCCTTGCGGAAGTCGTCGCCCATGGCGAGTGTCCACGCCTCGGCCGCCGCCTTGGCCGCGGCGTAGGCCGCGTTGCCCGCGGTGGGCTTCGAGGCGCCCGCGGCGCTGATCAGCACATAGCGACCGCGGTCGCTGCGGCCCAGGGCGTCGCGGAAGGCCAGGGTGGTGGACTGGACGGTGCGGATGAGGAGCTTCTCCAGGAAGGTCCAGTCGGCGAGGTCGGTCTCGCCGAAGGAGGCGCTGCCGCGCCAGCCGCCGACGAGGTGGACGAGTCCGTCGATCCGGCCGAACTCCTTCTCCGTCTTGTCGGCCCACTCCCGGGCCGCGCCGACGTCGAACAGGTCGACCGTGTCGCCGACGACCGTGGCGCCGCCGTGGGCGTACCGGGCGGCGTCGACCGCCTCGGCCAGGCGCGCCGGGTCGGCGTCGGAGCCGACGACGATGGCGCCGGCTTCGGCGAGGCGCATCAGCGTCGCCCGCCCCGCCGGTCCGGCCGCTCCCGCGACCGCGATGACGGCACCCTCCAGCGGCCCGCCGTTCCCGTTGCCGTTCATGGTCGTCCCCTCCTCCTCCGTGACTGGGTTCACGCGGCAGCCTGCTCGGTCCGCGAAGCGTTCGCGGCGGTGATGCCCTTGGTGGAGGCGATCACGTCCTTCAGCTTCTTGGACAGGGCCTCATAGAACATGCTGAGCGGAAACTCGTCCGGAAGCACGTCGTCGACGAGCTTGCGGGGCGGGAGGGTCAGGTCCAGGGCGTCGGGGCCCTTGGCCCAGCGCGATCCGGGGTGCGGGGCGAGGTAGGTGGAGACCAGCTCGTACGCCTTGAACCAGTGGACGAGCTTCGGGCGGTCGATGCCGTCGCGGTACAGCTTCTCGATCTCGGCGCAGAGCTGGTTGGTGACCTCGGGGGCCCGGTTCCAGTCGATCTTGAGCTTGTTGTCGGTCCAGCGCACGACGTCGTGCTTGTGGAGGTACGCGAAGAGGAGCTGACCGCCCAGACCGTCGTAGTTGCGGTTGCGGTCACCGGTGACGGGGAAACGGAACATCCGGTCGAAGAGGACGGCGTACTGCACGTCACGCCCGTGGGCGTTGCCCTCGGCCTCCAGCGTCACGGCCGCCTTGAAGGCGGTGAGGTCGCAGCGCAGCTCCTCCAGGCCGTACATCCAGAACGGCTGGCGCTGCTTGATCATGAAGGGGTCGAACGGCAGGTCACCGTGGCTGTGGGTGCGGTCGTGGACCATGTCCCACAGCACGAAGGCGGCCTCGCAGCGCTTCTGGTCCTCGACCATGGCCGCGACGTCCTCGGGCAGCTCGATGCCCAGGATGTCCACGGCGGCCTCGGTGACCTTGCGGAAGCGGGCGGCCTCGCGGTCGCAGAAGATGCCGCCCCAGCTGAAGCGCTCGGGGGCCTCGCGCACGGCGATGGTCTCGGGGAAGAGGACGGCCGAGTTGGTGTCGTAGCCGGCGGTGAAGTCCTCGAAGGTGATGCCGCAGAACAGCGGGTTGTCGAAGCGGGTGCGCTCCAGCTCGGAGAGCCACTCCGGCCAGACCATGCGCAGCACGACCGCTTCCAGGTTGCGGTCCGGGTTGCCGTTCTGGGTGTACATCGGGAAGAGCGCCAGGTGCTGGAGCCCGTCCTGGCGGTCGGCGGCGGGCTGGAAGGCCAGCAGGGAGTCCAGGAAGTCCGGCACCTCGAAGCCGCCCTTGGCCCAGGTGCGCAGGTCGGCGACGAGCGCACGGTGGTACGCCGCGTCGTGCGGGAGCAGCGGGGAGAGCTGCTCGACCGCGCCCACGATCCGCTCGACCGTGCTCTCGGCGTGGGCGCGGGACGGCGCACCCTCGGCCTCGAAGTCGATGGAGCCGTCCTTGCTCTGCCAGGGGCGGATCTCCTCCACGGCATCCTTGAGCTCGGGCCAGGCAGGGTGGTCGATCACCGGAGCAGCGGTGAGTATCCCTCCACCGGTCGCGTCCTGCACAAGAATTTCCGTCATGTCACTTCCTCCACAGGAGAACCTCGCGTCAAGACACCGTATCCGGCGGCGGTTCCTCCGGACAAGAGGAGCAAGAGAAATTATCCTGCCCGACCCCCATGGTCACCGCTGATTTTCCTGCGTGAAGGGGTTTAGGCGCTCGCATCCCCCGCCTCGGCACCGGAACCCGCCCGTCCGGCACACCCCGGACGCCCCAGGGGCTCCACAGGCCGGCGGACAGGCGGACCATCCGCCGGAGGGGGGCCTTCCGACGGCACGCGCGCATGCGCTTCCTTCTCACGGTGAAGTCATTAGGCTGCGCCCCGAGCCGCACCGGGAGCCCGGAGGGACCTGGGCCCGGACATCGACGGAAGCGAGAAGATCTTGAGTTTCCTCACCATCGGTCACCGCGGAGTCATGGGCGTCGAGCCCGAGAACACCCTGCGTTCCTTCGTCCGCGCCGAACGGTCCGGCATGGACGTCATCGAACTGGATCTGCACCTGAGCAAGGACGGCGCGCTCGTCGTCATGCACGACGCCGACGTCGGCCGGACCACCGACGGCAGCGGCCCGATCGCCGAGAAGACCCTCGCGGAGCTGCGCGAGCTCGACGCGGGGCACGGGGAACGCGTCCCCGTCTTCGAAGAGGTCCTGGACGCGGTGAAGTCCCCGCTCCAGGCGGAGATCAAGGACGTGGCGGCGGCCAGGACGCTCGCCGAGGTGATGAACCGGCGCGACCTGGTCGGCCGCGTGGAGGTCCTCTCCTTCCACGACGAGGCGCTCGCCGAGGTCGCCCGGCTGGTCCCCGGCGCCCGTACCGCGCTCGTCGCCGAGGAGTGGGGCGCGGACATCGTGGACCGGGCGATGGCCGTCGGCGCCGGCGCGCTCGTCCTGAGCATCCAGCACCTGACCCTGGAGACGGTCGAGCACGCCCACCGGGAGGGGCTGCGGGTGATCGGCTGGGTGGTCAACACGCAGGACCATCTGCGGCTGGTCCGCGCCCTGGAGCTGGACGGCGCGACGACCGACTATCCGGAGATCCGCCGCACCGGCCGCTTCACGGCCTGAGCCGCGGGCCCGAGGCCCCCGCGGCCTCAGACCAGCGGCTTCACCAGGAGCTCGAACTGCAGGTCGTCCCGCTGCGGGACGCCGAAGCGCTCGTCGCCGTACGGGAACGGCGTCATCCGTCCCGTACGGCGGTAGCCGCGCCGCTCGTACCAGGCGATGAGCTCCTCGCGTACCGAGATCACGGTCATGTGCATCTCGCTCACGCCCCAGATCTCCCGCACCCGGCGCTCCGCCTCCTCGATGATCCGGCGCCCGAGGCCCGCGCCCTGGAGCTCGGGGCGGACGGCGAACATCCCGAAGTAGGCGGCCTCGCCACGGTGTTCGAGCTGGCAGCAGGCGACGATCTCGGCGTCCCGCTCCACCACCATCAGCCGGCTGCCCGGCGTGGTGATGACGGCGCGCACCCCCTCCTCGTCGGTCCGCTGCCCCTGCAGGATGTCCGCCTCGGTGGTCCAGCCGGCCCGGCTGGAGTCGCCGCGGTACGCCGATTCGACGAGCGGCACGAGGGCCGCGACGTCGTCCTCGACCGCGTCGCGGTAGGCGATCCGGTCGATGTCCCGGGGCGTGGCGGTGTCCATGCTGTTCGGGTCTCCCCTCGGAGGCGCTGACGATCCCCCCGAGCGTAGCGCCCCGGCGTGTGCTCCCCCACGTACGCCTGTGCGCTCGCGTGCGCCCGGCCGGGCGCGGGCATCGACGGGGAGGGAGACCTCGGGAGGTGTGCCGTGCACGGACCGGCCTTGTCGGCCTGGCTGCTGCTGACACTGTGCGGGGCGAGCGGGGCGTACTGCCTGCTGCGCGCGCGTCGATGCACGGGAGAGGAGCGGAGGACGGCCGCGGGCGAGGCGGTGATGGGCTTCGGCATGGCCGCGATGGCGCTGCCCGCCGCGGTCGTGACGCCACCGTCGTGGTGGTGGGCGGTGTACGCGGCGGTGTTCGGGGCGGCGGCGCTGCACGCGCTGGTGTCGGTGCGGCGTGGCGGTCACCATGTGCACCATCTGGTGGGGTCGCTGGCGATGGTCTATATGGCGTGGCCCGCCCAGGGCGCGGCGCACGGCGCACACGGGAGCGGCGGAAGCGTCCCGCTGGTGACGGTGGTGCTGCTCACGTACTACGTCGCGTACGTGCTCCGCTCAGGAGCGCGACTGGTGCCGGTGACGGGCTCGATGGCGCTGCCGGCGGGCGGTACGGCGCCGGCGTGGGTCGTACGGCCCGAGTTCACGCTCGTGTGCCGGCTGTCGATGGCTCTCGCGATGCTCGCCATGCTCGTCACGCTGTGAGCCGAACACGCCGAGCGGAGCCGTGGCGTACGTCACTTGACGTCCCTGGCCGTACCCGCGCGTAGGGCGGCCTCATAGGCTTGCGTCATGTTGGTCTCCCTCGCGTTGCTCGCGCTCGGCGTCCTGACGGCCGCCGTGGCCCCGCGACTGCTGTCGCGGTCCGACTGGGCGGAACGCGAGCCCGTGGTGGCGCTGTGGATGTGGCAGTGCGTGGTGGCGGCGGTGCTGCTGTGTTTCGCGCTGTCGATGACGTTCAGCGCGGCAGCCGCCTGGCAGGGCGTGCGGGGCCACGTCTTCGTCGGCGCACCGCGCCGGGTGATCGAGGCGTACGAACTGGGCGCCCACCAGCCCTGGTCGGGGGCGCTCGCCGTGATCCTCGCCTGTGGCGGGCTGTGGACCGGCGCGATGCTGACCCGGGAGATCCGCGGGGCGCGGGCCCGCCGTCGGCGGCGGCGCTGCGAACTGCTCGTCCGCTCCCCGCTGTTGCCCGGTGAGGAGCCGGGAAGCGAGCGGCTCGTCGTCCTGGAGGGCGAGCGGCCGGACGCCTGGTGGCTGCCGGGCACCACGCCGCAGCTGGTCATCACGACGGCGGCGCTGCGCCGGCTGAAGGGGCGCCAGCTCGATGCCGTCCTCGCCCACGAGCAGGGACATGCCCGGGCGCGCCACGACTGGCTTCTGCACTGCTCGGGCGCGCTCGCGGGCGGGTTCCCGGGGATTCCGGTCTTCGCGGCCTTCCGTGACCAGATGCACCGGCTGGTGGAGCTGGCGGCCGACGATGTCGCCTCGCGGCGGTTCGGGCGGCTGACGATCGCGCTGGCACTCGTGGAACTGAACGAGGAGCGTGGGGTGTTCGGCCCGGGTTCGACGCCGGGCGCGGACCTCCCGGGGCGGGTGAACCGCCTTCTGACAGCCACGCCCCGGCTCACCGCGGGACGGCGGCTGCGGCTGACGGCCGCCGCGGCCCTGGTGCCGGTGGTGCCCGTCCTGGTGGCGTTCGTGCCCGCGCTCAAGGCGCTCGGATAGCGCGGACGGCGCGGACACGGGGTGTGCCGGCGCGAACGTCGGGGAAGATCGGCTCATGCGTTCCTCCGCCGTGGTCTCCGGTGCTCTGACCGTGCTGCTGCTCGTTCTCGTGGCGGTGAGCTGGCCCCCGCTCCTCTCCCTGGACCGGTCGGTCGCCGACGCGCTGCACCGCAGCGCGCTGGCCGAGCCCGGATTCACACATGTCAACCGGATCCTCTCCGACTGGGTGTGGGACCCATGGACGATGCGCGCGCTGATCGCCGCGGCGGTCCTCGTCCTGTGGTGGCGGCACGAACGGTGGCTCGCCCTGTGGGTGACGGCGGCGACCCTCCTCGCGGCGGGGGTCCAGCAGGGGCTGAAGGCGGCGGTCGGCCGGCCGCGGCCCGGGTGGCCCGATCCGGTCGACTCGGCGCAGTACGCGGCCTTCCCGTCCGGACACGCGATGACCGAGACGGTGGGTTGCGGGCTGCTGCTCTGGGTGCTCGCCCTGCACTGGCGGGAGACCTGGCGCGGATGGAGCGTGCTCGCGGTGGCCGCGCTGGTGTCCGTGCTCGGGGTGGGGTGGACCCGGATCTATCTGGGCGTGCACTGGCTGTCGGACGTCGTGGCCGGCTGGCTGCTGGGCTGGTGCGTCGTCGCCGCGTCGATCGTCACGTACCGCCGATACGGCGACCGGTGGGACGAGAGGAGCGCCGGTCGGGCGGATCCTCCGGGCCCGGACGGGAGCAGAATGGGAGAAACAACGTGAAGCCGCCTGTTCTGGACGATCCCCCGCGTCGCCCAGAACAGACGGCAAACCCACTGACCAGCCACGAAGGCGCGACAGCAGACTGCGCTGAGTATATTGGCTGCGAGCCAGTCAACGCAGGAGTCCAGCATGTCCCCGCGTAGCCCAGAGGTCAATGAAGAGCTTCGGCGACGCTCACGTGAGCGACTTCTCCAGGCCACGGTCGAGCTCGTGTCGGAACGTGGGTACGAGGCGACGACGCTGGGCGACATCGCCGAGCGGGCCGGTTCGGCGCGCGGACTGATCTCGTACTACTTCCCCGGCAAGCGCCAGCTGCTGCAGTCGGCGGTGCACCGGCTGATGCACCTCACCCTGGAAGAGGCCCTGGAGCGCGAGCCGCGCACGGAGGACGGGCGCGAACGGATGGCACGGGCCATCGACGCGGTGCTGGGCCTGGCCGTGGACCATCCGGTGCTGATGCGGACGCACATGGCGGGCATCCTGCAGGCGGAGGGCTTCGTGCAGTGTCCGGAGCAGCAGCGGCTGGCGTTCCTGCTGCGGGACACGATGACGCGCTACGGCTCGGCGAACGTGGACGCGGACTATCCGCTGCTGCGTGCCCTGCTGATGGGCGCGGTCGTGGCGGTGCTGCTGCCGGGGGCGCCGATGCCGGTGACGCGGCTGCGGGCGGAGCTGTTCCAGCGGTACGGGCTGGACTGGGAGCAGGGCATGCCGCCGGACGGGGGTCCGCCCGACGGCATGCCGTTCACGGCTTCGGTGTTACCGGTCCGTGTGCCGCGTCAGTCGTCGTCCCAGTCGCCCCGGTCGTCGTCGAAGTCGTCGAAGTAGTCGGGCTGGGTCTGGACGTTGAGCGCGTCCATCCGCACCCGCTTCGCCGGGTCCGTACGACGGTCGTCGAGCTTCAGGACGTCGAAGCCCTTCGCCATGTCGTTGGAGTAGATGTAGCCGTTGTAGTAGTACGCGGACCACGAACCGCCCGTGCTGATGGTGGTGGCGGAGAGCGGACCGCGCTCGAAGTAGGCGATCTCCTTCGGCTTGCGGGAGTCGGTGAAGTCCCAGACGGAGACACCGCCCTGGTACCACGCCTGGACCATGAGGTCCTTGCCCTTGACCGGGATCAGCGAGCCATTGTGGGCGACGCAGTTCTCGGTGTCGGCCTGGTGGCGGGGGATCTTGAAGTAGCTGCGGAAGACGAGCTTGCGGTGCTTGCCCTTGCCGACGATGTCGTAGATGCCGTCCGCGCCGCGGTTCGGGCCCACGGCCTCGTTGCAGGTGGCCGCGCCGCCGCCGCCGAGCTCGTCGGTGAAGACGACCTTGTTCGCCTTCTGGTTGAAGGTCGCGGAGTGCCAGAACGCGAAGTTGACGTTGTCCTGGACGCGGTCGATGACCTTCGGCCGCTCCGGGTCCTCGATGTCGAAGAGGATGCCGTCACCCATGCAGGCGCCGGCCGCGAGGTCCTTGCCCGGCAGCACGGTGATGTCGTGGCAGCCGGTGGTCTTGGAGACACCCGGGTTGGTCGGACCACCGGGGTTGCCGCCGCCGTCCGGGCCCTCACCGGGGAAGAGGATGGGGAAGGAGACGATCGCGGACTTCTCCGGGGCCTTGCGCGGCACCTTGATGACCGAGATGCCGTCGTGCGGGGGCTGGCAGTCCGGGAACGCCGCGTTGGGCGAGTAGGACGAGACGTAGACGTACACGTCCCGCTTCTCGGGGACCAGCGTGTGGGTGTGCGAACCGCAGGCGGTCTCGACGGCGGCGACGTACTTCGGGTTCCTGATGTCGCTGATGTCGAAGATCTTCATGCCCTCCCAGGAGGACTTCTCCGTGGCCGGCTGGCTGACGCTGGCACAGGAGTTGTCGCTGCGGGAGGAGTCGGTGGAGAGGAAGACGAGGTTGCCGGAGACGGAGATGTCGTTCTGCGAGCCGGGGCACAGGACCTGGGCGACCGTCTTCGGGGCGCGCGGGTTGCTGATGTCGAAGATGCGGAAGCCGTCGTAGTTGCCCGCGAACGCGTACTTGCCCTGGAAGGCCAGGTCGGAGTTGGTGCCCGCGAGCGCGTCCTTGGGGATGTTCACGAGGTGCTGGATGTTGTCGCTGTGGACGATCTCGTCCACACCGGGTATCTCACCGCTCTGGATGGCGGACCGGGCCTCGGCCGCCTGCTCCGATGAGACGGTGCCCTGCGACGCGGCGGCGTCACCCGGGTCGGGCGTGGCGGCCGCCGGGCCGGCAGCGAGCAGGCTGACCAGCAGTCCGACCGCGGCGGTCGCCACACCCAGACCTCTGATCCGAGCACGCGGGGTACGCGTGATGCGGGTGGTTCGCAACGAAGTCACTCCGTCCTCCCTTGTATCCGTTCGTAGTTGAACGGTTGATGGACCCCGGCAGTATCGTCCTTAGCGTGCACATCTCAACAGATGGCAACACACATGTCATGAGAGTTTTTGATCGACTTCTCGTGGAAGCGTGCTAGGAACAGTCCACCCGGCCATGCCTCGGCCCTGCCCCCGGAACCACCCCTGGAGGTCGCCTTGTTGAACCGCCGTATCCGCGGAGCCGCCGCCGTGGCGCTCAGCGCTGTCGCCGTACTGGCGCTCGCCGCCTGTGACTCGGGCGCCGGCGCCGACTCGGGAGGCGAGCCGCAGAGCCAGGGCTCCACCGGGCCCGTGGTGGTGGCACCGGGGAAGCCCGGCGAGCCGGCGCGGAGGATATCGCCCGCCGAGGCGTCCAAGCTGCTGCCCGACGGCAGGCCCAACGCGGCCGACTTCACCTACGCCCAGATGATGATCGTCCATCACAAGCAGGCGCTCACGATGACCGCGTTCGTACCGGATCGTGCCGAATCGACGCAGATCAAGAAGCTGGCGGAGCGGATCTCGGCGGCGCAGAAGCCGGAGATCGGCGCGATGGAGGGATGGCTGAAAACCAACGGCGGCCCGCGCGAGCAGACCGGCCACGACCACCACACGATGCCGGGGATGGCGACCGAGGCTCAGCTCACGACGCTGAGGAACGCGAAGGGGAAGGCCTTCGACGAGCTGTTCCTGAAGCTCATGATCACCCACCACGACGGCGCCGTGACGATGGCGGCGGAGGTGCTGGGGAGCGGGAACAACGTGCTCGTGGAGGAGATGGCGAACGACGTGATCGCGCAGCAGACGGCGGAGATCAACCGGATGCGGTCGATGTAGCGCGGGCGGCGGCCGCGTTCCCGCCCGTGTCGCGCACCTCCCCTCCAGGGGCTTCCGGTGGGATGCTGGAAGCCTCTCGGCGGGCATCCCCGCGGCGGGAAGGAGTACGGACGTGCTTCGTGTCGCTGTCGTCGGTTCCGGGCCCAGCGGGGTCTACACGGCCCAGTCGCTGGTCCAGCAGTCGGTGGTGCCCGGGATACGGGTCGACGTCCTGGACCGGCTGCCCTGCCCGTACGGCCTGGTCCGCTACGGGGTCGCACCCGACCACGAGAAGATCAAGTCGCTGCAGCAGAACCTGCGGGCGGTCCTGGAGGACGAGCGGATCGCCTTCGTCGGCGACGTCGAGATCGGCGCGCGAGGGCTGACCCCGGCCCGCCTCCTGGAGCTGTACCACGCGGTCGTGTACTGCGTGGGCGCGGCACGGGACCGGCGCCTCGGGTTGCCCGGCGAGGACCTGGCGGGCAGCTACTCGGCGACGGACTTCGTCTCCTGGTACAGCGCGCACCCCGACGCCTCGGCCAACGGTTTCACCGGCTCCGGGACGGGGCTGAACGGCCGTTCCGCGGTCGTGATCGGTGTGGGCAACGTGGCGGTGGACGTCACGCGGATCCTGGCGCGGAGCGTGGACGAGCTGCGGACGACGGATGTGCCCGAGGGCGCGCTCAATGCGCTGGAGGCCAGCCGGGTGCGTGAGGTGCACATGGTCGGGCGGCGCGGGCCCGGGCAGGCCAAGTTCACGACGAAGGAGCTGCGGGAGCTGGGCTCGCTCCCGGGCGTGCGGGTGGGGGTGGAGGCGGCGGACCTGGCCCTGGATCCGTCGTTCGCCGACCCTTCGGGCCTCCCCGCGGTCAACCGGCGGAATGTGGAGGTCGTCCGCGGCTGGGCGGTGGGCGACGCGGGCGGGGACGACGTGACACGCGGGATCCGGTTGCGGTTCTTCCTGCGGCCCGTGGAGCTCCTCGGCGAGAACGGCCGCGTGGCCGCGGTCCGTTTCGAGCGGACCGAGCCGGACGGCGCCGGGGGTGTGCGGGGCACCGGCCGCTACGAGGAGATCGAGGCCCAACTGGTCCTGCGGGCCGTCGGGTACAAGGGTGTTCCGCTTCCCGGACTGCCGTTCGACGAGGCCCGGGGCACAGTGCCGAACGAGGCGGGTCGCGTGCTGCGGGACGGCGCCCCGTCGCCCGGCGAGTACGTGGCCGGCTGGATCAAGCGCGGCCCGACGGGCGTCATCGGCACGAACCGTCCGTGCGCGAAGGAGACGGTGACCTCGCTGCTGGCCGACGCGGCGGAGCTGGCGGGCCGTGAGGTGGCGGGCGACCCGCTCGCCGCACTGCGCGACCTGGGTCACGAGCCGGTCGCCTGGCGGGGCTGGCTCTCGATCGAGGAGGCGGAGTCGGCCCTCGGTCAGGCGCTGGGACGCGGTCGGGTGAAGATCCCCGACTGGGCGGGACTGCGGGCCGCCGCCCGCGAGGACGCGAGCGGGCGCGACTGAGGAGCCGGCGCCGTGCCCGGCCGGCGGACCTAGCCGTCCAGACGGGCGGACTGGGCTTTCGCCGCTGCCAGGACGCTGTCGAGGAGGCCGGGGAAGAGGGCGTCGAGGTCGTCCCGGCGCAGGGCGTTCAACTTGGCGGTGCCCTGATAGTCCTGCTGGATGACGCCGCTCTCGCGCAGCACGCGGAAGTGGTGCGTCTTCGTCGACTTGGTCACCGGGAGGTCGAAGAACGAGCAGGTCACCTCGGTGCCCTCGTGCGCCATGTCGCTGACGATCCGCAGCCGCACCGCGTCCGAGAGCGCGTGCAGCACACCCTCGAGGCGGATCTCCTCACGCGCGGGGTGGTCGAGGACGCGAGTCCTGGTCGCGGTCGTCACGGCGGCTCCACTTCGTTCGGGAACCACCATTGTACGATGAGCGCCGTAGTTTGACAGACGACGTACTACGATGGGTATCGTACGAGCGACCCGAAGGCCCCAGCACGAGGAGTTCCGCGATGGCCGTCGCCCTGTTCGAGCCCTACACCCTGCGGTCGTTGACCATCCCGAACCGGGTGTGGATGGCCCCCATGGACCAGTACTCGGCGGAGCCCTCCGGTCCGAACGCGGGCGTCGCGACCGACTGGCACTTCGCCCACTACGCGGCCCGCGCCACCGGCGGGACCGGGCTGATCGTCGTCGAGGCGACCGCGGTCGCCCCCGAGGGCCGGATCAGCCCCGCCGACCTCGGCATCTGGAACGACGCCCAGGCGGAGGCCCTGGGCCGGATCGCCCGCTTCCTCAAGGAGCACGGCACCGTGCCCGCCATTCAGCTCGGACACGGCGGCCGCAAGGCGTCCACCCGGCGCCCCTGGGAGGGCCGCGGGCCGGTCGCCCCGGGCGACCACGGCTGGCAGCCGGTCGCGCCGAGCCCCCTCCCGTTCGCCGAGGGCCATCTCGTCCCGACCGAGCTGACCCTCGACCAGATCGCCGAGATCCCGGGGAAGTTCGCCGAGGCGGCCCGCCGAGCGCTGGCCGCCGGCTTCGAGGTCGTCGAGGTGCACGGCGCCCACGGCTATCTGATCAGCAGCTTCCTCTCCCCGTACGCCAACCACCGCACCGACGCCTACGGCGGCTCGTTCGAGAACCGCACCCGGCTGGCCCTCGAAGTCGTCGACGCCGTCCGGGGCGTGTGGCCCGAGGAGCTGCCCCTCTTCTTCAAGATCTCGGCCACCGACTGGCTGGAGGGCGAGGGCTGGACCCCCGACGACACCGTCCGCTTCGCGCACCTGCTGCGTGAGCACGGGGTGGACCTGCTGGACGTCTCCAGCGGCGGCAACGGAGGACCGGCGCGGATCCCGCTCGCCCCTGGCTACCAGGTGCCGTTCGCGGCGCGCGTGAAGGCCGAGACCGGTCTGGCCGTCGGGGCCGTCGGGCTGATCACGGAGAGCGGGCAGGCGGAGAAGATCGTCGCCAACGGGGAGGCCGACGCCGTCCTGCTCGGCCGTGAGCTGCTCCGCGACGCGTCCTGGGCCCGCCGCGCGGCGCGCGAGCTGGGAGCCGAGACGCACGCGCCGGCGCCGTACGCCTGGGCGATCTGACACGGACCCTGGGGGCCCTCACCCTCCGTCCCTGCGCCTCTCCGGCTCTCCGGGTCTCCGGGTCTCCGTCGCTCCGGGGCTCCCTCTCTCCGGCTCTCCCTCCCCAGGGCCGGAACACGCCGCCGACCTGGGGAGACGCCCGCTCCGGGAGCCGCTGTCAGTGGTCGGGTGCAGACTGGCCCGTATCCGCGACAACGGCGTCCTGGAGGTGTCGGCCATGCCCGACGTAGTACTGACCGTAGGTACCCGCAAGGGTCTGTTCATCGGCCGACGGCGCGACGGCCGGTGGGAGTTCGACGAACCCCACTTCAACGCGCAGGCGATCTACTCGGTCGCGATCGACACGCGCCGCGCGACGCCGCGGCTGCTCGTCGGCGGGGACAGCTCGCACTGGGGTCCGTCCGTCTTCCACTCCGACGACTTCGGTGCGACATGGACCGAGCCCGCGAAGCCGGCCGTCAAGTTCCCCCAGGACACGGGCGCTTCGCTGGAGCGCGTCTGGCAGCTGCACCCCGCGCCCGCGCACTCCCCCGGCGTCGTCTACGCCGGGACGGAGCCCGCCGCCCTGTTCAGATCCGAGGACGACGGGGAGTCGTTCGAGCTGGTCCGCCCGCTCTGGGAGCACCCCACGCGGTCCCGGTGGGTGCCCGGCGGAGGTGGCGAGGCCGTGCACACGATCGTGACCGACCGGCGCGACCCGGCGGCGGTGACGGTCGCGGTGTCGACGGCCGGGGTGTTCCGCTCCCGGGACGGCGGGGCGAGCTGGGACCCCTCCAACCAGGGGGTGTCGGCGGTCTTCCTGCCCGATCCGGACCCGGAGTTCGGCCAGTGCGTGCACAAGATCGCGCAGGACGCCGGGGACCTGGACCGGCTCTATCTGCAGAACCACTGGGGTGTGTACCGCAGCGACGACGCGGGCGGGAAGTGGACCGACATCGGCGGCGGCCTGCCCTCCGACTTCGGCTTCACGGTGATCGCGCACCCCCATCGGGCCGATGTGGCCTACGTGTTCCCCATCAACGCCGACGCGGACCGGGTGCCCGCCGGCCGCCGTTGCCGGGTCTACCGTACGAGTGACGCCGGGGAGCACTGGGAGCCGCTGAGCGCGGGGCTGCCCGAGGGCGACCACTACGGCACGGTGCTGCGGGACGCGATGTGCACGGACGACGGGGATCCGGCGGGCGTCTACTTCGGCAACCGCAACGGCGAGCTGTACGCGAGCGCCGACGACGGCGACAGCTGGCGGCTCCTCGCCGAGCATCTGCCGGACGTGCTCTGTGTACGGGCGGCGGTGATCGGGTGAGGGGGCGGGACACTGCGCCAGTAGAGTGACGGCCGTGGCAGCACGACCGTTGAATGAGATCGTCGAGCCGGGCTGGGCGCACGCGCTCGCGCCGGTGGCCGACAACATCGCCGCGATGGGCGACTTCCTGCGCCGGGAGATCGCCTCCGGGCGTACCTACCTGCCCGCCGGAGCGAACGTCCTGCGCGCCTTCCAGCAGCCCTTCGACGAGGTCCGGGTCCTGATCGTCGGACAGGACCCGTACCCGACGCCGGGGCACGCGGTGGGACTGAGCTTCTCCGTGGCGCCGGAGGTGAGTCCGCTGCCACCGAGCCTGGAGAACATCTTCCGGGAGATGAACACCGATCTGGGGCTTCCCCGGCCCTCCAACGGCGATCTGACCCCGTGGACGCGCCAGGGAGTGCTGCTGCTCAACAGGGCGCTCACCACGGCGCCGAGGAAGCCCGGGGCACACCGCGACAAGGGCTGGGAGGCGGTCACGGAGCAGGCCATCCGCGCGCTCGCCTCGCGGGGCAAGCCGCTGGTGTCCGTGCTGTGGGGGCGTGACGCGCGCAATCTGCGTCCGCTGCTGGGCAATCTGCCGGCGATCGAGTCCTCGCACCCCTCCCCGATGTCCGCGGACCGCGGCTTCTTCGGGTCGCGGCCGTTCAGCCGCACCAACGAACTGCTCCTGCGCCAGGGGGCGCAGGAGGTGGACTGGCGGCTGCCGTGACGGCCGGGGCCGAGGGCTGGGTCGTCGGGGTCGACTCGGGCGGCTCCGGGCTGCGGATCGCCCTTGCGCGTGCCTCCGACGGGCGCGCCGTGGAGACCGTGACGTCCCGTGAGCCGGTGCGGACGGGTCCGGGCGGGATCGAGGCGGCCCATCTGCTGGATCAGCTCCTGCCGGCCGTGGAGGCGCTGCGGGGCCGCGCGGGGGCCGGACCCGTCGTCGCGCTGGCCGTCGGCGCCGCCGGGATGGCGACGCTCGGCGAGGAGCTGCGGGCGGTCCTGCCCGGCGCGTTGGACCGGGCGCTCGGCGTACGGCGGCTGGCGCTCGCGGCCGACGCCGTCACGGCGTACGCGGGAGCGCTCGGGCAGCGGCCCGGAGCGGTCGTCGCGGGCGGCACGGGCCTCATCGCCCTCGGTACGGATCTGACGACGTGGCGCCGTGCCGACGGCTGGGGCCATCTGCTGGGCGACTGCGGCGGGGGTGCCTGGATCGGCCGGGCCGGTCTGGAGGCCGCGATGCGGGCGTACGACGGTCGGCGCGGGGGTTCGTCCGCACTGCTCGCCCGTGCCGAGGCGCGGTTCGGCCCGGCGGCCGGTCTGCCGGGCGCGCTGTACCCCCGGACCGACCGACCCGCCGTGCTCGCGTCGTTCGCGCCGGACGTGGCCGGCTGCGCGTCCGACGGCGACCTGGTGGCGTCGGGGATCCTGCGGCAGGCGGCCGGGCACGTCGCCGAGGCCGCGGCCGCCGTGTGCCCGGCCACGGATGCGTACGACGTGGCACTGACGGGCGGCCTGTTCAAGCTGGGTGAGCCCCTTCTCGTACCGCTGCGTGCCGAGCTGGCGGAGCAACTGCCGCACGCCCGGCAGGCGTCGCCGGCCGGGGATCCGCTCTCCGGCGCGCTCGCCCTCGCCACCGCGCTGGCGACGGATTCACTACGGCTGCCGGTGGAGCCGAAGTTGTTGCATGTGACCGCGTAAGCCGCGGTTCGGACAAAGAGGGGCAGATAACGCTCTGCTGCACCTCACCGCAGTGCTCGGCGGTCAAAACCAGTAGCATGCGGCGCCATGAGCTCCCCCACTGGGCCTGCTTCCGGCCTGCCTGTACGAATGCCGCGACCCCGCCAGCCCGGGCGACACCGTCGCCCCGAACCCGTGGCGGCGCCCGAGGGCGCTCCCGCGCTGGTTCTCGCTGTTCCTGGTGCGCCGTCGGCCGCCATACGCTCGCTGGCCGAAGAGGTCGTGAGCATCGCCCGCTCCGAGCTGCCCGGCCTGGAGGCCGCGATCGGCTACCTGGACGGGGACGACGCCGAGTACCCCACCCTCGCGGGCGTGCTGGCGCGCGCCGAGGCGCTGCGCACCGAGCGGTACGAGCTGGCCCTGGCCGCCGGCCGTGAGGTCAGCGCCCCGGAGGGTCCGGCCGCGGTCGTCGTTCCGCTGCTCGCGGGCCCGGACAGCGCGCTGATGCGCCGGATCCGGCAGGCCGTGATGGACAGCGGCAACGTTGCCGAGCTGACGGACGTCCTCGGTCCGCACCCGCTGCTCGCCGAGGCGCTGCACGTGCGTCTGTCGGAGGCCGGTCTGGCCCGTGCGGACCGCGCGCGGCTCTTCACGGTCGCCACGGCCGCCGACGGCATCGTGCTCGCGACGGTCGGCGGCGAGGAGGCCGTGCAGGCCGCCGGTATCACCGGCATGCTGCTGGCCGCGCGCCTGGCCGTCCCGGTGATGGCCGCCGCGCTCGACCAGGAGGGTTCGATCACCGCGATCGCCGAGCAACTGCGCGGCTCCGGCTCGGAGCAGCTGGCGCTCGCCCCGTACCTGATCGGCCCCGAGCTGGCCGACGGCCTGCTCGACGCGGCCGCCAAGGAGGCGGGCTGCGCCGCCGCCGAGCCGCTGGGCGCGTACCCGGCGATCGGCAAGCTGGTGCTGTCGCAGTACACGGCGGCGCTGGGCATCGCGCCGCAGCAGCCGCAGGGGGCTCCGGCTCACTGAGTGGACGGGTGAGGGCCCGCACCGGATGTGTCCGGTGACGGGCCCTCACCCGTTTCGGCCGGATCAGCCGAAGACGACGCAGGAGGCGGCCGGGGCCTCGATGGAGCCCACGCGATGCGGAGTGCCGCTCTCCGCGTCAAGGTCGAACCAGGTCACGTCGCCGGAGCGCTCGTTGGCCGCGTACAGCCGCCGGCCGGAGGGGCCGAGGGCCAGGTCGCGCGGCCAGTGGCCGCCGCTGGGCACGGAGGTACGGAGTTCGGCCTTCTCGCCGCTCGGGTCGAGGGCGAGGACGGCGATGCTGTCGTCGCCGCGTACGGCGACCCACAGGAACCGGCCGTCGGGAGCCGCGACGATCGCGGAGGGATAGCTCGGCCCGGGGGTCCCGGCGGGGACGACGGGGGCCTCCCCGAGCGGCTCCAGGGTGCCCGTCGCGGCGTCCCAGCGGCAGACCGTGAGGACGGGCTCCAGCTCGTGCAGGACGTAGGCGTGGCTGCCCGCGGGATGGAAGGCCAGGTGGCGGGGGCCGGTGCCGGGGCGGAGGCTGGTCTCGCCGTGGTGGCGCGGCGCCCCGGAGACGGGGTCGAGGGCGTAGATCCGTACGGAGTCGGTACCGAGGTCCACGGCGGTCGCCCAGCGGCCGCCGGGGGCGGGCAGGACCTGGTGGGCGTGCGGGCCGCTCTGGCGGTCGGCGACGGGCCCGGAGCCCTCGTGGCGGGCGACGACGGTGGCGGCGCGGAGGGATCCGTCCGGGGCGATGGGCAGCGCGGTGACGCTGCCCGAGCTGTAGTTGGCGGTCAGCACGTGCCCCTCGGCGACGGCGAGATGCGTCGGCCCCGCGCCCCGTACGGCCACGGGCTCACCGAGGGGCCGGGGCACGTCCCCGGACACGTCGAAGGCGGCCACGGCGCCGTTCTCGGCCTCGGAGACGGCGTAGAGCACGGGGCCGACGAGGGTGAGGTAGGAGGGATCGGCGAGCTGTCCGGCCGCCCCGGTGACGACGAGGGCCCCGGTCTCCGGCTCGACCTCGGCCACGAGGATGCCGCGCCCCCCGGCCGACGTGAACGACCCGACGAAGGCCCGCACCGGTCCCCGCGCGTCTGTGCCACCCATGACATCTCCCCTCTCGGCCGCGCGGCCCTCGCCGAACGGCCCCGTAGTCGGGGCAGACGTTAGCAGGCGGTCTAGACCAACTTGGATCACTGACGCGCGGGGCACCTCCCCTGGGCCCGTGCGCCTCGCCGGACGTCGGCGGCCCACGGGCGTGACCACGGGGTCGGTGGGACGACACTGCACGCCTCCAGCGCGCTCAGGCGGCTCCGAGGCAGCCAAGGGCTCTGAGGCAGCCAAGCGGCGAGGAAGGCCGCCCAGGCGGCGAGAAGGCCGCCACCGGGGCGTGGACCGGGTCGCCGGCTCCCGGGCGGCGGCGCGGCGCTGTCAGGCCGCGGGGACCAGCGGGGCGCTGGGAGAGGTGCGCACCGGGGCCGCCAGGGCCACCAAGGCCTGCTCCAGGCCCTGGAGGTGCGTGAGTGCCGCCTCGGCGCCCGGGTGGTGGGTCGGCGCTCCGGAGACCTCCGCGGTGGCCCGGCGCGCGGGCCCCACCGGGGGAACGAGCGCGTGGACCGCCGACTCGACGCGCCACGCGGCGGCCGCGAGGCGGGCGTCGTGCGAGGCGTCCGGGTCCGCGGCGACCGCCGCCAGGCCGCGGATCTCACGGGCGCAGTCGTCCAGCAGCGCCAGGACCCGGCGGGCGCGCGCCTTGCGGGCCCGCAGCGGGCTCAGCGGGTGGACCAGCGGCGCCAGCGAGAGCCGGGCCCGGCCCAGCAGCACCTCCAGCTCCGCGGCGAGCGGCGCCGGGTCGGCCTCCGGGTCGCCGGCGAGGCGCCGCGCCGCCGCCGTGGTGCAGGCGTGCACGCAGGTCACGGCCCTCTCGATCCACGCGTTGGTGGCCGCGTGCGTCGTCACCGGCAGCAGCGCCACACCCACGGCCGCGCCGAGCGCGCCCACCGCCGTCTCCTCGAAACGCAGCACGAGCAGCCCCGGGTGCAGCACACCGAGGAGCCCGTACAGCAGCCCCGCCATGACGGTCACGAAGAACATCATCCAGCTGTACGAGAGGGGGGCCGTGTAGAAGATCCCGAAGACGCACACGGCGACCAGCGCGGCCGTCGGCGCGGGCGCGCCCGCCAGCGGGATCGCGATCAGGAACCCGGCGGCGATACCGGTCACCGTCCCGACGACCCGCCGGAAGCCACGGACCAGCGTCTCGCCGCGCGACGCGGTGTTGACGAAGATCCACCACGCGGTGCCGACGGCCCAGTACCAGCGCTCGTGCGAGATGAACTGACCCGCGGCGAGCGCGACCGCGCAGGCGACCGTCGCCTGGAACGCCTGCCGCGTCGTGGGCCGGCCGAGACCGCGGCCGGGCAGCTGGACGGGCGCGGCGGGAGGCGGCACGCGCCGCTCGATGCACCAGGCCACGAAGCGGACCGCCCCCGCCGCCGCGAGAGCCAGGCCCACCGCCCCGTACAGCTCCGGCAGCTGCGCCGGCAGCGCGTGCAGGAACTGGGTGACGAAGAACATCATGAACGCGAAGATGCCCAGCGCGTGTCCGCGCGGACCCCACCGGCGCGCGTACACGCCCGCGAAGATCACGAGGAGCCAGGACACGTCACGCAGCAGCGGGGCGCCGTGCAGCGTGGTCGCCAGGGCGAGGACCGGGAAGCCGGCCGCGGGAAGCAGCGCCGTCGTCACGGCCTGACGGCGGACGGTGGGGTCGGCGACGGTGAAGAGCGCGAGCAGGGCCGCGAGGCCGCCGGTGATCGACGCCGTGAGAGAGAGTCCGCAGAGTTCGGCCGCGGCGACGGCGACGGCGATGGCGAGGACGGCGCGCGAGGAGACGCGCAGCCGGACGCGGCCCGGATCGGGGGCCACGAACACCAGCCTGACCAGCCGACGACCGGTCGCCCGGAGGTTCTTCACGACGGTAGTTCCGCCCCCGCTGCTGAACACACACCCTCTTCGCGTCATCTCGTGCCCCGGCCTGCTTGTGGCGGCCCCAGGGCATGGGAAAGGCGCCGCGGTCCGGTCACCGGCCTCGTCGCCGGTCCGGCGCTCGCGCGGCGCCATGAATTCACTACTGTTCTCAGAGGAAAACACCTGGACACCCAGTGGCTCAACCGACGCGCCGAATGCTGGACCATTGGTACAGTCGGGAGAGCACGAGCCCAACCAGAAGGGAGCCAACGGACCATGTCGGTGGACGAGCTCGACACCCGGATCCTGCGGCTCCTGATCGAGCAGCCGCGCACCAGCGTGCGCGAGTACGCGCGGATCCTCGGGGTCGCCCGGGGCACGGTGCAGGCCCGGATCGACCGGCTGGAGCGGGACGGTGTGATCACGGCGACCGGTCCGGTCCTCTCCCCCGCCGCGCTCGGTCACCCCGTCCTCGCGTTCGTCCACATCGAGGTCACCCAGGGGCATCTGGACGAGGTCGGCGACGCGCTCGCCGCGGTGCCGGAGATCGTCGAGGCGTTCTCCATCACCGGCGGCGGGGACCTCCTCACGCGGGTGGTGGCCCGGGACAACGGGCACCTGGAGGACGTGATCCAGCGATTGATCCAGCTGCCGGGCGTGGTCAGGACCCGTACGGAGATGGCGCTGCGCGAGCGCGTGGCGCACCGGCTCCTGCCGCTCGTGGAGTCGGTGGGGCGCGCCTCGGCCCGCAGAGGCTGACGCCGGACCGACCCCCTCCCGGCCGTTGAGATGCTTGACCCATGAGCACCTCCCCCACCTCGGTCATCTTCGATCTCGACGGAACACTGGTGGACAGCGAGCCGAACTACTACGAGGCCACCCGGCGCACCCTCACCGCCTTCGCCGGCGCCACGGACTTCGACTGGGAGCGGCACACCCGGTTCATCGGGATCGGGACGCGCGAGACGCTGGAGATCCTCGCCGTGCGGTACGGGATCGACGCGCCCGTGGACGAGCTGCTCGACGCCACCAACCGGAGCTATCTGGAGCTGGCGCGGGCCTCGACCCCCGTCTATCCGGAGATGCGGACGTTCGTGGAGCACCTGCACACGGCAGGGGTGCCGATGGCCGTGGCCTCCGGTTCGTCCCGCGCAGCGATCGAGGCGGTCCTCGCCGGCACCGGTCTGAACGCCCATCTGACGACGCTCGTCTCCGCGGAGGAGGTCGGGCGCGGCAAGCCGGAGCCGGACGTCTTCCTCGAGGCCGCGCGTCGGCTCGGCGCGGAGCCGGCGCAGTGCGTGGTGTTCGAGGACGCAGCCCCGGGCGCACTCGCGGCGAAGGCGGCCGCCATGCGGTGCGTGGCGCTGCCGTACGTGGCGGACACGGCGGACGATCCTGCGTTCCTCGCCGCCGATCTGCTCTTCCCGGGCGGCCAGGCGGAGTTCACGGCGGACGCGGCGCTGGGGTGGCTCGGCCTGCCGGTCCGGACACGCTGAGACGCGGGGGTCCCCGTGACCCGCTCCGAGATTTCGGCCCGGGCGGCATGCGACCGGATGGACAGGTCCCCCGGTGCCGTTGATTGGGATCAATAGCGACACTTCGCCACACATGGGATCATTTGTATGAAGTAACAACACACGACTCAGGCACTCAAAGAGGGCGAAATGTCTGCCATCAAGGAATCCATCGACATTTCCCGGAGCCCCGAGGAGGTCTTCTCCTACGTGACCGACCCCACCCATCTGCCCGAGTGGCAGGAGAGCGCCGTCTCGGTCCGGCCGCTGGGAGACGTACCGCTGGGCGTCGGTTCGAAGGTCGCCGTGACCCGGCGGATGGGACGGCGCGAGATGGTCACGACGATGCAGGTCATCGACATGGACCCACCCAGGAGTTGGCACATCCACGGCATCGACGGCCCGGTGCGCGGTGACGTCCAGGGCAGGATCGAGCCGATCGACGACGGCACGCGCTCCCGGCTCACGATCTCCCTGGATTTCGAGGGCCATGGGAGGGGCAAGATGCTCGTCCCTCTCGTCGTCCGCCCGGCCACGCGTAAGGAGTTGCCCCGGAACGAGCAGAACCTGAAGGGCATCCTGGAGTCGGGAGCCGCCCGTTGAGCGGCGCGTCGCATCGGGCAGGTGCGGCTCGGGACCCACTCTGACCTGCGGAAACGATCAGTCTTCGCTCGTCCGGGTGAGATCGTCGATGAGATCGGGGACATCGGCGAACGAGTCGAGGACATGGTCCGGTTCTCCGGAGGCCGCGCGGTGCGTCTCGGGCAGGTACTTGCCGGTCTTCACCAAGGCCCCGGTGATCCCGCAGCGCTGGGCGGCCAGGACGTCCGACTCGATGTCGTCGCCGACCATCAAGGTGCTCGCGGCCCCGGCGCCGACGTGCGCGAGGGCGGTCTCGAAGAAGGCCCGGGACGGTTTGCCGGTGATCTCCGCCTCGACTCCGGCGGCTCGTTCGAGCCCGACGAGGAAGGCTCCGGTATCGAGGTCGAGGCCGTCGGCGGTACGCCAGTAGAGGTTGCGGTGCATGGCCACCAGCCGTGCGCCGCCCCGTACATGACGGAACGCGCGGTTGAGCGCCGCGTAGCCGAAGTCCTCACCTGCCCCGCCGAGCACGACCACGTCGGGCCTTTCGTCCTCTTCGGTGAGCGTCAGGCCGGCGAGGTCGTCCCGTACGTCCCCGGTGCTGATCACCAGACATCGCGCATCGGGGTGCTGTTCCCGCAGGTGGGCGGCGGTGGCGGCGGGCGCGGTGAGGATGTCGTCGACGGCGACGGGAAAGCCCTCATCGGCCAGCGTGGCGGCGATGGAGGCGCGGGTGCGCGAGGTCGTGTTCGTGACCAGCGCGAGCGGAGTTCCGCTCTCCCGCAGTCGCTCCATGGCCGCCACGGCGCCCGGCAGCGGTTTCCAGGAGACGGTGAGCACACCGTCGATGTCGATGAGGACCGCTTCGATACGGGGCATGGGGAGGACCCTCCACACATGCAGTCCCCGGTAGTCCGTCTCCGCACTCGGACGTCTCGGCCGTCGCCGAAAGGCCTGAGTTCCGGGAGGATCTGCCGGGGGCCTGGCCAGAGCCAGCGAGTGGGTCACGCGGGTCGGCGAACGTCTTCGCCGACGGGTGCGGCTCGCTCTGGTTTTCTGGTGTATTAGGGATTTTCCTCCTTATTTCCCCCTCGTCAAGACCCCCAGACCTCGAACTCGTAGATCCGTGCGGCCGGATCGGTGGTCTGCGAGGGCCTGGTGATCTGGAGACGTACGTAGCGTGCCGAGGCGCTCACCGGGTGCGTCGTCGTGGCCGCCGTGCTGCCGGTGACCGTCGCGACGGTCGTCCAGGGGTCCGCGGTGGAACTCCGGACCTGGACGGTGAAGTCCCGGGTGTTCCAGGACGCGCTCTCGCCTCCCGCCGCCGCGTGCTTCACCGTGACGCGGTCGACGGATCGGCCCGCCCCGAGGTCGACCTCCAGCCACTTGGCCGATGTCGTGGTGCACCACTTGTCGGTCGTACCGCCGGAGACCGAGCCGTTGACCGCCTTGGCCGGGGTCTCGCCGCTGTTGCACTGGCCGGAGGCGGTCGCCGGGCGGCCGAGGGCGAGGTTGGACTCGGTGCTCGGGGACCAGCCGACGGTGGTGGTCGCGGCCGGCGAGCGGCCGTACTCGGTGGAGACGGCCTCGACGTCGAGCGTCGTCGACGTCTCCGTTCCCGCACGGTCGAGCCGGGGGACGAAGAGGGCGTCGTTGGGGGTGGCGCCGAGGAAGGTACGGGTGGATTCGGCGTTCCGCCGGTAGACCTCGTAGTGGTGGACGGAGCCGGAGGCCGAGGGGGTCCAGGCCAGGCGCAGGGACTTGGCGCCCGCGCCGACATCGGTGGCGCCGAGGACGGTGACCCCGGTCGGGGCGGCGGCGGTGTCCACGGCCCCGTCGTGGACGGCGAGTTGGCCGACCCGGATGTCGTACGCGGGGACGGAACCGGCGGCCTGCAGCCCGATCTGGGCGATGGTCCGGCCGGCGAAGGCGGACAGGTCGAGCGTCTTGCGCTCCCAGCCGGTCGTGGTGGTCGAGCCGAGGTCGAGGGTGGTGAAGGTGGTCGGCGCCTCGGTGAACGAGACGGCGGCCTTCAGGCGGGTGGGCCCGGCGGCCGGGGTCTTCAGGACCACCGACAGCCTGGTGTCGGCGGCGACCGCCAGCTTCGTCTGGTAGAGCCGGACGGTGTTCACGGCGTCGAGCGTGCCCGTCAGGCGCAGCGAGGAGCCGCCCTCGTAGGCGTCGGTGAAGTCGATGGACGGGGTCAGCCGGGAGCCGCTGGAGGTGACGAGCCAGCGGTAGGTCGGCGGCACGTCCTGGAGGGAGAGGTTGTTCCAGCCGGTGGAGGAGACCCGTACGCCGCCGGAGTGGAAGAAGTCGCCCTGCCCGGCGCCGAACGAGGTGACGAACGGTTTGGCGGTGACGGCGGACGATTCCGGGACGTAGTGGGCGAGGCCCTTCCAGGCCGAGGTCGTCGTGGTGTTCGACGGGTCGCCGTTGGCTCCGTCCCAGTAACGGGCCTCGCGGGCATGGGAGTCGGCGCGCCCGGTGGAGGAGGTGAAGGTCCACTCGGGCCGGTAGATGCCGAGCGAGGTGACGTGCGGCTGACCTGCGGGGAAGACCGAGGCCCAGGGGACGGAGGTGTTGTGGCCGTTCGCCTCGGTGTCGATGCCGGAGTACAGCTCGTACTCGCTCCGGCCGAGGCTCCGGGCGAGCGTACGGGAGGAGGTGAGGCCGGACGCGCTCCAGCCGAAGTCGAGGAACATCGAGTCGGAGGTCCGCTGCGAACCCTCCTGGAGGAACGCGTCGTTGGCGGAGGTCAGCGAGTCCTGCCAGGTCACCGCGCCGGACTCGGTCATCGCGTCGTACCACATGAACTCGACGGGCCCGAGGGAGCGGGCGTACCGCATCTCGTTGCGCAGCTCGGTGGCGAGGGCCGCGTCGCCGCCCGCCGTCTCCTGGTTGATGAACCAGCCGTCGAAGCCGTAGTACTGGGCCACTTGGGCGAGCTTGTCGGCGACGGGGTAGGTGGAGCCGGACTTCCGGGCGAAGTCGCGTACCCACTGGATCTGGCCGCCGTAGGCGGTCGGCGGGAAGAAGACGGTGCCGTAGACCTTGACGCCGTTGCGGTGCGCGGCGTCGATGACGGTCGCGTTGGGGGCGAGGATCAGGCCCTCGCTCGCCGAACCGCCCCAGAAGACCAGCTTGTCGATGTACTGCCAGTGGCCGAAGGCGTAGTAGTGCGGGTTCGTGGAGCCCTGCGAGGGGTTGTTCGAGGTGGGGCCGAAGGAGACGAGCGCGGCGATCTTTCCCTCGCCCGGGCGGGCGTTGGCGTTGGCCTTGAGCGCCGGGTCGGAGACACGGGGGCGCAGCGGGACGCGGGAGCGGTTGAACCGCGCGTCGGGGTCGGTGGCCGGGTCCCAGTTCAGGAGCGTGTCGGGGTGCCAGTACGAGGCGTAGGGCTGGTCGCCGGCGGCGGCCGGGGCCTGGGGCGCCGCGTGCGCCTCGGGCGCGTGGGGGGCGAGGCCGAACAGGGCGGCGAGGAGCGCCGCGACCGTCAGCAGGGGGAGGTGTCGTCTCATCCGATACTCCGGTCCAGCGGGAAGGGTGGGGGTGCTGGGCGTACGGGAGGTGCGGCGGTACGAGCGTGCGTGGGGCGTGCCGTTCGGCATGGCGTGCAGCGGTACGGGTGCACCGCGGCGGTACGGGGGCGAGACGGTCGCCGTCTCGCCCGGGAGGCTAAACGGCTTTAGTTGGCGGGGTCAAGGGCGGGCGGCGCCGTGGACTCGCGGACCGTGAGCCGCGGTGTGGGGTTCTTGATGTCCCGCGCCGCCGCCGGGTCGTCGACGACCGCGAGCAGCGCCCGTGCGACCTGCTCGCCGAGGGCGAAGGTGTCCCGGGAGAGCGCGGTGAGCGAGGGGTGGACGATGCGGGTGAGGGCGGAGTCGTCGAAGGAGACGACGGACAGGTCGCCCGGGACGGCGACACCCATCTCGGTGGCCACACCGAGCCCGGCCACGGCCATCACGTCGCTGTCGTAGATGATCGCCGTCGGCCGCTGCGGCCGGGCGAGCAGGGCCCGGGTGGCGGCCGCGCCCTCGGCGTCGCTGAAGTCGGTCGGCAGCGAGACGGCCTCGGTGAGGCCGAGGCGCCGGGCGCTGTCCCGCACGGCCCGGATCCGCCGCTGGGTGTGCTGGAAGGCCGGGAGTCCGGCGAGGTGCGCGATACGGCGGTGGCCGAGGGCGGCGAGGTAGTCGACGATCGAGATCATCGCCTCGCGGTCGTCGGCCCAGACGCTGGGCAGGCTGCCGTGCCGGCCGGGTCCGCCGAGCACGGTCGTGGGCACGCCGAGCTCCTCCAGGACGGGGATGCGCGGGTCGCGGACCTGGAGGTCGACGAGGACGAAGCCGTCCACCCGGTGCTCGGAGGTCCAGCGCCGGTAGACCTCGATCTCGGCCGCCGTGTCCTCGACGACCAGCAGGTTCAGGGCCGTACCGCGCACGGAGAGTCCGGCCTGGAGTCCGCTGAGGAGATGACTGAAGAAGGGTTCGAGACCGATGGTCCGCGCGGGGCGGGCCAGGACGAGACCGACCGCGCCCGCCCGTGCGCCGCCCAGGGCGCGCGCGGCGCTGTGGGGGCGCCAGTTCATCTCCTCGGCGACCCGCAGGATGCGTTCGCGGGTGGCGTCGCTCACCCCCGGCCGGCCGTTGAGCGCGAAGGACACGGCGCCCTTGGACACCCCAGCCCGGCGGGCGATGTCGGCGATCGTCGGTCTGGCCACGGGCGCCCCCTTCGTTCTCGCGCACTGTCTTGACAGCGGAGTGTAGCGGGAGCATAGTCCCCCATCGCTAGACCGGTTTAGTAGCTCTGCCTCGTCCGCCAGAACAGACCGGGAGACCTCTCATATGCGAACAAGCAGCCACTGGAAACGGCTGGCCGTGGCCGCGGTCGCCGCGGCGACCCTCGCCGGCTGCGGCCTCGGCGACCCGAACGCCCCGGAGGACTCGGGCGGCGCGGGCGGGGGCGAGGTGAAGGGCCGGGTCTCGCTCCAGACCTGGGCCCTGAAGCCGAAGTTCACCGCGTACATGGAGGGCGTGATCGACGCCTTCGAGAAGAAGCACCCGGGCGTCGAGGTGGAGTGGCTCGACCAGCCGGGCGACGGCTACTCCGAGAAGGTGCTCAGCCAGGCGGCCGGCGGCACGCTGCCCGATGTGGTCAATCTGCCGCCGGACTTCGCGCTGCCGCTGGTGAAGCAGAACATGCTGCTGGACGTGGCGGGCGCCGATCCGAATCTGGACGCCGACTACGTCGAGGGCGGCACCGCCGCCTACCGGTTCGCCGGCCACGACGGTACGTACGGCTACCCCTGGTACCTCAACACCGACGTCAACTACTGGAACTCCGAACTGCTCACCCGGTACGGCCTCGACCCGAAGAAGCCGCCGGCCACCCTGGACGAGCTGATCGCGGCGGCCAGGACCGTCAAGGAGAAGTCCGGCGGCGAGGTCTATCTCATGAGCCGCAAGCCGGGGCTGATGGACTTCGCCGACGCCGGGGTGAAGCTGATGTCCGACGACGGGAAGCACTTCACCTTCAACACCCCCGAGGCAGCCGCGATCCTGGACACCTATCGCGGCGCGTTCGAGGAGGGGCTGCTGCCCAAGGACGTGCTGACGGAGACGTACGCGGGCAACACCAAGCTCTTCTCCTCCGGCACGGCCGCCTGGACGACGGCGGGCGGCAACTACATCACCTCGCTCGCCACCGACAACCCGAGCCTCGGGCCCAAGGTGGTCTCCTCCCCCGCGATGGGCACCCCGCCGCTGTACGTCCAGGGCCTGTCGGTCTCCAGGGCGACCAAGAACCGGGCCACCGCGCTCGCGCTCGCCCGCTGGGTCACCAACGCCGAGAACCAGGCCGCCTTCGCACACCTGACCAGCATCTTCCCGTCCACCAAGGCCTCGGCCTCGGACTCCTTCTTCAGCAAGAGCGACGGGACGAACGCCGGGGACGCCAAGGTCACGGCGTTCACGTCGCTGGCGACGGCGAAGATGCTGGAGCCCGTCCAGGCCAACGAGGCGATCAAGACCGTCGTCAACCAGCAGATCGCCCTCGCCCTCAACGGCCGGGCCGGCTCCAAGGAGGCGCTGGACACGGCGGTCGAACGCGCCGATCAGCTCCTGAAGGACTGAGCTCCGGCACGCACCGACCACCGGCCGCGAGCGGCGCCGTCTTCCCCCGGCGCCGCTCCCCCTCCCCGGAAGGCACCCCATGACACACCGGCGCTGGTTCACCCCGTGGCTGCTCGCCGGACCGGCCGTCGTCTGGCTCGCCGTCTTCAATCTGTGGCCGGCCGTGAACACCGTGATCCTGTCGTTCACCAACGCCAAACCGCTGGGCGGCGGCCGCTTCACCGGCCTCGCCAACTACGAACGGGCCCTGACCGACGCCCAGTTGACCGACGCCCTGATCAACAGCATCGTCTACCTCCTCATCTGCCTGCCGCTGCTGACCCTGCTGCCGCTGCTGCTCGCGCTGCTGGTGGAGAAGAAGCTGCCGGGCATCACCTTCTTCCGTACCGCCTTCTACACGCCGGTGGTCGCCTCGGCGGTCGTGGTCGCCCTGATCTGGGGCTGGCTCCTGGACGACCGCGGCCTCCTCAACGGCCTGCTCGGACGGCTCGGTCTCGCGGACCGGCCGGTCGACTTCCTCACCGACCGCTGGCTGCTGCTGTTCAGCGCCATCGGGCTGACCGTCTGGAAGGGCCTCGGCTACTACATGGTCATCTACCTCTCCGCGCTCGGGAACGTGGGCCGCGAGCTGCACGAGGCCGCCGCCGTCGACGGGGCGTCCGCCGTGCGCCGCTTGTGGCACGTCACCCTGCCCGGTGTACGGACCACGATGATGCTGGTCTCCGTCCTGATATCGGTCTCGGCGCTGCGGGTCTTCTCCGAGCTGTACGTCCTCTCACACGGCACCGGCGGCCCGGGCGGCCGGGACATGTCGGTGGTCATGCTCATCCAGATGTACAGCCGAGGCTTCACCGGGCACATCGGCTACGCCTCCGCCCTGAGCCTGCTGCTCTTCGTGATCACCATCGGCCCGATGCTGCTCCTCGCCCGGCTGAACCGGAAGGCGGCCTGACCATGCCCGTACGAGCGTCACGGGGTTTCGGCACACCCGGCCCGGCCGCGAAGGCGGCCCGGTACGCGCTGCTCGCGCTGGTCCTGCTGCTCACCACGGGTCCGTTCCTCTGGCAGCTGTCCACCTCGCTCAAGGGACCGGGCGAGGACGTCTACTCCCGTACGCCGGACTTCCTGCCGCGCGACCCGACGTTCTCCAACTACGCACAGGTCGCCGACACCATCCCGGTGTGGACGTACGCCCTCAACTCGCTGACCGTCGCGGCGGTCGCGGTGGCCGGCAACGTGGTCGGGGCCACCCTCGCGGGCTTCGCGCTCTCCCGGCTGCGGTTCCGCGGCGCCCGGCTGGTGCTCGGCCTCTTCGTGGCCACCCTGGTGCTGCCGGGGGAGGTCACGATCGTCTCCCAGTACGTGACCGTACGCAGCATGGGCCTGACCGACACCCTGCTCGGGGTGGCGCTGCCCGGGGCCATCGCCATGCTCAACGTCCTGCTGATGTACACGGCGTTCCAGGCCGTTCCGCCCGAGCTCGACGCCGCCGCGCTCGTCGACGGCGCGAACGTGTGGCAGCGGCTGATCCATGTGGGGCTGCCGAACGTACGGGGCATGCTGAGCGTGGTCGTGATCTTCACCTTCATCGGCGCATGGGACGACTTCCTGTGGCCGCTGATCGTCCTCAACGACCCCGAGCGGTACACCCTCACCGTGGGACTCCAGTACCTCGACGGCACCTTCACCGCCAACCCGCGCCTGATCGCGGCCGGGACCATGATCGCGTTCCTGCCGATCGTGGCCGTGTTCGCCGCGCTCCAGCGGTTCTTCTTCAAGGGCGTCGAGGAAGGCGCCATCAAGGGATGACCCGTGGAAAGGACCCCATGCCGAGCACGCCCCCTCCGCCCGACGTCCCGCGCCTTCCGCCCGGCGCCCCGCGCTTCGGCGTCAACTACACGCCGAGCCAGGGCTGGTTCCACCACTGGCTCGACTTCGATCTCGACGCCGTCCGCGCCGACCTGGACTCGATCGCCGCCCTCGGCCTCGACCACGTCCGGGTCTTCCCGCTGTGGCCCGTCTTCCAGCCGAACCGCACCTTGATCCGCCCGCGCGCCGTCGCCCAGCTGGGCGACATGGTGGACGCGGCGGCCGAGCGAGGTCTGGACGTCGCCGTCGACGGGCTGCAGGGCCATCTGTCCAGCTTCGACTTCCGGCCCTCCTGGACGCTCACCTGGCACCGGCGCAATCTCTTCACCGATCCCGCGGTGCTCGACGGCCAGGCCGCCTATCTGCGCACCCTCGCCTCGGCGCTCGCGGACCGCCCCAACTTCCTGGGCATGACGCTCGGCAACGAGATCAACCAGTTCTCCGGCGACCCGCACCCCGATCCGGACCGGATCACCCCGGGCGAGGCCGAGAGCTGGCTGCGGCGCATGCTCGCCGAGTGCGAGCGAGCGGCGCCCGGACGGCTGCATCTCCACGCGGAGTACGACGCCGCCTGGTATCTGGACGACCACCCCTTCACGCCGGCCCAGGCGGCCCGGCTCGGCGCGGCGACGGCCGTGCACTCCTGGGTCTTCAACGGCACCGCCCAGCGCTACGGCCCCGAGTCCGTGGCGTCCGGGCAGCACGCCGCATATCTGATCGAGCTGTCGAAGGCGTGGGCCGAGGATCCGGGGCGGCCGGTGTGGCTCCAGGAGGTGGGGGCGCCCGCCCCGCACATCGCGCCCGACCGGGCCGCCGGCTTCACCCGTACGACCGTGGCGGCGGCACTCGACTGCCCGGACCTCTGGGGTATCACCTGGTGGTGCTCCCACGACGTCGACCGCGCGCTCGCCGACTTCCCCGAACTGGAGTACAGCCTCGGCCTGTTGACGAGCGACCGCAAGGTGAAACCGGCCGGTCGCGCGCTCGCCGACGCCGTGGCGGAGTTCCGTGAGCGCCCCTCCCGCCCCCAGCCGCGGACCACGGCGCTGATCCTCGACCTACCGGCGGACGACCTGCCGGACGAGGCCTCGAAGCGTTCGACGTGCGCACCGGGCGGGGCGTACTTCGAGGCGTTCATGCGGCTGGCCGCGGACGGCGCGCGGCCGGCCGCCGTACTGGCGTCCCGGGCGTCGGACCGCGATCATCTCACCGCACGCGGGATCACCGAGACGGTCACCGTCGACGACGTCGACAGGCCCTGACGACCACCCTCTCTTACGTGATGGAGCGACTGGCATGCATGACGACCGCACCCTGATCGAGTCCCGCCTCAAGCGCGTCCTGGAGGAGCGCATCCGCCCGGCGGTCCATCCGGAGTCGGTGCCCCTGGAGGCCGGGATCTGGACCGCGCCCGACGAACCGGTCCCGGTGGCCGAGGGGATCGCCGCGCCGCGTACCCCGATCGCGGCGGGCGACGCCTGGGGAGCCCCCTGGGGTACGAGCTGGCTCACGGTCTCCGGGGAGGTTCCGGAGGCCTGGGCGGGCCGGACCGTGGAGGCGCTGATCGACCTCGGTTTCGACGCCAACATGCCCGGCTTCCAGTGCGAGGGGCTGGTCTACCTGCCCGACGGGTCGCCGGTGAAGGGCCTCAACCCGCGCAACCAGTGGGTGCGGATCGCCTCCCCCGCGGTCGGGGGCGAGGAGGTGCTGCTGCATGTGGAGGCCGCGTCCAATCCGGTGATCCTGGACTACCACCCCTTCCTGCCGACCGAGCTCGGCTCGAAGGAGACGGCGGGTGACAAGCCGCAGTACCGGCTGGCCCGGATGGACCTGGCGGTCTTCGACGAGACCGTGTGGCAGCTGGTGATCGACCTGGAGGTGCTCGGCGAGCTGATGGCGGAGCTGCCGGTGGAGGGCGCCCGGCGCTGGGAGATCCTGCGGGCCGTGGAGAGCGCGCTGGACGCGATCGATCTCCAGGACGTCAACGGCACGGCCGAGGCGGCCCGTTCACGCCTGGCCGAGGCGCTGGCCTCGCCCGCCGAGCCGTCGGCGCACCGGATCAGCGCGGTGGGTCATGCCCATATCGACTCGGCCTGGCTGTGGCCGCTGCGCGAGACGGTCCGCAAGGTGGCCAGGACGACGGCCAACATGACGGCGCTCCTGGAGGACGAGCCGGACTTCGTCTACACGATGTCGCAGGCTCAGCAGTACGCGTGGATCAAGGAGCACCGTCCGGAGGTCTACGCGCGGGTGAAGAAGGCGGTCTCGGAGGGCCGGTTCGTGCCCGCCGGGGGCATGTGGGTGGAGTCCGACACGAACATGCCGGGCTCGGAGGCGATGGCCCGTCAGTTCGTGTACGGCAAGCGGTTCTTCCTGGAGGAGTTCGGCGTCGAGAACGAGGAGGCGTGGCTGCCGGACACGTTCGGCTTCGCGGGCGGCCTGCCGCAGATCATCAAGGCGGCCGGGTCGAAGTGGCTGCTGACGCAGAAGATCTCCTGGAGCCAGGTCAACTCCTTCCCGCACCACACCTTCTGGTGGGAGGGCATCGACGGGACGCGGATCTTCACGCACTTCCCGCCGATCGACACGTACAACTGCTCGATGCGGGGCAAGGAGATCGCCCACGCGGTCCGCAACTTCAAGGACAAGGGCCGGGCCCGGCACTCGATCGCCCCGACCGGCTGGGGCGACGGCGGCGGCGGGACGACCCGCGAGATGGTCGCGAAGGCGGCCCGGCTGCGGGATCTGGAGGGTTCGGCGCGGGTGCGCTGGGAGCGGCCGGCGGAGTTCTTCGCGAAGGCCGAGGCGGAGTATCCGCACGCACCCGTCTGGGTGGGCGAGTTGTATCTGGAGCTGCACCGGGCGACGTTGACGAGCCAGGCGCGGACCAAGCAGGGCAACCGGGCGAGCGAGAACCTGCTGCGCGAGGCCGAGCTGTGGGCGGCCACCGCCTCCGTCCGGTCCAAAGTCCCTTACCCCTACGAGGAGTTGGACCGGATCTGGAAGACGGTGCTGCTGCACCAGTTCCACGACATCCTGCCCGGTTCCTCGATCGCGTGGGTGCACCGCGAGGCGGAGCGGACGTACGCGGGGGTCGCCGAGGAGCTGAACGGGATCATCGGCCGGGCGCAGCGGGCGCTCGCCGGTGATCCGCGGGCGGGCGGCGAGACGGTGTTCAACGCGGCCCCGCACGAGCGCGCCGGGGTGCCGGCGGGCGGGGCGCGAGTCGTCACGGGAGCGCCGGGCGGCTGCACCGCCGAGGAGCGGCCCGGCGGCGGGTTCGTCCTGGACAACGGGCTGCTGAGGGTGACGGTGGACGGGCGCGGCCTGGTGGTGTCGGTGCTCGATCATGCCGCGGGCCGGGAGACGCTGGCTCCGGGGGCGGCCGCCAATCTTCTCCAGATCCACCCCGACTTCCCGAACATGTGGGACGCGTGGGACGTCGACGCGTTCTACCGCAACACCGTGACGGATCTGACCGAGGCGGACGAGGTGGCGCTCGCCGCCGAGAGCGCGGGCTCCGTGTCCGTACGGGTGACGCGGACGTTCGGGGCCTCGCGCGCGGTGCAGACGCTGACGCTCGCCGCGGGCGCGAAGCGGCTCGACCTGGAGACCGAGGTCGACTGGCACGAGACGGAGAAGTTCCTCAAGGCGGCCTTCCCGCTCGACCTCCACACCGATCGCTACGCGGCGGAGACCCAGTTCGGCCATCTGTACCGCCCGACGCACACCAACACCAGCTGGGAGGCGGCCAAGTTCGAGGCGTGCAACCACCGCTTCGTCCACTTCGAGGAGCCCGGCTGGGGCGTCGCCGTGGTCACGGCGTCGACGTACGGGCACGACGTGACCCGTACCGTACGGTCCGAGGACGGCGGCACCACGACGACCGTGCGGATGTCCCTGCTGCGTGCCCCGCGCTTCCCCGATCCGCACACGGACCAGGGGGTGCACCGGTTCCGCCACGCGCTGGTGCCGGGCGCCTCCGTCGGGGACGCCGTGCGGGAGGGGTACCGGATCAGTCTTCCGGAGCGCCGGGTACCGGGCGACGCGGCGGTCGTTCCGCTGGTCGCCGTCGACGACGACGACGTCGTGGTGAGCGCCGTGAAGCTGGCCGACGACCGCGGCGGGGATGTGGTGGTCCGGCTCTACGAGTCCCGGGGCGGGCGCGTGCGGGCGCGTCTGACCACCGACTTCGACTGGGACGGGGTGACGGTGTGCGATCTGCTGGAGCGGCCGCTCGCCGACGTACCGCCGGGGACCGCGCGCGGGGAGGACGGGGCCGTGGAGCTGGCCCTGCGCCCCTTCGAGCTGGTCACGCTGCGCTTCACGGGGGCGGGCCACCGCGGGTGAAGGGCGTCGATACGGAAGTCGTGCACGTGGCACCGCCCCGCGCCGGCCAGGTGCGGATGGTCGGCGGCCAGCTCGGGGTGGCGGTGCTCCAGCTCGCCCGGGTCCGTGCGCGGCCATAGCCTCAGGGCGGCGGCGGCCGCGACGAGGGCGAGGAGGCCCAGCGCGCCGGCGGCGAACGCGAGGCCGGCGCGCGCGGCCGTCCACCCGGCCAGGGGGTAGGCGAGCAGCCAGCAGCCGTGGGCGAGGGAGAACCGGGCGGCGAAGACGGCGGGCAGGTCCGCGCTGCCCGCCGAGCGCCGCAGCAGCCGCCCGCCGGGCGTCAGTACGGCGGAGGTGGCGGCCCCCAGCAGGAGCCAGGCCGCGAGCAGGGCGGGCCAGGCCCAGGGCCCGGGGCCCGCCGCCAGGCCGGCCGGGAGGAGGGCCAGGATCGCGGCCGTCACGAAGGCGGCGGGGAGCATCAGGGCCCGGTCGCCGGCCCGTTCCAGGACGCGGGGCAGCAGCAGCGCCGCGGCCATCGAGCCCGCTCCGTACGCCGCGAGGGCGAGCGTGACGTCGCCGACGGGGCGGCCGAGGACCTCGCGGACCAGGACGACGGTGTTGACGAGGACCATCGCGCCGCCGGCGGCGACGACCAGATCGAGCGCGAGGAGGGCGCGCAGGCGCGGGGTCGCCAGGACGAGCCGGATGCCGAAGGCGGCCCTGGCGTACGCGCCGCCGGTCCGCTCCGCCGGTGCGGGGGTGGGCAGGAGGACGGACGCGACGAGGGCGCCGGAGGCGAGGAAGCCCGCCGCGGTGCCGGTGAACAGCAGGCCGGACGGGACGAGGACGAGCAGGGCGGCGGCCAGCGCCGGGCTGAACAGGTTCTCCAGGTCGTAGGCGAGGCGCGAGAGCGAGAGCGCGCGGGTGTAGTCGCGCTCGTCGGGCAGGATGTCGGGGATCGTCGCCTGGAAGGTCGGGGTGAAGGCGGCGGAGGCCGCCTGGAGCAGCAGGATCAGGACGTAGACCTGCCAGACCTCGGTGACGAAGGGCAGGGCGAGGGCGGCCGCCGCGCGCGTGAGGTCCATGGCGACCAGCAGCGCGCGCCGGGGTATCCGGTCGGCGAACGCGCTGATCAGTGGGGCGATGCCGACGTAGGCGACCATCTTGATCGCGAGCGCGGTCCCGAGGACGGCGGAGGCGTCGGCGCCCGCGAGGTCGTACGCGAGGAGGCTCAGCGCGACGGTGGCGAGGCCGGTACCGGCGAGGGCGACGACCTGGGCGGTGAAGAGGCGACGGTAGGTGCGGTGACGCAGCACGGACAGCATGGGGCCCGCCCTCGTTCGGCTCCGGGGGTCGTGACCACGGTAGCGGACATGTGCATAGTTGCGCACATGACAGAGGGTGGGGTGATCGGTTCAGTCGTGCCAGGGTTCGCCGGTCACCTGGTGGTCGGCGTGGTTGATCGCCTCGACGACGAGACGCCGCATATGGCCGTCCGGGAGCGTGTACACCACCCGCCGGCCGTCCTTCCGGTGCTGGACGAGCCCTCCGAGCCGCAGTTTCGCCAGATGCTGGCTCACCGCCGGCCGCGCCGCGCCACAGGCCTCCGCGAGGGCGGTGACGTCCGACTCACCACGCGACAGCAGCCACACCAGATGCAGCCGGGTCGGGTCCGCGAGGAGCGCGAACACCCCCGCCGCCGCAGCGAGCTCAGGGGCGCCGGGAGTGCGCTGATGCACCACGCTCGCAGGTGAGGATCCCTCGCGTTCTGCCATGGGGTCATCGTAGGCACGGCCACGGGAACGGAAGCCGCCCCGGCGCGATGTACGCCGGGGCGGGTCCCGTGAAGGCTGTTCGGAGCTCTGTCAGAGCTTGTGCATGCCCTTGTAGGGGCTGAGGACTCGGACCTGGGTGGCCCCGAAGTCGACGAGCAGTGCACCCGTCGGCTCCGTGCCGATGATCTTCCCGAGGCCGTGACGATCGTGGGAGACGCGGTCACCGACGGCGAACTCCTTGATCACGGGATCGACGGGAGCCGCGAAGGGGCTGGTGGACAGGTGGCGCCGGGGCGCGGATCGGTTCGTCATCGTCCAGCCAGTATGCCGTGCGGGAGGGCGGGGGCACAGACGCGCACGCCCCCGGGATGCGCGGGCGGCCGTCCGTGACGGCCGCGCGCCGGTGGACGCTCGTGCCAACGACCGGACGGGGCATCGGTGTTGGCCGGTTCCCGGGGCCCGCGGGCCGGGCCGGGCCCGTCTCGGCACATGTCGTGATCCCGCCGGGCGTACGGCTCCCGCGGCTGTCACCCCGCGATCAGCGTGCTGTCAGCGGGGCCGTACACCGTGTGACGCGTCCGTCGAGCACGAGGAGAGACGATGACGTACGCCATCCGGGACGAGGGCCTGGTCAAGAGCTACGGGGGCGCGGGCGCGCTGGACGGCGTCGGCCTGGAGGTGCGGGCCGGCGAGGTGGTGGGCCTGCTCGGCCCGAACGGGGCGGGCAAGAGCACGGTCGTCCGGATCCTGTCCGCGCTCGACCGGCCCGACGCCGGCCGGGTCACGGTCTGCGGTCATGACGTCGTACGGCGGGAGCGGGCCCGCGAGCTGCTCGCGGCGCCTGAGGGTGATCCAGGCGCGGGGTCGGGGAGGCTCCTCGCGGCCTTCGGGCTCACCGGCGCCGCCGGGCGTCCGGTCGGCGCGCTCTCCGACGGCGAGCGGCGCGGCCTCGATCTGGCGGCGCGGCTGTCCCCCGGGCCGCGGGTGCTGATCCTGGACGAACCGGACAGGGGCCTGGACGTCCGAGCGCGGCGGGCGCTCCGGGACGCCGTCCGGCGGCTCGCGGCGGAGGGAACGGCCGTGCTGCTCACGACACAGCACCCGGCCGAGGCGGACGGCTCGGCCGACCGGGTCGCTCTGCTCGACCGCGGCCGGGTCGTCGCGGAGGGACGGCCGGAGGAGGTCGCGCGACGGACCGGGGAGGCGTCGTTGCGGGTACGGCCCAGCCTGGCGGGGGACGGGGAAGCGGTCTCCCGGATCCTGACGGAGCTGACCGGCGCCACCCCGTCGCACGACCGCGACACCGGCACCCTGTCCGTCCCGGCCGCCGACCCGATGCTCCTGTCCGCACTCGTGCGACGCCTGGAACGCTCCGGCATCGCCACCGAGACCCTGGGCCTGCACCAGCCGACCCTGGAGGACGCCGTCGACGCGCTCACGTTCCGGTCCGCCGCGCACCGGGTGGGGTGACATCGGCACCTGAGGCGCGCCCGCGGGCGTCAGAGGGGCTGGACCCGGGCGTGCAGGAGGCAGAATTCGTTGCCCTCGGGATCGGCCAGGACGTGCCAGTTCTCGGTGCCGTCCTGGCCGACGTCGGCGGGTTCGGCGCCGAGCGCGAGCAGCCTCTTCAGCTCGGCGTCCTGGTCGCGGTCGGTGGCGTTGACGTCGAAGTGCAGTCGGAGTTTCCCGGTACGCGGGGCGGTGCTGGGGCTCAGGACGAGGGTGGGCTGCGGGCCGCCGAAGCCGGCGTCGACCGGTCCGATCTCGATGCTTCCGTCGTCCTCCCGGGCGAGTTCGACATAGCCGAGGACCTCGCTCCAGAACGCGGCGAGCCGGTCGGGGTCTGCGCAGTCGATGATGAGTTCACTGATGCGGCATGCCATGGCCGTCAGTGTACGGAGCGGGTTGCCGTCCGGGGCGGGACGTACGGGCCGGGCAGGACGGCCGGGTCAGGAGGGCCGGCGCGGGGCGTCCTGGGCGGGGCGTCCGGCGCGGGGCGTCCGGGGCGTCCGGGGCGTCCGGGCCAGGACGGCCGGGGCGGCCTGCCCCGGGCCCGGCGCGGTCGGCCGTCATGTGCGCTCCGCGCCCTCACCCGTCAGCAGCGCCAGCGCGTCCTGTCGCGGGAGGGTCGCACCGAGGTCGTAGGCCTCCGTGTACGCGGTCTCGCCGAGCGTCGCCGTCAGCTCGGCGGTCAGCCTCCGCAGGTCCGGGGCACCGAGGGTGAAGTCGGGGCGGACACCGACGGCCCGGTCGACGAAGAGCCGTACGGCGGCCGAGTCGCCGGCCTCGGCCGGTTCGGGGGAAGGGGCGGGGAGTTCGAGCGGGCAGAGCGCCTCGCCCGTGAGGGCGAGGGCCTCGCGGCTGGTGGCGAGGATCCTCAGCCGGGGCAACCGGTCCAGGAGTTCCTCGGCGAGCCCGGCGGCGGCCTCGACGACGTGTTCGCAGTTGTCGAGGACGAGGACGGCCTCGCCGCCGTCGAAGAGCTCGGCCAGTCGATCGACCGGCGTCGTCCGCGGGGACCGCGCGCCGTCGTAGATGCGTCCGTCCTTGGAGCTGAGCGCGCCGAGCACGGCGTCGGCCAGCTGATCCCCGGGACTCACACCGGCCAGCGGCGCGAACCAGACCCGGCCGCGCTCGTAGGCCCGGTGCCGGGCCGCGGCCTCCAGGGAGAGCCGGGTCTTGCCGGCGCCGCCGAAGCCGACGACGGTGACGAGCCGGAAGGAGGCCAGCAGATCGGCGACCCGGTCCAGTTCGCGGTCGCGGCCGACGAAGCTCGTCAGGCGGGCCGGGAGACGGCTCGGGGCCACGGCCTCGGAACGATGGGCCGGGGTTGTCAACTCGCCGCGGAGGAGCGCCATATGGACGTCCTGGAGCTCGGCGGAGGAGTCGACGCCCAGCTCCTCGCCGAGTCGCCCGCGCATCTCCTCGTACACGGCCAGCGCGTCGGACTGGCCGCCCGCCGCGGACAGGCCTTCATCCGCAGACCGGCCAGGCGCTCGCTCAACGGGCGTTCGGAACCGGCCGCTTCGAGGTCGGTGAGGACCTCGGCGTACCGCCCCAGACGCAGTTCGGCGTCGAAGCGGTCCTCGGCCGCGCCGGCCCGCACGTCGTCGAGACGGGTGGCGACGGTGCGGGCGAAGGGAGCGTCGAGGACGTCGGCGAGCGCCGGCCCCCGCCACAGTCCGAGGGCCGTGCCGAGCAGCGAGGCCGCTTCGTCGGCACGCGCCCGGCCGCCAGCTCGCGCCTGCCGCGCGCCGCCAACTCCTCGAAACGGTGGGCGTCCACGTCCTCGTCGCGTACCGACAGGCGGTATCCGCCGGCCACCGACTCCAGCGTGGCGATGCCCCGCAGGGCCTTGCGCAGCCGGGACACCAACGCCTGGAGTGCGTTGCCCGCCTCGGCCGGGGTGTCGGCCCCCCACAGTCCGTCGACGAGTGTGTCCACGAGGACGGGCCGCCCGCCCTCCAGCGCGAGCCTGGCCAGCAGCATGCGCAGCCGGACTCCTCCGATGTCGACCGGCGACGCGTCATCGGTCATGGCCTCGACCGGACCGAGCAGGACGATCTTCACGACGGCAGCCTCCCCCAGGCGCAGCGAACCGCGCCATCCTGTCGATCATGCGTTCCCGGGCACCCCTCGTTCCCGCGCCCCTCCGCCCCGGCCGGGGCCCCTGGCCCGGATTGACGTGTCGCCGGGCGGATCACCGACGTACGGTGTGAGCCGGGGACTTCGTGACGCGGGGGACGGGAGAGGGAGCGATGGTTCCGGGGACGGTGCAGCAGCTGACGATCCTGCTGATCCTGGTGCTGCCCGGGGTCTTCTACCAGGCCGTACGGGAGCATCTGCGCGGGGCCGTCGCGGCCGAACAGGAGCCGCAGAACCGGATCGTGCGGGCCATCGCGGCGGGCGCGCTGCTCGACGCCGTGTACGCGGTGGCCGCGGGCCCCTGGCTGGTGCGGCTGCTCTCGGGGGAGGGCCAGGGGCCGGTCGCCGGGGTGCTCGCGCGTCCCCGGGAGGCGGGCCTCGCGGCGCTCCTTCTGGTGGTCGTGGTGCCGTCGGGGATCGCCTGGGCGGAGGCGGTACGGGACCGGCGTCGACGGCGGGCGCGGTACGAGCCGACGCCCACGGCCTGGGACGCGCTGTTCCGCGACCGCGGGTCCTGTTTCGTCCGCGCCCGGCTCAAGAACGGTCTGTGGGTGGGTGGTTGGCTGGGCTCCCGGTCGGCGGTCTCGGCCTATCCGCAGCCGGGTGACGTCTATCTCCAGTCCCAGTACCGGATGGCGCCCGACGGCCGGTTCCTCGGGAAGGTCCCCGACACCGGCGGGGTCTATCTGCGGGCCGCCGACATCGACGTACTGGAAGTGCTGCTGCGGCCGTCGGCTCCGCCGGTCCCGCCCGCGCAGCGGCAGCAGCAGGAGGAAGGAGCAGGGGATGACGCAGCATCACAGCGAGTCTGACGAACGAGAGTTGGAGGCGCTGATCGCCGAGTACTCGGAGGCGCGCCGGACGTACCGGCCGGTCGACGACGCGGCGGAGCCGGACGACGTGCCGCAGGCTCCCTCGGGCACGGCGATGGACACGACGATGGGCGACGGGGTGACGGCACAGGACTGACGTTCCGTCGTTCCCCGTCAGGGCCAGGCCTCGGCCCGCCCCGTCAGGGACCGGTGTGGATGTGCGCGGCCCACAGGTGCGGGGCGCGGGCGAGGCGCCGGCGCAGTTCGCGGACCGGGCGGTGCAGCGCCGTCGCCGGATCGATCGGGCGGCCCTGTCCGAGGTCGTCCTTGAGCGCCGTGTACAACTCCTCCGTCAGCCTGGTCGCCACCTTGTCCGCGACGGGCCACAGCGTGCCGATCACATGCGCATACCCGGCCAGTTGGAACGAGGCGGACAGCTGTACGGACTCGTCGGGGAGCGTGAAGCCGCCCTGGGAGGTCGAGCAGGCCGACAGGACGGCGAGTACCGCCTCGCGGGGACGCTGCTCGGCGGCGTCGCGAGCGGTGAGCCGTCCGTCGTGGAGGATCAGACCGCTCTCGGACGGCCTGTCCGGCTCGCTGACCCCGTGGCAGCTGAAGTGGACCCACGGGTGGGCGGGCAGTGCCTGGCGGACCGCCTCGACGGTGGCGTCCGGGCCCGCGAGCTCGACGTGGGCCGGGAACAGTCCGCGCAGCAGCTCGGCCTCCTGGGACGCACCGGGCAGGGACGGTGCGCCGGGGGTGTCGGCGAGGGTGACGATCAGCGGCGAGGGCAGGCCCCCGGCGGCGCTCGCGGGCGCGTGCCGGGCGCGGTCCAGGGCGCGCAGCGTCGGGGTGTACGAGGAGACGACCCGGTCCATGACGCTCTCACCGGCGCCGGAGCCGGACCGGGATCCGGAGTCGGGGCGGCCCGCCGCGTGGAGGGGCAGCAGCGCCAGCCATCCGGTGGGGCACCACCACAGCCGGGTCCACGACGCGTCGTCGCGCGGGGCGGTGCGCAGGCCGAGACGGGCGAGGACCGGTTCCGCGACGGCGGTCCACAGCCATTCCAGGATCTCCGACAGCGTCCCCATCGCGGTGAAGGCCTGCCGGGCCCCCTGGTCTCCGTACGCGTGGTCGACGGCCGTGAGGAACTCCGTGGCCCGTTCGAGGACGTCGACCGGCGTGAGCGCGGGCAGCGGGACGACCTCGATGCCCCGGTCGGCGGTGACGAGGAGCGCGTCGGAGCGGTACTGGCTGACGTTGACCACGACGACCGGTCCCCCGGACGCGGCGCCGAGCAGCTCGGTCACGGGCGGCGCGGTCAGGAAGCCCTCGAGGCCGGGGAGTCGGCGGATCCGGTCGAGGAGGTCGTCCCAGGTGCGGGCGAGGGCGTGCCGTGACTCGGCGAGCAGCCCGGCCGCGTGCCCGGCGCCCGTGGGGTCGGCCGGTCCGAGGTCGGTGGGCGACGCCCGGCGGGGCGGCCCGGCGCTCAGGGAGTCCCGGACCCGTTCGAACTCGGCGGCCAGGGCGGGGTCGGCCGCACGCAGCCGGGTGAGGTCGCCGCGCGACTCCACGCCCTGGGCGAGGAGCACCCCACGCCCCTGTTCGAGAAGCGTGAGCGCCTTCTCCGGGTCGCCCAGCCGCAGCGCGAGCGCGGCGGCGTCGGAGGCGAGGCCCGTGCCGGCGAGCAGCCGGTCCTCCTGGTCGGCGCGTTCGAGACCGCGCGGGGCGAGGCGGGGCAGCAGGCCGACGGCGTACGTGTACCCGGCGAGGGCCTCGGTGTCCTGACCGACGGCCGCCGCTGCCTCGCCCCAGGTACGTGCGGCGAGCAGGCGCTTGGCCAGGGAGGCGACGGGGCTCCGGGCGGCCAGCCGGGCGAGGCGGACGGCCTCGGCGAGGTCCGGCGGGTCGACGCTCCCGGGACCGGCTGTGACAGCACTTCCGGCCGGGCCCGGCCCGTGGGGCCGCCCGGCGGCGAGCCGGGCGCGGGCCAACTCGGTGCGGGCCAGGACCCATTGCACATGGGCCTCGTGCTGGTGGCCCTGGGGCAGGCGGTCGAGTGCCTCCCGGGCGGCGCTCGCCCCGCGGGCGAGCATGGGCTCGAGCGCGGGATCGGCGGGGTCCTCGGCCACTTCCGCGGTGATCATGCTCGTGCCGGCCAGGTTGATCAGGGCCACGGTCCTTCGCGGGTGGAGGTCGTCGAGGCCGGCGACGGCCTCCTCCAGGACGCGCCTCGCCTCCGCGAGCAGCTCCGGGTCCGTGGCGTCGCCCGGGCCGCCGAGGGCCGTGCGGTGGAGGAGGACGCCGAGGTTGACGCGGGCGATGTCCCTGCCGTGCCGCTCCCCGTGTTCGAGGGTGGTCGCCTCGCGCAGGAGCTCCGCCGCCTCGTCTGCGGCGGTCCTGTCGTGCGTGGCCTCGTACCGGATCCGCAGCGCCTCGGCGAGGTTGGAGAGGTGGGCGGCGCGCTCGAAGGAGTTCGGCGGGCTCTGCCGGACCGCGCGCCGCAGGACGTCCACGCCCTCGTCGAGCCATCTGCGGTCGCCGGTGAGGCGGGAGCGTCGGACGAGCCCGAAGCCCAGGTTCGAGAGGACGCCCGCGCGTCCCCTGTGGTCGGCGGGGACGGCGGCCGCGGCTTCCCGCAGCACGCCGATCGCGGTGCCCATGAGCGTGTCGTCGGCGGTGTCGGCGGCCCGGCCGCACAGGGCCGTGCCGTAGCTGGTGAGGAGGGCGTGGCGCTCGCCGGGATCGTGCGGGCTCGCGAGCGCCGCGCGGTAGTGCTCCAGGGCCTCGTCACGCAGGTCTTCGTCGTAGGTGCGCTGGTGGAGTTCGGCGAGGACGTTGGCGAGGCCGGACCGGGCGCGCGACGTCGAGGTGTGCCGGGTGCCGCTTCCGTACGTGTCGGTGCGGGGAACGCCGGGCTCCTCCGCCACGGCGACGGCCTGGCGGTGCCAGTGGACGGCCTCTTCGAGCGGGGCGCCGTCGCCGGTGAAGCGGGAGAGGGAGCGCAGGGCGGCGCCCAGTCGGGAGCAGTTCTCGCCCCTGCCGGGCGTGGTGGGCCCCGAGGTCCGTACCGCCTCGCGCAGCACCTCGACGGCCTCCCGGACGAGGCCGACGTCCGAGCGGATCTGGCCGAGGTCCTCCAGCGCGTCGCCCAGGTTGCCGAGGCGGTGTGCGCGGTAGTGGTCGCCCGGTGCGGTCGCGGCGACGGCGTCCCGGTGTGCGCGCACGCCCTCGGCCAGCAGCGCCTCGTCGGCGGTCAGAGCGCCGAGGCCCACCAGGGCGACGCCGAGGTTCGAGCAGCTCACCGCCCTGTCGTGCCCGCCGGTGCCCGGCACGGCCGCCACGGCCAGGCGCAGGACGCGTACGGACTCGGTGTGTCCGTCGGGATCCCGTGTCGCGGTGGCGCGCTCCAGGTGGACGCAGCCGAGGTCGGACAGATACTCCGAGCGCCGCGGATCATCCTCGCCCAGCAGGCCGAGGGCCCGGTGGATCAGGGCGATGCCCTCGCTCCGCTTCTCCTCGGCGCGCGGGTCCGGGGTGCCGTCCGGCGCGGGCCGGCCGGTGGAGCGCCAGGCGAGCGCGTGCCCGAGGGCGTACGCCACTCCCGCCGTGTCACCGTCCGTCGCCTCCGTGAGGGCGAGGCACTCCCGGTACGTCCGCTCGGCCTCCGCCGCGGCGGCCTCGGCGGTCTCTCCCGCGCCGTCCCCCAACGCGTTCAGGGTCCTGGCCAGTTCGAGCAGGACGCGGGCGCGCTCGGCCGAGTGCGGCGGGGCGGCCGCCGCGAGTCGGCGCAGCAGGGCGAGCGGTTCGGCGAGCGCGTCGGACGCGCCGCCGAGGGCGTGGGCGTGGATGCGCAGCAGGGCGGCGAGTTCCAAGGCCCGCCCCATGTGGTGCCGGTCGTCGGCCCCGGTGGCGTCCAGCGCGCTCCGGGCGTGTCCGATCGCGGCCTCCAGGTCGGCGAGGACGCCGGTCTCGACGTACCGGGAGCGCAGGACCTCGGCCAGGACGTACTGGGCGTGGGTGTGGGCCGGGTGGCCGGGCGGGGCCGTGGTCAGCGCGTCGCGGGCGGCGCTGTGCGCGTCGTCGAGGGCGGAGTGGTTCCGGGTGCCGGCCGTACGGCCGTTGAGGGCGTGGGCGAGGTTGGCGAGGTAGAGGGAGCTCTCGACGGGGTTGTCCGCCACGGCGGCGGCGCGCCGGCAGGTGGCGATGCCCTCCTCGTGGAGCGCGGTGCGGTCCTGCCCGACGGGGGTGTCCCCGGGTGCCATCGAGAGGGTGACGAGCGCCATCCCGAGATCGTTGAGGTGCGCGGCGGGCGGCGGCCGGTCCGGGCTCGCGGCGGTGGAGCGGCGCAGGGCGTCGACGGCTTCGGGGAGGAGAGCGGGGTCGTGGAGCTGTGCCGCGGCGGTGAGGAGCGCGGTGCCGAGCAGGGCGAGGTGCAGGGCGTGGTGCGGATCGCCCGGCCGGCTTCCGCGCACGGTCCGGCGCAGCACGTCGACGCTCTCGCGCGCGACGGCCGGATCCGCCGCGGCCTCCGCGGCATGCTTGAGGACGAGTCCCAGGTTGCCTTCTCTGCGGGCCTGTTCGACGCGCTCTCCGGGTGCGGCGGCCACGGCGGCGCGGCTGTGGTGGACGGCTTCGGCGAGGATGTCGGGTCCGCCGCCGTCCCGGAATCCGTACAGCATCGTCAGGCCGAGGTCGGACAGGCAGGTGCCCTGTTCGGCGCTGCCGTCGGGGAACCCGGCGACGGCGTGGCGCAGCAGGGCGGCCGCGGCGGGCAGCGGGCCCGGGTGGCGGCGCAGGGTGTAGAGGGCGAGGATTCCGGCGCCCGTCTGGTAGGCGTCGCCGGGGTCGGCGGCGGCTCCCGCGGGCTCGCCCGCGAGGAGCGCAAGCACCGGGCTGAGGACGGGCGGTACATGAGCGGGTGAGACGCGGTGGACGTCGAGGAAGCAGAGGACCGCGGAGCCGAGGGCCGCCATGTCCGCCGCCTCGCCCGCGACATGACGGCACCAGTCGTAGTACCCGATCGCGTTGACGGCGACGAGCAGGACGTTCCCGTCCGGCAGGGTCCCGGCCCGGCGTATGTCGTCGGCGGCCGCGGCGGCCTCGTCGGTCAGGAACCAGCGCAGCGCGTCGGGGTCGTGGTCGACCCGTAGGACGCGGTCCATCATCCGCTGAGCCGTCTCTTCGACGTCCATCTCCGGTCGCCACTCCCCCGTCGGCGTTCTCTCCCCTGTGGGGCCAACGTAGCCCAGGGGAAGGGGGGTTCCTGGGGCGGGCTCTGAGTTCCCCGGAACCCGCGGGCGGACGCCGGGAACCGGACGGCCCCGCCGTCCGACTACCCGGGCGGACTCCACAGGGACCACGGGAAGGCAGGGGATGGGCGGGCTTGACGTACACATGCGGGGGGTCGCCTGCCGTCATGGCCGGGTCGAGGCGGTGGCGGGCGTGGACCTGGAGATCGCGGCGGGTGAACGGGTCGCGCTGACCGGCACCAACGGGTCGGGGAAGTCCACCCTGTTGCGGGCGGTCCTGGGGCTGCACCGGCAGGTCAGCGGCTCGATCCGGGTGGGCGGGCGCGGCGCCGCGGCGCCGGCGGAGTGGGCCTGGCGGCGCAGGGCCTGCGCGTGGATCCCGCAGAAGCCCGCGGCCGGCCGGTTCCCGCTGCTCGCCGAGGAGTTGCTGACCAGCGGCGGCGCGGCGGCGGAGGCCGTCGAGGCGGCCAGCCGGCTGGGGGTCGCGCAGTTGCGGCAGCGGCCTCTGCACACCCTCTCCGGTGGCCAGTTGCAGCGGATGTACCTCGCGCGGGCGATGGGCTGTGTGGCCGCGGGCGCGCAGGTGCTGCTCGCGGACGAGCCCACCGCCGCCCTCGACTTCGAGGGCCAGGACGAGGCCGCCGACGCGCTGACGTCCCTGCCGGTCACGCTGATCGTGGTGACCCATGACCGGGCGCTCGCCGAACGGTGCGACCGGGTCCTGGAGATGGCCGCCGGACGGCTGCGGGAGGTCCGGTGAACCTCGCCGCCGATGTGGGCGAACTCCTTCAGCTGCTTCCGGTGCAGCGCGCCGGCTTCGCGCTGCTGCTCGCCGCCGTCGGGCTGCCGGTGGTGGGGGTGGTGATCGTCGGGCTCGACATCATGCCGGTGCGTTTCGCGATGATGCACGTGGCGCTGCTCGGTATCGCCGTCGGCCTGCTGACCGGTCTGGACCCGATGGTGTGCGCGCTGGTCGCGTGCGCCCTCGCGGGCGCCGGGGTCGCGCCCCTGGCCCGAACGCCCGACGGTCTCTCCGGGGCGATGGGGCTCCTGATGAGTCTGGCCATCGCCGCCGCACTGCTGGTCCTGGCGGTGTCGGGCGTCAACGCATCGGGGGCGTTCGCCCTGCTGTGGGGCTCGATCCTGTCCGTGGGGACCGCCGACCTCGTCGTGCTCGGGCTGCTCGCCGTCCTCGTGCCGGGCCTGTTCCGGTGGAAGCGGCGCGACATCGCCCTGCTCCTGTACGACCGCGAGCTGGCCCAGTGCTCCGGTGTGCCGGTACGCGCGCTGACGCTCGTCCTGCTCGTCCTGGTCGCGGTGGCGGTCGCCGGGGCGATCAAACTGACCGGCGCCCTGCTCGTCGACGCCCTCACGCTCCTGCCCGCGCTGGCGGCCCGTCGGCTCGGCACCTCCCTGAAGTCCATCACGCTCTGGGCGGTCGCCCTCGGCATCACCGTCAACCTGACCGGTTTCCTCATCGCCCTCTCACTGGACTGGCCACCCGGACCGGTCCTCGTCCTGACGGCGGGGGCGGTCGTCCTCGCCGTCCATCTCGTCCCCGAACGGAGAATCAGCTCATGGCGCGCACCCGCCTCCGCATCCCTTCCCTCCTCGCACTGAGCGCGCCCCTGGCCCTGGTCCTGGTGACCGGCTGCGGCGGTGACACGGGCTCCTCCGACGACGGTGCCCGCCCGCGCGACGGCAAGCCGGTCGTGGTCGTCACCACCACCTGGGAGGGAGCCTTCGCCAAGGCGGCGGGCGCCGAGGACGTCACGGTCATCGTGCCCTCGTCCACGCACCACGCCCCCGACTACGATCCCAAGCCCTCCGACCTCGCCGCCGTGGCGAAGGCCGACTTCGTGCTGTACGCGCCGTTCGAGCCGTACGCGGCGAAGATCAAGGAGGCGGCGGGCTCCTCGGCCGAGCTGGTCGAGGTGAACCTCGACAACGACGCCGACAAGGTCGGCGCCGAAGTCGCCCGGCTGGGCGAGCTGTTCGGCACCGAGGACGCCGCGGCGACATGGAAGTCCGGCTTCGACACGGAGTACGCCAAGCTGTCCCAGGAGCTGAAGGGCGCCTGGCCGGAGGGGAAGAGCCCGAACGTCGTGTCGCAGGTCTTCACCGCCTGGGCGGCGAAGCTGGCGGGCGCCACGACGGTGGGTACGTACGGGCCCGAGGCCGTCACTCCCGCCCAGCTCGCGGACCTCTCCAAGAAGAAGCCGGCCCTGGTCCTCGACAACGCGCACATGTCGACGGGCACGGTGCTGCCGGACTCCGGCGCCCGGCAGGTGAAGATCGTCAACTATCCGGGGGACGACCTGGACCTGCTGGCCGTCCACCGGGGTGCGGCCGCCGAGTTGAAGAAGGCGATGGGCGCGGCCACCCCCTGACCGGGACGTCGCCGATCGGTGGGGGCGGTCCGCCCGGACCGCCCCCACCGTCGCGTCATCCCTCGTGTCGTCCGCCGTCGCTCTCGGCCTGTGCAGCGGGCGGGGGCTGCGGGGCGAACCGGGCGCGCAGCGCCGCCCGGTCGGGCTTGCCCGCGGGGGTCAGCGGGAGCGCCGCGAGGGTCAGCAGACGCTCGGGATGCTTGCAGGAATGGAGGCCCTGCCCCGTCAGGTGCTCGCCCAGGGACGCGAGCGTGACGGGCTCGTCGGTGCGGGGCACCACGCACGCCGCCAGCCGCTCCCCCATCAGCTCGTCCGGCACACCGACACAGACGACGTCGCGGACCCCGGGGTGCGAGGCGAGGGCGCGCTCCACCTCGGCGGGGCTGATGTTGGAGCCTCCGCGGATCACGATGTCCTTGAGGCGCCCGACCACGTGGAGGACGCCGTCCGGGTCGAGGAGGCCGAGGTCCCCGGTGCGGACCCAGCCGTCGGCGGTGCGGTAGCGGGCGTCGAGTTCGGGAGCGCCGACGTAGCAGAGCGGGGTCATCGGGCCACGGGCGACGATCTCCCCGATGCCGCCCTCCGGGAGCGGCTCGTGGGTCTCGGTGTCGACGACGCGGATCTCGGCCACACGGGGGTCGGGCCGGCCGGCGACGACCCCTGTTCCGTCTCCGTCGGTGGGCGGGGTGCGGTTCTCCAGGCCCGTGTGGCAGTTGACGCCGTCCGCGGAGCCGTACAGGTTGACGACCGCGCAGCCGAACGCCGCCGCCGCGTCGGCCGCCGTCGTCTCGTCGAGCGGCGCGCCGCCCAGGACGAGCGCGGTGGGCGCGGGCGGCTTCTCGCCGGTCGCGTCGAGACGGTCGAGCATCATGCGGACCATGGTCGGTACGCCGAGGATGTGGGTCGGTTCGTGCTCCCGGATCGCCGCGAGGGCCGACTCGGGGGTGAATCCGTCCAGCAGGACGAGCGAGCCGCCGTGCCGGGCCAGGGTGACGGCCGTGCCGTTGGAGCCGAACGCGGAGGCGAGCGGCACCAGGAAGAGGCAGCGCGGCGGGGTGCCGTCGGGCATGAGGGAGCCGAGGAAGTTCCCGCGCCCGCCCGCGAGGGCGTTGTGCGAGTACGCGATCATCTTCGGCTCCGCCTCGGAGCCGGACGAGACGAGGATGCGGGCCGCGCTCTCGGGGTCGGGGCGGGCCGGCACGAAGCCGGCCGGGTCGGAGCGCAGCAACTGGGAGAAGGCGACGGTTCCTTCGGGGGCGGGGCCGGGGCCGGTGGCGACGACGTGCCGCAGGGCGGGGAGCCGGGGGGCCAGGGCGTGCAGTTCGGCGGCGGGGTGCGTGTCGCGGTGGGCGGTCGCGGCGATGACGGCGACCGCACCGGCGCGGCGGAGCAGGGACTCGGCCTCCCGGGCGCCCCGGCCGGCCGGGAACGGGAGCGCCACGGCGCCGAGAGCGGCGAGAGCCAGGTCGGCGATGACGGCGTTGCGGTTGTCGGGGAGCTGGACACCGACCACGTCACCCTCGCGTATGCCGAGGTCACGAAGGCCGGTGGCGAGACATCGGACCTTGCGGTCGAGGGCGGTGTAACAGAGCTTCCCCTTGGCATCCAGGACGGCCGTGCGGTGCAGATCGGCGATCTGGCGGGCCCGGAAGAGGCTGTAGAGGTCGAGGTCGGGACAGGTGCCGTCCACCACCCAGGAGCGGCGTAGCGACGCGGGCACCAGATCCCGGAATCGGGTCGGGTGGTGGGGGGTGCTGGGCGGGTCGGCCGGGGCGGCAGACCCCGGGACGGTGCTCCTGTGGGTGGGCGTGTTCCGAGTCCTGACCGGGGTGTCGGCTGCCGTCGTGGGCTGCGGGGCTGCTGTCACCGGCAGCGAGGCGGTCGGGGTGGGGTGCGAGGTGGCCGTCGAGGGTTGCGAGGCGGTCGGAGTGGGGTGCGAGGTGGCCGTCGAGGGCTGCGAGGCGGTCGGCGTGGGCCGCGGGGCTGCTGTCGTGGGGTGCGGGGCTGCTGTCGTGGGCCGGGAGGCGGTCGTGGTGTCGGCGGTCATGCGAGGCTCCAGGGGTCGGGGACTGCGGGGGCGCCGTGCGCGTCCCGGCTGATCGAGCCGGCGAAGCGCGGATCGTGGTGCAGGGCGGTCAGATCGGTCGTGACCGCGGTCGCGGGTATGCCGTGGCCGCGCAGTTGACGGACGGCGTCCTCGGTGGACAGCTCACGCAGGTCGTACGCGGCCGCGGCGGCGGCGTACGCGTCACCCGGGGCGAGCCAGCCGTCGGCCGTGGGAAGCGGACGGCGGAAGCCGGCCGGGCGGCGCGGGTCCTCGCCCCGGGCGGCGCGCCGCAGCGCCGGGGCGGTCAGTGTGTCGGCCGCGCCGAGCAGGGAGGAGTCCACGCGGACGCCGTGACCGGTGCGTTCGCGCAGCAGGAGCCCGGCGAGCACCGCCTCGGCGCCGAGGAGTCCGCCGAGGACGTCGAGGAGCGTCATCAGGGAGGGCGCGGGACCTTCGCCGTGGGGGCGGACGGCCTCGCCGACACCCGTACGGGCCTGGACCATGAAGTCCGTACCCATGGGGGCGTCGGCCAGGCGGCCGGACCAGCCGCTGGTGTAGGCGTGCACGAGCGCCGGGTTGGCGGCGGCGAAGTCCGCGGCTTCCAGGCCGAGTTCGGCCGCCTTGCCGGGGGCCCAGTTGTGCAGGAAGACATCGGCCTCGGCCGCCATCGACCGCAGCCGGCGCCGGTCGGCCGCCGACTTGATGTCGATCTCGACCGCCCGCTTGCCCCGGTTGAGGGCGAGCCAGCGGGCGGAGACACCCGAGCAGGCGGGCGGCATGCCGCGCAGCGGGTCGCCGCCCGGTGGCTCGATCCGGACCACCTCGGCTCCCAGCAGGCCGAGGAGGTGGGCGGCGAGCGGGGCCTGGATCCGACGACCGGCCTCCAGGACGGTCAGACCGGCCAGGGGGCGTACGGCAGTGGGCGCGGGCCCGGCGGGCACCGGGATGCCGGGGCGCAGCAGGCCGAACTCCCAGGGGGCCGCGCCGTCGTGTTCCGCGGCGCGCTCGGCCAGGGTGCGCAGGGCGCAGACCTCGGCCCCGGAGAGGGCGGCGGCCTGCCGGACGCGATCCCAGCCGTGGGCGCGCGTCGCGTCGTGGAGCCCCTGCGGGAAGGGCGCGCAGGCGGTGGCGTAGCGGAACTGGAAGGGCCGCCAGCCCGCTCGTATCGCGTCGGCGGGGGCGTCGAGGGCGCGCCAGAACGCCGCCCAGGACCCCGGATCGAGGGTCTCCAGCTCGAAGACGACACCTTCGGCCGAGGTGAACGGGGGCCCTCCGGGCGCGAGTTCGGCCGCCTCGCCCTCGTCGGCCCCGGCGGCGGCGAGGTACTGGGAGACGGCGAGGAGCCCGGCCCGGTCGGCGGAGGTGCCCACGCGGACGGGCGCCGTGCCGCCACGGGCCTGCGCCAGCAGGGCGGCGAGCACGCCCTGCACGGTGAGGACGCCGGTGGCGGCGGCGGTCCAGTCGGCAGCGAGGCCTCGCGGTACGCCGTCGCGGCGGCCGTGGACGGCCATGACGCCGGTGGCGGCCTGGACGGTGGCCTCGTCGACGATGCCGCCGTCGTCGCCGCCATCGACCGCACCGCCCGCGCCGGCCCAGGACATGGCCGCCGTGACGGGTGCGAAGCCCGTGTCGCCCCCGCTCAGCTCCAGCTCACCGGAACGCTGTTCACCGGGCGCACACGATGTGGTGGCGCCGAGCAGCCTCAGATGCCGGTCGACGACTTCGGTGATCTCCGGCGGTCCGGAGGCCTCGAACCGAAGTGTGTCGAGCGGCCGCCGGACCCTCTGCGTGGTGACGGATGACGCCATGCCTCTCCTCTCCTGGCGCGGTGAGTGCCCTGCGCCCGGCGGTTGTTGGTGAGCGGGAACCCGAAGGCCCTCGCTCCCGACCAGTTCCACGCATGAGTCAGTCGGACAGCAGTTCCCACGGGTTCCCGGTGAATCGGTCCCGGCCAACTGGAGGAGAGACGTGCCTGACACAGCGGTGCCGGAGCGAGTGGCCGATTTCGTACGGACCCGGGTCGTGCCGCGCGAGCCGGTCCTCGACGCAGGAGGGCCACCCGCGACCGCCGCGCTGCGCGAACTGCGGGACGACGCGGTGGGCCGGGGCCTGTGGGCGCTGCCGCTGCCCGCCGAACTGGGCGGTGGGGGGCTCGGACTGGCGGAGTACGCCGCGTACGCGGAGGTGGAGGGTGCGAGCGACCACGGTCCCGCCGCGCTGGGTTCGGCTTCTCTGCTCGACGTACGGATGCTGGCGCGGCACGCGAGCGTGGGGGTGAGGGACCGGTGGCTGAAGCCGGTCGTCGCCGGGGAGGCCCGGACCTGTTACGCCATGACCGAGTCCGATGTGCCCGGCACCGACCCGTTCCTGACCGCGACCCGGGCCCGGCGGGAGCCGGACGGGAGGTGGCGCGTGACGGGGCGGAAGTGGTTCACGTCGGGGGCCGCGGACGCCGACCTGGTGACCGTCCTGGCCCGTACGGACGGCGGGGACGGGGACCGGGACGGTCTGTCGCTGCTCCTCGTGCCCACGGACTCCCCCGGGTTCCGCGTCGTGCGTGAACTGCCCGTACTCGGGGCGGGCGGTCAGTGGGAGATCGAGCTGGACGGCGTCCTGGTGCCCGGGGACCATCTGGTCGGGGCGCGGGGGCGGGCCCTGGCCGTCGCGGGTGAACGGCTGCAGTGGGGTCGTACGTTGCGCTGTCTGCGCTGGCTGGGCCAGGCGCAGCGCGCCTTCGACCTCATGTGCGGGCGGGCGGTGTCGCGGTCAGGCTCCCGGGGGCCGCTCGCCGGTCACCAACTGGTGCAGCAGCACGTCTTCGAGGCGCTGCTCGCGCTGCGGACGACGCGTCCGCTGGTGCACGAGGCCGTGGCGCTGCTCGACGCGGGGCGGGACGCGCGCACGGAGGTCGGTCTCGCGAAGGTCGCGGCGGCGCGGATGCTCCAGCAGGTCGCGGACGCGGCGATCCAGGTGCACGGCGCGGCGGGCCTCGGCCCGGACACCGCGTTGCCCGCGCTGTTCCGCACGGGGCGCTCGGCCCGCGTCCTCGACGGGCCGGACGAGCTCCACATCACGGCTGTCGCACGGCGGGTGTTGCGGGGGTACGGGGGTGAGGGCGCGGCCGCTACACGGTGGTGAGGTCGACCGTCCCCCCTCGGCCGCCGTCGGCGAGGGCGGCGAGCCCGAGGGCCAGGAAGAAGTCGCCCCAGACGAGCTCGTGCCGTACGGCGGTGCCGCGTCGGACGTCGTAGCAGCCGTCGAGGAGCCGGCCGCGGGACATGTGCGCGGCGGTCAGCCGGGAGAGCACGGCGACGGCCCGCTCCGCGTGCCGCGCGGAGCGGGCGTCGGGCAGCCGGGCGAGCTTCAGCAGAGCGACGGCGGTGATCGCGGCGGCGGAGGTGTCGACGGGCCCGCCGGGCACCCCCTCGTCGGCAACCGGCACGAGCGGCTCGCCGTCCCTCGGCAGCAGGAACTCCAGGGCGGCGAGCAGCCGTTCGTCGGCGTGTCGGGGGCCGTCCGGGGCGGCCGCGCGGGGCGCGCCACGTGCGGCGGACCGGCGCTCCAGTGCGTCCGTACCGGCCCGGTCGGTGGCGGTCTCCGTGCTTTCCGCGTCTCCGCCGGTGTGCGTGCCGTGCGGTCCGCCGGCGGCTGCTAGGAGAGCGTCGGCCACCGCGAGGAGCAGCCAGGCGCGGCCGCGCGTCCAGCCGGGAGGTGGCTCCTCGTACGGGCGCCAGTCGTCGGTCTCGTCCTCCCGGCGCCACGCGGGCCGCAGCCCCGCGGCGCCCTGGACGCAGAGGTCGAGGTGGCTGCGCAGATGGGACGCGGCGGCGGTGGCCGACTCCGTGGCGAGCAGAGGGACCATGCCGGGGACGCCGTCGGCCCGGGCCAGGAGGCGGGGGCCGCCGAGCGCCGCCCCCCAGGGGACCAGCCCGAGTCGTGGATCGTACGCCTCCAGGCAGGCCCGGGCCGCCCGCGTCCGGAGGGCGCTCGCCCCCGGGTCCCGGTCGGCGAGCGCGGTGCCGTACCAGAGGATGAGCCCCCGGGTCGCGGTGTCGGCCTCCACCCACGCCGCGAGCCGGGCCGTGCACGCGGAGGCCGCCGCCCTGTCCCGCTCCTCGCCGGTGTGCCGGGCCCGCAGCCAGAGCAGGCCGGCCCAGAACCCACCGGTCCAGGATCCTCGCCCGCTCGTGGTCCAGCGGCCGGTGTCGGGGTCGGCGAACAGCGGGAAGCGGTCCCCGACTTCGTCGAGGGTCTCGCCGACCCGCCCCAGCACCTCGTCCAGCGCACCGCGGGCCCAGCCCGGAGCGGACGAGCCCGACGGGCCGTCGGCCGGCTTCCGTACGGACGAACTCAACGGGCCGCCCGTCGACTTCCGTACGGACGAGCCCGACGGTCCCCCGGGTGAGTCCGCCGGCGACGGGCCGCCGGGGTTCACGGCGTCGCTCCTCGTCGCGCCCCGTGGTCTCGGCTCGCCCAGAGCAGGGACACCACGCAGGCCGCGCCGAACTCCGCGGCCACCAGGAGCCAGCCTGTCGCGTAGCGGCCCGATTCGGCCAGGAGGCCGAAGAGCGGGGGGCCGACGGCGAAGCCGGTGAAGAAGCCCGCCGCCACGAGTGCCGAGTCCTGGCCCGCACGGCCGGGCGCGGCCCGTTGGAGCACGAGGACCATCGAGACCGCGTTGCCCGAAACGGCGAAGACACCGACCGCCGCGGCGGCCACCCACGCCAGCGGCTCCACGGCCGGCGCCGCCGCGAGCAGCAGCGCCGCGCCGACCGCTCCGGCGGCCAGCAGACCCGGGAGCCACTCGGCGCGCCCGGGTCGGGCCGCCCGCGACCAGCCGACACGCCCGATGATCCCCGCCACGCCCAGAACGGCCACGAGCGCACCGGCGGCCGTCGGCCCGAGGCCCAGCTCCCGCGTGCCGAACAGAGCCAGGTACGTGTTCACGGAGGCGATCCCGCAGCCCAGGAAGAGCGAGAACACGGCCAGCCAGGCGATCGGCCCGCGCGGCAGCACCGACGCGCGCCCGCCCGCGGCCGAGACGGGCGCCGAGGGCGGTGGCGGGTCGGCCGGGAGCGCGCGCCACGCCCACAGGCCGGTGAGCAGCGCCGTACCGGCGGCGGTCCACACGGCGCCGCGCCACCCCACTCCGCCCGCGAGGGCGGCCAGCGGCAGACCCGCCGCGAACGCGCCGAGTTGGACGCCCGACTGCTTCGTCCCGGTCACCGCGCCCCGGCCGTCCGGCGGCACGGTGGCCAGGACGGCCTTGTTGGTCGCCGGGTTGGCCAGCGCCTGGGGCAGTCCGCCGAGCGCGACCGCGCCGAGCAGCAGCCCCGCCCCCGGCGCCGCGCCGATCAGCGCGAGCGCCGCCGCGGAGATCAGGAGGAGCAGGACGAGCGACCGCCTTGGGCCGATCCGGTCCACGACCCGCCCGCCGGTCGGCGATAGCACGGCGGCCGTCCCGAAGCCGATCGTCGTGGTCAGACCGAGCACGGTGGGTGAGATGCCCAGTTCGTCGACCAGCCGTGGGCCGAGGGCGCCGAGCAGGAACAGCTGCAGCATCGAGAACGCCATCGCGCAGGTCAGCAGCGCGGTGAGCCGGCGCGCCGCCCACCCGTCCCCCTCCGTCTTCATGCGGCAGTGGTCGGCTCCAGGGGCGTCACAGTTCCGGGCACCGCCTGTGACGTGTGCCACAACTCCCTTGCTGAGTACGGGGTTGAGCCGATTCCGTACCTACCGATGCCGACCGACGGGGGGAGTGCGAGGATGACCCCCGCCATGATTTCGGGCCGATGGTGTCGAGGTGTGCGGGCCGCGCTGTTCGCGGCCGTCTGCGTGCTGCTCACAGCCACCGGCCACGTCCTCATGTCGGGCGCGCCCGTGCCCGGGTGGACGGCGGCCGTCGCGTTCGGGGCGACGGGCGGGGTGGCCTGGTGCCTCGCCGACCGGGAACGCGGCCTGCTGTCCGTCACCGCTGCCACCGTCGTCGTACAGGCGGCCCTGCACTCCCTCTTCTCCCTCGCCCAGTCCGCCGCCGCTCCCCCGGCATCCGGCGGGCCCGCCGCGACGCACCCGGCCGGCCACAGCGGCCACGCCGCCATGGGCCACGACCGGATGGCGCACGCCTCCGTGCCCGGGCACGACATGGGAGACATGTCGTCGACGGGCATGTTCGCCGCCCACCTCCTGGCCGCGCTGCTCTGCGGTCTCTGGCTCGCCCACGGCGAGCGGGCCGCCTTCCGCGTCCTGCGCGCCCTCGCGAGCCTGCTGCTGGCCCCGCTCCGGGCGCTTCTCCGTCTGCCCGCACCGCCGCACCGCCCCCGAGTCCGCTCCCGCCGGGGGCCTCGGGCGGCCCGTACGCTCCGCCGACTCCTCCTCGCGCACACTCTCGTCACCAGGGGTCCTCCCCGGGCTGTCGCTGTCCGCTGACAGCCCGGATTCCCGACGCTTCGTCGTGACGCCGTCGCGTCACCGTGTCGGGCACCGGCCGCGCGCCCACGCGCCCGGCCGTACGACTCACCGGCCGCGCCGATCACGCGCGCCGCCGGACCCCATTTTCGCGAAGGACCTCTGGCGATGACCCCTGCCCTGACCTCGCCGCGCCCCGCGCGGCACACCTCCTGTACCGACGAGGCGGTGACCCAGCTGGCGCTGGCCGCCCGGAGCGGCGACCCCCGGTCCGTGGACCGGTTGGTGCGGGCGACCCAGCGTGACGTCTGGCGGTACGTCGCCTTTCTCAGCGCCGACCCGCAGGCCGCCGACGATCTCACGCAGGAGACGTACCTCCGCGCGCTCGGCTCCCTCCACCGCTTCGAGGGCCGTTCCTCCGCGCGGACGTGGCTCCTCGCGATCGCGCGCCGCACGGTGATCGACAGCGTCCGGCACGCCGCCGCCCGGCCGAGACTCTCGGGCCGCGACGACTGGCAGACGGCGGCGGAACGTGCCCAGCCACGCGGTCTGCCGGGCTTCGAGGACGGGATCGCGCTCGCGGAACTCCTGGCGGAGATTCCGGCCGAGCGACGCGAGGCGTTCCTCCTCACGCAGCTGCTCGGGCTGCCGTACGCCGACGCCGCCGCCGCCATCGGGTGTCCGGTCGGAACGGTCCGTTCCCGCGTCGCCCGCGCCCGCGGCTCCCTGATCGCCCTGCTGAGGGAGGAGCCCACGGTGTCGACGACCGCGTCCACCCCGGAGCCCGGCTACGAGCCGCGTAAGGGCGTACGGGACGAGGAGGCGGCGACCCTGGTGGCCTGAGCCACGGAGGCGAGCGCCCGGCCGTGAGCAGCCCCCGACCGGGCGCTCACGGCCCGCCGGGCCCGCCACACCGCGGCCTCGCGCCCCCGGGGCCCGCAGGCGGGGCGCGGCCCCGGCTACGGCAGCCGGGCCGCCGCCGCGTCCAGCATCAGGTCCAGGGCGAAGGGATACCCGCTGTCGCGCATGTCGGCGGCGAGGAGCGGGAACGTCGCCGCGATGTTCGGATGGGTCTCCGGCGGCAGTTTCCCGTACGAGGCGCGCCACACCTCCTCGTCCGCCACGCGCGCCGGCTCCGGCAGGGCGAGCGCGGCGGCGTCCAGGGCCGCGAAGGCCAGGGCCTGGTCGACGAAGGCGTGGTAGAGCGGTACGGCCGTGGTGTCGGGGAAGCCGGCCCGGCGCAGGATCCCGAGGATCTTCTCCACCGCCGCCGTCTCGTGGGCGCGGCCGGTCGTCCGGTGGGCGGCGAGCAGCGCCACCTGCGGGTTGGCCAGATACACCGCGTGGATCCTCAGCCCCATGTCGCGCAGGTCCACCCGCCAGTCGCCGGTCGCCCGCCAGCCTTCCTGCGCGCGCCCGACGAATTCGTCGGCCAGGGCGAGCAGCAGGTCGTCGGTGTTGCGGAAATAGCGGTAGAGGGAGCTGGGGTCGGACCCGAGGGCGGCGCCGAGCCGCCGTACGGACAGGGCGTCCGCGCCGTGCTCGCCGACGAGCCGCAGCGCGGTCTCGATGATCAGCCGTTCCGAGAGGACGGCGCCCTGTTTGGTGGGCCTGCGGCGCCGCCGCAGGCCTTCCGGAACCACTCGCTCGACCATGCGGGCACCTTATGACAACACCATTGACGTGTAAACGGCTCGCCCAGTTCCATGTGCGTTCACCAGGCACCCCTCCTTCTCCTGTTCTGGAGCGTCCGCATGACCAAGGCCGATCTGGTCTTCACCCAGGGCCCCGTCCACACCGGCGATCCCGCCCGCACCCGGGCGAGCAGTCTCGCCGTCACCGGCGAGCGCATCACCGCCGTCGGTCATGACGAGATACGCGAGCTCATCGGGCCGGGCACCGAAGTCGTCGACCTGCGGGGGAAGTTGCTGCTCCCCGGCTTCCAGGACTCGCATGTCCACGCCGTCTTCGCCGGGACGGAAATGGCCGAGTGCGATCTGACCGGCACGGTCGGCGTCGAGGACTATCTGACCCGGATCCGGGAGTACGCCGAGGCGCACCCGGACCGCCCGTGGATCACCGGCGGCGGCTGGTCGATGGAGAGCTTCGAGGGCGGCGTGCCCACCCGGCAGCTGCTCGACTCGGTGGTCCCCGACCGGCCGGTGTATCTCGTCAACCGCGACCACCACGGCGCCTGGGCGAACACACGCGCCCTCGAACAGGCCGGGCTCACCCGGGAGACCCCCGACCCCGCCGACGGCCGGATCGAGCGCGAGCCGGACGGCACCCCGAGCGGCACCCTCCAGGAGGGCGCCACCGGCCTGGTCTCGCGGCTCGTCCCGCCGAGCACCGCCGCCGACCGGCTCGCCGGGCTGTTGCGCGCACAGAAGCTGCTGCACTCGCTCGGCATCACCGGCTGGCAGGACGCCATGCTCGGGGTGTACGGCGGCCACCCCGATCCCTCGGACGCCTACGTCACGGCCGCCCGCGCCGGGACGCTCACCGCCCGGGTCACCGGGGCGCTGTGGTGGGACCGCGAGCGGGGAGTGGAGCAGATCGACGAACTGGTCGTACGACGACGGGAGTTGACGTACGGGCGGTTCCGGGCCGGCTCGGTGAAGATCATGCAGGACGGTGTCGCCGAGAACTTCACGGCCGCGATGACGACTCCGTACCTCGACGGCTGCGGCTGCGCCACCGCCAACTCGGGGCTCAGCTTCGTCGACCCGGTCGCGCTGCGCTCGTACGTGACCCGGCTGGACGCCCTGGACTTCCAGGTGCACTTCCACGCGCTCGGCGACCGCGCGGTGCGGGAGGCCCTCGACGCCGTCGAGGCCGCGGTCGAGGCCAACGGCCGGCGCGGCAACCGGCACCATCTCGCCCATCTGCAGGTGGTCCACCCCGACGACCTGGACCGGTTCGCCCGCCTGGGGGCCATCGCCAACATCCAGCCGCTGTGGGCCGCGCACGAGCCGCAGATGGACGAGTTGACGATCCCCTTCCTCGGACCCGAACGAGCCTCCTGGCAGTACCCGTTCGGCTCCCTGCTACGCGCCGGGGCCACCCTCGCGGCGGGCAGCGACTGGCCCGTCTCCAGCCCCGACCCGATCGCGGGCATCCATGTCGCGGTGAACCGGAAGGAGCCGGGCACGGCCGACGATCGGGTCTTCCTGCCGGAGCAGCGCCTCGATGCGACGACCGCCGTCGCCGCGTACACCGCCGGTTCCGCGCATGTGAACGGGCTCGACGAGACCGGAACGCTGCGCCCGGGCATGCTCGCCGACCTGGCGGTCCTCGACCGCGACATCTTCACCGCGCCGCCGGAGGAGATCGCCGAGGCGCGGGTCCTGAGCACGTACGTCGGCGGCACACCGGTGCACACGGCCTGACGCCGCCCCGCCGCGGCCCGCGCGTCTCACCCCCCACGCGCCCCCAGGCCGCCCATCACCCCCACCCCCCACGCTGCCCCATCACAGCAGGCTCCACAGCCCGCACCACAGTTCGTCTCGTCCCCAGCGCCCGTCACTACGCCCGTAAGGGGTGGGTCTCCTTGCGCATCTCCAGAGCCACCGCACTACTCCTCTGTACCGCCGCCGTCGCGGCCACCACCGCCGGCTGCTCCGGCGCGACCGGATCCGGATCCGGCGGCGCCTCCGCCTACACCGTCACCCCCACCTCCCCCGCGGCGAAGGGCCCGATCGGGGCACTCACCTGGTCGCTGTACGCCGAGCCGTACACGCTCGACTACGCCCTCGCGTACGACTACCCGCCCAACACCGTGCTCGCCAACGTGTGCGAACAGCTGCTGCGGGTCACCCCCGACCTGAAGATCGAGCCCGGGCTGGCCGTGAAGTACGCCAACCCCGATCCGAAGACCTGGGTGTACACCCTGCGCTCCGGCGTGACGTTCCACGACGGCACGACCATGACCGCCGACGACGTGGTCGCCTCCCTCAAGCGCCACATGGACCCGGCGACCGGGTCGCCCTGGGGGTCGGCGTTCAGGAACGTCGCCTCGATCAGCAGCAGCGGTCCGCTGGAGGTGACGATCCGGCTCACGCAGCCCGACGTCCTGCTCAACGAGCTGATGGCGGCCTCCCCCGGCACCGTCGAGAGCGCCGCCTTCCTGGCGAAGGCCGGCAAGGACTACGGCGGCCCCAAGGGCAAGGTCAACTGCACCGGTCCGTACGCACTGGACGACTGGGCCCAGGGCGAGAGCGTCACGCTCAAGAAGTACCCGGCGTACTGGGACACGTCGCTGACGCCGAAGAACGACACGGTCACCTTCACGTTCGTGGAGGACCCGGCCGCGCGCACCAACGCCTTCCTGTCCGGCACGTCCGACGGCGGCTACATGGTGCCCGCCACCTCGCTCGCGCAGCTGCGCACCACCACCAAGGGGAAGCTGTACTTCGGCCCCAACACGGCGGCCGCCGACCTCTCCGTCCTCGACTTCACCGGGCCGCTCGGCGATCTGAAGGTCCGGCAGGCCCTCTCCATGGCCCTCGACCGGAAGAACATCGTCAAGGCGGCGGCCGGCGGTGTCGGCGTCCCGGCCAAGGCGCCAACCGCACGGGGCGCGTGGGCGCTCGTGCCGGAGAAGACCGACGCCTACTTCGACGCCCTGCCCGAGCCGGTGTACGACGTGGCCGCCGCGAAGAAGCTGGTCGAGGAGGCCGGAGCCACCGGGCGGAAGATCACGCTCGCGACGAGTTCGCTCGCGCCGGAGATCAGCGTCGTGGCCAACGCCGTCCAGGCGGCGGGGCGGCAGATCGGGCTCGACGTCCGGCTGAAGGCCGTCGCCCCGGAGGCGTACAGCAGCATCTTCGTCGACCCCGAGGCGCGCAAGGGCCTGGACCTGGTCATCACCAACGGGTACGACAACACGCCGGACCCGCTGGAGTTCTACCAGTACCTGCGCACCGGCCACGTCGGGAACTACGGCAGGTGGTCGAACGCCGCGTACGACGCCGCCTTCGACCGGGCGAACGCGGAGCCCGACCCGGCCCGCAGGGCGGATCTGACGGCCGAACTCCAGAAGATCGCCGTACGCGAGCTCCCGGTCATCCCGCTGTACGAAGCCCCCTACTCGGTCTTCCTGGGCAGCGGGGTCACCGGCGCGCCCACCGGGATCGCGCAGCTGTACTACCCGTGGGCCGCGACGATCGGGGCCGCACAGTCATGACGCGCTATCTGGCGGGCCGGCTCCTCGGCCTCGTGACGGTCCTGCTCGTCACGTCGGTCGTGGTCTTCGCCGCGGTGCATCTCGCCCCCGGCGACCCGGTGTCCTTCCTGCTCCACGGCCGCCCCGCGACGCCGGAGGCGATCGCGACGCTGCGCGCCCAGTACCACCTGGACGACCCTCTTCCGGTCCAGTACGCGAAGTGGCTGGGCGGGGTCCTGCACGGCGACTTCGGGCGCTCCGCGCAGTTCCACCAGGACGTCGGCCCGCTCATCGGCTCGCGCCTGCCGGGCACGGCCGTGCTCGTGGGGTACGCGGCGCTGCTCGTCGCCGTCCTCGGGGTGTCCGCCGGCGTCGTGGCGGCCCTGCGGCCCGGGGCGGTGGACCGGACGGTGCTGCTCGGCACGGGTGTGGCGACGGCGACCCCCTCGTTCGTCAGCGCCATCGCGCTCGTCTCGCTCTTCTCCGTCCAACTGGGCTGGTTCCCCGGGCCCGGTGGCACTCCGGAGGGCTTCACCGACCGGGTGTACCACCTGACGCTGCCGGCGTTCGCGCTGGCGATCACCTTCGCCGGGATGCTCGCCCGGGTCACCCGGTCGGCGATGCTCGACGAGATGGGGCGCGAGCACGTCGAGGTGGCACGGGCCCGTGGGGTGGCGGCCGGCTCCGTCGTCCGCCGTCATGTGCTCCGGAACGCCCTGGGCCCGATCGTGACCGTCGGCGGCACGATGCTCGCCGGTCTGCTGATCAGTACGTCGATCGTGGAGACCGCGTTCAACGTGTCCGGCATCGGTTCGCTGCTCGTGCAGTCGGTGACGGCCAAGGACTTCGCCGTCGTCCAGGCGATCACTCTGCTGAGCGTGACGGCGTTCGTCGTCGTCAATCTCGTCGTCGACCTGCTCGTTCCGATGGTCGACCCCCGGCTGTCCGTCCACGGGGAGGCGTCCCGATGACCACCACTCTCTCCCCCTCGTCCGGCGCGCTGCGCCGCCGCCCGGGACTGCGCGCCCTGCGCGTCCTCGGGCAGGGGCCGCTCTTCACGGCCGCCGTCGCCGTGCTGGCCGGGCTCGTCCTGGTCGCCGTGCTCGCGCCCGTGCTCGCGCCGTACGACCCCGAGGCGCTGGATCTGTCGGCGAGCCTGGTGGGCACCGGCGGCGACCATCTCCTCGGCACCGACCAGTCGGGCCGGGACATCCTGTCGCGGCTGCTGCACGGCGCGCGGACGGGGCTGCTCGGACCGCTGCTCGTGGTCGGCGTCTCGACACTCCTGGGCACGCTGCTGGGGCTCGTCGCCGCGTGGCGCGGCGGCTGGGCGGACGTGGTGCTGTCCCGGTCGATGGACCTGGCGTTCGCGATTCCCGGGCTGCTGTTCGCGATCCTCCTGGTGTCCGTCCTCGGCTCGGGCATGACGGCGCCGGTGATCGCCATGGCGGTGGCGTACACGCCGTACGTGGGGCGGCTCGTGCGGGGCATCGCCCGCCAGGAGAAAGCCCGGCCGTACATCGAGTCGTACCGCGTGCAGGGGTGGTCGGGCTGGACGATCTGTCTGCGGCATCTGCTGCCCAACATCGCCCCGACGGTGTTCGCGCAGTCCGCGATGAACTTCGGGTACGCCCTGATGGACCTCGCCGCGCTGTCGTTCCTCGGGTTCGGCGTGCAGCCGCCCACGGCCGACTGGGGCGCCATGATCAACGAAGGCCAGGCGGCCCTCCAGCAGGGGGCGATGCTGCCCGCGCTCGCGCCGTCGGTCTGTGTCGTCCTGGCCGTGGTGGCGTTCAGCATCGTCGGCGAGGGCCTCGCCGACCGGATCGCGAAGCGGGAGCGATGAACCCCATGAACACCCTCGACAACGCGGGCCCGACCGGCCCCTCGGAATCGGAACGGCCTTCCGTGCTGGAGATCGACGGGCTCGCGGTCCGGCTGCCGGGCGGGCAGGCGGCCCGGCCCCTCCTCGACGGCGTCACGCTCCGGGTCGCGCCGGGCGAGACCGTCGGCCTGGTAGGCGAGTCCGGTTCGGGCAAGTCGGTCGCGTGCCGCAGCGTGCTCGGCCTGCTGCCGGCCAAGGCGCGGACCACCGGTGCGGTACGGGTGGGCGGCCGCGACGTCCTGACCATGGACCGCGCGGAGCTGACGCGGCTGCGGGCCCGGCAGGTCGCCATGATCTACCAGGATCCCCGCGCCTCCGTGAACCCGCTGCGCCGGATCGGCGACTTCGTCACCGAGGGGCTGCGCGCCGCCGGTACCCCCGCGGCGACGGCCCTCGCACGGGCCGAGGAACTCCTCGACGCCGTCGGCATCCGCGATCCGCGGGGTGCGCTGCGCCGCTATCCGCACCAGTTCTCGGGCGGCATGCTCCAGCGGGTGGTGATCGCGGCGGCGCTGGCGGGCGAGCCGGAGCTGCTGGTCGCCGACGAGCCGACGACGGCGCTCGACGTCACGACGCAGGCCGAGATCATCGCGATCCTCACCCGGCTCCAGGCCGAACGCGGCACCGGTCTGCTCTTCGTCACCCACGACCTGGAGCTGGCGTCGGCGATCTGCGACCGCGTGTACGTGATGTACGCGGGCCGGATCGTCGAGACGGCGGACACCGACGCGCTGTTCGACGGGCCGCGCCATCCGTACACGGCGGGGCTGCTGGCCTGCACGCCCCGGATCGAGGCCGGCTCCTCCGCTCCACGGCCCATCCCCGGCAGGCCCGTATCGCTCGCCGAGGCGCCCCCGGGGTGCGCCTTCGCGGCGCGCTGCGTCCACGCGCAGGCGCGGTGCGTCGAGGAGACACCCGTACTGGCACGCCACGGCGACGGCCTGGCCGCCTGCCACCGCGCGGACGAAGGGATCACACGGTGACCGGAACCGAGAAGGACCTGCCGGAAGAGCTCGTGGTCGAAGGGCTGCGCAAGCGGTACGGGGACCACACGGCCGTGGACGACGTGTCGTTCACCCTCGCGCCGGGCGCCTCGCTCGGCATCGTCGGCGAGTCGGGCAGCGGCAAGACGACGACCGTGCGGATGCTGGTCGGTCTGGAGCGGCCCGACGGCGGAACGGTCCGGGTCGGGGGCCGGGACCGCTCAGTGCCGGCCCGCGGCCGCACCGAGCGCCTGGCGCGCGCCCGCGAGATCCAGATGGTGTTCCAGGACCCGTACCTCTCCCTCGACCCGCGCGTCCCGGTGGGCCGGTGCGTCGAGGAGGTGCTGCGCCTCCATGTCCCGATGGAGGCAGGGGCGCGACGGGCCCGGGTCGCCGAGCTCCTCGACCAGGTGGGCCTCGGCGAACGGGAGGCGGCGGCCCTGCCCGGCAAGCTCTCGGGCGGCCAGCGCCAGCGGGTGGCGATCGCCCGCGCCCTGGCCGCCGAGCCGCGGTTCCTCGTCCTGGACGAGGCGGTGGCGGCCCTGGACGTCTCGATCCAGGCGCAGGTGCTCGAACTCCTGAGCAGGATCAGACGCGAGACGGGCATCGGCTTCCTCTTCGTCACCCACGACCTGGCCGTGGTCCGCCACATCACGGACGAGGTGATGGTGCTCAGGGCGGGCCGCGTGGTGGAGAGGGCCCCCACGCCGAAACTCCTGCACGCACCGACGCACCCCTACACCCGCCTCCTGCTGGACTCCGTCCCCCGCCGTGGCTGGAACCCGGGGAGAGGAGGCCCGCCACACGACACGCCCAACTCCTAGGGGAACCACTGCGGTTCAGCGCCCCCCCCAGCGGCCGGGGCATCAGGTCATGCCGGCGCGGATGTGGGCGTGGATGTAGTGGTCGAAGGGATGGGCCTTCTTGCGGGAGAGGTCGGGGTGCGGGTTCTGGAACTCACCCCCGAGGAAAGCCGGGTCGGCCGCGTACCACCGGTCGACGATGGTGGCCTGCTGTTCGATTCCGTACGCCGACCACGGCGTGCCCGGGTCGTTGCCGGGTTCGTAGGTGCTCTCGAAGATGCCCTGGCAGAAGTACGTCGTGGCAGGCCAGCGGCTGGCCTGCCATACGTGCGTGAGTTCGTGGATCAGCATCTGTCCGCGCTCGGTGTACTTCCCGCCCTTGGCTGCCATCGGGTCGCCGAAGTCGTCGCCCAGATTGACCAGGTACGAGCCGCCGGCGCCTGGGACGACGAACGCCCGATCGTCCAGACCGCTGATGTTGGTGAGGATGATCTGCTCCCGATCGGGAAGCGTGGGCCCGAAGACCTTCGCGGCGAACGCCGCCTCCTCCTCGAGCAGCGGCCGGTGTTCGACGAGACCCTCGGCGGCAGCTCCCGCTGCCAGCGCCGGGACGATCGCTGCCGGGCCGAAGACCAGCAGCACGCCGGAGGCGATCGTCACTCCGACGGGCAGTGCCGGGAACGGCCAGGGCTCTCCCGCTGCCTCTCCGAGCCGGGAGCCGATGACCAGCGCCGCGGCCATGCCGCCGGCGCCCGTGACGGCGGCGACGCCGACGACCTGGGCGACCGCGGTCGCGATGTCCCCCAGCGTTCCGAGGACACCGTCCACCTCCCATTCCTTGCGGACCGTGAGCCGGGCGTCGCGGGCGAAGGTGAGCCAGTTCTGCCGGATGGCCTCGTTGCGCCCGTCCTCTGCCCAGTTCTTCTGACGATCGCCCGGGGTGTCGGTGCCGAAGACGCGCCCCTGATGTACCGCCAGGGCACGGAACCGGCCTCCGCCGCCCTCCACGGTGGGGTAGACGAGGAAGGAGAACGACGGGAAACCGGTGGCGCGCATGTGCCCGGTCGAGCTGTATGTGCCGTCGCTTCGCAGGACCATCTCGACGCGCCCGCCGAGCGCGGTTTCGGTGGTGACGGGTTCGGCCATGCGCAGTTCGACCGGCACCTCGTCGAGGCGGCGCAGCAGATCGCTCACGGAGACCGGGCGTTCGGCCCCGAGGCTGTCGGCCACCTCGCGGAGGCTGATGACCCGCGGGGCAGCGTAGAGGTGGAACCTGCGGAGGCTCTGAGTCAGTGATGTCATTGGAGTGCCTCGATCGGTCGGTCCGGCCCGACGGGGACCGGCACCGGGGCCGTGATCCCCCAAGCGGAGAATCGGACTTACGGGCAGGGAAGCGTGACGGTATTGCTCCACAGAACACCCGTGAGATCGTTTCGGTCCGGTCGACTGTCCGTCGCCGAGATGTGCAACGGGAGACCGGATACGCACGGGAGGCTCAGACGCATATGCATCTCTCCTCCGGAGTCGGACGTCTGCTGGAAATTCCGCTGCGCCAGAACGTCGTCGACCACCCTCACCGTCACGGTGGCATCGGCGGCGAACCGAACGCCGTCGATGAGGAATACAGCGGAATCGCCGGACCCTTCGGTCCTCACCGTGATCGCCGGTTTCGGGGTCTCCCGATGTCCTTCATCGGGACGATGTTCAGGCTCTCCCACTATGTGGAGGCTGTCCAGGAACCCGACGAGGTGGCGCGTGGAGATGGGCGCCAGCATATCGAGGCGGCGCACGAGTTGACGCACGTTTCCATCCGGCCTGTACTGAGGTAGCACGCCTCTGTCTCGGGCGCTGTGAATTGCCGTTCGCAGTCTTGGCATTTCGGCTGTCCCGTCACTTCGACACGGATCAGAACACAACGGAATGGGCTCCGAGCGTCGCGCGGTGGAGCGGCGACGCTCGAGACCTCATGCGGACGTCCTCAGCCCAGGCCGACGAGGACCAGGACCATGCCGGTACCCGAGGCCAGAGGAGTGAGGGCCTTGCCGAGGACCGCGCCGAACGCGGCCTCCCTGTCGGTGGCAGCCATGGTGTGCCCGGGAGTTGAGGAGGTCGTCAGCAGATCGCCGACGTGGATGGCCCGCGACGAGGCGTCGGCACGGCACCAGACCTTTCCGACGACAGCGACGGCTCGACGGCAGGCGCCCTCTCGGCCCGGCGCCGGCTCCCGGCGGTCCAGGACGAGCGCCGGCACCCGGTCTCCCGCACCAGACACCACACCCGCCACACAGGAGTCGTAGACCTGCGTGCAAGGCGCCAGCGCACCCTCGTCGTCGAGGACGACGACTGCGCCCGGAACCATCTCACCGGTGCCGTCTTTTTCAGCGACGTCGAATTGCTCGGCCACATCCCCGCCTGTGAGCACGAGGTCACCGGTGACTTCGAGGTCTCCCTCGAAGAAGCCCGCGAGGCGGCCTCCCCGGGCGTGCACGCCGACGCCTTCCGCACTGAAGCCGATCGTGCCGGTACCAGCGCCTTTGTGCTCTCCCCAGACGCCACTACCGCCGGTGGTGCTCGTCGACTCCCCGTAGACTCCCACCCAGTTCTTGGACTTGCCCGCTGTGCCGGCCCCGTTCTCGGCCTCACCGAGTACGCCTTGGCCTTCGGTGCCGCCGTGCTTGCCGTACACGGCGGGGTTGAAGCGGCCCGAGGTCTCGCCGACCACGCCGGCGCCGCCGGCGGAGTTGGCGCCGTAGACCCCGGCCCCTCCGATCGTGCTGCTGCTCAGGCCCTCGACGCCGTGCCAGCGGTCGCCCCTGCCCTGGACGCCTACGGCGTCTCCCCGTCCCCCGACTCCGACGGTTCGCTCGCCCGGGGTGGCTGTCCCGATGATCGCCACGCTGTCGTTGCCCGTCACTGATTCGTTGATGGCCATAACGGTTCTCCGTCTGCGCAGGCCCGGTCGAGCGTGACCGGACCGCGTCGGATGAGGTCCTGCACGTGGATGCCGATGGATGTGAAGTGAGCGCGATGCGCCTCTCCTTCAACTCTCTTGCGCCAGGCAAAAAGACGCAAACCGGGACGAAGACATCGCGCGGAGGTCAGGAGACGACTCAGCGCGACGGCGCATCCCCACGGGGTGTCGTACGGGAGGCCTCGAGTGCCGGAACGGACGTCGCGGTCCGTCCCGCCGGTACTGGTGTCGATGCCGTTGCGGCGATCCGACTCCAACAGACCTGCATACCTGTGGAGTTCGACATACGTGGTGTCCGTCGACGTCCTGCGGGCCCCGAATGCTGTTGAGCGAGCGACCGGCACCAGGGGCGACGCCCCATCGGCCGGGCTCAGGCCGGCTTGCGCCAGACGGAGATGTGCTTCGCGGAGTCCTGGGTGAACGGTGACCCGTCCCAGTCCGCGACGCGGCGTTCGAGTTCCAGACCGGCGATCCGTGCCATCAGGTCGAGCTCTGCCGGCCAGGCGTACCGGTGCCGGGAGTTGCCGCGGCGGTAGCGGCCGTCGGCGCTGTCGCGGGTGAAGTGGTGCGAGACGAGAATCTGCTCGACGAGGTCGAAGGTGTCGAAGCCGAGGTGCTGCTCGGAGAGGGCGAACGGCACCGCGACCTGGCCGGGCGGCAGGAACCGCAGCGGTGGCACCCCCAGCTCGATGACGAATCGGCCGCCCGGCTCGAGATGCCGTGCGGCGTTGCGGAAGCACTCGACCTGCTCGTCCTGGGTGAGCAGGTTCGTGATGGTGTTGTAGACGAGATAGACCAGGCTGAACACGCCCGGGACGACGGTGGTGGCCATGTCCCCGACAGCCACCGGGAGCGTGTCCTCGTCGGCCTTGCGCCGCAGCACCGCCGCCATGTGCTCGGACAGCTCGATGCCCACCACCGGCACGCCGCGTTCCCGGAGCGGCACGCCGACGCGTCCGGTACCGATGGCGAACTCCAGTGCCCGGCCGTCTCCGGCCAGGTCGGCGAGGAAGGCGAGAGCCGGTCCGAGGGCAGCGGCGGAGGACATCTCGGCCTCCTCGGCGTCGTAGCGTTCGGCGGTCGCGCGGGTCCACAGCTCACTGCTCGTCACGGCGGCCACTCTGCCGCGCGCCGAGGGCCGCTGTCGACGCGATTACCGTCCAAGGGCGGTCGCGGGCGGTCGCGGGCCGGGCTGGACGCGGGCTACCTTCCGGGGGAAGGGATCACCGACGTGACGTGAGGGAGCCGCGATGCGTGTTGCTCTGTTCCTGACCTGTGTCAACGACACGCTGTATCCGGACACCGGCCGGGCCGTCGTGCGGCTGCTCACCCGGCTGGGTGTCGACGTCGACTTCCCCATGGGCCAGACCTGTTGCGGCCAGCCGCAGTACAACACCGGCTACCGGCGGCAGGCCGAGCCGCTCGCGCGGCGGTTCGCCGAGGTCTTCGGCGGTTACGACGCGGTCGTCACCCCCTCGGGGTCGTGCGGAGCGATGGTCCGCGAGCTGTATCCGCGCATGGGCGAGCGGGCGCGGGCCGAGGGCCGCGGTGACGGGCTCGCCCTGGCCGTCGCGCCTGTCGTGCCGAGGACGTACGAGCTGACCGAGTTCCTGGTCGACGTCCTCGGCGTGACGGACGTCGGCGCGTCCTACCCGCACAAGGTCACCTACCACCCCACCTGTCACGGTCTGCGCGGCCTCGGTCTCGCGGACCGGCCGTACCGTCTGCTGTCGGCGGTGAAGGGGCTGGAGCTGGTGGAGCTGCCGGGCGCGGAGGAGTGCTGCGGCTTCGGTGGCACCTTCGCCGTGAAGAACCCCGACGTCTCGGCCGCGATGGGCGCCGACAAGGTCCGCAACGCCGTCTCCACCGGGGCCGAGGTCCTGTGCGCGGCGGACAACTCGTGCCTGATGCACCTCGGCGGCACGATGAGCCGGCTGAAGGTCGGCGTCCGGCCCGTCCACATCGCCGAGATCCTGGCGAGCACGGAAGGGGAGTCTGCGGCATGAGCGGTACGTTCCTGGGCATGCCGGCCTTCCCGGAGGCCGCGCGCGACGCGGTGCGGAACACCACCCTGCGGGCGAACCTGCGGCACGCCACCCACACGATCCGCGACAAGCGGGCCAGGGCGGTGGCGGAGCTGGACGACTGGGCCGAGCTGCGCGAGGCCGGCAAGCGGATCAAGGACCACACGCTCCGCCGTCTCGACCACTACCTGCTCCGGCTGGAGGAGTCGGTGGTACGGGCCGGGGGCACCGTCCACTGGGCCGCGGACGCCGCCGAGGCGAACCGGATCGTCACCGGCCTGGTGAAGGCGACGGGCGAGCGCGAGGTCGTCAAGGTCAAGTCGATGGCCACGCAGGAGATCGGGCTCAACGAGGCGTTGGAGGCCGAGGGCATCGCCGCGTACGAGACCGACCTCGCCGAACTGATCGTCCAGCTCGGCCACGACCGCCCCTCGCACCTTCTCGTACCGGCCATCCACCGCAACCGCGGCGAGATCCGCGACATCTTCCGCTCCGAGATGGGCCGTTGGGGCCGGCCGGCGCCCGAGAACCTGAGCGACAACCCCACCGAGCTGGCCGAGGCCGCCCGGCTCCACCTCCGCGAGAAGTTCCTGCGCGCCAAGGTCGGGATCTCGGGGGCGAACTTCATGATCGCCGAGACCGGCACGCTGGTGGTGGTCGAGTCCGAGGGCAACGGCCGGATGTGCCTGACGCTGCCCGAGACCCTCATCTCGGTCGTCGGCATCGAGAAGGTCGTGCCGACCTGGCGGGATCTGGAGGTCTTCCTCCAGACCCTCCCCCGCTCCTCGACCGCCGAGCGGATGAACCCGTACACCTCCATGTGGACCGGCACGACGGACGGTGACGGGCCGCGGACCTTCCATCTCGTCCTGCTCGACAACGGTCGCACCGACACCCTCGCGGACGAGGTCGGCCGCCAGGCCCTGCGCTGCATCCGCTGCTCGGCCTGCCTGAACGTCTGCCCCGTCTACGAGAGGGCCGGCGGTCATGCCTACGGCTCCGTCTACCCGGGCCCCATCGGCGCGATCCTGAGCCCTCAACTCCGGGGCACCGCGAGCGAGATCGACGCCTCGCTGCCGTACGCCTCCTCCCTCTGCGGGGCCTGTTACGACGTGTGCCCGGTCGCCATCGACATCCCCGAAGTCCTCGTCCACCTCCGGGAGAAGGTCGCCGGGGGTGAGGGCCACCGCCTGGAGAAGGCCGCCATGGGGGCGGCCGCATGGGCGTTCGGCCGTCCCGGCGTCTACGCGGCCGGGCAGCGGCTGGCCTCCCTCACCCGCGGCCTCCACCCCTCCCGCCTGCCCGGTCCGGGGCGGGCGTGGACGGACAGCCGCGATCTGCCCGAGGTCCCGGCGGAATCCTTCCGCGGCTGGTGGAAGCGTGAGCACGAACGGAAGGAGGGATCCGAGTGAGCGGCAGAGAGCTGATCCTGCGCCGGATCCGCGAGGCCCTGACCGACGTACCGCCGGACGACACGCCCTACGAGGAGGCCGTCCCCCGGAACTACCTGCGTGAGCACGGGGAACGGGACGCAGAGGAGACCGTGAGCCTGCTCGCCGAGAACCTGGCGGAGTACCGGGCGGTCGTCCACCGCTGCCGCCCGGACGCGCTCCCGGAGCTGATCGGACGCCTGTTGGCCGAGCGCGGCGCGCGCCGGGTGCTCGCGCCGACGGGGCTGCCCCGCGCGCTCCTGAGCCGTACGGACGCGGCCGTCGTGGACGACCGGGCCGCACTCACCCCGTACGACCTGGACGAGGTCGACAGTGTCGTGACGGGGTGCGCCGTCGCCGTCGCGGAGACCGGCACCGTCGTCCTCGACGCCGGGCCGGACCAGGGCGGCCGCCGCATCACGCTCGTACCCGACCATCACATCTGCCTCGTGCGCGCCCCCGCGCAGATCGTCGCCTCGGTGCCGCAGGCGCTCGACCGCCTCGATCCCACGCGCCCCCTGACCTGGATCTCGGGCCCGTCGGCGACGAGCGACATCGAACTCGACCGCGTCGAGGGGGTCCACGGCCCGCGACGGCTGGACGTGATCCTCGTCGACGCGTCCCCGGACTGACCGGTCAGGGCCGTGGGGCGCGGACCTCCGGTCACCCCTCGCTCATCCCTTGCCTCACCCGTCGCTCACCGCGCCGGACGCGAGGGGTTCGCGGGATCCCGTCGTGAGCTCGGTGCGCCCTGGGGCGGCCGTCCCGTCGACCAGCGTCAGCGGGACCGAGAGGCTGTCGCACATCCTCTTCGCGCGCGCGACCGCGCTCAGCGTCGCGGCGGTCGGCGGGCCCGCGGGCAGCTCCAGGACGACTCCCACCGGCCGGTGGGAGTCGACGAGCGCCTGGAGCAGAAGGGCCGCGGCGGCCCGGTTCGTGACGTCGAGGTCCTCATGCAGCGTGACGTACAGCGTTCCTGCGTCGATGTGGTGGCTGAGCAGCATCGCGACCTCCAGACAGAACCTCGGGTACGCCCCGGCCGCCGAGCGGGCGGGACGATGGGCAAAGGGGCAGATTCCCGGCATTCGGCTCGGGAAAACCCTGGTCAGGCACTGTTCCCGCGTGTGGCCGCCTCATCGCGCCCCGGCGAGCTCCCCGAGCAGCTTCCAGGTGCGGCGCCGGTCGGCCTCGCCGCCCAGGTCCGTCGCCGTGAACACGACCTCCGTGGCCCCCGCCTCGCGGTAGCGCCGCACCTCCGCGGCGACGGTCTCCTCGTCGCCGATCACCGCCAGGTCGGCGGCCCGCTCGCCGCCGGACAGGCCGATGACCCGCTGGTAGGAGGGGATCCGGTCGTACAGCGACAAGGTCTCGGCCGCCGTCTCGCGTACGGCCCCGGCGTCGGCCGTGACCACTCCGGGGACGAGCGCCACAACCCGCGGCGCCGGCCGGCCGGCCGCCTCGGCGGCGGCGGTGACCGCCGGGACGATGTGCTCCGCGAGGGCGCGCGGTCCGGCGAGGAACGGCAGGACGCCGTCGGCGAGTTCCCCGCTGACGCGCAGGGCCTGCGGCCCCATGGCGGCGACCAGGAGCGGCACCGGTGGCTCGGCGCCGGGCACCGCCGCCGAGAGCGGGGTGGTCGCGGTCAGCAGCTCTCCGTGGAAGTCGGCGGCGCCCGTCTCCAGGAGAGGGCGCAGGGCGGTGAGGAACTCCCGGAGGAGGGCGATGGGCCGCTCGTACGGTATGCCGAACCCCTCCTCCGTGAGGTGCCGGGTGCCGAGGGCGAGCCCGAGGTGGTAGCGGCCGCCGGTGGCGGCCTGGGCGGTCTGGGCCTGGCTGGAGACGACGAGCGGATGGCGGCCGAAGACCGGGATCGCGGAGGTCCCCACCTGAAGCCCGGGCACCTCGCGGCCGACGATCGCGGCAAGGAGGGGAGAGTCGTACGCGAAGGTCTGGCCGAACCAGGCCGAGTGCAGACCCGCCGCGTGGGCCTCCCTCGCGAGGTCGACCGTGCTGTCGATGGAGAGTTGGTGAGAGGTCGAGCTCAGCGTCACTCCGATAGTCATGCTCGGGGCAACCGTCGGCGAGCCGTCGGGCATTCCGGAGTACGACGGGAGAGGGGCGCCGCCGCGCAAGGATGCCGCCGCCGCGGACCGCCTCCCCGCGTGGGGAGGCCGCCGCCCAGGGTCGCCGCCGGGGGGCGGGCGTCGCCGCGGGCGCGAGGAACGACCTGCCCGCATCCTGGGCAGACAGCGTCCATCTGGTGGGCGACGGGGTGGCGGATCTTCTCGCCCCGCAGAGGAAACCGCAGGTCGCAGCGGTGTCTTCGGTCCGTCAGGTGGCGCAATGTGGCCGCAACACCATCCGGTCGATTCCCCCGGTACGTTCCCGGACATGCCAGCCGAACCCGCCCCCGCCTCCCTCCCGGTCGCCGCCGCGCGTCGTCGGCGACTCCGCGCGGACCGGGCCCGGGAGCTCGCCGACCTGCTGCGCCACCAGATCCTGGCGGGCGGCTTCCCCGGCGGTGTCCTCCCCCTGGAGGACACCATCGCCACCGACTACCGGGCCAGCCGTAACACCGTCCGTCAGGCCCTTGACCTGCTGCGCGGCGAGCAACTCGTCGACCGGCAGCCGGGTGTGGGCACGGTCGTGGTGTGCGAGAAGTATCCACACGGCCTGGACCGTCTCCAGGGCCTGGCGGAGACCCTGCACGAGCACGGCCGGGTCACCAACGAGGTGCGTACCGTCGGACCGGTCGCCGCCTCCGGCCCGGTGGCGCACCGGCTGGGCCTGCCCGAGCACACGGACGTCCTCTGCATCGAGCGGCTGCGCCGGCTCAACGGGCTGCCGCTCTCGCTGGACCTGTCGTACCTGCCGTTGGACATCGGCGGTGAACTCCTCGGCTGCGACCTGGAGAACACCGACGTGTTCCGGCTCCTCGAATCGCTGACCGGCGGTCCGCTGGGCCATGCCGAGATCACCCTCGAAGCCGTCAACGCCGACGCCCACTCCGCCGCGGTGCTCCAGGCTCCCCGCGGAGCCGCCGTACTGATGCTGGAGCGGCTGACCTGTCTGCCCGACGGGCGGCCCGTGGACCTGGAGTTCATCCGGTTCCGCGGCGACCGCATCACCATGAGCGGCATCCTGCACCGCTCCGTCTGAACACCCTCACCGCCGACGCCCCACCCTCCGGGAGACAGCCATGCCTCTGGTGCCGCAACGCGCCGACGTGCCCGTGACCATCGACGAGTCCAAGTGCATCGACGGCTGCACGCTCTGCGTCGACATGTGTCCGCTCGACTCGCTCGCGATCCGCGAGGACAACGGCAAGGCGTACATGCACGTGGACGAGTGCTGGTACTGCGGCCCCTGCGCGGCCCGCTGCCCCACCGGCGCGGTCACCGTCAACATGCCCTATCTGCTCCGGTGAAAGGCCCGACTCCCATGCCCGGCACAGCCGTTTCCCTGACCCGCTCCCCCGTCCGGCTCGTCTCCCTCTCCCTCGCGCTGCTGCTCGTCTCCGCGTGCGGCGGCGCGGCGGGCGCCGACGACACGCCCGGCGGGCGCACCGTCACGGTGACCGTCGGCTACCAGTCCAAGACCATCAACACCGTCACCGCCGGCACCCTGCTGCGCTCGCTCGGCTACTTCGAGGAGGAGCTCGCGGCGCGCGGGAAGAAGGACGGCGTCACCTACAAGGTCGCGTGGCAGGACTACGCGACCGGCGCGCCGATCACCGCCCAGATGACCGCCGGGAAGATCGACATCGGCTCGATGGGCGACTTCCCGCTGCTCATCAACGCGGCCCGCGGCAAGCAGCTGCGGCAGCCGACGCGACTGGTCTCGGTCACCGGCTACAACCTGCGCGGCGGCCTGAACACCGTGGTCACCGCGCCCGGTTCACCCCTGAAGTCGCTCGCCGACCTGCGCGGCAAGAAGGTGTCGACGAGCGTCGGCTCGGCCGCCGACGGGACGCTGGTCCGGGCCCTCCAGCGCGCGGGCATCGACCCGGACAGGGGCATACGGAAGCTGAACCAGCAGCCCAGCGTCGGCGCGTCCGCGCTGACCGCCGGAAGCGCCGACGCCCTGTCGCAGTTCGTCGCCTGGCCCGGGCTGCTGGCCTACCAGGGCCGCGCCACGGCGCTGTACGACGGCGCCGAGCTGAACCTGCCGACCTTCCACGGGGTCACCGTCCGTGAGAAGTTCGCCAAGGAACGGGCGGGCATCCTCGACGACTTCCTCACGGCACAGCGGCGGGCCACCGACCATCTGCGGCAACAGCCGATCGCCGCGGCCGAGTCGGTGGCGAAGGAGACCGGGCTGCCCGCCGAGGTCGTCTACCTCTACAACGGCGCGAACGGCATCGCCACCTTCGACCCCGCGCTCCGCCCGGAGTTGATCGACGCGCTGAAGCAGGACGTGCCGCTGCTGAAGGCGGCCAAGCTGGTGGGCGACGTCGATGTGGACGCGTTCGTCGACCGGGCCCCGCTGGAGCGGGCCGCGCAGGCCCCGTCGTACCCGAAGGCGACCGCAGCGAAGCCCGAGCTGTGGCTGAAGGGCCAGAGCACCACCCGTACCTTCGACAGCCCGAAGGAACTCCTGAAGGCGACCAGGACCGCCAAGGACGTGCGGGCCGCGTACGTCCCGGACGCGGTGACCGGCACCCTGTGGTTCGCCGACAAGGCGGTGTGGGTCGTCGACGGCGCCGACCTGCGCGCCTTCGTCACCCCGTCCGGCGCGAAGGCGTACGTCGACGCGCACCCCGGATCGCGGGTCGTCGACCACGCGACCGCCGTCGGTCTGGCGTCATGAGCGCGGGACGCTGGCTGCTGCGGGTGGTCTCGCTCGGCGCGACCCTCGGGCTGTGGCAGCTGCTGACCTCGCTCGACGTCAACCTGTGGCTGCGGTTCGAGCAGTTCCCCACGGTCGGCGAGGTGGCCTCCGCCGCCGCCGACCGGATCGGCACCGAGGCGTACTGGCAGGACCTCGGGCACAGCCTGCGCCGGATCATGGTCGGCTTCCTGCTGGCCGCGGTGGCGGGCGTGACGGTCGGCACCGTCGTCGCCCGCTCCCGTTGGGCCGCCGACCTCCTGGGCCCGATCCTGGAGGTGGCCAGGCCTGTGCCGGCCATCGCCCTGGTCCCGGTCGCGATCCTGCTGCTGCCCAGCAACGAGCAGGGGATCGTGTTCATCACCTTCACCGCGGGCTTCTTCCCGGTCCTCGTGTCGACCCGGCACGCGGTGCGCGCCCTCACCCCGGTGTGGGAGGAGGCCGTGCTCACGATGGGCGGCAGCCGGGCGCGCGTGCTGTTCTCGGTGGTCCTGCCCGGGGCGCTGCCGGGGATCTTCGGCGGCCTCTCGGTGGGCATCGGCGTCGCGTGGATCTGTGTGATCTCCGCGGAGATGATCTCCGGCGAGTACGGGGTCGGTTACCGCACCTGGCAGGACTACACGGTCGTCGACTACCCGGGCGTGTTCGTCGGCATGGCCACCATCGGCGCCCTGGGCTGGCTCACCTCCACGGCCGTGGAGCTCCTGGGCCGCCGCGTCACCTCCTGGCTGCCGCGGCCCGCCGCGCGCCCCGCGGCCGGTGCGGCGCGCGCCGTGTCCCGCCGCCGCCCCGCCTCCCGTACGGCCGTCGCTCCGGCACCCGTACCCGCACCCGTCGTCGAGAAGGAGTCGGTCTCATGAGCAGCGCGCCCCCGAGCGTCGCGCCCGCGCGAGCCGGCGCGGAGCTCGCCCTGCACGACGTACGGCTCGGTCACGCGGACGGTACGACGGTCTTCGCCGCCGCCGAACTGCGGATCGCGCCCGGCGAACTGCTTGCCGTGGTCGGCCCGTCCGGCTGCGGCAAGTCGACCCTGTTGCGCACCCTCGCCGGTCTGCTCCCGCCGTTGGAGGGCCGGGTGACCCACGACGGCCGGCCGATCGAGGGGCCGGCGGCCGACCGGGCGCTGGTCTTCCAGGACGACGCGCTGCTGCCCTGGCGCACCGTCCGCGCCAACGTGGAACTGCCCCTGGCGATCCGCCGGGTGCCGCGTGCCGAGCGACGCCGGTCCGCCGCCGACTGGCTGGACCGGGTCGGCCTCGCCGACCACGCCGGCAAGCTTCCGCACCAGCTGTCCGGAGGCCAACGGCAGCGCGTACAGCTGGCCCGCGCCCTGGTCGGCAGCCCCCGCGCGGTCCTGATGGACGAGCCCTTCGGCGCGCTCGACGCCCACACCCGCGCGGGGATGCAGGACCTTCTCGTGGAGATCCTGCGCGGCACGGGCGCCACCGTCGTGTTCGTCACGCACGACGTGGACGAGGCCCTCCACCTGGGCGATCGCGTCGCCCTGCTGCCCTCCGGCCGGCTGCTCGACGTACCGCAGCCGCGCCGACGGGACGCCCGGCAGTCGCCCGCCAGGGCCGAGCTGCGCCGCCGCGTGCTCGCATCGCTCTGATCGCGGCCTCTCCCTGATCCCGACATCCCTCCGTTCCCGCCCGAAGGCTCCCGAAAGGCTTCCCGTGGACACCCCTCTGGCCATCCCCGACCTCGCCGACGCGACCGAGCTGTCCTGCGACGTCCTCGTCATCGGCGGCGGAACCGCCGGCACCATGGCCGCCCTGACGGCCGCCGGGCGGGGCGCCGACGTGATCCTCCTGGAGAAGGCGCACGTCCGGCACTCCGGCGCCCTCGCCATGGGCATGGACGGGGTCAACAACGCCGTCGTCCCGGGCCGGGCCGAACCCGACGACTACGTCGCCGAGATCACCCGCGCCAACGACGGCATCGTCGACCAGTCCACCGTCCGGCAGACCGCGACCCGCGGCTTCGCGATGGTCCAGCGGCTGGAGTCGTACGGGGTGAAGTTCGAGAAGGACGAGCACGGTGAGTACGCGGTCCGCCAGGTGCACCGCTCCGGCTCGTACGTGCTGCCGATGCCGGAGGGGAAGGACGTCAAGAAGGTCCTCTACCGGCAGTTGCGGCGACGGGAGATGCGGGAGCGGATCCGGATCGAGAACCGGGTCATGCCGGTGCGGGTGCTCACCCACCCGGAGGACGGGCGGGCCATCGGCGCGGCCGGATTCCACACCCGTACGGGCGAGTTCGTCATCGTACGGGCGGGCGCGGTGATCCTGGCCACGGGTGCGTGCGGCCGGCTCGGACTGCCCGCCTCCGGCTATCTGTACGGGACGTACGAGAACCCCACCAACGCCGGCGACGGCTACGCCATGGCGTACCACGCGGGCGCGGCCCTGACCGGCATCGAGTGCTTCCAGGTCAACCCGCTGATCAAGGACTACAACGGGCCCGCCTGCGCGTACGTGGCCAATCCGTTCGGCGGGTACCAGGTGAACCGGCACGGCGAGCGGTTCGTGGAGTCGGACTACTGGTCGGGGCAGATGATGGCCGAGTTCGCGGCCGAACTCGCCTCGGACCGGGCCCCGGTGTACCTGAAGCTCAGCCATCTGCCCGAGGAGACCATCAGCGCCGTCGAATCGATCCTGCACACGACCGAGCGCCCCACCCGCGGCACGTTCCACGAGGGCCGGGGGCACGACTACCGCACCCATGACATCGAGATGCACATCTCGGAGATCGGGCTGTGCGGCGGGCACTCCGCCTCGGGGGTACGGGTCGACGCCCACGCCCGCACGACCGTGCCCCGGCTGTACGCGGCCGGGGACCTCGCCTGCGTGCCGCACAACTACATGATCGGGGCGTTCGTCTTCGGCGACCTGGCGGGCGAGGACGCGGCCCAGTACCGGTCGTACGAAGGGGAGTTGCCGCAGGACCAGCTCGCCGCGGCCCATGAACTCGTCTACCGCCCGCTGCGCCACCCCGACGGGCCGCCGCAGCCGCAGGTGGAGTACAAGCTGCGGCGGTTCGTGAACGACTACGTGGCGCCGCCGAAGACCGGGGCGAAGCTGTCCCTCGCGGTGGAGGCGTTCGACCGGATGTCGACGGAGATCGAGGGCCTGGGCGCCCGCACCGCACACGAGTTGATGCGGTGCGCCGAGGTGTCCTTCATCCGGGACTGCGCGGAGATGGCGGCACGGGCGTCGCTGGCGAGGACCGAGTCCCGATGGGGCCTCTACCACGAGCGGCTCGACCACCCGGAGCGCGACGACACGGGCTGGCTCCACCACATCGACCTGTGCAAGTCGCCCTCCGGGGCGATGGAGTTCACGGCCCGGCCGATCGAGCCGTACGTGGTGCCCGTCCCGGAGTTCGCGCCGGAGGCCGGGCCGGAGCGGTGGCTCGGGGAGGTGGCGCTGGTGCCGACGGCCACGGCGGGCCGGCGGGACGTCGCACCGGCAGCCGGGAGAGCGTCCGCCGGGAGTGCGGCTGCCGGAAGTGCGGCTCAGGCGCCGGCAGCGGAATCCGCGGTGGAATCGGCGGCCGCTTCGGGCGGGCCGAGCCCGGCGCTGCTGCGGCTGCTCGTCCTTGCCGAGGAGTCCCCCGATCTGGCCGCCCTCGGCCCCTACCTCACCGACGCCGACCCGGCCGTCCGGTCCGCCGCAGTCGCCGCCCTGGGGGAGACCGTGCCCACCGGGGCGGGGCCCGCGCTCGCCGTACGGCTGCGGGACACCGCGCCCCAGGTCCGGCACGCCGCCGCGGCAGCCCTGCGCGAACTGGTCGAAGTGCTGCCCGCCGAGGCCGAGTTGGGGGACGCCCTGCGGGAGGCGCTCGACGAGGCCGATCCGGTCGTCCGCTCCGCCGCCCTCGAAGTCCTGCGCGCGCAGCGCCTCGGTGACGCCTCGGTGTACACCGGCGCGCTCACCGACCCCGACATCGACGTCCGGATCCACGCCGTCCGTGGCCTGGTCGCGGTGGACGCGGTCGCGGAGCTCGCGGTGGCCGCCGCCGACGCCGCCCGCGAGGTCCGGGTCGCCGTGGCACGCGGCCTGGCAGCCGTCCGTACGCCGGACCCGGCTCCGCTGCTCCCGCTGCTCGACGACCCGGATCCCCTGGTCAAGGGCGCCGCATTCGCCGCCCTTGCCGTCACGGGCTGCCCGCCCGCGTACGCGGAGCCGGCCGTCGCCGCGCTCGCCGCCCCGGCCTGGCAGGTACGGGCCGGAGCCGCGACCGCTCTCCGCGCGGCGGCTGCCGGACAGGCCGTCCCCGCGCTCGCGAAGGCCCTGGCCGACCCGAACGCGGACGTCCGCAAGGCCGCCGTCCTCTCGCTGCACCCCCACCGGGCCGACCCCGAGGCCCGCGCCGCGCTCGCCACGGCCACCACCGACGCCGACGCCGACGTCCGCGCCCACGCCTCGCGCGCGCTGTCCCGCCCCGCGACGTCCTAGGCGGGCCGCTGCCCTAGGCGGGCCGCTCCGAGGTCAGGACGCCTATCTTGTCGATGCGGTGCTCGGGGTTGCCCTGGGCGTCCCGCCAGAAGTTGCCCGCGGCGTCGTCCTCCGGCGTCGCACAGGTGGAGAGGGTGATCATGGCGCGGGTGGGCTTCTCCCCCGGCTCGCCCGGCACGGCGGCCCGCTGCTCGGCGAGCGAGTCGGCCGAGCGGAAGGACGTGGTCCGCGTCTCGACGATCTCGTAGGTGTAGACCGTGCCTCGGGCGGTGACGTACACCTCGTCCCCGACGTCGACCGAGGGCAGCGCCCGCAGGGGTCCGCCGGCGGAGAGCCGGTGGGCGGTCACCAGGTAGTTGCCGATGTCCCCCGGTCCGACGCCACCGCGATCGCCGTGGGGGCTGGCGGCCACGCCACGGTCCTGGATCCGGGTGCCCGCCGCGTCGTCGGTCGTCCCCTCGTAGGGCAGGACGTCCAGGTCCTCGACCCCTATGGACGGTATGGACAGCTCGGCGGCGACGGGGGGCCGGGGAGAGGGCTCCGAGGGCGACGGTGGCGCCGCCTCGGGGGCGGGAGGAACGACGGGCGCCGGGGCACGGGCGTCTGCGGACGTACCCGCCGCGCTACGGACGTCGACGGACGTCCCGCCCGGACCGCCGACGAGCGCGGCGACGGCCGCCACGATCGCGGCGACCACGGCCACGGCGGCGACGGCCAGAGCGCGGTGCACGCCCCGGCCTCTCGGCGGGCCCTTGCTAGGGGTCCCGCGACGCTGGGCACCCATACCCCAAGGATCGCCCACGCGTGCCACCGCGGCACCCCGGGCGTGGGCGGGTCAGCCGACGCCGTCCCCGGCCGCCACCCGGTGCGCCTCCAGGCCGGGCGCCGTGAGCAGCTCGGTGATCAGCTCCTCCGAACCACCGACATAGGTGCTGACCAGGTCGACGTCACCGCCGACACACCAGGCGCGGTCCTGCGGCCACCACAGGTCGGGGAGTTCCATGAACGGGTCGAGGATCTCCGGGGACAGGACGTCGGCCAGCGGTCCGGAGAGCAGGATCTCGTCCCGTTCCGGGGTCGGGAAGGTGGGGATCCCGGGCCACTCCCGGCGGCCGTACCCCTCCCACAGCCCGAACCAGCACCGCTCCGGCGTGCCGGTGTGCCGGGCGAGGACGGGCATCAGGGCCCGCGCGACCTCGCCGGGCGTGGGCCCTTCGGCGGCGTGCTCGTCCCATACGCCGGGCAGGCCGTACTCCTCCGCGTTCTGGTGGTACCGCTCCACGCCGATGACCTCGTGCCAGTCCGTGAGGGCCTCGACGCGACGTCCGTACGCGGCGGCGACGGTCTCCCAGCGCACCGGCCGCTCGTCGAGGCTCGCGGGGTGCAGCACGCGCGCGTAGGCCGCGAATCCGGGCGCGGCGACTCCGGCCACGGTCCCGAAGGTGCCGTACCCGGGGCGCCGTTCGGTCAGCCAGCGCGCGGGGGCGAGGTCCGTCTCCTCGACGCGCAGGCGTCCGTACGTGGCCCCGGCCCCGCTCTCCTCGTTCACACGCCACCCTCCGTCGGCGTCGGCACGGTCTCTATGCTCCACCGGCGAGGGTCCGGAAGCGATCGGGTTCCGCCGGATCTCGATCGACGACGTGGATCGGCGCCCGGTCCCACTGCCACACGCCGATGCCTGGCGTGCGGGAGAACCGGATCTCCCCACGGGTGCCTTCGACCGCGACGCGCGGCCATGCCTCGGCCGTGCGCGCCCGGCCCGCGCCGTGCCCGGCCTCCGCTCCGTTCTCCCCGTGAGAACGCAGCACATCGGCGAGGACGGCGATCGTGTCGTAGCCCTCGAAGGCGACGAAGGAGGGCGCTTCGGCCAGTCGCTCCCGGAGGGCCGTCCCGACTCGTGCGCCGAGTGGGCCGAGGCGCTCGGGCAGGTAGCGCAGGAACGGGACGGCGGCGCCGTCGTCGCCCAGCAGCCTCGCCCACGCGGCGAACTCCGGTTGGCCGGCCGGAGCACCGATCAGGAGGCCGGCGAGGCGCTCGTCGCGTCGGACGGCCCTGACGATCGACACGGCCGGTTCCGGATTGCCGACCAGAAGCAGGAGCGCGGTCGCGCGGTGCTCGACGACTTCGTCGCACACGGCCGTCGGGCCGAGTTCGCGCATGTCCAACTCGACGACGGTGCCGCCGCGTGGAGCGAGACGGTCCCGCAGGATGCGGGCCCCCGAGGTCCAGTAGACGCTCGGCTCGGCCGCTACGGCGATGCGGCCGTGGCCCGCTCCGATGAGGAAGTCCGCGTAGATCCGCCAGCCGTGGGACTGCGGCGGGGCGAGGCGCGCGACCCAGTCCGTCGGCTCTTCGGTGAGCGCGTCGAGCACCGCCGAGGAGCAGAGGAACGGCAGACCGAGCGCGTCCGCCCGGGCGGCGGCTGCGCGGGCGACCACGCTGTGGTACTCCCCCACCACGGCGGCCACGCCCAGGCCGGCCAGTTCGTCCACGGCCGCCGCGGCCCGCCGCGGATCGGCCGCGGTGTCCCGGACCACCAGCTCCAGCGGTCGCCCGGCGATCCCGCCGGCCGCGTTGACGTCACCGACGCCCAGCTCGAGTCCGGCGAGCAGATGCCGGCCCGCCTCGGTCCAGCCAGGACGAGTCAGCGGTACGAGGGCGCCGATCCGGACGGACGCTCCGTCAGCCCGCGCCGCTCCGGCCGGCGATGGTGGCGTGTTCATGCGTGGACGTCTCCCGACAGACGGGGCGGTTGCCGTACGAAGCGCCGAGAGTAGCCGAGCCGGGCATGGCCTGGTTCGGCGCCCCGTCCGGTCGTACAGAGCGCGTACATATTCCGTCCAGCGGGCCCCTTGCAGAATGGCAACGCCCGCCGCCCACGCGGTCCGAAAGAAACGTATCGCCGCAGTACTGGTACGGCTGGCCTTCGTGTCGGAAATCTGCTTCGTCCAGTGAATCCAAGGGGAAACACATGCCTGAAGTCGGCGGCTCCAAGGGTCTGACCGTATCCGGTGACCCGTTCCTGTCCACCGTGGACAGGGTGTGCGCATGGCTCGGTTCCGCGCCTGAGAAGGTCGACGCTCTGTCGGGCAGTGAGCGGAGCCGCGTCCTGGGCGAGGTGGCCGACATCAACACCGCCGCCGCCGGGGGTGACATGGGCGCCCTGTACGCGCAGCAGTATCTGCTCGACCGGATCTACCAGCTGTACACGAAGATCCCGCAGCAGCAGAACGCCGAGGGCTCCGTCGTCGTCTACGAGATAGCCCGTCTTCTGGAGACCGCCACCGCGGCCGCCCAGGACCGGCTGATCGAGCCGGGCCTGCTCGAGGACGCGCCCACCGAGCCGCGGGAGTACCTGACCTGGCTCAAGAACACCGCGCGCAGCCACCGGGTGTACAAGCACCCCTACTACCACGAGTTCATCCGCAACGAGGCCACGCACGACGACCTGCGGAACTACGTGATGCAGGAGTCGGTCGTCGACGGTCGCTTCGACGACCTGCTCGCGATGATGCAGGTGGGCACCGCCGGCGCGGCCAAGATGGAGATCGCCGCCAACTTCTGGGACGAGATGGGCAACGGCAAGCCCGCCGAGGTCCACACCCACCTGTTCAACAAGATCTACGAGGTCTTCGAGATCTCGGAGGACGAGCTCGCCCGGTCGCTCACCGCCACCTCGCTGCTCAACGGCAACCTCGCGGTCATGCTCTGCCGCCACCGCACGCTGTACGCGGAGGCCGTGGGCTTCCTGGGCATGACCGAGTGGATGGCCCCGGACCGGTTCGTCCAGGTCGTGCACGCCTGGGAGCGCCTGGGCCTGCCGGAGGTCGGCATCGTCTACCACAAGCTGCACATCACCATCGACTCCCAGCACGCACAGGGCTGGTTCCACAACGTGGTGCTGCCCGCCGCCGAGTCCGCGGACATGCGGCGTGCCATCGCGCGCGGCATCATGTGGCGGCTCAACTCCTCTGCCGCCTACCTGGACGAGCGCATGCCTTCCGTCGCCGCCTGACGTCCGGCGCATGACGTCCGGCGCATGACGTCCGGCGCCGGGCGACCCGCGCCTGACGTCCGCCCGTCCGACGACATCACCCTTTTCTGGAGGAGAGATCATGGCCCTTGGCAGCGAACGCTTCCTCATCATCGACCTGCCGGAGGTCTCGGCCGACATCCTGCCGAGCTACGACGACTGCCCCGTCGACGAGTACATGGGCAACGGCACCCGTTTCAAGCGCTTCTCGCAGTACCGCCTCAGCCCGCAGGGCGAGGACGGCTGGTCGTTCGAGCGTCTCGCGCACCGCGACTACACGACGTACAAGAAGTTCAACTCGGTCGGCGGCGGCATCCGCCGCGTCTACGAGCCGATCAAGGTGGACTTCACGCCGCTGATCGAGCACGGCGTCCGTGAGCTCGGTCTGGACCGGTCCGAGGACTGGCAGATCAACGTCCACCAGAACCGGACCCGCGCCGACGGCGAGAAGCCCGGCCCCCTCACCCCCGAGGGCGTGCACCACGACGGCCACGAGTTCGTGATGATCGCGATCCTCAACAAGGTGAACGTCGCCGGCGGCACGACCCGGCTGTGGAACCCCGGGGCCGACGAGCCCTTCTGGTCCGGCACGCTCGAGCCGGGTCAGGCGGTCCTCCTCGACGACCGCGCGCTGGCCCACGACGTCACGGACGTGCTCTCCGCCGACGGGGGTCCCGGCCACCGCGACATCGTGATCATCGCCTTCTCCCGGTGGGCGGAGAAGTGGTACGGCGAGGAGCACGACACCGCCGCGCTCGCCGAGCAGTGATCCCGGGCGCCGCCCCGAGGTGAGGCACCACGCCTCGGGGCGGCGCCGCGCCCAGCAGCCAAGGGAGATCATCCGTGATCGACTTCTACAAATATCAGGCAGCAGGCAACGACTACTTGGTGATCGACCCCCGCAGCTCCGACTTCCCCCTGACCCGTGAGGCGATCCGGCTGGTCTGCGACCGCCACCGCGGCATCGGGGCGGACGGTGTCCTGTACGGACCTCTGGAGACACCGCGACCCGGTGTCCCGGTCGCGCTCGATCTGTACAACTCCGACGGGTCCGACTGCGGCAGAAGCGGCAACGGTCTGCGGATGTTCGCGCTCCACCTCGCCGAGCAGGAGGCCGGCTCCTGGGCCGACGGAGGCGAGTTCACCCTCCGTACGGCCGCCGGCGACTGCCCCGTGCGGGTTCTGGACGCGACGGAGGGCCGGGTCGAGGTCGGCATGGGCCGGCCCAGCTTCGACGCCGCCGATCTGCCCCTGCTCCGGGAGGACGGCGCCCCGTTCGGCGGCCGGGCGGTGGGCGTGCCGCTGGCCGTGGACGGCGACGAGTTCACGGTCACCTGTGTGTACAACGGCAATCCGCACACCGTGGTCCTCGTGGACGCCCCGTCCGCGGACCTCGCCCGGAGGCTCGGTCCGAGGATCGCGCGGCACCCACGGTTCCCGAACGCCACCAACGTGCAGTTCGCACGGATGGTGGACCGGTCCGTGATGGAGCTGGAGGTCTTCGAACGCGGCGCCGGATATGTGACGGCCTCCGGCAGCAGCGCCTGCGCCGCGGTGTCGGCGGCCCGTGAACTGGGGCTGTGCGACAGCCGGGTGGAGGTGAGGATGCCCGGCGGCACTCTGGGGATCACGGTCGCCGAGGACGGCGCGGTCACAATGACCGGCGACGCCGAGCAGGTGGCGGCCGGTTCCTTCGCGCCCGCCCTGCGCGCGCGCCTCGACCGGACCGCGTCGGCCACTCCGGCCGTGACCGCCGGGACCGCGCGGTGACTCTCCCCTCGTACGCGCGGGAGCCGCGCGACTATCCGATCCAGCGGTGGGTCTTCGAGGACGCCGCGGGACGCTTCGACATCGACCTCGGGGACAGCAACATGGTCCCCGGACGCCTCGACGCGCTCAACGTGCCGCCCGGGCTCGAACTGGACTACGGCCATGACCGGGGCCTCGACACCCTGCGCACGGCGGTCGCCGGCCTCTACGGCGGCTCGGCCGCATCGGTCCTCGTCACCGTGGGCGCACAGCAGGCGCTCTACCTCGTGTACGCCGCGCTGCTGACCCCCGGGTCCCGGGTGATCGCCTTCCGGCCCGGCTGGCAGCAGTCCTGGGACGTGCCGCCCGAGTTCGGCTGCAAGGTCGAGCTCGTCGGGTTCCGGCCCGATCTCAGCTTCGACATCGAGGCCGCCGAGGCGGTGGCCGGGCCGGACGTGAAGCTGATCGTCGCCAACAGCCCGTGCAATCCGACCGGTCGGCGCATCGCGGAGGAGGACCTGCGCGGCCTGCTCGCACTGGCGGCGCGTACGGGGGCACATCTGCTGCTCGACGAGGAGTACGCGCTCGACCTCTCACGCTCCGCGGCCGTCGGCGCCGACCGGGTGATCTCGGTGTCCAGCCTGTCCAAGGTGTACGGCTTCCCGGGGCTGCGGGTCGGCTGGCTCTACGGTCCTCCGGACGTCGTGGAGCTCTGCGCCCGGCGCAAGTTCCTGTCCACCATCTCCAACTCGGTGCTCTGCGAGACCCTGGCCGTCGACGTCCTGGCCCACCGCGACGACCATCTGCGCACCTACCGCGAGATCACGGGCCAGGGGCTGGAGCTCGTCCGGGAGTTCGCCCGGCGCAACGCGGACGCGGTGACCCTCGTGGAACCCGAGGACACCCCGTTCGCCTGGCTCTGGCTCACCACCGGCGAGGAGCCTCTGGCGATGTGCCGCAGAGCCCTGGACCTGGGCGTGCTGCTCATGCCCGGCGAGACGCTCGGGGCGAGCGACGGCTTCCGGATCTGCTTCGCGCGCTCCGCGGAGGCGGTGACGGAGGGGCTGAGCCGCGTGGAGCGCGTCCTCAGACCCACGTCCCCCACGGCCGGCGCGGCCCCGGCCGCCTGACACGCCGAACCGCCGAACCGCTCCACCGCTCCACCGCTCCACCGCTGAACCGCTGAACCGCCGGGGCGCCCTCCCGGTCACCTGACCGACCGGGGGGCCGCCCCGGCCCGGGCCGCCGCCCCAGGGCCGCCGCACCCGGCCGCCGGGGTCCGGTTCCCGCTTCCCTCTCCCGTACCGCCCTCGCCCTACCCCGCCATGCCCTGACCTGCCCTGCCCGCTTCCCGCCGCACCGGGGTGCCAGGGCCCGGGGCGCTCCCCCGCGCCCCCTGGGCGACCACCGTGAACAGCCGAACGGAGTCCTGTGACGATGAGCACGCACACCGCCGAGTCGCGCATTCAACTGTCCTTCGGACAGGAGCAGCTGTGGTTCCTGGACCAGATGAGTCCAGGCGAGACCACCTACAACGTTCCCATCGCCTACCGACTGCGCGGTGCGCTCGACACGGCCGCCCTGGAGGGCGCGCTCAACCTGCTGGTGAAGCGCCACGAGCAGCTCCGGGTGACGTTCCACGCGGCCGACGGTGTCCCGTACCAGGTCGTCTCGCCGGCCGAGGACCGGCCGCTGCCGCTCCGGGACCTGTCCGGGCTGGCGCCCGACGAGGCCGAGAGCGCGCTGCGCGAGGCGCTGCAGACCGAGGCGGACACGCCGTTCGACCTGGCCGCGGGGCCGATCTCCCGGTTCCAGCTGTTCCGGCTGGCCGACGACCACCATGTGCTCGGCCTGAGCTTCCACCACATCATCACCGACGGCTGGTCCGGCGGTGTGGTCAGCCGTGAGATCTCCCAGGCGTACGGGGAGCTGGCCGCAGGCCGGACGCCCGCCCTGCCGGAGCTCACCATCGGCTACGGCGACCACATCCAGCGGCAGCGCAAGCAGCGGGCCGACGGCGTGTGGGAGGAGGAGCTGAAGTTCTGGGAGGAGCGGCTGGCCGGTCTCGAGGCGCTCGAACTGCCCGCCGACCGGCTGCGGCCGGCCGAGCCCACGCAGAACGGCGAGACCTTCGTGGTCGACTTCCCGGCCGAACTGCTGACGAAGGCGCGGGCCTTGGCCCACGAGCAGGGCGCTTCCCTCTACATGGTGGTCGCCGCGGCGCTGAACGTCGTGCTGAGCCGTTACAGCGGGCAGGACGACATCGCCCTCGGGGTGCCCATGCTGGGACGTACCGACCCCGAACTCGAAGACGTGGTCGGTCTGTTCATCAACATGACGGTGCTGCGCTGCGACCTGTCGGGCGATGTCACCTTCGCCGAGCTCCTCGAGCGCATCGCCGACGCGAACCTCGACATGTACGACAACCAGGACGTGCCGTTCGACCACGTCGTGGACCGTGTGCAGACGACGCGGGACGCGGGGCGCAACCCGCTGTTCCAGATCGCCTGCCAGCTGCTCGGCGAGGCGGCGACCGGTGACTCCCTGGAGCTGGCCGGGCTGGCCTCCGAGTCGATCACGCTGGCCACCTCCCGCTCGCGCTTCGACCTGTCCTTCAGCTTCGTGGAGGGCGCCGAGCGGCTGCGTCTGATCGTCGAGTTCGCGACCGACCTGTACGACCGCTGGCGCGTCGAGGCCATGATCGGGCACTTCCAGAACGTGCTCGACGCCGCCTCCGACGCCCCCGAGACCCCGGTCGCCGCACTGCCGCTGCTCTCCGGGGCGGAGCGCGCCGAACTCCTGGAGGTGGGCCGCGGCGCCGACTTCGACTACCCGACGGAGCCGGTGCACGCGACGATCGCCCGGATCGCGCAGGAGAACCCCGACCTCGTCGCGGCGGTCTGCCGCGGCAAGGAGATGACGTACGGCGAGCTGATGCGCAGGGCCGGCAAGCTCGCCCGGTACATCCGCTCCCGGGGCGTGCGCCAGGAGGAGGTCGTCGCCATCGCGATGGACCGCGACCTGGACGCGCTGGTGGCGATCCTCGGTGTCATGGTGTCCGGCGCCGCGTACACGATCATCGACCCCTCGCACCCCAACGCCCGCCTGGACCACATGCTGCGGGACACCAAGAGCCCGCTGGTGATCACGCGGGCCGGCTCGGTGGGCGACCTGCCGGAGTCGTGCGGCTGGGCCAGCGTCAACATCGACACCGACTGGGACGCCATCGAGGCGCTGCCGGACGACGAGCCGCTGGAGGAGTGGGCCAAGCCCGACTCCCTGATCTACGTCCTCTACACCTCGGGGTCCACCGGGCGTCCCAAGGGCGTGATGATCGAGCAGCGGGGCCTGCGCATGTTCATCGAGGCGTACCGGCGCAGCTTCGGCGAGTGGACCACCGAGGACCGGCTGCTGCAGCTGCCCGCGCTGACCTTCGACATGTCCCAGGGCGAGATCTTCGCCGGCCTGATCAGCGGTTCGGCCCTGGTGCTGGTGGCACCGGAGGACGCCTCGTCCCCCGAGTCCCTCGGCTCGCTCATCCGTGACCAGCGGGTGACGTACGCCGGTCTGTCGCCCGCGATCCTGTCCGTGGTGGAGGCGGGACCGTACCCGGACCTGAAGTACATCATGGGCGGCGCGGAGGCCCTGCCGGCCGAGCTGGTCAACAAGTGGAACCTGCCGGGGCGCAAGTTCGTGAACCTGTACGGCCCGACCGAGGCGTCGGTGGCGACCACCGAGTACCTCTGCGAGCACAAGGAGTGGCTGTCCTCGCCGCCCATCGGCCGGCCCGAGTTCAGCCGTCTGCACTACGTGGTGGACAAGGAGTTCAACCTGGTGCCGGTCGGCGTCCCCGGTGAGCTGCTGATCGGCGGCGACGAGGGGCTGGCCCGCGGGTACCTCAACCTGCCGGAGCTGACGGAGGAGAAGTTCGTCCCCGATCCGTTCCTGGGCGAGGGCCGGGTCTACCGCACGGGCGACCTGGTGCGCTGGACCCGCGATCTGCAGATCGACTTCATCGGCCGGCTCGACAACCAGGTCAAGCTCCGCGGTCTTCGGATCGAGCTCGGTGAGATCGAGTCCGGTCTGCTGACCCACCCGAAGGTCCGGATGGCGCTGGTCCTGCTGCGTGAGGACTTCGGGGAGAAGCAGCTCGTCGCGTACTACACGGTCCTGGGCGACACCCCGCCGACGGTCGCCGAGCTCCGTGAGCACCTGGGCAGCACGATGCCGGAGTACATGGTGCCGACGGGCTGGGTGGAGCTGACGGAGTTCCCGCTGACCCCGGCGCGCAAGATCGATCGCGCCAAGCTTCCTGCCCCGGCGTCGGGTTCGGGTGACGGGACGGCCAGTTTCGTCGCCCCGGTGACCGCGACCGAGGAGAAGGTGGCCGAGGTCTTCGGTGCCGTACTGTCCATGACTCAGGTCAGCGCGGACGGCAACTTCTTCGAGCTGGGGGGCAATTCGCTGCAGGCGATGCGTGTCGTGAGCCGGCTCAACAAGCACTTCGGCGTCAAGGTCAACGTCCGCCTCCTGTACGGCGGTGCCACGGTCGCCTCGGTCGCCACGGCCATCGACGCGCTGGTGGAGTCCAAGGCGGGCTCGCGTGCTTGAGGTCCCACGGGTGGCCGCCCCGTCCACACAGGCGTCGCACGTCCCCTTCCAGAACGGCTCCGGGTCCGGCTCCTTCTCCGGCTCCGCGCAGGCCGTGCTGCTGCGCCAGGGAGTGGCGCTCCTGAACCGGACCGACCCCGAACTGGCCGCGCTCCTCGACCGCGAGGTGGAGGAGCAGGCCATGACCCTGGCCATGGTGGCGTCCGCCAGCGTCGCGAACCCGGCCGTCCTGGCCACGGGCGGCGCCGCCCTGTCGAACGTGACGGCCGAGGGCTATCCGGGGGCCCGCTACCACCCGGGCGCAGGGCGGTTCGACGCGGCGGAGCGACTGGCCGTCGAGCGGGCCAGGCACGCCTTCGGGGCGCGGTACGCCAATGTGCAGCCGCACTCCTGCTCCTCGGCCAACCAGGCCGTGCTCGCGGCGCTGCTGCCTCCGGGCGGGGTCCTGCTCGGCCTGGACCTGGACTCCGGCGGCCATCTCACCCACGGGTCCGCCGCCTCGGTGACCGGACACCACTACCGGGCCGTCCACTACGGCCTGGACGACCAGGGCTTCATCGACTACGACCAGGTGGCCGAACTGGCCCTGGCCCACCGCCCCCAGGTCCTCATCGCGGGAGCCAGCGCCTATCCGCGGACACTGGACTTCGCCCGGTTCCGCGCGATCGCGGACTCCGTCGGGGCGTACCTGGTCGCCGACATCTCGCACATCGCCGGCCTGGTGGCGGCCGGCGAGCACCCCAGTCCGATCGATCTGGCCCATGTCACGACCACCAGCACGTACAAGCAGCTGGGCGGGCCGCGCGGAGGGCTGATCCTCATGGGCGAGGAGCACCGGGCGCCCGGCCCGGACTCCCGCCGGACCCCGCTGGACCGGCTGATGCAGCGCGCGGTCTTCCCGCAGTCCCAGGGAACGCCGAGCCCGGCGTCGGTCGCCGCCAAGGCACACGCGCTGAAGCTGGTGGCGGAGCCGGAGTTCCGGGAGACCATGCGGCTGGTGCGCGACGACGCCTCGGCGCTCTCCGACGCCCTGTCCGAGTACGGCTACCGGGTCCTGACGGGCGGCACCGAGAACCACATGGTGCTCCTGGACATGTTCGACCGCGGCATCACCGGTGTCGTCGCCGAACGCGCCCTGGAGGAGTGCGGAATCCTCACGAACCGTAACCGCATCCCCAAGGACACCAAGGCCCCGCTCGTCGCCAGCGGTCTGCGCCTGGGCACGAACGTGCTGGCGCAACGCGGCATGGGGCCGGCCGAGATGCGGGTCTGCGCCGGTCTGCTGCACGAGGTGCTCATGGGCACCACCGTGCTCGGCGACACCGAGTTCCGTACCGACCCCGAGGTGCGCGACCGGGTGGTGGCCGAGGTGGCCGCCCTGTGCCGCACCCATCCCCTGCCCTTCGGCGCCGGCCTCGGCCCCGCCGAGGGCTCCGACCGCGAGCCAGGAGAGAGGTCTTGAGCCGGAACATCACTCCCGTGACGCCTCCCGCCCAGCCGCAGGCGCCGACGCCCGCACCGGCGCCGCCCGCGCTGCTGCCGGCGGACCGTCCGCGACTGCCCGGAGCCGCTCCGGACCGCACCGGATCCGCCCGGCTGCCGCTGGGCCCGTCGGCGCGGACGGCCCCGGAGGAGATGCTCCTGGCCGGCTTCACCGCGCTGCTCCACCGCTGGACCGGTCAGGCCGCGTTCGGCTTCGTCGTCACGAGTCCCGCTTCGGGGACGGTCCGGCTCAGCCGGACCGTCCCCGGGGCGGCGACCCTGGCCGGGCTCGCCCGCGACGCGGAGGACCGGCGGGAGCCCGTCGACGAGCCGGCGCGGCAGGACGAGTTCGAGCTGGTGCTGCACGCACCGGGCGAGGACGGTCCGCCGAGCGCGGAGCTGCGGTACGCCCCCGAACTCTTCGACCGGGCCACCGTCGTCCGCTTCCTCGCCTCCTACGACACGCTCCTGGAGGACGGCCTGGCCGACCCGGAGCGTCCGGTGTCGGAGCTGCGGCTGCTCCCGGAGGACGAGCTCCACCGGATGCTCGTCGAGTGGAACGACACCGCGGAGGACCTTCCGCACGAGGTCTGCCTGCACTCCGCGTTCGAGGCCCGCGCCGCCGAGGCCCCCGACGCCCCCGCCCTGGTGGGCGGCGCCCGGACCTGGACGTACGTCGAGGTCAACGAGGCGGCGAACCGGCTCGCCCACCGTCTCAGGGACCTGGGTGTCGGCCCGGACCGGCGCGTCGGCATCTGCCTGGACCGGAGCGCCGAGCTGCTGGTCGCCGTCCTGGGCGTGCTCAAGGCGGGCGGCGCCTATGTGCCGCTCGACCCCGACTACCCGCGCGAGCGCCTGGCCACGATGGTCGCGGGCACGTCCTGCGCGGTGGTGATCAGCCGGAGCGGTCCGGCCGAGAGCCTCCCGCTTCCGGACATCGACCCGGGCACGCCCGTCCTGCTCCTGGACCGGGACGAGGCGGTCCTCGCCGCGCTCCCCGCGCACAATCCCCCGGGCGGGGCGACGCCCGACGATCTCGCGTACATCATCCACACCTCGGGCTCCACCGGCGCCCCCAAGCCGATCGCCCTGCGCCATCGCGGGGTGATGAACAACATCGCGGACCTCAACACCCGCTTCGGCGTGGGCCCCGGTGACCGGGTCCTCGCCCTGTCGTCGCCCAGCTTCGACATGTCGGTGTACGAGTTCCTGGGGCTGACCACCGCGGGCGGGACGGTGATCCTCACCGAGCCGGAGCGCGCCAAGGACCCGGAGCACTGGGCCGAACTGCTGGCCGACCACCGGGTCACGGTGTGGAACTCCGCCCCGGCCCTCCTCGACATGGTCGTCGACCATCTCGAGAGCACCGGCGCGCGCCCGCTCGACGACCTGCGGCTCGCCCTGCTCGGCGGCGACTGGATCCCCGTGTCGCTCCCCGACCGGGCCCGGGCGAAGGCCCCCGCCCTGCGCTTCGTCGCCCTCGGCGGGGCCACGGAGTCGTCCATCCACTCCACGATCTACGAGGTGACGAAGACCGACGCGCGCTGGACGAGCATCCCGTACGGCCGTCCCATGGCCAACCAGCGCACGTACATCCTCGACGAGGGCCGCCGGCCGGTTCCCCCCGGCGTTCCGGGTGAGCTGCATCTGGCGGGGATCGGGCTGGCCCGGGACTATCTCGGCCGGCCGGAGCAGACGGCGGAGCGGTTCTTCGACTGGTCCTGCGGCGCGGTGTCGGGCGAGCGTCTCTACCGGACGGGCGATGTCGCCCGCTATGGGCCGGACGGCCTGATCGAGCTGCTGGGCAGGGCGGACTTCCAGGTCAAGCTGCACGGTCTGCGGATCGAGCTCGGCGAGATCGAGGCCGTGCTGCGCGCCCACGACACCGTCAGGGAGGCGGTGGTCACCGCGCACCCCGACGGGTCGGGCGACCGGCGCCTCGTCGCGTACGTCGTCGCCGAGGCGGGCCGGGCCGTGGAGCAGCCGGCGGTCGCCGAGCACGCCGCCCGGTCGCTGCCCCGCTTCATGGTGCCGAGCACCGTGCTCGTCCTGGACGAGCTGCCTCTGACGCCGAACGGCAAGGTGGACCGCAAGGCCCTCCCGGCACCGCCCGACGACCTCGGCGAGCCCGAGGAGAGCTACGCGCCACCGGTCACGGAGACCGAGAGGACGGTGGCCGAGGTCTTCGCGGCCGTGCTCGGCGTCTCACGGCTCGGGGCGGACAGCGACTTCTTCGCCGTCGGCGGCAACTCCCTCCAGGCCATGCGCGCCGTCACCCGGCTCAACAAGCACTTCGGGATCAGGGTGAACGTCCGTCTGCTGTACGGCGGAAGCACGGTCCGGAGCATCGCCCTTGTCATCGACGAGCGGCTCGCGCAGCCCGCTCCGACTCCGAACGGAGCTTCCGCACCATGAGCCACCCTTCCGTCGACAGTCTCGTCGCTCTCCGGGCGGAAGGTGACCGGCTCCCGCTCCACTGTGTCCACCCGGTCTCCGGCTCACCCTTCTGCTACTCGGCGATGGCGCACCGGCTCCGTCCCGGGCAACCGGTGTTCGGGTTCGAGGCCCCCGGCTTCGACGGTGCCTCCGAGCCCCTCACCTCGATTCGGGCCCTGGCCGAGCTGCACACGGCCTCGCTCCGTGCGGCCCGCCCGCACGGCCCGTACCAGCTGCTCGGCTGGTCGCTCGGCGGGGTCGTCGCCTACGAGATGGCGCGGCTGCTCGCCGCGGAGGGAGAGGAGGTGCCGCTGCTCGTCATCGTCGACGCGGCGCTTCCCGGGACGCAGTCCGTACCGCCCGACGACGAGCTGGCCCGCTACTTCCTGTACGACTTCCTCGGTGTGACCCGCGACCGGGCCCCGGGCGTCGACAAGGCGCTGGCAGGGGTGCGTCCGGGGGCGGAGCCGGCCGAGGTCTTCGAGGCGGCCGAGCTCAACGGCGCCGTACCGGAGGAGTTCGACGCGGAGTTCCTGCTGGAGCGCTACGCCCTCTTCCGTACGCATGTCGTGGCCATGCGCGAGCACCGTCTGGACGCGGTCCACGACGGGCCCGCGATCCTGATCAAGGCCGAGGACTCGGTGGAGCGGCTGCTCGACTGGAGTCCGTACGTGAGCCGGCTCACCGTCCGCACCGCGCCGGGCGACCACCACTCCGTGTGGCAGGGCCCGGGTCTCACGGCCATCAGCGCCATCGTCGACGAGGCTCTAGGAGAGGCGACTCCCGCATGACGGAGCACGGAACGCCCTCCGCCCCGGCCCCCGCGGCCGAGGCGGAGGGCCCCCCTCGGTCGCTCTGGCGCGACAGGGACTTCATGGTGTTCTGGACGGGCGAGGCGCTCTCCCTCTACGGCACCCAGATCACCCAGCTCGCGCTTCCGCTGACCGCGGTCCTGGTCTTCGGGGTCGGGGCCGGGGAGCTGGGCATGCTGCGGTTCGCCCAGCTCGTCCCCTTCCTCGGCCTCGCCCTGCTCTTCGGCGTCTGGGTGGACCGGATGCGCAAGCGCCCGGTGATGCTGGGCGCCAACGTGGTCAGGATGGTGCTGATCGGTCTGGTACCCGTCCTGTACGAGTTCGACCTGCTGACGCTCCCGACGCTGTACGCCCTGGCGCTCGGCATCGGGGTGGCGACGGTGCTCTTCGACGTCAGCTGGATGTCGTACGTCCCCGTCCTGGTGAAGGACCGGCGCAGTCTGCTGGAGGCCAACACCAAGCTGAACGCCACGCTGTCGTCGGCGGACATCGCCGGGCCGGGACTCGCCGGCACGCTGGTGAGCGCCTTCTCGGCGCCCTTCGCCATGACCGCCAACGCCTTCTCGTACGCCCTGTCGGTGCTGTCCCTGATCCTCATCAGGAAGCCGGAACCCGCCCCGGAGCCACCCGCGGAGAAGCGCCGGCTGCGCGCCGAACTCGCCGAGGGCCTGCGCTGGGTGTTCGGCAACCGGTGGCTGCGGGCGATAGGGCTGGTCGGCTGCTCCTGCAACTTCCTGCTGACCATGGTGCAGACGCTGTTCCTGCTGTACGCGGTGCGCGACAAGGAGCTGTCCGCCGCCGCGGTCGGTTTCGTCATGGGCGCGGCGGCCGTGGGCGGGCTGCTCGGCGCGCTGGTGTCGGGCATGGTGGTGCGCCGGCTGTCGGTGGGCACCGCCTACCGGGTGTCGGTGTCGATCATCTTCCTCGGCCCGCTGCTCGTTCCGGCGGCGGGCGGTCCGCGCTGGCTGCTGGTGGGGCTGTTCGTGGCCTCCTTCTTCCTGGAGTACTTCGGTGCCAGCGTCTCCAACGTCCTCATCGTGAGTCTGCGTCAGACCATTACGCCGCAGCACCTGATGGGACGGATGACGGCCGCGATGCGCATGCTGCTGTACGGCGGCGGTGCGCTCGGCGGACCGGTCGGCGGTCTGCTGGCGGCGATGGCGGGGCTGCACGGCGCCCTGTGGATCGGTGGTCTGCTCTCCGCGGCGATGCTGATCCCGATCTTCCTGTCCCCGGTCGGCAAGCTGCGCACCATGCCGACCGGGCCGGAGGACGCCGCACTCACCTCGACGTGAGATCCGTGGGCCGCGTGACGTCCTCGCACTGGCGGAACGCGGCCCTGCGGAGCACCGCGGCCCGGCGCAGGACGACGGCGTAGCTCTCGATGCGGTCCTTCTCGGCCGGCCGTTCGTGCGCGACGACGGGCTGCACCGGCGGTACTGGCGGTACTGGCTGTGGCGCCTCTGCCGGCTCAGCTTCGGCGAGGCGTGCCAGGGCGGCCCGCCGGTTCAGCATTGGCTCGCTCTGCGCGCACTCCGCCGCGTAGATCCCCAGGAGGTCGTGCAGGCGGTACCGAGCGCCGTGGTCCTCCAGGAGATGGTGGCCGACGAGCGTGTCGAGCAGCCGCCGGGCGGTGTCGCGGTCCGTGTCGGCGAGCGCCGCCGCGACGGGGACGGTGATCGGCCCGTCCTTGGACAGTCCGAGGAAGCGGAACATCCGCGCCGCCTCGGCTGACAGCGCCTGGTACGAGGTCTCGAACGCGTCGCGGACGCTGGCCAGGGCGTCGTCCGCGACGGTGAGGCGGTCCAGCCGGCCGCTCTCCGTCGTGTACTGCTCCACCAGGGTGCCCAGCGGGACACCGGGGTTCGCCGCGATCCCCTCGGCGGTGATGCGCAGCGCGAGCGGCAGCCCGCCGCAGAGCGCCGCGAGCCGCCGTGCGGTCTCCGGCCGTCCCGCGAGCCGCCCGCCGGACAGGGCGGTGAGCAGGTCCGCGGCCTCGTCGACGGCGAGCGGGCGGACGGTGTGCGTGCGGGCCCCGTCGCGGGCGGCGAGGCCGCCGAACCGCTGCCGGCTGGTGGCGACGACGCAGGACGCGCCGCGCGGTATCAGGGGCCGGAGCTGGTCCACGCTCAGGGCGTCGTCGAGGACGACCAGCATCCGTCTCCCGTACAGCAGGCTTCGGTAGAGCGTGGCCCTGCCGGCGAGGTCCCTGGGTATGCGCGTGCTGTCGGCCCCGAGGCTGGTGAGCAGTTGGAGCAGCGCGTCCGACGCGGTGAGCGGTCTGCCCCGCAGTCCGTTGCCGCAGAGGTCCACATAGAGCTGGCCGTCGGGGAAGCGGTCGGAGAGCCGGTGGGCCAGTTCCAGGGCGAGCGCCGACTTGCCGACCCCGGCGGGGCCGTCGACGACGATCACCGGGGTGCTCCGCTGGGCGAACTCGTCGTCGAGGAGGCCCTCCAGCTGTTTCAGCTCGGTGTCGCGCCCGGTGAATCCACGGGCCACCGGCGGCAGCTGGGCCGGTACGGGAACGCCGGCTCCGAGCCCTTCCCGGGGGCGGGGGGCGAGGCTGCCGCCGGGGAGCCGTAACTCCCGCTGTCCTGCGAGGATCCGCCGGTGGAGGTCCTGCAGTTCGGTCCCCGGCTCGATGCCCAGCTCCCTGCGCAGCAGCTGCCGGGTCTCCGTGTACACGGCGAGGGCGTGGGCCTGGCGGCCCCCGTGGTAGAGCGCCAGCATCAGCAGCCAGCGGAGCTTCTCGCGAAGCGGCTCCTCCGCCGCGGCGCGGGAGAGGGCGTCGACCACCTCGGCGTGCTCGCCGGCCTCGACCATGACCGCCGCCCACTCCTCGACAGCGGTCAGTCGCAGGTCACGCAGGCGGACGCCTTCCATGGCCGCGAAGGGCCCCGGCACTCCGGAGTACGCCTCGCCCCGCCAGAGCGCCAGGGCGTCCTCGTACAGCCGTAACGTCGTTTCGGCGCTCCCGCCCTCGCGGGATCGGCGGGCGTGGCCGTGGCGCTCGACGAAGAGCGTGGCGTCCACATCGCTCGGTTCCAGCCGCAGGCAGTAGCCTCCGGGCTCCGAGGAGAGCACCGTGCTGGCCGCCCTGTTGCCGCGTCCCGGCTCCAGCGCACGGCGCAGCCGGGCCACATAGGTGTGGACGCCGTTGGCCGCCGTCTGCGGGGTGTCGCTGCCCCAGAGGGCGCTGGTGATGGTGTCCCCGCTCACCACCTCGCCCGCGCGGCTGGCCAACAGGCTCAGGACCGCGCGCTGTTTGGGCGAACCCAGCGCCACTTCCTCTCCGTGCCGCCAGGCACGGATGGGTCCTAAGAGCTGGATGCGAAGAGGTGCCCCCGTGCAGGTCATGTCCCGTTCACCCCTCAGGGTCGCGTGCTGTTCATGCCGGTCCCCGGTGGTGGCCGTTCGGGCCCCGGGCTGCGCGAAGGCGGCGAGTTGCGTCGCGTATCGCGTTGTTCATGAAGAGCCGGTGTGTCCGCGGGAGGCGGCCGGCGCGGGCAGAGGCCTGCCCGGGTCACTCAGGACGCGCGCGACGGCCGCCGGCGCGGGCCACTCAGGCCATTGCCGTGACCATGACACGCGCCGGACGGTAGGTCCGCGTCACGTGCCGGAAGGTGAGTCTCGCAAGGCGTCACTCGAGGCATGCGCCGAATCTAATCCGGACACCGGGGCGGCACCAGGCCTTCAGGGAGCATCGGGCATGCTCCGAAAGGAGTAGGCCGACCGCGGCGGCACGGGACGGACCTCGCGGTCACATGACGCGGCGGCACACCAGCTCCGGGATCGAGACGGCCTGCCCGCCCTTCCCGGCGGGATCGATGAGCCGCGCCTCCACCGCCTTGTTCACCGCCCCGATGCGCGAGGCGACGCCGAGCTTCTCGAAGATGTTCCGCAGGTGCCGCTTCACGGTGGCCTCGGTGATGCCCAGCCGGTTGGCGATCTGACGGTTGCTCAGTGCTCCGGCGACCTGGGTGAGGACCTCCCGTTCACGGGGCGAGAGGGAGTTCCCCGCCCCGCGGATGGCCGTCTCCGGAGTGGCGCTGCCCGGCAGGGCGATCATGACCTGCGGGTCACGTGCCATGGACCCACGGATGGCGCAGAGCAGCGAGGCGCGGGGGGAGCTCTTGTGCAGATAGCCGTGTGCGCCGCGGGCGAGCAGCTCGTGCACGAGCGGGCCGTGGTCGTGCATGGACAGCATGAGCACCCGCAGACGCGGAAAGCGGACGGTCAACTCGCTGACCACACTGGGCGCGTGGTGGTGGGGCATCTCCACGTCGAGCAGCACGACATGCGCTCCGGTGCTCGCCACCAGGTCACCGAGGCCCACGGACGTGTCCGCCTGGGCGACGACACGGAGGTCGTCCTCCGCGTCGAGGAGCTGACAGAGGGCCTCACGCAGCAGGGAGTGGTCATCGACCGCGACGATACGGATCGGCTCCGCCGGCCACGGCGGTCTCGGGTCATCGGGCGTCCGCATGCCACTCCTCGCCCGCCGGCACCGTGAACGCGAGGGTCGTTCCCGCCCCGGGAACGCTGTCGATCTCCATCCGGCCGCCCAGGAGCCGGATCCGTTCGGCCGCGGAGGCAAGGCCGTTGCCGAACGTCCGGTCCCGGGGAAGGCCGACCCCGTCGTCGCTCACCCGCGCCTCCACCCGGCGTACGTCACACCGCACGTCGACGGACACCCGGGAGGCGTGGGCGTGCGCCAGGGCGTTGCGCAGACCCTCGCGCAGGACGAGGAAGAGCTCCTCGCCCAGGGCGTCCGGCAGCGGATCGTCGAAGTCCTCGATCCGGATCTCCACGACCGGCTTCTCGACGGCCATGGCGGTGACGAAGGCGGCCAGGGCCACCTGGAGGGAGCCGGCGGAGTGCGCTCCGGTGCGCAGTTCGGTCACGACGTCCCGCGTGCTGTGCATCGTCTCCAGGATGGCCTGCTTCAGGCTGTCCAGCCGGGGGTCGGTCGCCGAGGAGACGTTCTGGGTGAGTTCGTAGAGCTCCAGTTGGCGCAGGGCCAGGCCGGCCGCGCTGCCGATGCGGTCGTGGATCTCCCTCGCCATCGCGTCGCGACCCTGCCGGGTGGACTCCCGTACGAGATCGAGGAGTTGCAGGTCGGGTCCGTCCGCGCCGTCCTCCAGGGAGCGGGTGACGGTCGCCTGGAGCGTCGCCATCAGTCGCGTGCCGATCAGGTCCCCCGCCGGCCGGTGGGCGAGGCGCCGTTCCAGGAACTCGGCCACGACCTGGACGAGTACGGAGCCCGCGCGCAGGGCGTGCACCGTCACCGTTCCCCGGTCGCCCCACCCTCCACCCGGACGACCTGGCGTCGGGTGCCGCTCGGGTCCGCTCCCGGGTCCGCGCTCGTGCGACGCCCCGGCGCCGCTCCCCAGGGCGTCGAGGCATTCGGAGAGGATTCCTCGGGCCTGCTCACATACGGAATCCCAGACTTCCACATTCGCCACGAGCGGATTGCGCTGCTCGATGAGCCTGCTGCGATAGACGCCCAGCAACTCGGACTCACCGTCACGTAATTCCGCGGCCAGTTCCCCGTCTTCGACCTCAGGACCGTGCCGTGGCTTTCCCCGCGCCGACGTGTCGGACACGTCTCCGCCCTCCCCCATACCCATCCCCCTCTACCAGCTCCCTCGTCACGCGGTCGGTGCAAAACGGCGAGAAAGGCCGGAGATCGCCATGATCATGCCGTACCACCAAAAGGACGTCAAGTGCCCCGCCTGCGGAATCCATCCCCTCGTCACCTTTGCTCGGCAACGCAAATCCGACGAAAGAACTCGTCCGGCCACGAACGTCCGGCATATTTACTTCTCCATGAGTACCAGGGGCCGCCGAACACGAACCGAGTGACGGACGAACGGCCGCCGAACTCCGCAGCGGGCGCCGGGGCACCATCGGAGGATCATCCCACCCCCGCCCCCCTGAGGCAGGGGCGTCAACAGCAGTTTCAGGCCGAACCACGGGCACGCGCGCGGACCGGTCCCGGGGCCGGACCACCGCCGCCCGGAAGGCTCCGCGAAGACACGCGCCTTCCATGGGACAGCGAAACTCCCCTTTGAGCCAACTCCCCGACCATAGCCACCAGAATGCTTGTGCCGTCGCATTCGAGCCGCATAGGGTCGCGGCGACCTCGAATTGCCGGCACGGCCGCGAAGCACATCGTCCCCAGTATCCGATCGAATCCCGGTGGAATATGTCGCCGCTCTCCGCTCTGAGCCGCAGGACCAACGTCCCCGTTCGCACACTCCGCTCCTATCAGGACCTGGACCTCCTCCCCACACTCCCCGAATACGATGAATCACATGTACGCAGGGTTGCACTGGTAAAGGCACTACTGAATGTCGGCGGACTTCCGCACTCCGAGGTACGCCGACTCGTCAGGCATGTCGAGGACGAACGACCACCGGCGAACGAATTGCTCCGCATCATGCAGCACGCCTTACCCACCCCCGGCGCCGCCTCGCCCGATGAGGAGTGGGAGTGGGCTCAGGCCAGGGTCTCCGACCTGATCCGGGGCTGGGGCTGGCAGGTGGGCCCGGACAACCCGGCCTGGCAGACGCTCTGTCAGGTGGCCATCGCCTGCACATCGCTCGGTCACCATGAAATTCCACGGTTGTTCCCTGCATATGCCGAACACTTGGAGCGCATCGCACGGCTTGAGGTGCAAATCCTCAGCGAACAGGACCATCCCGAAAGCGCCGCGACAAGTCTCGTGGCGGTGACCGCACTTGGCGACGTCGCCATCTCCGCGCTGCGGCGGCTCGCCCGCGAGCATTTCCTGTCGTCGACAGGGAGCGGAACCGAGCACTCCTCCGCTCGCGAGCCCGGTCCTGGCCGCCGGGCCGGCGTCCCGCCCTCCGACACGACGCCGGACATCCATCCACCCCGCCTCCATGAGATCGCCACAAGTGTGCATGAAATAAAGTGAGTTGTGGCACATGTGTTCACAGAACACCCCAGAGATCGCTAGCTTCCCCTCAACATCGTTCGCACCGGGAAGGACCTCTGTGAACGCATCACATCGCAGAGCCGCGGCCACCCTGACCGCAGCTGCTCTCGCGACCCCGCTCCTGCTGGTTTCCGCCTCCCCCGCCTCCTCCCAACAGGACAGGCCGGGCAAGGACGCCGCAGCGCTCTCGAAGGCGCTCGTCCGCGAGGCGTCGGCCGAGGACGCCTACCGACATCTGCAGAAGTTCCAGGCGATAGCCGACTCGGCCGGCGGTCACCGCGTCGCCGGCTCGCTCGGGCACGACGCCTCGGCGGCGTACGTGTACCAGCAGCTGAAGAAGGCCGGCTACAACGTCTCGTACCAGAAGTTAGACTTCATCTACACGCAGACGCTGGCCGAAAAGCTCTCCACCGTCACGCCCGCCCCGCGCGACATCGAGGTCAAGGCCCTCACGTACACCAGGTCGACCCCGGTCGGCGGCGTCAGGGCCGAGGTGGCGGCCGTACCGGTCGACGCCGACGGCACCACCGGCTGCGAGCCCGGCGACTACGCCCCGGGCACCTTCACCGGAAAGATCGCGCTGATCAAGCGCGGCGGCTGCGCCTTCGCCGTCAAGCAGGAACGGGCCGCGGCCGCGGGCGCGATCGGCGCCCTCATCTACAACAACATCGATGCCGGCTACGGCCCGCTCTCGGGCACGCTCGGCGACCCCGCCGCCGCGAAGATACCCACCGGCGGTCTCAGCAAGGCCGATGGCGACAAGCTCACCGCGGACCTCGCCAACGGCCCGGTGAACCTCTCCCTCGAGATCCGACAGCTCCAGGAGAATCGTTCCACCAACAATGTCATCGCCGAGACCAAGCGCGGCAACGCGGCCGACACCGTGATGCTCGGCGCCTCCCTGGACTCGGTGGTCACGGGCCCCGGCATCAACGACAACGGCTCCGGCTCGGCCGGACTCCTCGATGTCGCGCTGAAGCTGGCCGCGAAGGAGAAGAACCCACGCAACAAGGTGCGCTTCGCCTGGTGGTCCGCAGCCGAGAGCGGTCTGGTCGGCTCCCACCACTACGTCGCGAACCTCACGCCGCTCGACAAGCAGGAGATCAAGCTCTACCTGAACTTCGAATTGATCTCCTCGACCAACGGGGGCATGTTCGTCTTCGACGGCGACAACTCGGACGGCGCCAACACGCAGGCCGCCCCGGCGGGCTCGGCCGGACTCGAACGGGACATCACCGCGTTCCTCGGCAAGCAGGGCCTGCCGCACGCGGGCACGCCGTTCGTCTCCCGCTTCGACTACGGCCCGTTCATCGACGCCGGCATCCCCTCGGGCGGTACCTTCTCCGGCGCGGAGGCGCTCAAGACGGCCGCCGAGGCCGAGAAGTTCGGCGGCACGGCGGGGGTCGCGTTCGACCCGAACTACCACGCGGCCGGCGACACCCTCCGGAACGTCGGAATGACGGTGTTCGACCGCAACATCGACGTCATCGCCCACGCGGTGGGCACGTACGCGCACGACATCGGCACCGTGAAGCAGCCGGCCGTCGGCGCACGGACGGCTGCGGGCCCGGAGGCCACCGGCAGCGCAGGCGGGGACACGAACAACGGCGCCACCGCCGGTGCGTACGGCGTGACCGAGTAGTCCGGCGCAGACTCCAGGCAACCCCCGGTGCCGGCGTCCGGAACGACGGACCCGGCACCGGGAGGTGCCCCACCCCCAGGCACCACGCACCGGGGGCCGTGCCCCACCGGGCACCGCGCTCCCAGGCAGGCCCACAGACCAGCCGCACCACCTCGTCGCCCCACCTCGTGGCTCCATCCGTCGCCCGACAGAAAGCAGAGGCCATGGCCATCGACGTCACCGCCCTCCGGGCCCACTTCCCCTCCCTCGACCACGGCCTCGCCTTCTTCGACGGGCCGGGCGGTACGCAGACCCCCCGCCCCGTCGCCGACGCCATCGCGGCGACGCTGACCGGGCCCCTCTCGAACCGGGGGACGATCAGCCCCTCCGAGCTCAACGCCGAGCAGTCCGTCGCGGACTTCCGTGCCGCCTACGCCGACTTCCTCAACATGCCCGCGGACGGCATCGTCCACGGGCGCAGCGCCACCCAGCTCACGTACGACTTCTCGCGCACCCTGGCCAAGGGGTGGAAGCCGGGTGACGAGATCATCGTCAGCCGTCTGGACCACGACACCAACGTCCGCCCCTGGGTCCAGGCCGCCGGGCACGCGGGCGTGACGGTCCGCTGGATCGAGATCGACCCGCAGACGGCCGAGGTCGACCTGGAGTCGTACGAGCGGGCCCTCTCCCCCCGGACCCGGCTGGTGGCGGTGACGGGGGCCTCGAACGTCCTCGGCACAAAGCCGCCCCTCCGGCGGATCGCCGATCTGGCCCACGAGGCCGGAGCCCTGCTGTACGTGGACGGGGTGCACTACGCGGCGCACCACCTCGTGGACGTGCCCGCGCTGGGTGCGGACCTGTTCGTGTGCTCGCCGTACAAGTTCCTCGGCCCGCACACCGCGGTCCTCGCCGGAGCGCCGGACCTCCTCGAGACCCTCCGCCCGGACAAGCTGCTGCCGTCCTCCGACGCCGTACCGGAGCGCTTCGAGTTCGGGACGCTCCCGTACGAGATCCTGGCGGGCGCCCGTGCCGCGGTGGACTTCCTCGCCGCGGTGGACCCGGGCGAGGGGGGCACGCGCAGGGAGCGGCTGGCCCACTCCTGGGGCTCCCTGCACGCGCACGAACTGGCGCTGCGCACGAGGCTCGAGGAGGGTCTTCAGGCCTTCGGCGACGCCGTCACGCTGCATTCGAGGGCCCAGGACCGGACTCCGACGCTGCTGATGACCCTCGAAGGCCGTGACGCGCGCGAGGCCCAGATCCACCTCGCGGCCCGAGACGTCCTGGCCACCGCCGGACAGTTCTACGCGTACGAGCCGTTCACCGCGCTGAAGCTGGAGGGGCCCGCGCTGCGGGCGGGCCTGGCGCCGTACAACACGGCCGAGGACGTGGACCGTCTCCTGGACGGTCTCGCCTCTTTCCTCTGACGAGTGTGCGGCGGCTCCGGCCCAGGGGTTGACCGGAGCCGCCATGCCGTTCAAACACGGGGTCGTCTGAGGAGGAGGGGGCGACCGCATGTTCTGTTCGGGCCCGTGGGGGCACCCACAGTAAATATATATACCGTCGAGTAAGCAAGGTGCATGAAAAATTACATGCACCTCCAGGGCATGAAAAGTCAGGCGTACGTCAGTCGTCCAGGAAGAAATCGTGCTGTTCGGCCGCCTGCTCGTACTTCTCCAGCCGGATCTGCGTCCGCTCCGGATCCGCGTCCGCCATGGCCTGGAGGAGGGCAGCGGAGAGCACCCCCGGTGCCGCGTACGAGTCGAAGACCAGCCGTGACCCCGTTCCGGCGGTGAACACCACATCGGCCTCGTCGACGAGGGGCCCGAGCGCCAGGTCCGTGATCAGCGCGACGCGCAGCCCGGTGCGGCGGGCCGCCCGGACGACGGCGAGGGTCTCGTTGGCGTGCCGGGGCATCGCGAAGGCCAGCACCCAGGTCCCGCCCGCCTCGCGCGCCTGGAGCAGCCCGTCGTAGGCGACGCTGCCGCCCCGCGTCACCACCCGCACATCGGGGTGGATGCGCCGTGCGGCGTACGCGAAGTACTCGGCGAGGGTGACCGAGATCCGCAGGCCGACGACCGTCAGCGGGACGGACCGGGCCAGCTCGCGACCGATCTCGAGGATCTGGTCGGGGTCGGCGAGGGCGCGCCGCAGGGCCGTCAGGTTCTCGATCTCGGCGTCGACCGCCGACTGGAGCTCGTTGCCGAGCCGCTCCTCCCCCTCCTCCGGTGCGCGGGCGACCGCGCTGAGCGCGATGGGCTGGAGGGCCTCCCGGAGCGCGGGGTACCCGCTGAACCCGAGCGATGTGGCGAACCGGGTCACGGACGGCTGGCTGACGCCGACGCGCTCCGCCAGCTCGGTGATCGACAGGAACGCGGCCTCGGTGAGGTGGTCGATGAGGAACTGGGCGATGCGCCGCTGCCCGGGGGACAGCCGATGGCCGCCGAACAGTGCCCGCACCCGCTCGGCGGGAGAAGCGACCTCCGCGTCCGACGAGCGCCTGCCCGGTGTGATCGCGGCTGCCTGTGCGCGCGCCTGCTGCCCAGATGGCACGGGGTGCCTCCTTCTCGTCCCACTGCTGCCCAAGATAGTTCACCCGACCCGGCCTTGAACGGTCCCAGGACGCGCGGGACGGCTCCACTCGCGGTCGGACCGCCGGGAGATCGTGGCGTCGGTGGCCCCTCGCACGCCGTGCCCCGGGGCAGGTGGGTTCCCTGGTGGGTTCGGGGGGCCGATCGGGGGCGCGTCGCGCCGTACGCCGACGTGGAGGAACGCGAGAGGCTTCTGACGGACACCTTCGGCAGCGATCCATGCCCGTGGGACACGCCCGACGAGCTCCGGTTCGGCGGGCGGAGCCGGGAAGTGGTCGGCGCCGCGTTCCAGTTGCCCTCCCGGGTCACCGAGTCGCCGAGCGGCCGGGGACCATGCCGACCCTCCGGCCGGCCGGAAGCCGTGAAACCATCGTCACGAACGACGGCGGAGGCGCCGGCGGAGACGACGGCGGACGACGGAGGCTTCGACCACCATGGCTGATCAGCGCGTGTACCTCGTGACCGGCGGCGGGACGGGCATCGGCGCCGCGACGGCCCGGCTGCTGCGGGAAGCGGGCCACCACGTGGCGGTCTCCGGACGCCGCCCCGAACCGCTGCGGGTCGTCGCCGAGGAGTACGGAGCGCTGGCCCTGCCCTCGGACATCGGCGATCCCGACGCGGTACGCGCGCTCGTCGAGGCGACCGTCACCGCGTACGGGCGGCTCGACGGGCTCGTCCTCAACGCCGGCATCGGGCGTGGCGGAGGCGTGGGCGAAGTGACGCTCGAGGACTGGGACGCGGTGATGCGGACCAACCTCACGGGCCCGTTCCACCTGCTGCGCGCCGCGCTCCCCCATCTCCTCGACGCCCGGGGCGCGGTGGTCGCGGTCGCCTCCGTCTCGGCCCTGCGCAACGGCGTGGGCAACGCCGCGTACGCCACCTCCAAGGCGGCCCTGCTCCAGCTCTGCCGCTCGCTCGCCGTCGACTACGGGGCCGCGGGGCTGCGCGCCAACACCGTGTGCCCGAGCTGGGTGCGCACCGACATGGCGGACCGCCGGATGAGCCGGTTCGCCGACGAGGCCGGGCTGGGGAACGGCGGTGTCGACGCGGCGTACGAGGAGGTCACCCGCGTCCTGCCCGCCGGGCGTCCGGGCGAGCCGCGCGAGGTCGCCGAGGCGGTCGCCTGGCTGCTCTCGCCCGCGTCCTCCTTCGTCAACGGCGCGGTGCTCACCGTCGACGGCGGCGTGACCGCCCTCGACCCGGGCACGCTCGCCTTCGACTACCGCATCGAACCGCGGGCGCCGCACTCCTGACGTCCGGTCAGGGGAGGCGACGCAGCCGGACCGACAGGTGGTGCTGCAGGGGCTGTCCGACCGCCGCGAGGTCATGGACGAAGTCGAGCGTGTCCTCGTCCACCACGGTGTACCGGCGGCGCGTCGCGTCGACCTCCTTGGCGGTGGGCGCGAGTGCCACCGCGTGGGTGGCGAGATCGACCGTACCGGCGTCGGCGCGGCCGACGAGGATCTCCGCGATGCCCGTGGGCTGGGTGATCAACGCCTCGACACGTCCCTCCGGCTGGAGCCGCCACCAGCCGCTCTCCCGGGCCGACGGCCGCAGCGGGGTGCCGTCCGCGTCGAGCAGCCAGGCGCGCGCCTCGTAGTGGAGGAAGGGCCGTCCGTCGTGGCTGAAGGTGACCTCCTGCTCGTACGTGAACTCCTCGTCGAGCGTCGGATATCCGCCCCGGCCACGGCCGGACCAGGTACCCAGAAGCCCGCTCACCGGCGCGAGCTGCGGGTGGGGTGCGGGAGCTTCGTCCGGTCGCAGGGCGTCGGGGAACGGGTACTTCCGGGCGGGGTCGAACATGATGTGCGCTCCTGGGTCGGGATCGGTGCCGGATGGCAGCTTAGGAGGAGGCGGCCGCTCGGCCGGCGGGGCGCGAGGTGCTGGACACCGTCTTCCCGATCGAGGCGTTCGCGGGGGCCCGCCCGGCGTAGGCTTCGATCGGCATGAACGCGGCGGGGGCGGGAGCACATGACGGCTGAGCAGGCACAGAGGTGGGAATCGACCCTCGACGCGGTCGTGGTGTACGCGCAGGGCGCGGTCTGTCGCCGACTGGCCCGGGGCGGGGTGCCGTCCGACGGCCGGGTGCGGGTGACGGGACTGCCCCGCTCGCTCGACCCGGGCTCGTTGCGGGCCCGTGTCCTGGGAGCCTCCGGGGTGCGCGTGACCGAGGCCCGGGTGGAGGTCGAGGCGGAGCCGCTCGTTACGGACGGCGGCGCGGGCGGCACGGACGGATCGGCCGACGTGTTGCGGCGCGAGGTCGAGCGGCTGAGCGACGCGTACGCGGCGGCCCGGGCCCGCCGGGACCGCCAACTGAGCCTGATCGAGGAGGTCAAGGCCCTCCACCCGGTCCCGCCCGCCCGCAAGCGCGACGACCCGCACCGCCGTACCCCGGCCGACGCGTGGCTGGAGCTCGCCGACTTCGTCGACGAGCGCCTGACGGGGCTGCACACCCGCCTCGTCGAGCTGGAGGAGACGCTGCGTGACGTCGAGCACCGGCTCGACGTCGCCGTCGACCGGCAGTCCCGCGCCTCCACCGCCGCGTCGTCCGCGTACGTGGAGACGACGGTGTGCGCGGTCCTGAGCCTCGACGTCACCGGCACCGGCTCCGGTGACGCGGGCGCGGAGGTGGAGGTGGAGCTGGAGTACGGGGTTCCGGGCGCCGTCTGGGTGCCGGCGTACCGGCTCACGCACCGACAGGGCGACGGCAGCGGGCGTCTGGTGCTGCGCGCGTCGGTCGCCCAGCGGACCGGCGAGGACTGGACCGGCGTACGCGTCGCCCTGGCCACGGCCGATCTCCGCCGCCGCACCGACCTGCCGAAGCTCCGCTCGCTCCGCATCGGACGCCGTCAGCCCGCCCCCGCCCCCTCCGGATGGCGCGAGCCGCCGGCGGGGCTCGCCGATCTGTTCGCCGGTTACCAGGCGGCCGGCCCCCGCCCCGTCCCGCCCGCCGCTTCCGCGGGCGGCGCGGCTGGTTCGGTGCCCGTTGCCGTACCGCCGCCTCCCCCTGCGCCCGCCGCGCAGGGTTACGGTGCGCCGCCGCCCGGAGCGCTGCCGCACCCCGGCGGAGCGTACGGCTCCTCCCCGGAGACCTTGAGCGTCGGGATGCCCGTCCCCGCGCAGCCGGGCGGACCGCCACCGAGCGCCCGTGCGCGTACGGGCGGCGGGTTCGCCGGTGCGCCCGCGCCCGCGCCCGCCGCCATGGCACCCGCTGCCCCCGGGGCGGCGGCACCGCCACGGCCCGCTCCTCCGGCGCCGGTGGCCGGTCCGCCGCAGCCGAGCGGCGCCGAGCTCGACTACGCCGCCCTCGTCCTGTGCGGCCCGGACGAACGGGCCGGGCGCAGGGGCCGGTTGTTCCCCGACTCCTCCTTCGACCCGTTGGCGGCCGAGTACCGTCGCCGTGCCGAGGCGGTGGCCGCCCTCCCGCTGCCGGGGCACGCCGTACGGCCCCGCGAGTCGGCGGGCTCCTTCGACCACCGCTTCGACGCCACCGCGCGCGCCGACATTCCCTCGGACGGCACGTGGCACACCGTCACCGTCGGCGAGATCCCGGTCGGCCTGCGTACCGAGTACCTCTGCGTGCCGTCCGTCGAACAGACCGTGTACGCGACGCTCGTCCTCTCCAACGCCACCGACCAGGCGCTTCTGGCCGGCCCGGTGGAGGTCACGGTCGACGACGAGTTCCTGCTGACCGCGGCCCTGCCCACGCTCGCGCCCGGCGGCGTCCGACGGGTGGGGCTCGGGCCGGCCGAGGGCATCCGGGTCACCCGGCGTACGCACGTGCAGGAGTCGACCTCCGGACTGCGCAACAACACCACCGTGCTCGCCCACCACGTCCACGTGGAGCTGGCCAACCGGCTCGCGCGTCCGGTCACCGTCGAGATCCGCGAGCGGGTGCCGGTCACCTCCGAGCCGGACGTACGGATCGAGGAACGGGCCGACTGGACGGCACCCGGGGAGGACAAGGGGCCCGACCGCCACACGCCGGGCACCCGCGTCTGGCGGGTGGACCTGTCGGCGGGCACCACCACCGCCCTCGACGGCAGCTACGAGATCCGCATCCCGACCGGCAAGGCCCTGGTCGGCGGCAACCGCAGGAGCTGACACACCATGTCCACGGCCCCGAAGCCGATCGCCGTCCGCGCGACCGCCGTCCCCGCGATCGCCCTCCCCGTCACCGCCGTCACCTGCCTGGAGGACCGCGCCCACGTCGAGCGCACCGCCGTGCTCGACCTGGAGGCCGGAGTCCAGCGCCTGCGGCTCGGTCCGGTCAGCGCGCTCGCCGTCGACCGGACCCTCCACGCCGAGCTGACCGCCGACCACCCCGCGACGGTGCTCGACGTACGGATCGTCCGCAGCTGGACGCCTCGCGCGCCGCTGCCGTCCGCCGAGGACGACTCCGCCCTGCGCCGGCACGTCCACGCCCTCGAAGAGGAGCGGCTCGCGCTGGGGCAGCGGCGCGAACGGCTGCACGCCCGCCTCGGCCTGCTCGGCCGCCTCGCCACCGATCTGCTGCGGGAGATCGGCGAGGGCGCGGGCTTCGGAGAGTCCGAACGGGACCGCTGGGCCGCCGAACTGGACCGGGTGGACGGCGATCGCGACGCGTACGGCGAGGAACTCCGTACCGTCGACGCCCGGTTGGCGCAGCTCGCCGCCGAACTGGGGGAGTCCCAGCGGGCCATGCACCTGTCCGAGGAGGAGCCCGCCGAGCTGGTCGGCCACGTCGAGCTGACCGTGGAGTCCGGGGCGGCCGGGCCTGCCGGGCTGCGGCTGAGCCACCTCACCCCGTGCGCGCTGTGGCGGCCCGCCTACCGCGCCGTCCTCGACGGGGACTCCCTGACGCTGGAGACCGACGCGATGGTCTGGCAGCGCACCGGCGAGGACTGGACGGACGTACGGCTGACCCTGTCGACGGCCCGTTCGGCGCTGGCCACCGATCCGCCGCGGCTCGGCGAGGACCGGCTGACGCTCACGGACCGCTCGGCGGCGGAGCGCCGCACGGTCGACGTGGAGCTGCGTGAGGAGGAGATCGGCGACCTCGGACCGGCGGCCGAGGTGCTCGGCCTGCCGGGGGTCGACGACGGCGGCGAGGCGCGGGTGCTGCGCGCCCCCGCGCCGGTGTCGGTGCCCGGAGACGGCCGTGCCCATCGGGTGCCGCTCTCCGCGTTCACGACGGCCGCGCGCAGTGAGTACGCCTGCTCCCCCGAGCTGTCCCCGCTGGTCACGCAGGTGGTGCGGTGCGACAACCTGTCGGGCCACGTGCTGCTCGCCGGCCCGGTGGACCTGGTCCGCGGCAGCGGATTCAGCGGGCGCGGCACGCTGGACTTCACCGCGGTCGGCGCCCCGGTCGAGCTGGCCTTCGGCAGCAGCGACGACTACCGGGTGCTCCGGCGTGCCGAGGAGTCCCGCGACACCGTCGGGCTCTCCCAGCGGACCGTGGTCACCCGCACGGTGCGGCTGCACCTGTCCCGGTTCTCCGCCCCCGGGGAGCAGGGCGAGCGGGTGGTGGCCCTGCGGGAGCGGATCCCGGTCTCCGAGGTCTCGGCGGTGGAGGTACGCCTGCACAAGGACGCGTGCGCCCCGGCGCCCGACGTGGTCGACGCCGAGGGCATCGCCCGCTGGGACGTCCCTCTCGCGCCGGGCGGCCGCCGCACGGTCACGCTGGTCTACGAGCTGTCGGCGAGCGGGAAGGTCACGGGTCTCTGAGCGCGGAGCGATGATTTCCGGGCTGCCGGACGGTCTCACCAGTACGGAGCCGCAGCGCACCCGACGAGATCAGGAGAGAGCCATGCCCCGGATCACCCCCAACCTCTGGTTCGACACGCAGGGCAAGGAGGCCGCGGAGTTCTACTGCTCGGTCTTCCCCAACTCGGAGATCAGGAAGGTCTCCTACTACGGCGACGCGGGACCCCGCGAGGCCGGAACGGTGATGACCGTCGACTTCGTCCTGGACGGGAACGCGGTGACCGCCCTCAACGGCGGGCCCGATTTCACTTTCAACGAAGCGGTGTCGTTCCTCGTCGACTGCGCGGACCAGGAGGAGGTCGACTACTACTGGTCCAAGCTGTCCGAGGGCGGCCAGGAGGGCCCGTGCGGCTGGGTGCGGGACAGGTTCGGCCTGAGCTGGCAGGTCGTGCCGTCGATCCTGGACGAGCTCATCGCCGACCCGGACGAGGCCCGCGCCCAGCGGGCGATGAAGGCGATGCTGGGCATGGGGAAGCTGAACGTCGCGGAGCTGCTGGCCGCGGCGGACAAGGCCTGACCGCGCGGGAGCGGGGGCGGTGGCGGGGCGGCCGGGCCCACGGCTCGCGCCGCCCCCGGTGGGCCGGACGGCGGAACGGCGCGATCATGGAGTGAAGGACCCGACGCGAGGAAGTGACGATCATGGACGGCTCCCGGTCCTCCTACCCTCCGGTCACGGTGACGGCCCGGCTCGACACCCCGCTGTCGCGCTGGTTGTGGCTGGTCAAGTGGGTTCTGGTGATCCCCCACTGGATCGTGCTGATCTTCCTCTGGATCGCGTTCCTGGTCGTGACCGTGATCGCGTTCTTCGCGATCCTGTTCACCGAGCGCTATCCGCGGGCCCTGTTCGACTTCAATGTGGGGGTCCTGAGGTGGTCCTGGCGGGTGTCCTTCTACTCGTACAGCGCCCTGGCCACCGACCGCTACCCACCCTTCAGCCTGGGCCCGGAGCCCGACTACCCGGCACGGCTGGACATCGCCTACCCGGAGCGCCTCTCGCGGGGGCTCGTCCTCGTCAAGTGGTGGCTGCTGGCCATTCCGCAGTACCTGGTGATCGCCTTCTTCGCCGGCGGCATGCGGGCAGGCTGGTGGAGCGGCGGCCTGACCACCCTGCTGACCCTGATCGCGGCCTTCGCGCTCGCCTTCACCAACCGGTACCCACGTGACCTGTTCGTCCTGGTGGTCGGCCTGAACCGCTGGGTGATCCGGGTGGCGGTGTACGCAAGCCTGATGACGGACACGTACCCGCCCTTCCGGCTCGACCAAGGAGGAGAGGAATCCCCGGTCAAGCCCTGGCCCGCCGAAAACCGCTGAGGACCCGTCTGTTCTCCGGGCCTGGAGGCCCGGGGCTCTCCCACGCGGCGCACGCCACGGTCACGTCGCGGCGGGGGCCTTCCCGGGGGCGGTCGTGGCCGGCGAGTCCTGCCGGTAGAAGATGTCGATGTCCACCTCTTCACCCCCGACGATCAGGGTGTCCCACGCCCCGCTCTCCAACAGGGTGCGCAGCGTGGCGGAGTTGAGTGTTTCCAGGTGGGTCCGGAGAGTCGGGTCGTCGGGCATGCCGGGAAGGCGTGCAGCCAACCGGTCACGGATTCCCCGCAGCCGTTCCATGAGCGCGTCGATGTCCGCGTCCTTGTCCAGGTCCTTCCCCGCCGCCTCTTCGATGCTCTGGGCGATCTTGTCCTTGATCGCGCAGCTGACGCCGTTCTCGTCGGTGGTGATCATCGTGTTCCAGGCCCGGCTCTTGTGGCGGTACTGGAGCATGGACATGGCCGCTTCGTGGCGTGCGAAGTCGGCGTCCCGGAACGGCCTCCCGGTCCATGCGCCGTTGAGGGACCGGGCCAGCGAGATGGCAGAGCCCAGCCCGCTGTTGAGCCCGCGTCCCGGCCAGAAGTGGATGGCGTTGGCGGCGTCGCCGAGGAGGAACCCGTACGTCCCCGGGGTGGTCGACGTGGCCGGGCGCAGCCGGGTGGTGAACCTGGGCCGCTGCACCATGTCGAGCCGGAAGGCCGTGACGGCGCTCAGGTCCCTCTCGGCGACGCCGAACAGCGCCAGCCCCTCCAGCACCCGCTTCCACAGCGCCGAGCTCCGGACCATGGCGGGCAGGAAGAGCGTGCTGTGCGTGGAGCACTGGAAGTCACCGTGATCGTCCCGCCCCATGACGCACGGGCGTGAGGCGATGCAGTCCTCGAACACATGCCGCACCGGGTCGATTCCGATCACTTCTACTGCCTCGGCGTCGGTGAGCCGCATGTTCAGGAACCCCTCGCCGCGAAGTGCGTTGAGGAGGAAGCGGTTCTGCGCCACGGTCAGCAGGACCGTCATGGGGTCCGTCAGGGTCGACTTGACGCGCAGGCCCAGGACGACGTCCTGAAGATGCTGTCCGTGCAGCGAGTAGATGGACGTGTCGGCGCTGCCGAACCGGTCGGTGAAATACTCGCGCGTTCGGGAGCGGCCTCCCTCGCAGATGACGAGCACATGGCCCTTGGTCTCGGCCTTCTCATACTCGGCCGGGTCGAACACCTCGGGAACCAGCCGGATCCGCTCCGGTTTTTCGTTGGCCAATTCGAGGAGCGTGTCCTCGATGTAGGCGATCCGAAGGTTTCTCGGGTTGTAGCCGCGGAGCGAATCGGGGCCCACCGGCCACATTTCGGAGTACGCGTCGCCACGGAACAGCCGTTCCTGCACCTCCTCGGGGAGGTTCAGATACTGCCGGCTCTGCACGGTGACGACCTGCTGCCGCCTGACGTTGCCCTGCCCCTCGCTCTTCCAGACGACCTTCGCCCCGTCCTGAACCCACCGACCGTCGTACACGGTGATGGCCACGCGATGCCCCATGAGGTGCTCGAGGAGCAGAGCGAAACTCAGGCCCACGGGACCGCCACCCGAAACCGTGACGTTCAGGACGGGCGCTGCCGCCAGGGCCGCTTTGGAGGGAGTGAGCGGCCGCAGCACGGAGAGGTCGAGGATGGTCTCCATCGCATCGGCCGCTTCGAAGCGGAACGTCTCGGTTCCAATTTCGACGAGGTCCCCGGGCTGCAGTTCGTGCGATGTCACACGTGCCCCGTTGACTCGCGTTCCATTACTGCTGCCACTGTCGTACAGCACGAATCCGTGACGCTCGCGACGCACTTCGGCGTGGAAGCGCGAGACGTTTCCTCCTGTGATCACGACACTGTTGTCGCCGTTGCGGCCCAGGGTCAACGGTGTGGTGCCGATCGGGAACTGCTGTCCTGCCAGAGAGCCTTGACGGCCAACAAGACGAGGAGGCATGGGGTCACCCAATTCCATGAGTCACGGATCCGATGACGACATGCGAGACCGGTCACAGACAACCCCCCTGCATCACACACCGCGAGGCGACCGGCACGCAGAGCAATCTTAATCCGGCCGCGAGGCCGATGAGAAGCCATCCGGACCGACCGACCATCACACGGTTCTCATTCTGTGAAGATGTAACAGCGCAGGCCGTTCGGGGCCGCTGAGTCATATGGGAAGGATGAGGGGGCGGATTACGCGAGGGGCATTTCCCAGGAATCCTCCGGGCGGCCTTCCGCGGCCCTCTCACCCGGAAACCGGCGCGACTTCGGCACGGGCCGTGGATTGCGGCCGGCATGAGTCTGTGCCTCCCAGGGCGCGTCGCCCTGGGAGGCACAGGAATGGCCGTGCGGATCGTTCGATCAGAGGTGGCACTCAGGGCACGTTCTGGGCCACCGCAAGCCGGTCGATCCAGCCGCCCAGGGACTCCCACCCGGACCAGCCGTTGTTCGGCGCGGTCTGCCACATGTGCCACAGCGCCTGATCGCCGCCCCGAGCGAGGATCTCCATGCGCCCCCGGCCTGCTCGGAGGCAGCGCTCACCGCCGCACCGGCGTTGAGGAAGGCGCCGATGTCCTTGCCGGGTCCGGAGTGACCGCGGTCCCCGAGGCGTTCAGCATCTGGCGCACCTCGGCGTGGCTGAGACCGGGGTTCACAGCCGGCATCAGCGCGACGGTGCCGGCGACCTCGGGCGTCGCGCCGGAGGTGCCGCCGAAGGCGTTGCGGTACGCGGTGTCCGCGCTGCTGTCGCAGGTCACGTCGTGCATGTCGTCGCCCGGCGCGCTCACGGTGATCCGGGAGCCGTAGTTGCTGAACCACGCACGCTTGTTGAGCGTGGCGTCGTAGGCCGTGGCCCCCACCAGTGATCCGCCGGGCGCCGGTGGCGTCAGACCGGGCGGAGCCGGTGAATCTTGCCTGCGCCGCGCCCCCGGCGCAGGCTGGTCGTATGGCTTCTCGCGACAGCCCCGCCCCGACGCTCATCACCTCCGTGCAACGCGCCTTCCGGCTGCTGGAGGCCGTGAGCGGGCACGAGAACGGCGCGCCGGCGAAGCAGCTGGCCCGGGAGACGGGGCTGCCCCTGGCCACCGCCTACCACCTGCTGCGGACCTTGGTCCACGACGGCTACCTGCGGAAGCTGCACGACGGCGGGTTCATCCTGGGCGACAAGGTACAGACGCTCCGCACCACCGGCCGCGGGCAGGCGCTGCTGAGCCGGGTCCGTCCGACGCTCGCCGCACTGCGCGACGAGCTCGCGACCGCTGCCTACCTCACCTTCTACGAGGACGGCGAGATCCGGGTCGCCGAGATCGTGGACAGCCCCCGGGCACCCCGGGTCGACCTCTGGGTGGGGTTCGAGGACGCCAGTCACGCCACCGCACTGGGCAAGTCGGTGCTGCGCGAGCTGGACGAGGAATCCCGCAAGGAGTACCTCTCCCGGCACCGCCTGGCAGATCTCACACCACGGACGATCACCGACGTTCCGGAACTGCTCCGGCGACTCGACTCCTCTCCCGTGGCGCCGGCAGTCACGGACATGGAGGAGTACTCCCTCGGCACGGTCTGCATCGCGGTGCCGGTGTACAGCGGGGACACGCTCGGCTCACTCGGCGTGTCACTGCGGGCGGACCGGCTCTCCCGCCTCGCGGAGATCCGGGCGCGGCTGCTCCCGACCGCGAGCCGCGTGACCAGGGGCCTCTCACTCACTATCTGAAAATCGCACCCTTGTAACGTTCGCCCCTATCCCCTTTCCTGGATTTATCAGACATTTACGGAGTAATCACTCCGCGCACAGGTGAGGACTACGGGCGAAACATGAGTCACACCCGAGAGCACGGTGGCGTTCACGAGCCGATCCGGCCGCCCAGGAAGCAAGGGGCCGCCGCAGGGGCGGTGACCCGTCATCGCCTCGCCGTGCAGCTCGCCTCCGGTACGCCCGTACTGCCCGTGCTGATCGTTTCCGTGATCGTGGTCGTCGACCTCCTCGCCGGAGCCGGGCTGACCTGGCTGCCGCTCCTCGCCGCGGGGCCCGCACTGGCCGCCACCACGAACGGGCCCCGCGGAGTCCTCTGCGTCGGCCTCCTCGCCGGGGGGCTGGGCGCGATGCTGGGAATCCGTGACGGTGCGCCGGGCCGAGAGCTGGCAGCCGTACTGTCCGCCCTGATGGCCGTCACCCTGGCCAGTGGCCTGGCCAGCGCGTTGCGCGGGCGTCGTGAGCGGGTGCTCGCGGCCGTCCGCTCGGTCGCCGAGGCCGCCCAGCACGCGCTTCTGCAGCCCGTGCCGGCGACGGTCGGCCCGTTCCAGGTGGCCGTCCGCTACAGCGCCGCGGCCGCGGAAGCCCGTATCGGCGGAGATCTCTACGCTCTCGTGCCCACCCCGCACGGGGTGCGGCTGATCGTCGGCGATGTGCGCGGCAAGGGGCTACCCGCGGTCGGGGTCGCCGCTCTGGTGCTCGGGGTCTTCCGCGAGGCGGCCTATGAGGAGCCCGACCTCCTGGCCGTCGTCGACAGGATCGAGCGGAGTCTGGCGCGCAACCTCCGCAGCGACGACTTCGTCACGGCCGTGGTCGCCGGGCACCCCCGGCCCGGCCTGCTGGAAGTCGTCAATTGCGGACACGCGCCTCCGCTGCTGGTCCGCGGATCGGAGGTCGTGCCGGTGGAGCCTGCCCATCCGGCCCCGCCGCTCGGGTTGCGCGCCCTCACGGGCGAGACCCCCGGCCTGGATGTGCTGCCTTTCACCGACGGGGATCAGCTGCTGCTCTACACCGACGGGGTCACGGAGGCCCGCGACCGCGGCCTTCAGTTCTACCCGCTCGCCGAGAGGCTGACGCAGCACCTGTCCGACGAGCCGACGAGCACCCTCGCGGCGCTCCACGACGAACTGCTGGCGCACGTGGGAGGCCGTCTGCACGACGACGCGGCACTGCTCCTCCTCCGCAGGCCCGCCGCTCCCGAAGCGGCGGTTCTTCAGGCGCCGTCCGCGGCGGACGGAGAAGTCATCGACGCCCAGTGCCTTCGGACCGGTCCAGGCCGGATCGGGTGCCCCCATGACCGGCTGACGTAGGTCTTTCCCACTCGCCGGGCGGCAGGCGGCCGGCATGTGACGGCCGCAGGCGCAGGCTCGGTTTGTTGCCGCGACGTGACGACGTCATGGCCACCTTGTGGCGATACGTTCCGCTTACCGGCGGAGCCGTCCGGCGGCGCCTAGCATCCGGGGACGGCCCTGCCGCTGACGGTTGCGGCGCCGTTCCCCGTCTCTGCCAAGGCAGGTTCCTCATGACCGTTTCCAGCATCCTCAGCGTCGACGAGGCAGAGCCGCGACTGCCCGAGCTGAACGTGGTGGACGTCCGCACTCCCGGTGAGTTCGCCTCCGGCCACGTACCGGGCGCCGTCAACGTTCCCCTGGAGCGCATCGAAGGCAGCCTGTCGGAGCTGCGGCACGCCGCCGAGAGCGGTCCACTGCTCCTGGTGTGCGCCTCGGGCGCCCGCTCCGAGAAGGGGGCCGCGGTCCTCGCCTCCCGCGGGATCGCGGTCGCGAGCCTGACCGGCGGTACCCGCGCCTGGGCCGCCGCGGGCCACCGGCTCGAACATCCGCCCGGCCCCGTACGAGCCGTCTGGGGGATGGAGCGTCAGGTGCGCTTCACGGCCGGCGCTCTGGTGCTGCTCGGCCTGGCTCTCGGACTGCTCGTGCATCCGGCGTTCCAGGTGCTGTCGGCGGGGATCGCCGGAGGTCTGGTCTTCTCGGCGCTCACCGACACCTGTGGCATGGCGGTGGTCCTGGGCCGGCTTCCCTTCAACCGGCGCGGCGCCGCACCTCACGGGTGATCCGCGCCGCCTCTTCCGGCGTGGTCGTTCCGCTGTGCGACCGCTCACCGGACCGGAGGGGTGGCTGCCGGCGGCCGCCGCGACGGCCTCGCGGGCGCCGGCCGTGGCCAGTTCCGGACCGCGGGAACGACGTGGGTCGCGTTCTCTCCCCTTCCGTCCGGTTCGGGTGCCGGGTGCCGGGTGCCGGGTGCCGTCACATGTTCTTCATGCCGTGTGCATGGTCCTTGGGTTGTTCGCCCACCCATGATCGGCAGAACACCCGCACCCACACCCGAGGAGCCGTCAGCCATGCCCAGCCGCCGTACCTTCCTGGCCGGCTCGACCGGCGCGCTCGGTCTGGCCGCCGTCGACACCGCCGCGGGATCAGCGCAGGCAGCGTCCCCGGCAACAGCCCCCCACGCGGCGGAGAGCTCGGGCACGCGGCCGCCGAACTTCGTCGTCGTCCTCGCCGACGACCTCGGATACGGAGAGCTCGGCGCCAACGGCCAGGAGCTCATCAGCACCTCCCGCCTGGACCGGCTCGCCACCGAGGGACTGCGCTTCACCGACGCCTACTCCACCGCCGCCGTCTGCGCCCCCTCGCGCTGCTCCCTGCTGACCGGACTTCACACCGGCCATTCCACGGTCCGCGCCAATCCCTCCTCCGGCGGGCAGGGTTCACTCACCGCCCACGACACGACCTTCGCCGAGGTGCTCCGGGCGCGCGGCTACCGCACCGCGGTGATCGGCAAGTGGGGCTTCGGCCCGGAGGCCGCCGGCCAGGACAGTCACCCGGCCGCCCGGGGCTTCGAGGAGTTCTACGGCTACATCGACCACGGCCACGCGCACCAGTACTACCCCGCGTACCTCTGGCACAACGACGTCAAGGTACCCATCCCCGCCAACGCCGGCGGCGCGAAGGGCGTGTACGCTCCGGACCTCCTGGAGCAGCGTGCCCTGGAGTTCATCGGCGACCACGCCTCCGAGCCGTTCCTCCTGCTGCTCACCCCGAACGTCCCGCACGCCCCCAGCGACATCCCCGACTCCAGTGCGTACGCCGACCGGAGCTGGACGGCTGCGAACAAGGGGCACGCGGCCCAGGTCACGTACTTCGACTCGCTCGTCGGCAAGGTGATCGACCGGCTCCGGGAGCTCGGCCTGGAGCAGGACACGATCGTCCTCGTCACCAGTGACAACGGGCCGCACGAGGAGGGCGGTGTCAATCCCGACCTGTTCGACGCGAACGGGCCGCTGCGCGGCTACAAGCGCAACCTCTACGAAGGCGGCATACGCGTCCCCCTCATCGCCTGGGGTCCGGGCCGGGTCCGGCAGGGCACGAGCGACCGGCCCACCTCGCTGACCGATGTGCTCCCCACCCTGGCCGAGCTCGGCGGCGCCCCCTCCCCCACCGATGTGGACGGGTTGTCCGCCGCTCCCCTGCTCGCCGGCAGCGCCGACTCGGCGCGCCACGGACACCTCTACTGGTTCCGTGACGAGCGGGGCGTCACCAGCCGGGCCGACGCGCAGGACGGCGGGCGTGCCACCTGGCTCGCCGAGGCGGTCCGCCGGGACGACTGGAAGGCCGTGCGCTTCGCCCCCGAGCGGGACCGCACCCTCCCTGACGACCAGTGGCAGGTGGAGCTGTACGACCTGGCCACCGATCTCGGCGAGACCCGCAACATCGTCGACACGTACCCGGCCAAGGCCACGGAGCTGGTCACGTTGATGCGCTCCTCCTGGAAGGACAGCTATCCGCGCATCCCCTTCGGGACCCGTCTGGCCCTGCCCGGTCTGGCCGTCCCCGGCCGGGCGTTCACCGTGACGGCCACTCTCGGCAACGGCTCCTCCCGCCCGTGGACCGCGGCCTCGCTCGCTCTTCGCGCCCCAGGCGGCTGGATCGTGGCACCCACCTCCCCGGCCACCGCGGACCAGCTCGCGGCCGGCGGCCGGCTCACCGCCTCCTGGCAGGTCACCCCACCCACGAACACCGCCCCGGCGACAACGTGGACGCTCACCGTGGAAGGCAGCGCCGTCACCCCGGCCGGCCCGGTCCGCTATCCGGCCACGGGCACGGTCCCGACCCCGCCCCCTGCCCCCACCCGCGACTCCTACCTCTCCGACCTCGCCTGGATCAGTGCCACCAACGGCTGGGGACCGGTGGAGCGCGACACCTCCAACGGCAGGAGCGCCGCCGGCGACGGCCCGTCGATCTCCTTCGGTGGTACGACGTACCCCAAGGGCCTCGGCGTCCACGCGCCCAGCGACATCGCCTTCCATCTCGGGGGTGCCGCGGCCCGGTTCACCTCCTTGGTCGGCATCGACGACTTCTCCGCCAAGCAGAGCTCCGTCGGCGCGACCCGCGCCAAGGTCTACGGCGACGACCGCCTGCTGCTGACGACCGGCACCCTCAGGGCGGCCACCGGCCCGGTCCAGGTCGACCTGGACGTACGCGGCATCCGCGTCCTGCGGCTGGTCGTCGAGGACGCCGACAACCGCACGTCCTTCGACCACACCTCTTGGGCCATGGCCCACATCACCGTGGGGTGACTTCCACGGGGGACGGACGGTGTTAAGCGGCGTCGGCAACCACCCGGAACCCGATGTTGCCGGTCGAGCTGTCGGGCGTGTTGGAGCTGCGGGCGGCCACCCGGTAGCGGTTGCAGTACGAGTCGTGGCACAGGTAGGAGCCGCCGCGCATCGCCCGTGAGCTCTCCTCACCGGGGGTGAACCAGTCCGCGCACCACTCCCAGACGTTGCCGACCGCGTTGTAGAGGCCGAAGCCGTTGGGGCGGAAGGACTTCGCGGGAGCGGTGCCCGCGTAACCGTCGGCGGCGGTGTCGAGGCCCGGGAACTCGCCCTGCCAGATGTTGCACATGTGGCGGCCGCCGGGCTCGAGTTCGTCGCCCCACGGGTAGCGTCGCTGCTCCAGTCCGCCCCGGGCCGCGTACTCCCACTCGGACTCGGTGGGCAGGCGGGTGCCGGACCAGGCGCAGTAGGCCTGGGCGTCGTTCCAGGACACGTGGACGACGGGATGGTCCTGCCGGTCGGTGACATGGGAGCCGGGCCCCTCGGGCTGGCGCCAGCCTGCCCCCTCCACCGCCCGCCACCAGGGGACGGCCGCCACGGGCCGGGACACGGCGGCCACCTCCTCGCCGAGAAAGGCCCCGAACGCGAAGGAGAAGCCGAAGCGCTCGGCCTCGGTGACGTGCCCGGTCGCCTCGACGAACGCGGCGAACTGGGCGTTCGTCACGGTCGTGGCCGCGATCCGGAAGGGTCCGACGACGGCCTCACGGACCGGCCCCTCGGCATCTCCCGGAAAGCCCTCCGGGTCGTCGGTGCCCATGAGGAAGCGCCCTCCAGGCAGCGTGAGCAGCTGCCCGGCCACCTGGGAGGGCGGGAGCGCGGCGCGGGGCGGAGCGAGGGCCGGTACGGGGGCGTGGGCGTGACCTGGGGTGCAGCATGCGGGCATGACGGCTCCGTGGGAATGATGGGTGTCCGGCCCCCGTGCCTCGTGGCGACGCGTCACGAGGATTGCTGCTGCCATGGCAACGACAGTAGGCGGCGCGGAACCGTCCTTCCATGTACGGCGGATGAAATAGCCGCCCGGCCACGCCCAGGAGGTCGTGACCGGCTCGGTCAGCCCAGGAAGCTCAACCGCACCTGGCGCTCCGGGTTGTCCTTGTTCGTGTCCGCCAACCTCCGTCGAGGCAACCCTCGGACCGGCTGTGAGAACGCGCTGTTCGGCGTGGCGTGCAGGTGGGCGCGAAGATGGGCGGAGACGGTGCGGCTCGCGTCGGCGAACCGTCCTCTCCCGGCCCGGTGGCTCATGCCTCCCGTCGTGCCGTCACCAGGCCCGTCTCGTACGCGGCGATGACCGCTTGGGCCCGGTCGCGGACCCGGAGCTTCGCGAAGAGGCCGGTGATGTGGTTCTTCACGGTAGAGGCGCTCACTCCGAGGCGGTCGGCGATCTCCGTGTTGTCCGAGCCCCCGGCGATCAGCCGCCACACCTCCCGCTCGCGCGGGGTGAGCCCCTCGGTGTCGGAGGGCGCAGGGTGCGCCGTCAGGTGGCCGGGGGCCGTGACGTGCGTGGAGATGAGCCGGGTCAGGAGCCGCGGGGCGAGGATCGCCTCCCCGTCGCGGACGACGTGCAGGGCGGTCACGAGATCCTCGGGCGAGATGTCCTTGGGCAGGAAGCCGCACGCCCCGGCCCTCAGGGCGCCCACGACGTGCTCGTCCATGTCGAAGGTGCTCAGGGCCAGGACCCGGCAGCCCGGCAGTTCGGCGGTGAGCCGTTCGGTGGCGGCGATGCCGTCCAGAACCGGCATACGGATGTCCATGATGACCACGTCGGGTCGGTACTCGTGCGCGAGGCGGACCGCCTCGGCACCGTCCGCGGCCTCGGCCACGACCTCGAAACCCGGTTCGGGGGCGAGCATCAGGGCGAGGCCGCGGCGGACGAGGGGCTGGTCGTCGGCGATGAGGACCTTCACGGTCTCGCTCACGCGTACGCCTCCTGACAGTCGGTGGGCAGGGGCAGTCGGGCGCGGACGGCGAACCCCCCGCCCTCCGGTCCGGTCTGCAGGGTGCCGCCGTGGAGGGCGACGCGTTCACGCATCCCCACGAGCCCGTAGCCCGATCCGCGCGCGACGGGACGGCCGGGACGCGGACCGCCGTCGGTGACGGCGACCCGCACCTCGCGGGCCTCGAAGGCGAGCCGGACGTCGACGTGGGTGCCGTCGCCCGCGTGCCTGCGGGCGTTGGTGAGTGCCTCCTGGACGATGCGGAAGACGGTGAGCGCTACACCGGGCGGAAGCGAGCGCGGGTCACCGTCGGTGGTGAGGGTGGTGGGGAGGCCCGCGCGGCGACTGTCCTCGACGATGCGGTCGAGGTCGCCGATGCCCGGCTGCGGTGCGGTCGACTCGCCCTCGTCGCCCTCGTCGCCGGCCCGCAGCACGTCGAGCAGGTGGCGCATCTCGCGCAGGGCGGTGCGACCGGAGCCTTCAAGGGTGACGAGTGCCTCGCGGGCCGTGTCCGGGGACCGGTCGAGGTTGGCCCGGGCCCCTCCGGCGAGCAGCTGCATCGTGGTCAGGTGGTGGGCGACGATGTCGTGCAGCTCCCGGGCGATGCGACGCCGTTCGTCGGAGAGGGACCGCTCGGCGAGCAACCGCCGCTGGGTCTCGGCGTTGCGTTGCCAGCGGCCGACGGTGACGGCGGCGCCCACCACGAACAGCGCGGACGCGACATTGGCGGCGAACTCAGTCAGGGACGGCGCGGGGAGTCCCGGGTGGACGAACTGGAGCACCGCGACGCAGCTGGCCACCGCCACCGCGCCGACCGCGGCGTTGTGGTGACGTACGGCCGTGTAGAGGGCGACGACGGTGGCGGCTCCGTAGTGCTGACCCAGGGAGCTGAACCAGTTGAGCGACAGGTTGACCGCGAGGATGCACGCGAGAACGCCAAGGGGTGCTTGACGGCGTGCCAGGAGGAACAGCGCGGCGACGACCACGACCAGGCACCCGGCCACGGGCACGTGGCCCTGGTCCATCTGGCTGGTGATGGTGAAGCCCACGAGATCGAGGGCCGCGGCGCCGGCGGCGACGAGTCCGTCGTGCTGACTCCACAGCCCCCGCGCACCGTGCCGGCTCTCCGTCCCGGCCCCACGGGGACGCGTCCCCGTCACGCGGCCCGGAAGCCCGGCTCCGGACTCGCCCGCCCCGTCCCGTGACCGGCCGGGGCGCGATTCGTCCGCGCGCCGTCCCATCTCCGCCCCCCGTGCACATCAACGTTTCCTTCAGGCCGCCGCAGCGGCCCGATGACCTGCGGTTCGTCCGCCGAGTCTCCCATGGTGCCGGTGCAGCGCGGACATGGCGTCGGGCACCGGCGGGAGCGGGGGCTGGGAGCAGGCTCCCAGAGGCCCGACGGTTCGGGGCCGTGCTCCCAGCGGGTTTCTCGTCCACTGCTCCGAGGTGCGGGCCCGGCGCCGCTGATGTGCTGGGCATGTGCCGGGACCGCCCGGCGCGGGGGGCCGTCTCGGACGTCCACGGTCTCGTGGCCCCCGTTCACCCGTACCCTTCCGGAGGCTTTCCGTGATCCGTGCCCTGACCGGATTCTCGACCCGCAGACCATGGCGGGTCATCGCCGTGTGGGCGGTGGTCGGCGTCTTCGTGGCGATCATGGGCCAGGCGCTCGTCTTCCGCGTCACGCACACCGACAGCGCCGATTTCCTGCCCCAGGAATACGACGCGGCCGCGGCGCTGCGGATCGCCCGGGAGGAGTTCGGCGCGGAGCCCGACGCCGACGCCGTGACGGTGCTTGTGGCCCGGCGCGACGGCAAGCCGCTGAAGGACGCGGACAAGAAGCGAGTACAGGACGTGGCGCGTGAACTGAGCGCCACGCGCGTGGAGATGCCGTGGACGGACGAGCAGATACCGGGGCTCTCCGAGGACTACTCCCAGGTACCCCGCGTCGCACCGGCGATGACCGCTCCCGACGGATCGTTCGCCCTGCTCGGCGCACGGCTGCGGGGCAACTCCACCGACCCTGGTATGCACTCCCTGTACCGGGCCTTCCAGAACCGTGCCCAGCAGGAGTTCGACGAAGCCGGGCTGCGCACGGGGTTCACCGGGGGCCTGGCGGACGTGGTGGACCGCGCCGACGCGGAGAAGACCACGCAGACCGTGGTCGGTCTGGCGATGGTCGGTCTGATCGTGCTGATCAACGTACTCGTGTTCCGCAGTGTCCTGGCCGCGATCGTCCCGCTGATCGCGGTGTCCGTGGTGGGCGGCGCCGCCGCCGGCACGGTCGTGGGAGCGGCCCTGCTGACCGGTTTCGACCTGGACCCGGGCACCCCGAGCATGATCGGGACCGTCCTGATCGGCATCGGCGTCGACTACTTCCTCTTCCTGCTGTTCCGTTTCCGTGAGGAACTGCGACGCCGCCCGGAGGAGGACCACCGCCTGGTCGCCGCGGACGTGGCCGGACGGGTGGGCACCGCGGTGACCTCGGCGGCACTGACGATCGTGGCGGCCTTCGCGACGCTCGGCGTGGCGACGTTCGGCCAGTTCCGGGTACTCGGTCCCTCGGTGGCGGTGTCGGTGCTGGTGATGCTGGTGGCGAGCCTGACCCTGATGCCGGCGCTGCTGGCGGTGACCGGGCGGAAGATGTTCTGGCCGTCGCGGACTCTCACGAAGGCCGAGCGGACCGGGCCGGCGGGCCGTACCGGCGAGCTGGTGGCGCGCCGTCCACTGCTGGTCCTCGTCGCGTCGGTGGCCCTTCTAGGCTCGCTCGCGGTCGGCGTGGCGGGCGTCCGCATGGACTTCGGCACCGGCGGCACCCCGCGCGACACGGCTGCCGCCGCGACGGCGCGGGAGATCGCCGGCGCCCTGCCGCCGGGGGTGTCCGACCCGACGACGGTGTACGTCACAGCCGACGACGGACGGATCCTGGACCCCGCCGGGCTGGACGTCCTGCACCGGGCCCTGTCCAAGGCGGCCGGAGTGGGCACGGTGGCGGCTCCCGTGCTCGACGCCGACGGCACCGCCGCCCGGCTGGACGCCTACCTGACCGTGGACGCCCAGTCGCAGCACGCCCGGGACATCGTGGCGGGGCCCCTGCGCCAGGCCGTACGGGAAGCGACGCCTGCCGGACTGACCGCGCACGTGGGCGGCACGGCGGCCGTGTTCGCCGATGTGGCGACTGCGGTCGACCGAGACCTGCGTACGGTGTTCCCGGTGGCCGCGGCACTGATCGCGCTGATCCTGATGGTGCTGCTGCGCAGCCTGGCGGCCCCGGTGGTGCTGATGCTCGCGGTCGGCCTGTGCTTCGCGGCGACGTTCGGCGCCTCCGCCCTGGTCTTCCAGCACATCGGCGGAGAGCCGGGCGTGAACTTCGTCCTGCCGTTGGTGCTGTTCCTGTTCGTCGTGGCGCTGGGCACCGACTACAACATCCTCATCAGCGACCGCCTGCGCGAGGAGATGGCGCGTGGGGGCCCGGCCCGCGCCGCCGTGTCCCGCGCTGTACGGCACACGGCGCCGGCCATCGCCACGGCCGGCGCGGTCCTCGCCGCCTCCTTCGGAAGCCTCGCGGTGAACGCCGAACCCTCCACCCGTCAGCTGGGCTTCGCCACGGCCCTGGGCATTCTCCTGTCCGCCTTCGTCCTGTCGCTCCTGCTGGTCCCGGCTGCCGCGGCACTGCTGGGCCGGGGAATGTGGTGGCCGGTGCGCGGAGCACGAGGCCGGCGGCACGAGACCTGACCCACGGCCCGGCGCCGAGCCGGGCCCCTCCGCTGCTCCACGAGGCGATCCGGAGAACGTGGCCCCGACACCGATGCCGCCCCGTTTCCGCCCGGGACGGTTCGAGCGGCCGTCGCGAGCCCGTGCCGGCGTCCCGTGGTGCGAACGGAAGCCAGCCCTGGCACGCGGACCTCAGCGGTCGCCGGCGTCCACACGGGTACGGTCGTCAGTCATCGTCCCCCCGGGTTCTCCGGCAGGAGCCTCCGCCTGACGTCACCCACGAGCGGCGCACGGTCGCCATCCGCGGATCACAGCCCCCGGCATCGGGCGCGCCGGACGGGCCCCCACCGGCTGACCGGCAGCGACTCCCTCGACCCGATCGCGCCGCAGCCGGTTCAGCCCAGGAAGCTCAAGCGCACCTGGCGCTCCGGGTTGTCCTTGTTCGTGTCCACCAGGCAGATCGACTGCCAGGTGCCCAGTTCCAGTCGTCCTCCGATCACCGGGACCGTCGCGTGGGGCGGGACCAGGGCCGGGAGGACGTGGTCGCGGCCGTGGCCCGGGGAGCCGTGACGGTGTTGCCAGCGGTCGTCGGCAGGGAGGAGGTGGTGGAGGGCCGTCAGGAGGTCGGTGTCGCTGCCCGCGCCCGTTTCGAGGACGGCCAGGCCGGCTGTGGCATGGGGGACGAAGAGGTTGAGGAGGCCGTCGATGCCCGGGGCCGTCTCGGTGAGGAAGTCCGTGCAGACCTGGGTCAGGTCGGTGACCGTCTCCGTAGTGCCGGTGGTGAGGGTGATCACGCGGGTGATGAAGGTGGACATGAGGTCATCCTGCCGTTCACAGCGCGGGATCGCGCGTCCACGCTCCGAGACACCGTTGACCGGCACCTGAACGAGTCGCTACGTTCGCGCCATGTTGCGTACAGCCCTGCTCACCACGCGCGGTCACATCGACCTGCTGCGGGTGGCCTCCGCCGCCTGTCGTCGCGGCTGCTGACGCCCTCTCACACCTGATCCCCCTGCGCTGACACCCGTGCTCGCGCGCCATTTTCCGCGCGCTCACGGTCGCTGAGGCGTACCCACTCCCCCGGAGCCTCCTTCATGACGGTCGGTCATGCCCCACCCAAAACTCTGAGCGATATTTCGCCTATTTCAGAAGTCGAGGAGATTGTTCCCGCCTCCCGGACGGGTTCCGGACGCCGGACCGCCGTGCCGCGCTGGCTGCGCCGCACCGTCGGCCCCCTCCTCCTGCTCGTCTCCTGGCAGGTGCTCAGCTCCTTCGGCGTCCTGCCCTCCGACGTCCTCGCCTCTCCGGGCACCATCGCCCGGGCCGGCGGCGAACTGATCGTGGACGGCACCCTGCCGTACGCCATGGGCGTCTCGCTCCAACGCGTCGCCGTCGGGCTGCTGTTGGGCGGCACCGTCGGCGTGTCGCTCGCCCTCGTCTCCGGGCTCTCGCGGCTCGGCGAGGATCTCGTCGACGCGACCGTGCAGATGCTGCGGACCGTCCCCTGGGTCGGCCTCATCCCGCTGTTCATCATCTGGCTGGGCATCGGCGAGGCGCCCAAGGTGGCACTCATCGCGCTCGGCGTCGCCTTCCATCTGTACCTCAACGTGTACGCCGGTATCCGTGGCGTCGACGCCCAACTGGTCGAGGCCGGAAAGTCGTTGGGGCTCGGGCGCGGGGGGCTGATCCGCCACGTGGTGCTGCCCGGCGCCCTGCCGGGAGCGATGACCGGACTGCGGTACTCGCTGGCGACCGCCTGGCTCGCGCTCGTCTTCGGCGAGTCGATCAACGCCGACGCCGGCATCGGGTTCCTCATGAACCAGGCTCGCGAGTTCTTCCGTACGGACGTCATCGTCGTCTGCCTCGTCGTCTACGCCTTCCTCGGCCTGCTGGCCGATGCCGTCGTCCGTACTCTCGAAAGGCTGCTGCTGCAATGGCGACCGACCTTCACCGGGCAGTGACCATCCAGGGGCTGACCCGCTCCTTCGACGGCCGTCCCGTCATCGACCACCTCGATCTGACCCTGCGCGCCGGGGAGTTCACCGTGCTCCTCGGGCACAGCGGCTGCGGCAAGTCCACTCTGCTGAGGGTTCTCGCGGGGCTCGACCGGGACATCTCCGGTACCGTCCTCGTCCCCAAGCGCCGCGCCGTCGCCTTCCAGGCTCCGCGTCTCATGCCGTGGAAGCGGGTGTGGCGCAACGTGCTCCTCGGCCTGCCAGGGAAGCCCGGACGAGCCGTCGCGGAAAAGGCGTTGGAGGAGGTCGGGCTCAGTCACCGCTCCGGTGCGTGGCCCAAGACCCTGTCCGGCGGCGAGGCCCAGCGCGCCTCGCTCGCCCGTGCTCTCGTACGGGAGCCGGATCTGCTGCTGCTCGACGAGCCGTTCGGGGCCCTCGACGCGCTCACCCGGATCAAGGCGCAGCGGCTGGTCGCCGAGTTGTGGCAGCGGCGCGGGTGCGCGGTGCTGCTCGTGACGCACGACGTCGAGGAGGCGCTGCTGCTCGCGGACCGGGTACTGGTGATGCGCGACGGGATCATCGCGTACGACTCCCCCGTCGCCCTCGACCGTCCCCGCTCCGCCGGCGATCCCGCCTTCGCCGGCCTGCGTTCCCGTCTCCTCGCCGAACTGGGCGTCGAGGCGGAACTTCCCGCCGTCCAGGCCGCCTGACCACCGCGCCGCCCGGTCGCCCGACCCGAACCGGCGCCCCCTCGTCGCACCCCGTGCCTTCTACCCGCGTCAGGACGCGGCGTCGTACCCCGTGCCTGCCTCGCGTCAGAACGCGTCACCCACGCGGCCTCGAACCGCACACGCCACCCGAACCGGAAGACCCCAGCCATGAAGCGTTCCCTCCTGCCCGCCGTTCTCCTTCTTCCCCTGGCTCTGCTCGCCTCAGCCTGCTCCTCCCCCTCGTCCGCCGACTCCGGATCCGGATCGAGCTCCGACGGCAAGGGCTCCGTCGTCCTCCGTGTCGGCGACCAGAAGGGCGGTGCGGAAGCCGTTCTTCGCGCCGCGGGCGAACTCGACGATCTGCCCTACCGCATCACCTGGTCGACCTTCACCTCCGGCCCCCCGCTGCTGGAGGCCGTCAACGCCAAGGCCGTCGACATCGGCGCCGTCGGCAACACCCCACCCGTCTTCGCCGCCGGCGCCGACTCGAAGATCACCGTGGTCGCGGCCACCCACGGCGACTCCGCCGGCGAGGCGATCCTGGTCGCCGAGGACTCCCCGCTGCGCACGCCCCAGGACCTCAAGGGCCGGACGGTCGCCGTGGCCCAAGGCAGCTCCGCCCACTTCCAGCTGATCGCCTCCCTGAAGAAGGCCGGGCTCTCGCTCGACGACGTCAAGGTGAGCCTGCTCCAGCCCGCCGACGCGCTCGCCGCGTTCACCAGCGGCAAGGTCGACGCCTGGGCGGTCTGGGACCCGTACACCTCGCAGGTGCTCACGAGCGGCAAGGCCCGTGTGCTCACCGACGGCCGGGGCGTCGTCAACGGTCTCGGCTTCCAGGTCGCCGCGCCCGCCGCGCTCGCCGACAAGGAGAAGGCCGCGGCGATCGGCGACTACATCGAGCGGCTGCGCCGCGCCCAGGACTGGGTCTACGACCACCCCGAGGCGTGGGCGAAGGTCTGGGCGAAGGAGACCGGGCTGCCCTACGACGTCGCGCTCGCGGCGGTGAAGCGCAGCAACGGCACCCGGATCGCGGTCGCCCTCGACAAGGAGGCCATCGCCTCCGAGCAGAAGATCGCCGACACCTTCGCCGAACTGAAGCTGATTCCACGGACGTTCCGCTTCGCCGACTACGTCGACACCCGCTTCAACAAGAACCTGCCGCCGTCCACCACCCCGGCGCGCAGCTACGGAAAGGGCTCCTCCTGATGACCGTCCATCTGCACTGGTTCCTGCCGACCGGCGGCGACGGCCGTACCCTCGTCGACCGGCACGCCTACACCGACGGCGGTATCACCCGGTCCCGGGCCGTGACCGGCGTACGCGCCCCCGACATCGACTATCTGACGCAGATCGCCAAGGCCGCCGAGCAGTTGGGCTTCGAGGCCGTGCTGACGCCGACGGGGACGTGGTGCGAGGACGCCTGGCTGACGACGGCGGCGCTCGCCCAGCACACGGAGCGGCTCAAGTTCCTCGTGGCGTTCCGGCCGGGGGTGATCTCGCCCGTCCTCGCGGCGCAGATGGCGGCCACGTACCAGCGGATCACCCGGGGGCGGCTGCTGCTCAACGTCGTGACCGGCGGCGACTCGGTGGAGCAGCGCCGCTTCGGCGACCATCTGGACCACGACCGGCGCTACGCCCGTACGGCCGAGTTCCTCGAGGTGGTCCGCGGCGCGTGGACCGGGCAGCCGTACGACTTCGAGGGCGAGCACTACCAGGTGGAGGGCGCGCTCACCGCGCTGCCGCCGGACCCGCTGCCGGAGATCTTCTTCGGGGGCTCGTCGGCGGCGGCCGGGCCGGTCGCCGCCGCGCACGCGGATGTGTATCTGACCTGGGGCGAGCCGCCGTGGCAGGTCAAGGAGAAGATCGACTGGATCCGGCGGCTCGCGGAGGAGCGCGGACGCCAGGTGCGGTTCGGCGTCCGGCTGCACACGATCTCGCGCGACTCCGCGCGCGAGGCATGGGGTGTGGCGGACCGGCTGCTCTCGGACCTGGACGCCGAGACGATCGCGGCGGCGCAGCAGACGCTCGGCCGGAGCGAGTCCGTCGGCCAGCAGCGGATGCTGGCGCTGCACGGCGGCGGTTCGCTGGAGCGCGAGAAGCTGGAGATCGCGCCGAACCTGTGGGCGGGTGTGGGTCTCGTACGGGGAGGGGCCGGCACCGCGCTGGTGGGCAGCCACGCCGATGTCGCCGACCGGATCGAGGAGTACCACGACCTGGGCGTGGAGCACTTCGTGCTCTCCGGGTACCCGCATCTGGAGGAGGCGTACTGGTTCGGGGAGGGCGTCACCCCGGAGCTGGCGGCGCGGGGTCTGCTGCCGCGGATCCCGGCATCGCCGCTGCTCGGTGTCCCCGCGGCCAACGGCCGTCCGGCCTCGGCGCCCGGTGGGGCCCCGCTGCTCGTGGCCGGAGGGCGGTGACGGGCGAGCCTTCGCCGTGCCGGGAAGATCCCGGCCCGCTCCTCGGTTGGTGGAATCGTGAACGATTTCGGGGTTGAGAGCGGGCCGGACGTACGGGACGTCGACGTGGTCGTGATCGGTGCCGGGCAGGCGGGGCTCTCCGCTGCCTACCACCTGCGCCGCACGGGCCTCGCGCCCGATCGCGACTTCGTCGTCCTCGACCACGCCCCGCGCCCCGGCGGGGCGTGGCAGTTCCGCTGGCCCTCGCTCACGTACGGCAAGGTCCACGGGATGCACGCGCTGCCGGGGATGGAGCTGACCGGCGCCGACGACAGCCGGCCCTCGTCCGAGGTGATCGGCGCCTACTTCACGGCGTACGAGGACCGCTTCGACCTGCGCGTCCACCGGCCCGTGGAGGTGAGCGCCGTACGTGAGGGCGAGGGCGGGCGGCTGCTCGTGGAGACCTCGGAGGGGACGTACGCCACCCGCGCCCTGATCAACGCGACCGGCACCTGGGACCGGCCCTTCTGGCCCCGCTACCAGGGCCAGGAGACCTTCCGCGGCCGCCAGCTGCACACCGCGAACTACCCCGGTCCCGAGGAGTTCGCGGGTCAGCGGGTGATCGTGGTCGGCGGCGGCGCGTCGGGGACACAGCATCTGATGGAGATCGCCGAGGTCGCGGCGGAGACGACGTGGGTGACCCGGCGAGAGCCCGTCTATCGCGAGGGTCCCTTCGGCGAGATGCAGGGCCGGGCGGCGGTCGCGATGGTCGAGGAGCGGGTCCGGCGCGGTCTGCCGCCGCAGAGCGTCGTCTCCGTGACCGGGCTGCCGCTCACCGACGCGATCCGCAGGGCACGGGAGAGCGGCGTCCTGGACCGCAACCCGATGTTCGACCGGATCACGCCGACCGGGGTGGCCTGGGCCGACGGCCGGACCGTCGACGCGGATGTGATCCTCTGGGCGACCGGCTTCCGGGCCGCCATCGACCACCTCGCCCCGCTCAGGCTCCGCGAGCCGGGCGGCGGCATCCGGGTGGAGGGCACACGGGCGGTACGGGACGAGCGCGTCCATCTCGTCGGCTACGGGCCCTCGGCGTCGACTATCGGCGCCAACCGGGCCGGGCGGGCGGCCGTCACCGAGATCCGCCGCCTGCTGGAACGGGAGCCCGTGGCGACCGCGTAGGTCAGCCCTGCTTCGCCGTGCGGCGGTGCGCGTTGAACTCCTCGACGTTCGCATGGTGTTCGGCGTAGTCGGCGGTGAACCGGGTGTCCCCCGGCTTCACGGTCACGAAGTACAGCCAGTCGCCTTCGGCGGGTTCGATCGACGCCGACATCGCCTGCTCCCCCGGGTTGCCGATCGGGGTGGGCGGCAGGCCGGGACGCTCGTACGTGTTGTACGGGCTGTCGATCTTGGTGTCGGCGTGGGTGGTGTCGACGGTGGAGCGCCCCATGGCGTAGTTCAGCGTGGAGTCCATCTGGAGGGCCATGCCCTTGGCGAGGCGGTTGTAGACGACGCGGGCGACCTTGCCCATGTCCTCGTCGGTGTCGGCCTCCGCCTGCACGATGCTGGCGATGATCACCGTCTGGTGGACGCTCACCCCGTTGCGCTGGGCGCCCGCGGTGATGTGGTCGGCGCCGAAGCGTTTCCCCGCCGTCCGGACCATGTACGTCAGCAGGCTCTCCGGGGTCGTCTCGGCAGCCACCGGGTACGTCGCCGGGAAGAGGTACCCCTCGGGGTTCCCCTGGGCGGCGGCCGGCAGACCGAGGGCGGTGGCCGGGGCGTCCGCGACGCTGCGGGTGGTGCCCTCGGAGAGGCCGAGCGAGCGGTCGACGGCGGCATACACCTGGCCTGCCCGCCAGCCCTCGGGGACGAGCAGGGTCCGCTGCTTCTCGGGAAGGGGAACCGGGGCGCGCTCGTCCTCGCCGAAGAGCAGCATCAAGGGGATGGTGATCGCCGCGGCCACGGCGATGCCCGCCCCCAGGAGCAGGGCGAACCGGCCGAGCCGGGTGAGCCGGGGGCGGCGGCGACGGTGTTCGGGCTGCCAGGACCGATGCGTCATGAGCGCACGCTAACCCGGACCACCCGCGAAACCGGGGAGCCCCGCACATGCGGCGGCGCCGCCGACCCCCTGGGACGGGGGGCCGACGGCGCCGCTTTCCTGTCGGGCGTGAGGGTCAGACGAGCCAGCCCAGGAAGTGGAAGACGCCGGCGAGCAGGTTGGTGATGACGTTCATGGTGGTGCGTTCTCCTTGTGCAGGGTGCATCTGTGGGACGTCTGTGCGACATCCGTGGGACAGTGCGCGGTCGCGGTCTGCAGCCCGTCGCTTGCGCACCGTAATCATCAGCCGTCACAAGGGAGTTGAGCAACGGAATCGGAAACGATCACACGTTCTGGGGAACAACCGCTCCCGCGTTCGTGTGTTCGTCGCGGCGCACCAGGGCCGCGTACCGGCCGTCGCTGGCGAGGAGTTCGTCGTGGGTGCCGCGCTCGGCGATCCGGCCGGCTTCGAGGACCATGATCTGGTCCGCGTCCCGGACGGTGGAGAGCCGGTGGGCGATGGTGATGGTGGTCCGTCCGGCGGAGAGGGCGTCGATCGCCTGCTGCACCGCGTGTTCGGTACGGGTGTCCAGCGCGCTGGTCGCCTCGTCGAGGATGAGCACGGGCGGGTCGCGCAGGATGGTGCGGGCGATCGCGAGTCGCTGCTTCTCGCCGCCCGAGAAGCGGTAGCCGCGCTCGCCGACGAGGGTGTCGTACCCCTCGGGCAGGTCGGCGATGTGGTCGTGGATCTGCGCGGCGCGGGCGGCGGCGCGGATCTCCTCGTCCGTGGCGTCGGGCTTGGCGAAGCGCAGGTTGTCCGCGACGGAGGCGTGGAAGAGGTACGTCTCCTGGGAGACCACGCCGACCGCGCGGGCGAGGGTCTCGAAGTCGAGGTCGCGGACGTCGACGCCGTCGATCAGGACGCGGCCGCCGGTCACGTCGTAGAGCCGGGGCACCAGATAGCTGAGGGTGGACTTGCCCGATCCGGTCGGTCCGACGACGGCGAGGCTGCCGCCGGCCGGGACGGCGAGGTCGATGGAGTCGAGCGTCGGACGGCCGGGGCCCTCGGGGTCGTAGCGGAAGTCGACGTTCTCGAACGTCACCTCGCCGCTGATCTTCTCCAGCCGGACCGGGTTCTCGGGCTCGGTGATGTCGACGGGGAGGTCGAGGTACTCGAAGATCCGCTGGAAGAGGGCGAGGGAGGTCTGCATCTGGACGCCGGTGGACAGCAGGCTCACGGCCGGCCGGAAGAGACCCTGCTGGAGCGAGACGAAGGCGACGAGCGTGCCCAGCGAGATGGCCGGGCCTCCGGCCTGGAGGGCGAAGCCCGCGGCCCAGTAGATCAGCGCGGGCATGGCGGCCATGACGATGCCTATCGTCGACATCCGCCAGCGCCCGGCCATGGAGGAGCGCACTTCGAGGTCGACGAGGCGCTCGGACTCCTCGGCGAAGGACTTGGTCAGCGAGTCGGAACGGCCCATGGTGCGGCCGAGCAGGATGCCGCTCACGGAGAGCGACTCGGTGACGGTCGCGGCCATGACGGCCATCTGCTTCTGCCGCTGGGTGGTGATCCTCTTGCGCTCGCGGCCGACCCGGCGGCTGATCCAGACGAAGACCGGCAGCAGGAGCAGCGACACGACGGTGAGCCGCCAGTCGAGCGCGAGCATCGCGACGACGGTGGCGACCACGGCGGTCAGGTTCGAGACGAGGGAGGTGGCGGTCGAGGTGACCGTCGCCTGCATGCCGCCGATGTCGTTGGCGATCCGGGACTGGACCTCGCCGGTGCGCGTCCGGGTGAAGAAGGCCAGCGGCATGCGTTGCAGCTGGGCGTAGACCGCGGTGCGCAGGTCGTGCATCACGCGCTGGCCGACGGTGGTGGAGATGAGGGTCTGGAGCACGCCGAAGACGCTCGTCATCACGGCGGTGACGATCATGCCGAGGGCGAGCAGGCTCAGCAGCCCGGTGCGGCCCTGCGGGATCGCGGTGTCGAGGATCTCCTTGAGGAGGAACGGCGACGCCACCGTCACCAGGGACGAGGCCCCGACGAGCAGGCCGACGACGGCGAGCCGGCCGCGGTACGGACGGAAGAGCCGCAGGATGCGCCGCGTCTGCGCGGGCTCCTTCGGCTGCGCGGGATCGCGCGGTGGAGGTGTCCATTCGGACTCTTCGTGGTGACGCATGGGCTCCTACGAGAGGTGAGAGTCGTCAAGTCGATCAGAGCATAGCTCATTGTTACCTATACTCACAATGAACAAGGTCCTGATAATGTTCCCTCCATGAACACCCCCGACGCCGACGGCCTTCTCGCCGAGCAGCTGCTGCGCCTCACCCGACGGCTGCAGCGCAGCCAGAAGCGGCTGCTCGAGCCGGTCGGCATCACCCCCGCCCAGTCCCGGCTGCTGCGCACGGTCGCGCACTACGACCACCCGCCCCGGATGGCCGATCTCGCCGAGCGCCTCGAGGTCGTCCCCCGCGCCGTCACGAGCCTGGTGGACGGTCTGGAAGCCGCCGGCCGGGTGCGCCGCGTCCCCGATCCGACGAACAGACGTGTGGTCAGGATCGAGCTCACCGACGACGGACGGGAGACGCTCCGCGCGTTGCGGAGCGCGCGCAGGGCCGCCGCAGAGGACATCCTTGCTCCATTGACCGTCGATCAGCGCGAGGTGCTCGGAGGTCTGCTGTCCGCTCTGGTCGACCACGTGCCGGAGCGCCGCTGCTGACCGCGCGGGCGCCGGGGCGCCGAGGGGAGCCGTGACATGCCACTGCTGGAGCCGAACCCACGGGCCCTGCGCACCGGTACGAAGCGGACTCCGGCCCCCGACCGGGTCCCCGATCTCCAGTCCCGGGGGACACCGCGCCTGATGCGGGAGGAGCTGGTCGCGCTCCTCGGCCCCGAGAAGGTCCTCTCGAAGATCTCCGACCTGGTGCGGTACGCCTCCGACGCCAGCCCCTACCGCTTCGTGCCGCAGGTCGTGGTGGTCGCCGAGGACATCGACGACATCTCCGCCCTCCTCTCCTACGCCCACGGCAAGGGCCGCGAGGTCGTCTTCCGGGCGGCCGGGACGAGCCTGAACGGGCAGGCGCAGGGGGAGGACATCCTCGTCGACGTGCGCCGCCACTGGTCGGGGGTCGACGTCCTCGACGGCGGCGCCCGCGCCCGGATCCGCCCCGGCACCACGGTCGCCCGGGCCAACGCCGCCCTCGCCCGCCACGGCCGGGTCCTCGGGCCCGACCCCGCGAGCGCCGTCGCCTGCACGATCGGCGGAGTCGTCGCCAACAACGCCTCGGGCATGACGGCCGGGACGACCAGGAACTCGTACCGTACGGTCGCCTCGCTCACGTTCGTGCTGCCCAGCGGCACCGTCGTCGACACCGGCCACCCGGCCGCCGACGAGGAGCTCGCGCGCGCCGAGCCCCGGCTGTGCGCCGGGCTGATGGAGCTCAAGGCCGAGATCGAGGCCGATCCGGAGCTGGTCGCCCGGATCCGCGCCAAGTACGCCATCAAGAACACCAACGGCTACCGCCTGGACGCCTTCCTGGACGGCGACACGCCCGTGCGGATCCTGCGCGGCCTGATGGTCGGCTCGGAGGGGACGTTCGGCTTCATCTCGGAGGTCGTCTTCGACACGCTCCCGCTGGAGCGGCGGGTCTCCACCGCACTGCTGTTCTTCCCCTCGCTGCCCGCCGCGGCCGCCGCCGTGCCTCGCTTCAACGAGGCGGGGGCGATCGCGGTCGAGCTGATGGACGGCAACACCCTGCGCGCCTCGGTCAGCGTCTCCGGGGTCCCCGCCGACTGGGCGGAGCTGCCCAGGGAGACGACGGCGCTGCTCGTGGAGTTCCGCGCCGCGGACACTGCCGCGCAGGAGGCGTACGAGCGGGCCGCCGCGGCGGCCCTCGAAGGGCTCGAGCTCGTCGCCCCGGTCGCCTCGGTGGACAACGCGTTCACCCGCGACCCGGGAACGATCGCCGGGTACTGGAAGGCCCGCAAGGCGTTCGTGACCGCGGTGGGCGGCTCGCGTCCGTCCGGTACGACACTGATCACCGAGGACTTCGCCGTACCGCCGGACCGGCTCTCGGACGCCTGCGCCGACCTCCTCGAGCTGCAGGCCCGGCACGGTTTCGACGCGGCCGTGGCCGGTCATGCCGCCCACGGCAACCTGCACTTCCTGCTGGCCTTCGACGCGGCCGACCCCCGGGACGTGGCGCGGTACGCCGGGTTCATGGACGAGTTCTGCAAGCTGACGGTGGAGCGGTTCGACGGCTCGCTCAAGGCCGAGCACGCCACCGGCCGCAACATCGCCCCCTTCCTGGAGCTGGAGTGGGGCGCGAAGGCGACGGAACTGATGTGGCGGACCAAGGAGGTCATCGATCCCGACGGCGTGCTCGCGCCGCGGATCGTCCTCGACCGTGACCCGCAGGCACACCTCCGTGGTCTCAAGACGATCCCGAAGGTGGAGGCGATCGCCGACCCGTGCATCGAGTGCGGCTTCTGCGAACCGACCTGTCCCAGCCAGGACCTGACGACCACTCCCCGCCAGCGCATCGTGCTGCGCCGGGAGATGATGCGGCAGAGCGACGGCTCGGCCGTGGAGGCGAGCCTGCTGGAGTCGTACGGCTACGACGCCGTGGACACCTGCGCCGGTGACTCCACGTGCAAGCTGGCCTGCCCGGTCGGGATCGACACCGGGGCGCTGATGAAGGAGTTCCGCCATCAGCGCCACTCGCCGCGCGAGGAGCGGATCGCGGCGCTCGCGGCCAGGAACTTCCGTGCCGTGGAGGCCGCGGCCCGCCTCGCCGTCGCGGCGGCCGACCGGATCGGCGACCGCGCCCTGGGGGCGGTGACCGGCGCGGCGCGCAGGGCGGTGCGGCCCGATCTCGTACCGGAGTGGCTGCCGGAGATCCCGGGCGCGGCCGCGCGCCGCCTCCCCCGCACCCACCGCCCTGCGGCGGTCGCCGTCTACTACCCGGCCTGTGTGAACCGGATCTTCGGCTCGCCGGAGGGCGTGCGCGGGCCGTCCCTCCCCGACGCGATGGTGGCCCTCGCCGGCCGGGCGGGGCGGCCCGTGTGGATCCCGGACGACGTGGCCGGTACGTGCTGCGCCACGATCTGGCACTCGAAGGGGTACGAACGCGGCAACGAGGTGATGGCCAACCGGATCGTCGAGGCGGCCTGGGGCTGGACGGCGGGCGGCCGGCTGCCGCTGGTGGTCGACGCGTCCTCCTGCACGCTCGGGATCGCCGACGAGGTGGTGCCGTATCTCACCGACGACAACCGGAAGTTGCACGCGGAGCTGACGGTCGTCGACTCACTGGTGTGGGCGGCGGACGAGCTGCTGCCCCGACTCGACGTGCGCCGCACGGTGGGCTCGGCGGTGGTGCATCCGACCTGTTCCATGCGGCATCTGGGGGACGAGGAACAGCTGACGGCGCTGGCCCGGGTTTGTGCCGAGGAGGTCGTCGTGCCGGCCGACGCGGGCTGCTGCGCCTTCGCCGGAGACCGGGGCATGCTCCATCCGGAGCTGACGGATTCGGCCACCGCGCGTGAGGCGTCCGAGGTGACGGCACGCCCGTTCGACCTGCATCTGTCCGCGAACCGGATGTGTGAGATCGGCATGGAGCGGGCCACGGGCCGGAGCTACCAGTCCGTACTCCTGGCGCTGGAGCGTGCGACACGGCCGACGTGACACGGCCTTTCCGACGGAGCTCTGACGACCCGTCCGGTACGACGAGGGTCCCTTACCCCATGTGGGTGAGGGACCCTCGTCGTCCGCATGGTCCGGCGACCCGGAATGGAAGAGTCCAACTACCCGTCGGAAGAATCCAATCCGCGCCCTTGCGCACCACCAGTCTCAACGGCCAGGGTCCTGAGCGGGATTCATGAGCCAGCCGTGCACACAGCTACTGGAGGTTCCATGAACGACAACGCACCGCAGCCACCGAGCCGTCGCTCCGTCCTGCGGACCACGGCCGGGGTCGCGGGAGCGGGCATCGGCCTCGGCGCCCTGGGCGCCGGCAACGCCGAGGCCGCCTCGCCCGGGGCCGCCTCGCCCGAAGGTGCCGCAGCCGCCGCCGAGGCCGCCCGGACTCCGCGGCGCAGAGGCGCCACCATGGTCGGCGTCCCCTTCGGGCGGCGCTCCACGGTCCGGGTCGGAATCGTCGGCCTCGGCAACCGGGGCGGCAGCATGATCGACCTCTTCCTCGCGCTCCCCTGGGTGCGGGTGGTCGCGATCTGCGACCCGGTCAAGGACAAGACGGAGCGTGCCGCGGCCAAGGTCGTCGCCGCCGGACAGCCCTCCCCCGCCGTGTACACGAAGGGCGAGGACGACTACGAGAACCTCTGCAAGCGCTCGGACCTCGACTTCGTCTATGTCGCGACGCCCTGGGAACTCCACTTCGCGATGGCGCGGGCGGCGATGCTGAACGGCAAGCACGTCGGCGTGGAGTGTCCGATCGCCATGACGCTCGAAGACCTGTGGGAGCTGGTCGACCTCTCCGAGCAGACCCGCCGCCACTGCATGCAGCTCGAGAACTGCTGCTACGGCCGCAACGAGATGCGGGTCCTGCGGATGGCCCACGCGGGCAGGTTCGGGGATCTGCTGCACGGGGCCGGGGCGTACAACCACGATCTGCGCGAACTGATGTTCTCGCCGACGTACTACGAGGGCCCCTGGCGCCGGATCTGGCACACCAAGCTGCGGGGCGATCTCTATCCCAACCACGGCTTCGGTCCGGTCGCCAACTACATGGACGTCAACCGGGGCGACCGCGTGGTCAGCATCAGCAGCTTCGGGACACCGGCACTGGGGCTCGCCCAGTACCGGGCGGAGAACATGCCGCCGGGTGACCCGAGCTGGAAGGAGACGTACGTCGGGAGCGACCGGACGATCAGTCTGGTCCAGACGGCGAAGGGGCGCGTGATCCGGCTGGAACACGACGTCTCGACCCCGCACCCGTACAGCAGGATCAACAGCCTGGGCGGCACCCGGGGCGTGTTCGAGGACTACCCGGCCCGGATCTATCTGGAGCCGGACCACCAGGGACACCAGTGGGGCGACTTCGGGGCGTACGCCACGGAGTTCGACCACTGGCTCTGGAAGGAGCACGCCAATCCGCCCGGCGGGCACGGGGGGATGGACTACATCATGGTCTACCGGCTGATGCAGACCATGCAGCTCGGTCTGGTCCCCGACTTCGACGTCTACGACGCGGCGGTGTGGACGGCTCCGGTGCCGCTGAGCCACGCCTCGATCAAGGCGAAGGGCGCGCCCCAGGCGATCCCGGACTTCACCCGCGGTGAGTGGAGGAAGTCGCGGTCCGGCGTGGACTCGACCCGACCGGCGTAGCGACGCGGGGCCCGGCCGCACAGGCCGGGCCCCGCCGCACGTCACCGGTCCCAGCGCGGCTCAGCAGCGTAGCCGGTCCTCCGTGACCGTCCCCTGCGCCGTTCTCACGCCGCGGTCGTAGCAGCCGTCGGAGCCGTGGAGCCGGTAGCGGTCGGACGTCGTCCCGACCGCGTGCCGCTGGTCGCGCGGCACACCGGTGGTGTAGGTGGCGTCACCGGCGTAGCTGTGGTCGAGGTGCGACCAGGAGAGCCGCTTGCCGCCCCGTACGACCTCGGTGCGGGCGCGGTCGCCGAGTGCCAGCACGGTCCGCAGGCGGTCGCCCGCGCCGATGGTCGTCTCGCCATCCATCGTGTACGTGCGGTGGGTGCGGGTGCTCGTGCGTCCGACGGTCACGGTCTCGTCGTCGGTCCACCGTGCGGTGAGCGCGTCGGGGTTCTCGCTCTCGGCCCAGCGGTGCACGGAGGTGTGCGCCAGGGTCCGCGTGACGGTGGTGTCGACGCGGCCGTGCGAGGTGTTCAGATGCCCGGCGACGGTCAGGGCGTGCCCGCCTTCGGTGTCGAGCCGGTGTTCCGAACCCGGCGTGTGCACCGAGGAGTTGCGCGGCGCGGTCTCGTGGTGACGGTCGAGCCCTCCGGTGACCACGGCTCGGCCCTCGTCCTGCCAGAGCAGGATGTTGGTCGGGGTGCTCCAGCCGGTCTGCCCCGCGGGGACGCCCGCGACCGACACCTCGACCCGGTGGGCGCGACCGTCGTTGAGGAGGCCCGCGAACGGGGTCAGGTCGTAGACGATCGGCTGCACGTCGAAGGCGCGCGGGCCGGGGGTGACGTACCAGAGGAAGGGGTTGGACCAGCCACCCGTCCAGACGGTCGGGAAGGGGGCGGCGATGCCCGCCGTCCGTCCGTCGACGGAGATCCGGACCTCGCGGTACGGCCCGTCGGTCGCCTTGCAGGAGTACGGGGCCGCGTCGGGCACGGTCAGGTACCAGTACTCCTCGCAGCCGCCGCCGGAGCCTGTCGCGTACACCTCGGCGAGGATGCGTTCGGTGTTGCGCGGGGTGGTCAGGCTCGTGGAGTCGAGCGGCATCACCCGGTCGGGCGTGTCCGCAGCGGGCTTCACCGAGCCTCGGGCGGCGTGGAAGGTGAGCGTGACACGGACGTCGAGGACGCCGGTGTACGTCTCGTTCACGACATTGCCGATGAGCATCTCGACCGGCTGGGGGCGGGCGAGCGTGTCGCGGTAGCGGGTGACGTCCTTCTCCACCGACCAGCGGATGCCGTCGGGCGAGGGCTGGGGCGTGGAGGTGCGGAGGATCTCCACGCCGCCGACGGAGAGATGACCGAGCCGGTCGTACTGACGTCCCTTCACCTCTCCGTCGAGGCGCAGGACGACCTTGCTCCAGCGCGTGCCGCACTCCTCGGGGGGTGCGTAACTCCCTTGGTACGGCGTGAAATCGCGGAACTGGGCCGCCGCGAGCAGGACCTCGCAGGATCGGGTGGGCGGCTTGGTCACCGGCGGGTCGGCGGTCAGCGGGTCGTGCCAGTCGCTGCCGAACTCGGCGGGCGGCGGATCGGCCGGGGCGGCCGGGGGCCGGTCGGCCGGGACGATCGCGGCCGCCGGGTGCGCCGTGAGCAGGGCGCCGGCGGCCAGGGCGAGGCCACCGATCATGCTCATGATCTTCTGAAGTCTCATGGGTCGCGAGTGAAGCGCGGGGGGTGGGAGGCGTCCAGAGGGCGTGTGCGACCTTGGCGCGTTCTGTGCGCCTTCGCGAATAAATCGATTGCAGGAGGCCGTCCCACGGCGCGAACCTTGCACGGTTTGCGCCAACCGGCGAAGAGACCCGGAAAGCCCTGGGACGACATGAAGATTCGCGATCTACCGTATGCCGATCCAGGCGTCCCCGATGTCCGCTCGGGCACCCGGTTCCTCCTCTGGCTCGGCCGCAACCAACTCGGCGGGCAGGTCGGCTCCCTCCTGTGGGGGCTGCTGCTCCAGCTCAGCATCGCCGGTCTGTCGCTCGCGGTCGGACTAGCCGTCCAAGCGGTCGTGGACCGTGACGGCGGACGGCTCGCGCTCGCGGGCGGCCTGCTCGCGCTGCTCGGCGCGGGCATCGCCATCGGCGACATGATGCTCCACCGCACGGCCGTCACCAACTGGATCACCGCCGCGGCGCGCGTCCAGCAACTGCTCTCGCGCAAGACCGCCGAGCTGGGCTCCGTCCTGACCCGGCGGGTCGCCGCGGGCGAGGTCGTGGCCGTCTCCACGGGAGACGTCGAGAAGATCGGCTGGTTCGTCGAGGCGCTGTCCCGCTTCGCCGCGGCCGCGCTGACGATGGTCGTGGTCTGTGTCGGTCTGGTGGTATACGAGCCGACGCTCGGCGTGGTGGTGGCGGTGGGCCTGCCGGTGCTCGCGCTGGCCGTCCTGCCGCTGCTCCCCCGCGCCACCCGCAGGGCCGACATCCAGCGTGAGAAGGCGGGCCGGGCCACCGAGCTGGCCTCGGACACCGTGGCCGGGCTGCGGGTGCTGCGCGGCATCGGCGGCGAGGAGCTGTTCCTCGCCCGCTACCGGTCCGCGTCGCAGGAGGTCCGGCACGCCGCCGTCCGCAGCGCCCGGATGTGGGCCCTGATCGCGGCCGTGCAGGTCCTGCTCCCGGGTCTGCTCCTCGTGGGCGTGCTCGCGTACGGAGCGAGGCTCGCGCTCGACGGGCGGATCGCCGTCGGCGAACTGGTCACCGTCTACAGCGCGGTGGCGCTGATGCTGCATCCTCTGCGCCATGTGGAGGAGATCGCCATGGCGTACTCCTTCTCCCGGCCGTCCGCCAAGCGCGCGGCCCGGGTGCTGTCGCTGGCCCGGACCACCACCACGACGGCGGACGAGCACGGCAGGGCGACGGGCGACCTGTACGACCCCGTCACCGGGCTCCTCGCCCCCGCCGGCCTCCTCACGGCGGTCGTCTGCGGCGACCCGGACGCGGCCGGCAGGCTCGCGGACCGGCTCGGCGGCCACCCCACCGAGGCGGGCGAGGGGCACACCTCGGTCCTGCTCGGCGGAGTGCCGCTCGACGAACTGGACCTGGGCGCGGCCCGTACGGCCGTACTGGTCCAGGACAAGGACCCGGTCCTGCTCTCCGGCACGCTCCACGAGCTGCTCGACGTGCCCTCCTCGGGCACGGTCAGGCCGGAGGACGCCCTCGCGGCGGCCCATTGCGGGGACGTCCTCGACGCGCTCGCACAGGCGTCCGTCGACACCGAGGGCGATCCGATGAGGACCCGGATCACCGAGCGCGGCCGGTCGCTCTCCGGCGGCCAGCGCCAGCGCCTGGCCCTGGCCCGTTCCCTGGTGACCGACCCGGAGGTGCTCGTCCTCGACGAGCCGACCTCGGCGGTCGACTCGCACACCGAGGCGCGGGTCGCCGAGGGGGTGCGAGGGCTGCGCGAGGGCCGTACGACGGTCGTCCTCGCCTCCTCGCCGCTCCTGCTCGACCGGGCCGACCGGGTGGCCCTCGTCCACGACGACGAGGTGGTGGCTGTCGGTACGCACCGCGAACTGCTGCGTACCCAACCGCGCTACCGCGCCGTCGTCACGCGCGACACCGACGAGGAACAGGCCTTGGAAGCAGAGCTGGAAGAAGCAGGACTGGAAGAAGCAGAGCTGGAAGGAGAGTCGGCATGATCGGCCTGGCGCCACCGGCGTACGACCCGGGGGCCCCGACCTCGGCGACGACCCTGCCCGTCGGCACGGCCACGACCGTACGCACCTATGTACGCGATCTGCTGCGCCGCCATCGCGCGGCGTTCGCGCTGCTCGTCGGCGTCAACGCGGTCGCGGTGTCCGCCTCGATGGTGGGCCCGTACCTGCTCGGCTCGCTCGTCGAGCGCCTCTCCGAAGGCGGGCGCGACCTCCAACTGGGGCGTACGGTCGCCCTGTTCGCGCTCGCCCTCGTCGTCCAGACCCTGTTCGTGCGGATGGTGCGGCTGCGCGGCGCGATGCTGGGCGAGGAGATGCTGGCGGACCTGCGCGAGGACTTCCTCGTACGGTCGGTCGGGCTGCCGCCGGGAGTCCTCGAGCGGGCCGGGACCGGCGACCTGCTGTCCCGTATCACCACGGACATCGACCGGCTGGCCAACGCGATGCGCGAGGCCGTGCCGCAGCTCGCCGTCGGTGTGGTGTGGGCCGGTCTGCTGATCGGCGGGCTGGCCGCGACGGCGCCGCCGCTCGCGCTCTCCCTGCTGATCGCCGCGCCGCTGCTGATCGTCGGCTGCCGGTGGTACTTCAAGCGGGCCCCTTCGGCGTACCGCTCCGAGGCCGCCGGCTACGCGGCGGTCGCCTCCGCGCTCGCCGAGACCGTCGACGCGGGCCGCACCGTCGAGGCACACCGCCTCGGTGCCCGCCGGGTCGCGCTCTCCGACCGGCGCATCCAGGAGTGGACGGCGTGGGAGCGGTACACGCTGGGTCTGCGCTCGGTCCTCTTCCCGGTCATCAACCTCACCCACACCCTGGTGCTGGCCGGTGTCCTCATGCTGGGCGGCGTGTTCGTCCTGCGCGGGTGGATCGACGTGGGCGAGCTGACCACGGGGGCGCTGCTCGCCCAGATGCTGGTCGAGCCGGTCGGGATCATCCTGCGCTGGTACGACGAGCTCCAGGTCGCCCAGGTGTCGCTCGCCCGGCTCGTCGGCGTCCGGGACATCGAGCCGGACGCCGGCGACGGGGCCCTGCGCCCCGAGGGCCGGGACGTCCGGGCCGACGAGGTGCGCTTCGGCTACCGCGAGGGCGTCGACGTGCTGCACCGGGTGTCGATGGACGTCGCCCCGGGGACCCGGCTCGCCCTAGTCGGCCCGTCCGGCGCGGGCAAGTCGACGCTCGGCCGGCTGCTCGCGGGGATCTACGCCCCGCGGACCGGCACGGTCACGCTGGGCGCGGCCGAGCTGGCGAAGATGCCCGCGGAGCGTGTCCGGGAGCACGTGGCTCTGGTGAACCAGGAGCACCATGTCTTCGTCGGATCGCTCCGGGACAACCTGCTGCTCGCGCGGACGGGCGCGGAGGACGCCGAGCTGTGGGCGGCGCTCGGCGCGGTCGACGCGGACGGCTGGGCGCGGGGGCTCGACGAGGGCCTGGACACCGAGGTCGGCTCGGGCGGGCTCGCGCTCACCCCGGCCCAGGCCCAGCAGATCGCCCTCGCGCGGCTGGTGCTCGCGGACCCGCACACGCTGGTCCTGGACGAGGCGACCTCGCTCCTGGACCCGCGGGCGGCGCGCCATCTGGAGCGCTCGCTCGCCCGGGTCCTGGACGGCCGCACGGTCGTCGCGATCGCCCACCGGCTGCACACCGCGCACGACGCGGACGTGATCGCGGTGGTCGAGGAGGGTCGCATCAGCGAGCTGGGCAGCCACGACGAGCTGGTGACGGCGGACGGAGCGTACGCGGCGCTGTGGAGGTCGTGGCACGGCTGACCAGGGGGGCGGTCGGACCGGCCGGGTCGACCCGCCCCGCAGTCCGACCGGCCGGGTCGGCGCCGACGCCGACGCCGATGCGACCGGTGCGCTCGCCCGGGGCGATGTCCCCGAGCTGCCGCCGGCCGGCCGGTCCGGCGCCGGCCCTACCCGCTAGAGGTACCCCAGCGCCGAGGCGCCGCCCACGCCGCCGAGCAGCATGAACGCCGGCATCAGCACCTTCAGCTCCACCCAGCTGCCCGCGCGGAACCGCATCCCCTTCGGCGGTCCGACCGGGTACCACCGCTTGCGGCCCACCGGGATCGGCCACAGGATCGGGCAGCCCGAGACCGTCAGAGCGTCGCCGATGTCGTGCACCAGGGCGCCCAGGACGATGGGCAGGCCCAGCCAGAGGTACTCCTGCCCGGGCGCGGTGAAGAGCCAGTCCGCGCCGTTGCCCGGCTGGTCCAGGACGCCCGCGAGGATCCACGCGCTGGTGGCGCCGAGCAGCCAGACCAGGACGTCGCTCGACATCCGGGCCGCCCGCCACAGCAGGCCCTCCACCGCGAGCACGAGGTGGACGAAGAGGATGCCGAGAACGGCCCAGCGGCCGCCCGTGATGGCCAGGGCCGAGGCTCCGGCGCCGATGAGGACCGCCCAGAGCCAGGTGTGGGTCAGCGTGCGGTGGCCGCCCGACCGGCGGGGGTCGGCGGTGGAGCGGGTCGCCTTGTAGACGGCGTACGAGAGCTTGTCGACGATCTCGCACAGGCCCTTGGAGATCGGCCCGAAGGCCCGCGAGATGGTCGCGGACTTGTGATCGAGGTCCGGGGCGAGCGCCGCGCCCGCGCAGATGAGCGCTCCGACGACGACAACCGGCCACGGCATCGGGTGGCCCGCGGCGGCCGCCGCCGCCCCGACGCCCAGCCAGGCCGCCGCTCCGGACAGCGAGTGCGCCGGTCCCATCATGCTTGTTCCCGCCCCATTCCTCCGGTGCCGGCGCTCAGTTGACGGCCGGTCGACGCGACAGCGTATCGTCCGTGATCTTCGAGCCGGTGGCCGGTTCCCTCATCCGAGCGGAATCCAGGCAAGATGGGGGCGTGACCCTTATCGATCAGCTGCCGCCGAACGCCGACCCCGACGCCCTCTTCGAGGCTTTCTCCTCATGGGCGGAGGACCGGGGCATCACGCTCTACCCGGCCCAGGAGGAGGCGCTGATCGAGGTGGTCTCCGGAGCGAACGTGATCTTGTCGACCCCCACCGGATCGGGAAAGTCCCTGGTCGCTGCGGGGGCGCATTTCGCGGCGCTGGCCAATGACCAGGTGACCTTCTACACCGCGCCGATCAAGGCCCTGGTGTCGGAGAAGTTCTTCGACCTGTGCAAGCTCTTCGGCACCGAGAACGTCGGCATGCTGACCGGCGACGCCTCGGTGAACGCCGACGCGCCCATCATCTGCTGTACGGCGGAGGTGCTGGCCTCGATCGCGCTGCGCGACGGCAAGTACGCCGACATCGGCCAGGTCGTGATGGACGAATTCCACTTCTACGCGGAGCCGGACCGCGGCTGGGCCTGGCAGATCCCGCTCCTCGAGCTGCCGCAGGCGCAGTTCGTCCTGATGTCGGCGACGCTCGGCGACATGTCGATGTTCGAGAAGGACCTCACCCGGCGCACGGGCCGCCCGACCTCGGTGGTCCGCTCCGCGACCCGGCCGGTGCCGCTCTCGTACGAGTACCGGCTCACGCCGATCACGGACACTCTGACGGAGCTCCTGGAGACCAAGCAGGCTCCCGTCTACATCGTCCACTTCACCCAGGCGCAGGCCGTCGAGCGGGCGCAGTCGCTGATGAGCATCAACATGTGCTCGCGGGAGGAGAAGGACAAGATCGCCGAGCTGATCGGCAACTTCCGCTTCACCACCAAGTTCGGCCAGAACCTCTCGCGCTATGTGCGCCACGGCATCGGTGTGCACCACGCCGGCATGCTGCCGAAGTACCGGCGCCTGGTGGAGAAGCTGGCGCAGGCCGGTCTGCTGAAGGTGATCTGCGGGACGGACACGCTCGGCGTGGGCGTCAACGTGCCCATCCGTACGGTGCTGTTCACGGCCCTGACGAAGTACGACGGCAACCGGGTGCGCACGCTCCGCGCGCGCGAGTTCCACCAGATCGCGGGCCGGGCGGGCCGGGCGGGCTTCGACACGGCCGGTTTCGTGGTCGCTCAGGCGCCCGAGCACGTCATCGAGAACGAGAAGGCGCTCGCCAAGGCCGGCGACGATCCGAAGAAGCGCCGCAAGGTGGTGCGCAAGAAGGCTCCGGAGGGGTTCGTCGCCTGGAGCGACACCACCTTCGAGAAGCTGATCGCCGCCGAGCCCGAGCCGCTGACCTCGCGCTTCAAGGTCACCAACATCATGCTGCTCTCGGTGATCGCCCGGCCGGGCAACGCGTTCGAGGCGATGCGCAAGCTTCTGGAGGACAACCACGAGCCGCGCAAGGCGCAGCTGCGCCACATCCGCCGGGCCATCGCGATCTACCGATCGCTGCTCGACGGCGGGGTGGTGGAGCAGTTGGACACCCCGGACGCCGAGGGCCGCACGATCCGGCTCACGGTCGACCTCCAGCAGGACTTCGCGCTGAACCAGCCGCTGTCGACGTTCGCGCTCGCCGCGTTCGACCTGCTCGACCCGGAATCCCCGTCGTACGCCCTGGACATGGTCTCGGTCGTCGAGTCGACGCTCGACGACCCGCGCCAGATCCTGGCCGCCATGCAGAACAAGGCGCGCGGCGAGGCCGTCGGGCGGATGAAGGCGGACGGCGTCGAGTACGAGGAGCGCATGGAGCGGCTCCAGGAGATCTCGTACCCGAAGCCGCTGGAGGAGCTGCTCTGGCACGCGTACAACGTGTACCGGAAGTCCCACCCGTGGGTGGGCGACCACCCGGTCTCGCCGAAGTCAGTCATCCGTGACATGTACGAACGGGCGCTGTCCTTCACGGAGTTCACGTCCTGGTACGAGCTGGCGCGGACCGAGGGCATCGTGCTCCGCTACCTGGCGAGCGCGTACAAGGCGCTGGACCACACGATCCCGGACGATCTGAAGACCGAGGACCTCCAGGACCTGATCGAGTGGCTGGGCGAGATGGTGCGCCAGGTGGACTCCTCGCTCCTCGACGAGTGGGAGCAGCTGGCGAACCCCGAGGTCGAGACGGCCGAGCAGGCGCAGGAGAAGGCCGACCAGGTCAAGCCGGTCACGTCGAACGCCCGCGCCTTCCGGGTCCTGGTCCGCAACGCGATGTTCCGCCGGGTGGAGCTGGCGGCCCTGGACAACGTGGACGCGCTGGGCGAGCTGGACGCCGAGTCGGGCTGGGACGCGGACGCGTGGGGCGAGGCGATGGACGCGTACTGGGACGAGTACGACGACCTCGGCACGGGTCCGGACGCGCGCGGCCCGAAGCTGCTGAACATCGAGGAGGACGCGGCGCACGGCCTGTGGCGCGTCCGGCAGACCTTCGCCGACCCGAACGGCGACCATGACTGGGGCATCAGCGCGGAGGTGGATCTCGCGGCCTCCGACGAGGAGGGCCGGGCGATCGTCCGCCTGACGTCCGTGGGACAGCTCTAAGGAGAGAAGACGGTGACCAACCCCGCCGAGAGCCTCGTCGACCTGCTCGACCTGGAGCAGATCGAGGTCAACATCTTCCGCGGCCAGAGCCCGCAGGAGTCGCTGCAACGGGTCTTCGGCGGACAGGTCGCCGGCCAGGCCCTGGTCGCGGCCGGGCGCACCACGGAGGGCGACCGGCCGGTGCACTCGCTGCACTCCTACTTCCTGCGCCCAGGTCGCCCCGGCGTCCCGATCGTCTACCAGGTGGAGCGGGTGCGGGACGGGCGTTCCTTCACCACCCGCCGGGTGACCGCGGTCCAGCAGGGCCGGACGATCTTCAATCTGACCGCCTCCTTCCACCTCCCGGAGGAGGCGGGCCTCGAGCACCAGCTGCCGCCGCGCCACATGACGGACCCGGAGACCCTGCCGAAGCTCGCGGACGAGATCCGCGACCACCTGGGCACGCTGCCGGAGGCCCTGGAGCGGATGGCCCGGCGCCAGCCGTTCGACATCCGCTACGTGGACCGGCTGCGCTGGACCAAGGACGAGGTCAGGGACGCGGACCCGCGCAGCGCGGTGTGGATGCGCGCGGTGGGCCCGCTCGGCGACGACCCGCTCGTCCACACGTGCGCGCTGACGTACGCCTCCGACATGACGCTCCTGGACGCGGTCCGCATCCCCGTCGAGCCGCTCTGGGGACCGCGGGGCTTCGACATGGCGTCCCTGGACCACGCGATGTGGTTCCACCGCCCCTTCCGCGCGGACGAGTGGTTCCTCTACGACCAGGAGTCCCCGATCGCGACGGGCGGCCGGGGCCTGGCCCGCGGACGGATCTACGACCGCGAGGGCAGGCTGCTGGTCTCGGTGGTCCAGGAGGGACTGTTCCGGAAGCTGTAGCCGGGGATCGTAGGGTGAAGGCATACCCGGTCTCGACGAGGAGCTGTTCATGAGCCTGTACGACATCCCCCTGCGCACCCTGTCCGGTGACCCGATCTCGCTGGCCGACTACCGCGATCAGGCCGTCCTGGTGGTCAACGTGGCCTCCAAGTGCGGGCTGACGCCGCAGTACGCGGGCCTGGAGCGGCTGCAGAAGCAGTACGGGGACCGCGGTTTCACCGTGCTCGGTGTGCCGTGCAACCAGTTCCTCGGGCAGGAGCCGGGAAGCGCGGAGGAGATCCAGACCTTCTGCTCCACGTCGTACGGCGTGACGTTCCCGCTCCTGGAGAAGACGGACGTGAACGGCGAGGACCGTCACCCGCTCTACGTGGAGCTGACCCAGGTCGCGGACACGGAGGGCGCGGCCGGGGACGTGCAGTGGAACTTCGAGAAGTTCCTGATCGGCCGGGACGGGCAGATCACCCGCTTCCGTCCGAGCACCGAGCCGGAGGCCCCGGAGGTCGTCGCCGCCATCGAGGCGGTGCTCCCCGCCTGATCCGGCGGCGCGGTCGGACGATCCACACCGTGTCGATCATGTAATCTGAGCGGCTCCAGCAGAGGACGACCGAGGAGGTGGGACCCATCAACGCCATGCAGGCAGGGTGCTCCCCCTCGACGACCATGTGGTCCGCCCGACAGAGGTGACCACGGGAGTGCCCCTCGGCTTCCCGGAAGGTTCCATGTCGATCGACCCGTCCCCCTCCCTTCGTTCCACCACCGTCTCCCGACTCCGCGCCGCGGGCTGCGTGTTCGCCGAGGACGAGGCGGAGCTCCTCTTCTCCACGGCGCACAGCGGCCAGGAGCTCGACACGATGATCGAGCGGCGGGCCGCCGGTCTGCCCGTCGAGCACGTCGTGGGCTGGGCGGCCTTCGCCGGGCTGCGCGTCGCCGTCGATCCGGGGGTGTTCGTGCCCCGGCGGCGTACGGAGTTCCTCGTCGAGCACGCCGTGGGTCTGGCGCGGCCCGGCTCCCTGTGCGTCGATCTGTGCTGCGGGTCCGGGGCGGCGGGAGCGGTGCTGCTCTCGGCCGTCGAGGGCGCCGAGGTGTACGCCTCGGACATCGAGCCCGCCGCCGTGCGCTGCGCCCGGCGCAATGTCGAGCCGCGCGGCGGCCGGGTCTTCGAGGGCGACCTCTTCGCCGCGCTGCCCGACGCGCTGCGTGGCCGGGTCGAGGTGCTGGTCGCCAACGTGCCGTACGTACCGACCGAGGACGTCGCGCTGCTGCCGCCCGAGGCGCGCGAGCACGAGCCGCTGGTCGCGCTCGACGGCGGCTCGGACGGCCTCGACGTCCTGCGCAGGGTGGCCGCCGAGGCCGCCGACTGGATGGCGCCCGGCGGGCATCTGCTGGTCGAGACGTCGGAGCGGCAGGCCGCCCGGGCCGTCGAGACGGTCGCCGGGCACGGCTTGACGCCGAGGGTGGTCACGTCCGATGAGCTGTACGCGACGGTCGTCGTCGCGGCCCGGGGCTGACGCGTCGGCCGCCCTGCCCCGGGACAGGGGCAGGGCGGCCGACGCGCCGTCCTCCGCTACGTCGTACGGGGCCGGATCCGGCAGCGTGCCGGGCCGGTGGCGCGCAGGGTGATCGCCGAGGTGACCGGCACCTCGGTGTCGACCGCCTCCAGGTCGTAGGCCTGGAGGATCATCGCCAGCGCGACGACCGACTCCAGCATCGAGAAGTGCTGCCCGATGCAGGCGCGCGGGCCGCCGCCGAAGGGGAACCAGGCGTAGCGGGCGCGGCTCGCCTCGGCCTCGGGCGTGAAGCGGTCGGGGTCGAAGCGCTCCGGGTCCTCCCAGTACGCGGGGTGCCGGTGGGTGACCCAGGGGGCGACGATCACATCGGCGCCGGCCGGGATCGTGTGCCCGTCGATCTCGGTGGCGGCGACCGCGCGGCGGCCGATGACCGGTCCCGCGGGGAAGAGCCGCATGGCCTCCTTGAGGACCTGGGTGAGGTACGGCAGGGCGTCGAGGTCGGCGGCGCCGGGGGTGCGGCCGGCCAGGACGCGGTCGACCTCTTCGTGCGCCCGCTTGCGCTGCTCGGGGTGGAGGGCGAGGAGGTGGAGGGCGAAGCCGAGGGAGGTGGCCGTCGTCTCGTGTCCGGCGAGCAGGAAGATGAGGACCTGCTCGCGCAGTTCGGCGGCGTCGAAGCTGCCGTCCTCCGCGCTCTCGGCCTCGGCGAGAAGGGTCAGCAGGTCCTGCGCCTCGGCGTCACCGCCCGCGCCCTCTCCCGCCGCCGCGCGTCGCTCGGCGATGATCCGGTCGCAGACGGCGTACAGCTCGTCGTGCGCGGCCGCGGCGCGACGGTTGCCGGGGGTGGGCCAGTCGCGGGGAAGGTTGAGGGGCGAGAAGCCGCGGCGCAGGACGTAGTCGCCCATCACCGGGAAGGCCCGCTCGACGATCTCGACGGCGGCCGCGACGTCCGTGCCGAAGAGGATGCGGGCGACGGCGCGCAGGGCGAGCCGGGTCATCTCGTCGAGGACGTCGACGGTGGAGCGCTCCGCGGTGCGCCACTCCTCGGTGACGGTCGCGACCTCGGCGGCGATGGCCTCGGCGTAGCTGTCGACGCGGCGGCGGGTGAAGAGCGGCTGGACGAGCCGTCGCTGCCGCAGGTAGTCCTCGTCCTGGCTGGTCAGCAGGCCGTTGCCGAAGGACTCGCGGACCTCCTGGTAAAAGGCGTTGTCCTTGCGGAAGTTGGCGGACTGGGTGGCGAGGACCTGCTGGACGCCCTCGGCCGAGAAGACCCCGTAGACCGTGGCGCGCACTCCGGGCGGTCCCGCGGTGATCCGGACGACGTCTCCGTGGGCACGCTGGGAGGCGAGGAAGGTGCCGAGAGCGTCGTTCCTGAGATCGAACATCGAGCCGAGCAGCGGTAGCCCCGCCGGACCCGGAATCTCGTGGGTGGTGGTCATCTGTGCGTTGCCCCCTTGATCGTCACCGGCACGCCGATTCTCCCCCACGGCCCGACTCGCCGGTAGCCATGCCGAACACCCGGCCGGATCAGTTCTGTTGGCCCGGGTGTCAGTGGCGCCTGGGAGGCTCGTTCCATGGATCCCGTGGAGATGACCCTGCAGCTCACCATCGACTGCGCCGACCCCCAGAGGCTGGTCCGCTTCTGGGCGGCGGCCCTGCGCTACGTACCGCAGCCGCCGCCGGAGGGGTACGAGACCTGGCGGGCGTACTGGGCGTCGCTCGGGGTCCCGGAGGAGGAGCTGACCGAGGGGGCCGGGGAGCTCCCCGAGTCGGTCGTCGACCCGAAGGGCGTCGGCCCGCGGATCTGGTTCCAGCAGGTCCCGGAGCCGAAGACGGTCAAGAACCGGCTGCATCTGGACCTGAAGGTCGGCGGTGGCCGGGAGGTGCCGCTCGCGCTGCGGCGCGCCAGGGTGGACGGAGAGGTCGCGCGGCTGATGGGCCTGGGCGCGACGGTCCTCTCCGCGTCGGACGGGCCGGAGGGGACGGACTTCTACGCGGTGGTGCTCCAGGACCCGGAGGGCAACGAGTTCTGCGTGGTGTGACGCTCCCGGCACTCAGGGGGCGAGACGCCCCACGACATGCGGAGGCCCCCGGGCGGTGCTGGAATGGCTGAGCGGCCACCTGCCGCCGAGGCGGGGGCCGTCCGCAACCGGTCCGGTCGAGGCGGGAACCCCGAGCACCTGGAGGAGTGGCCATGAGCGACGGCCTGTCGGAAGTCGAGGACATGGGCCCCGTCGACTACCTGATCCTGGAGTTTCCCGGCAACCGGATGACGGGTGAGGGTTTCCCGCTCCTCCTCGATCTGGTGGAGCGGCGCATCATCCGCATCCTCGACCTGCAGTTCATCCGCAAGGACGAGGACGGTTCGGTCACCGCCGTGGAGCTGACGGATTTCGGGGACGAGGTCGACCTCACCGTGTTCGAGGGCGCGTCCTCCGGGCTCCTGGACCAGAGCGATGTCGACGACGCCGGTTCCGCGCTGGAGCCGGGCAACTCCGCCGGCGTCATCGTGTACGAGAACCTGTGGGCCGCCCCCCTCGCACGAGCCCTGCGGGGCAGCGGCGCGCAGATCGTGGCGAACGGACGGATTCCCGTCCAGGCGCTGCTGGCCTCGCTGGACGCCGCCGATGCGGCGGGCTCCTGACCGCATCCGGCACCGAGCACCCCCTGGGAGATGACTGACCATGCCCGGACTTCTCCGCGGCGTCGCCCGCACAGCCGTCGTCGCCGGCACCGCCACCGCGGTGTCCAACCGCGTGTCACGCCGGCAGGCGGGCCGATGGGCCCAGCAGGACGACGGACAGCAGCAGTACCAGCAGTCCTACCAGCAACAGCCACCCGCGCCTGCTCCGGCACCCGCCGGCGACGACATGAGTACCAAGATCGAGCAGCTCAAGCAGTTGGGGGAGCTGAAGGCGCAGGGCGTGCTGACCGAGTCGGAGTTCGAGGCCCAGAAGCGCGCCCTCCTCGGAACCTGACCTCCACGCGACCCGCACGACGGCCCGCGCCCCCACCAGGGGGCGCGGGCCGGTCGGTGCGGGCCGGGTCGCTGCGGGCCCGGTCGGTGCGGGCCGGGTCGCTGCGGGCCCGGTCGGTGCGGGCCTGGGCGGGCCGGTGCCTAGCGGATCGGCATCCCGGAGAGCGTGCGGGCGATGACCAGACGCTGGATCTCGCTCGTGCCCTCGAAGATCGTGTAGATCGCCGCGTCGCGGTGCATGCGCTCCACCGGGTACTCGCGGGTGTAGCCGTTGCCGCCGAGGATCTGGATGGCCTGGCCGGTGACCTTCTTGGCGACCTCACTGGCGTACAGCTTGGACATCGAGCCCTCGGCCGAGGTGAACGGCTTTCCGGTGGTCGCCATCCAGGAGGCGCGCCAGACGAGGAGCCGGGCGGCGTCGATCTGGGTGCGCATGTCGGCGAGCTGGAAGGCGACGCCCTGGTTGGCGATGATCGGGCGGCCGAACTGCTCGCGGGTCTTGGCGTAGTCGAGGGCGACCTCGTACGCGGCGCGGGCCGTGCCCACGGCCATGGCGCCGACGGCGGGGCGGGAGGCCTCGAAGGTGGCCATGGCCGCGTTCTTCACGCGCTCTCCCCCGCCCGCCTTCGCCTTCTCACGGGCCCGGGCGAGGCGCTCGTCCAGCTTCTCCTTGCCGCCGAGGAGGCAGTGGCCGGGGACGCGGACGTCCTCCAGGACGACCTCGGCGGTGTGCGAGGCGCGGATGCCGTGCTTCTGGAACTTCTGCCCCTGGGAGAGACCGGGGGTGTTCGGCGGCACGATGAAGGAGGCGTGCCCCTTGGAGCCGAGCTCGGGATCCACGGCGGCGACGACGACGTGGACGTTGGCGATGCCGCCGTTGGTCGCCCAGGTCTTCGTGCCGTTGAGGACCCACTCGTCCTTGGCCTCGTCGTACACGGCCCTGGTACGCATGGAGGCGACGTCGGAGCCGGCGTCGGGCTCGGAGGAGCAGAAGGCGGCGACCTTCACGTCGTCGACGTCGCCGTACATCTGCGGGATCCACGTGCCGATCTGCTCCTCGGTGCCGTTGGCGAGGACGCCGACGGCGGCGAGGCCGGTGCCGACGATGGAGAGGGCGATGCCCGCGTCGCCCCAGAAGAGCTCCTCCATCGCCATCGGGATGCCGAGCCCGGTGGGGTCGAAGAACTGCTGGGCATAGAAATCGAGAGAATAGATGCCGATCTTGGCGGCTTCCTGGATGATCGGCCAGGGAGTCTCCTCACGCTCGTCCCACTCGGCGGCGGCGGGGCGCATCACGTCCTCGGCGAATCCGTGCAGCCAGTCACGGACCTGCTTCTGGTCGTCGTTGAGTTCGAGCGTGAACTCGGCCATGTTCCCTCCCAGCAGTACGTTACTTGCGGTAACAGCAGTCTGTTACCGGCTGGTAGGCGCTGTCAACCTGCGGCGGAGCGGCGCGGACGGCGCGGCACCGGGTGCCGCTCGGGTGTTACGTTGCGACAGCCTCACGGAATTCGCACGGGCGGGGAGACACGCTATGGAGACCACACACCGGACCACCGACCAGCAGAAGCCGGCCGATCAGCGGCGCCGCGAACTGCTGGAGGCGGCGGACCGGGTTGTGCTCCGGGACGGGCCCAAAGCCTCGATGAACGCGATCGCCGCGGAAGCGGGGATCACGAAGCCGATCCTGTACCGGCACTTCGGCGACAAGGGCGGGCTGTACCGGGCGCTGGCGACCCGGCACACCGACGCGCTGCTCGCCGCGCTGCGGGCCGCGCTCGACGCGCCTGCCGACCGGCGCCGGCGGGTCGAGTCCACGCTCGACACGTATCTCGCCTCGATCGAGGCGATGCCCCAGGTCTACCGCTTCCTGATGCACCCGGCGGAGGAGACGCACCAGGCCGAGCAGGGCTTCGACGTGGGGCGCCACTCGGCGCCGGTGCTGCGGCGGATGGGCGAGGAGCTCGGCCAGGTCATCGCGGAACGCATCGACCTCGGCCCGGCCGGCGAGGCGCAGGCCCGGATCTGGGGCCACGGCATCGTCGGCATGATGCACGCGGCGGGCGACTGGTGGCTCGGCGAACGCCCGTGCTCGCGAGCGGAGTTGGTCACGGCGATGGCGGACCTGCTGTGGGGCCGCCTGGCGGAGGCGGCAGACCGCGCGGGGGCCCCGGGCTTCTGACCGGTGGCGCGGCGTCAGGCGCGCAGGGCGTCCACGCCCGTGCCCCACGGCTCCTTGCGGATCGCGCGCAGCAGGCGTGACCTGCGCCACCCGGTCACGTGGTCCGCGTAGACGCCGCCCTCCAGATGGTCGGTCTCGTGCTGGAGGCAGCGGGCGAAGAAGCCCGTGCCCTCGACGCGCGCCGGGGTGCCGTCGAGGAGTACGCCCTCGACGACCGCGCGGTCGAAGCGGGGCGTCGGGGCCTCCAGGCCCGGCAGGGACAGGCAGCCCTCCGTACCCCGGACGATGTCGCCGTCCGCCTCCATGAGGCGCGGGTTGACCAGGTGCCCGAGGTGGCGCACGTCCTCGTCGTCCGGGCAGTCGTACACGAAGACCCGCAGTCCCACGCCCACCTGGTTCGCCGCGAGGCCGACGCCGTTCGCCGCGTACATCGTCGCGAACATGTCCTCGATCAGCCGGGCGAGCTCCGGGCCGAAGTCGCTGACGGGTTCACAGGGGGCGTGCAGCACCGGGTCGCCGAGCAGGGTCATCGCTCGGACGTGGCCGGAACTGCCGGGGATCGGCCGGTTTCGCATGGGCGTAAGGGTACGGTCCGCCGTGACCTCGTCGTTTCGTCGAGGGGTGCGGGGGTGCCGCAGTTCGGGTCGCTGGCCTGATCTCGATAGGCTGAGCCCGGACCGACGCAAGGAGGAACAAGGAAGATGTCAGGACACCCCGGTAATCCAGAGCCGCTGTCGCCACGCGCCAAGCTGGCCGTGACGGCGGGCAAGGCCGCGGCGGCGGTGTCGCGCGCGGCGGGACGCGGCAGCGGATCGGTGATCGGCGGCAAGGTGGCGCTGAGGCTCGACCCGGACCTGCTGGGTCGGCTCGCGCAGCATCTGGACGTCGTCCTGGTGTCCGCGACCAACGGCAAGACCACCACGACCCGGCTGATCGCCGAGGCGCTGCGGGCCAGCGGTCCCGTCGTCTCCAACGCGCTGGGCGCCAACATGCCCGCGGGCATCACGTCGGCGCTGGCCGGCGGCTCGGACGCCAAGTACGGCGTGATCGAGGTCGACGAGAAGTACCTCGCCGGAGTCGCCCGGGACACCACACCGAAGGCGATCGCGCTGCTCAACCTCTCCCGCGACCAGCTCGACCGCGCCGCCGAGACGCGGATGCTCGCCGAGAAGTGGCGCGAGGGTCTGAGCGGCACGAAGGCGGTCGTCATCGCCAACGCCGACGACCCGCTGATCGTGTGGGCCGCCTCCTCCTCCCCCAACGTCGTGTGGGTCGCCGTCGGCCAGGAGTGGAAGGACGACGCCTGGTCGTGCCCCTCCTGCGGCGGTGTGATGCAGCGCCCCGGCGACGACTGGTTCTGTGGCGAGTGCGGTTTCCGCCGCCCGGCGCCGAGTTGGGCGCTCAACGGCGACCATGTCCTGGACCCGCACGGTTCGGCCTGGCCGATCCACCTCCAGCTGCCCGGCCGCGCCAACAAGGCCAACGCCGCGACCTCGGCCGCCGTCGCCGCCGTCTTCGGCGTCCCGCCTCAGGTCGCCCTGGAGCGCATGTACCAGGTGCAGGCCGTGGCCGGCCGCTACGACGTGGTCTCCTTCCAGGGCCGCGACCTGCGACTGCTGCTCGCCAAGAACCCGGCGGGCTGGCTCGAAACGTTTTCCCTCATCGACCAGCCGCCGACCCCGGTCATCCTCTCCGTCAACGCGCGCGGCGCCGACGGCACGGACACCTCCTGGCTCTGGGACGTCGACTACGGGCGGCTCGCCGGCCACCCGATCATGGTCATCGGCGACCGCAAGCTGGACCTGGCGGTCCGCCTGGAGGTCGCGGGTGTGGAGTTCCGCGTCTGCGAGACGCTCGACGAGGCGGTCCAGCTGGCACCGCCCGGTCAGATCGAGCTGATCGCCAACTACACCGCCTTCCAGGACGTCCGCCGCCGCGTCGGCAACTGACCCGTAGAGGACTTGCAGCATGAGTGACAGCAGCCTGCGCCTGGTCTGGGTCTACCCGGACCTGCTCAGCACGTACGGCGACCAGGGCAACGCCCTCGTCGTCGAGCGCCGCGCCCGCCAGCGCGGTCTGGACGTCCAGCGCGTCGACGTCCGCAGCGACCAGCCGGTGCCGACCTCCGGCGACATCTACCTGATCGGCGGCGGCGAGGACCGGCCGCAGCGGCTCGCGGCCGAGCGTCTGCGGCGCGACGGCGGCCTGGAGCGGGCCGCCTCCAACGGCGCGATCATCTTCTCGGTCTGCGCCGGCTACCAGATCCTGGGCCACGAGTTCATCAACGACCTCGGCGAGCGCGAGCCCGGCCTCGGTCTGATCGATGTCGTCTCGACCCGTGGCGAGGGCGAGCGGTGCGTCGGTGACGTCCTCGCGGACATCGACCCGCGCCTCGGTCTCCCCCAGCTGACCGGGTTCGAGAACCACCAGGGCATCACCCATCTCGGCCCGACGGCCCGCCCGTTCGCCCGCACCGTCCTGGGCAAGGGCAACGGCACGGGCGACGGCACCGAGGGCGCGTACAACGACACCGTCTTCGGTACGTACATGCACGGCCCGGTCATGGCCCGCAACCCGCAGATCGCGGACCTGCTCCTGAAGCTGGCCCTCGATGTGAACGCGCTGCCGCCGACCGACGACCGCTGGTACGAGGCGCTGCGCGCCGAGCGCATCGCGGCGGCGACGCAGCCCGCCTGACCGTCAGGCGGACTGCACGTCTGAGCGCCCTTACGCCCATTGGATTCGTATGTAAATACGGTGTCCAAACTGCGGACATCCGGTTCGGCCCCGCCACTCGGCACCGATAGGGTGGCGGGGATCCAACCGGACGACGTGGTCCGGAAGTCGGCCCACGTTGCAAAGGTATTTGGGCTATGCGCATTGGTGTGCTCACCTCCGGCGGCGACTGCCCCGGTCTGAACGCCGTCATCCGTTCCGTCGTGCACCGCGCCGTCGTCGACCACGGCGACGAGGTCATCGGCTTCCACGACGGATGGAAGGGCCTCCTCGAGTGCGACTACCGCAAGCTCGACCTTGACGCGGTCGCCGGCATCCTCGCCCGCGGCGGCACCATCCTCGGCTCCTCCCGGGTCCAGCCCGCGCACCTGGTCGACGGCGTCGAGCGCGCCAGGGGCCATGTCGCCGAGCTGGGTCTCGACGCGATCATCCCCATCGGCGGCGAGGGCACGCTGAAGGCGGCCAACCTGCTCTCCCAGGCCGGACTGCCGATCGTCGGGGTGCCGAAGACGATCGACAACGACATCGCCTCCACGGACGTCACCTTCGGCTTCGACACCGCCGTCGGCGTGGCGACCGAGGCCCTGGACCGGCTGAAGACCACCGCCGAGTCGCACCAGCGTGTGCTCATCGTCGAGGTCATGGGCCGGCACACCGGCTGGATCGCCCTGCACTCCGGCATGGCCGCCGGCGCGCACGCGATCGTGGTGCCCGAGCGCCCCTTCGACATCGACGAGCTGACCGCCCGGGTCGGCGAGCGCTTCGAGGCCGGCAAGCGCTTCGCGATCGTGGTCGTCGCCGAGGGCGCCAAGCCGCGCGAGGGCTCGATGAACTTCGAGGTCGGCGCCAAGGACCAGTACGGTCACGAGCGCTTCACCGGCATCGCCAACCAGCTCTCGGTGGAGCTGGAGCGACGGCTCGGCAAGGAGGCCCGCCCGGTGATACTCGGTCACGTCCAGCGCGGCGGTACGCCGACCGCGTACGACCGGGTCCTCGCCACCCGCTTCGGCTGGCACGCGGTGGAGGCGGCGCACCGCGGCGAGTTCGGCATGCTGACCGCGCTGCGCGGCACGGACATCACGATGGTTCCGCTGGCGCAGGCCGTGGAGACCCTCAAGACGGTCCCGGCCGAGCGCTACGCCGAGGCCGAGTGCGTGCTCTGACCTCCGTACAGACTCCACGGAACCGCCCCCGGTCGCATCCGCGAACGGGGGCGGTTCTAGTCTGGTGCGGACATCAAGCGCGAATCGGGCTCCAGGAGTACACACATGGATCACAGCGGGCACGGCATGACCATGGATCTGCCGCCGTTCACGCTGGGACGGGGGCTGGAGTTCTCGCCGGACCTGTTCTTCCTCATCGGGTGCGTCGTGGGGCTCGCGCTGTACGGCTGGGGCGTGGCGCGACTGCGCGGACGCGGTGACAGCTGGCCGGTGAGCAGGACGGTCTTCTTCGCGGCGGGCGTGCTGTCCGTGGCGCTGATGATGTGCACCAAGCTGAACGACTACGGCATGGTCATGTTCAGCGTGCACATGGTCCAGCACATGGTCATCTCGATGCTCTCGCCGATCCTGCTGCTGCTCGGCGCGCCGGTGACCCTGGCGTTGCGTGCGCTCCCGGTCGCGCCCCGGGGCGACAAGGGTCCGCGCGAGCTGCTCCTGATGCTGCTGCACAGCCGCTACATGCGGATCATCACGCATCCCGCGTTCACGATCCCGCTCTTCATCGCGAGCCTGTACGGCTTCTACTTCACCCCGCTCTTCGACACGCTCATGGGGTCGAAGGTCGGGCACATCGCGATGATGGTGCACTTCCTCGCGGTCGGTCTGGTCTTCTTCTGGCCGATCATGGGCGTCGACCCGGGGCCGCACCGCCCGGGCTATGTGATGCGGATGCTGGAGCTCTTCGCGGGCATGCCGTTCCACGCCTTCTTCGGCATCGCCCTGATGATGGCGAGCGAGCCGATGATCAAGGCGTACGAGAACCCGCCGGCCTCGCTCGGGATCGACGCGCTCGCCGACCAGAACGCGGCGGGCGGCATCGCCTGGGCGTTCAGCGAGATCCCGTCGGTGCTGGTGCTGATCGCGCTGGTCTACCAGTGGTACCACTCCGAGCAGCGGCAGGCCGTCCGGAAGGACCGGGCCGCCGACCGCGACGGGGACAAGGAGCTGGAGGCGTACAACGCCTACCTGGCCTCGCTGCGGGGCGCCGACCGGCAGGTCTCGACGCGGGAGTAGCGCTCCGCCCTCCTCAGGGGTCACGATGAGCAGGACGGCCCCGTCAGGAGGAGGGCGGACATATGTCCGGTCCCACGAAGGCGATGAGCGTGACGACCGTCGCGGCCCTGGTGCTGACGACGGCGTACACGGTGGCACTCGGCAGCAGCGGCTGGCTCTGGTTCGGCTGGGTGGTGCTCGGGGTGGTCACCATCGGGATGGCGGCCGCCGACAGCTCCGTCCCCGCGGGACCGCGCGGCCGCGGCCCCGGCAGGCCCGGCCCCCAGCCGTAGCCTCGGCCCCGCCGCCGAGGATCCGCGGCCTCCCGGTCGTGCGCGGCAGGTACCCGCGCGGGCCGGCTATCCGCGTGGTGCGAGCACGACCCACGTGCGGCCGGGGGCGAAGTTCAGGGGCGTGCCGTCGGGGGTGGTGAAGGCCGTGCCGTCCTCGGCGGCCGGACGGCTCCAGCGGGCGTCGTACGCGCGGCCGTCGCGCAGGACGAGGGCGCTGCCGGTGCCGACGGTCTCGGTGTACGGGGAGACGCTGCCGAGGACGTCGTGGAAGCGCGACGACCGTATGGTCACGTACTGCACCACGACGGTCGACGCCGTGACCGGGCCGTCGTCGGTGGTACGGGCGGGTGTGCCGTCCATCGCGACCCGCCAGCTCTCCTCGGTCGCGTTCCAGGTGAAGGTGTAGCGGGAGGCCGGGAAGCGCACGGTGCGTTCGTTGACCGGTTCGCCGCCGGAGGGGGCCGGTCCGAAGCGGAAGCCGATGTCCTTGGCGTCCTCCGCGTCCGGGGCGGCGGCGAGGGCCCGTCCGGGCAGAACGTAGAGGTTGTGGGGCGCGGCCCTGCCGCGGTCGCGCACGTAGGCGCGGGAGGCGTCCTCGGGGGGCAGCGCGTCGAGCGGGGCGGCCTTGAGCAGCGGTTTCAGGGCGGTCTGGGAGCCGGAGTAGGCGAGGGCGGGCCGGCCGAACTGCCGGAGGAGCTCGATGTCGGACTCGCGGGCGCTGCGGACGGGGCCGATCCGCTCGGGGAGGTCCGTGGAGTAGACGGCGAGCAGACGGGTCTGACCGCCTTCCACCTGCTCGACGTACACGAGATCGGCCGCGCCGAGGCCGGTGTGCGGGCGGGCCGGCGGCACGTTGTCGATCTTGACGGCCAGGACCGGGGCGGCCCGCGCGGGCAGTCCGGTGAAGGGCGAGCGGCCCTGCGGGACGGGGGTGGACGGCGCGGTCGGCGGGGTGGGGGGCGGCGTCGGGGTGGGTTCCGGGGTGCCGGAGTCGGCACATCCGTACAACCCGGCGGTCATCACCGCGCACAGCAGCACGGTGACGGCTGCGCCGGGTCGTATGCGTGACGGTACGCGTCGGCGTTCGGCAGCCATCGGCCCCACTCTCCGTCTCCAGTGTGGACCAGGGTCGCGCGAGTGGTTACAAATAATCATCGCTCTACCGAGACGGGGGCCACCCTTGTTCTACTACGTCCTGAAGTACGTCCTGCTCGGTCCGTTACTGCGACTGGTCTTCCGGCCGCGCACCGAAGGCCTCGAACACATCCCGGCGGACGGCGCGGCGATCGTCGCCGGCAATCACCTGTCGTTCTCCGACCACTTCCTGATGCCGGCCGTCCTCAAACGGCGGATCACGTTCCTGGCCAAGCAGGAGTACTTCACCGGGCCGGGGCTCAAGGGCCGGCTGACCGCCGCGTTCTTCCGCAGCGCCGGGCAGATCCCGGTCGACCGCTCCGGCAAGGAGGCCGGGCAGGCCGCGATCCGCGAGGGGCTCGGGGTGCTGTCCAAGGGCGAACTGCTCGGCATCTATCCCGAGGGGACGCGCTCGCACGACGGACGGCTCTACAAGGGCAAGGTCGGCGTCGCGATCATGGCGATCACGGCCGGGGTGCCGGTGATCCCGTGCGCGATGGTGGGCACCTTCGAGATCCAGCCGCCCGGCAAGGTCGTGCCCCGGGTGAAGCGGGTCACGATCCGGTTCGGGGCACCGCTGGACTTCTCCCGCTACGCGGGCATGGAGGGCGAGAAGGCCGCGGTCCGCGCGGTGACGGACGAGATCATGTACGAGATCCTCGCGCTGTCCGGACAGGAGTACGTCGACGACTACGCGGCCAAGGTGAAGGCCACCGAGCAGGAGGCGAAGGCGGGGAGCGCCCGGTCGCCGAGGAAGTTCCCGCGCAGGGGACGCTGACAGCGGATCCGCGCACGGCGAAAGGCCCTGGGGCCGACGGCCACGGCCGTCGTAGCGTCACGCCCATGGGACAAGGAAACGCACTCGTACTCGGAGCTACAGGACAGGTGGGACGGGCGGCCGTGCGGGCGCTCGTCGCGGACGGCTGGGAGGTGACGGCCGCCTCGCGAGGCGGCGGGCGGGACGAGGCCTGGCCGGAGGAGGTCCGTTCGGTGGCCTTCGACCGCAACGAGGAGGGCGCGCTCGCCGGCGCGCTCGGCGCCGGCTGCGACGTCCTGGTGGACATCGTCGCCTACCACGCGGGCCACGGACGGCAGTTGACGGCGCTGGCCGACCGGATCGGCTCGGCGGTGGTCATCTCCAGCGGTGCGGTCTACGAGGACGACCGGGGCCGCAGCTTCGACACCCAGGACGAGCCGGACGGCTTCCCCGCCTATCCGGTGCCGATCCCGGAGTCGTGGCGGACGGTCGCGCCCGGCGAGGGGACGTACGGCACGCGGAAGGTGGCGCTGGAGCGGGAGCTGCTCGCCCTGGGCGAGGCGCTGCCGACGACGCTGCTGAGGGCGGGCGCGATCCATGGGCCGTACTGCCCGGGTCCGCGCGAGTTGTGGTTCGTCAAGCGCGCGCTCGACGGGCGGCCGGTGCGCGTCCTCTCGTACGACGGCGCGTCGCGGTTCCACCCGGTGCACGTGGACAACCTCGGGGAGCTGGTGCGGCTCGCGGCGGCCGAGCCGGGGACCCGTGTGCTCAACGGCGGCGATCCCGAGGCTCCGACGGTCGCGGAGATCGGCGCGGCGATCGATGCGGTGATCGGAGTGGAGAGCGAGACCGTGCTGATGGCCGGCGCGCCGGAGGGGACGGTGGGGCTCACTCCGTGGACCGCGGCCCACCCGGTCGTCTACGACATGGGCGCGGCGGAACGGGAGCTCGGCTACCGGCCGGTGGTGTCGTACGCCGATTCCCTGCCGGCGACGGTCGCGGACCTGGCCCGGCGGGTGGCGGAGCGGGATTGGCGGGAGGTCTTCCCGGGCCTGGCGAAGTACGGGGTGGACTTCTTCGACTACGCGGCCGAGGACGCCTGGCTCGCCGCCCGCCGGTAGGGCCGAGGGGCCGTCCTGGGCCCATGCAGTTGCTTTGAGCACCCGCCCAGTTCACAGGACTCCTCTGCGCTTCGGCTTCGCCGCCGCAGGCGCTCGTCGCCATCACCCGCAGTTGCCAGGCCCCGAGATACACTGCCCCGCCCAGCCCCGACCGGAGGTCATCTCAGTGTTCCCCGCACGGGTCATCGGTGTTGCCCCGCTGGCTCTGGTGATTCTCGCCCTGTCCGGCTGCTCTTCCTGGGGCTGCACCGACACGACGGCGGAGCGCGGTAAGGCGGGTGTCAGGGTGCAGGTCGTGGACACGGATGGGCAGCCTCTCGGCGTCACCGCCGCGGTCGTCGACTGGCGCCTCGAGCCCCACCCGCAGGTGCCCTCCGAAGGTGACCGGGTCCACTTCCACTTCCGCTTCGACGGCGCCGACAAATATGCCGACCCCGCAGTGGACGCCTGCGCGGTCGACAAGGAGCGTGTGGCGTTGGGGTGTCAGACGGTTTACTCGTCCCAGGCGTTCGGGCCGGCCCACGATCCCCTCACGGGCGACGAGTGGCTCGCCGTCGAGCACCCTGAGCAGGTTGCCGGAGTGTTGCTGATCCCCAATGACCAGTCCTACGACCGACGCACCTGTGAAGCGGACGTCAAGGACGGTGGCGGGATGCATCCTCCGGAACCACCCAACAGGGGGGACCAGCTCTAGGGAGGTCAAGGCGGTTGAGCGCGAGGCACGGGTCTGCCGGCGCCCCGGTGTTTGCGCTGATCGCGCAGGCGCCCCATGACGTCACCCCTGCAGAGGGCCCGGATGGGCCACGGGGCCCAATCTTGGGAGCGCACGCCCTACGACGGCGCGAGGATGTCCAGCGCCTCGTCGAGGATGCGGCGCAGCTGGAGGGCGTCGGGGGCCACGGCGGTGACCAGGGCCGCCGGACCGGCGAGCGGGGCGAGGACGGCGTTCTCGGCGAGTGGCCGTGGCTCCACCGGCTTCTCCTCGAACGCGGGGTCCACGACGAGGAGTTGCCCGGTCGCGCGGTGTCCGCCGAGGACCGCTCCGCCGTCCCAGCCGCCGGGGGCGCCGGGTCCGTACGCCAGCTCCTGGTCGAGCAGCGGTCGGCCGGCGCGGTGCACGGTGAGGCGGGTGGTGAGGGTGCCGGTCTCCTCGCCGTGGCGGCCGAGGATCTGCTCCTCGCGGAGCACGAGCCGTGCGGTGAGGGCGAGTTCGACGACGGTGTGCATCCGCAGGTCGGATCCCCGGGCGGAGACGAGCTGCTCGGGGAGCCAGCGCAGCACCGCGCCGTCGCCGACACTCGTCCGGAGGTCGTAGGTGGCGGATTCGGCGCCGCGGCCGGGCAGGGCGACGGTCGCGGCGGCCGAGTCCACCAGGAGCCGCGCCCCGTCCCGTACCTCCGTCTCGATCGCCAGCCGGTCACCGCCGAGCGGGGCGCTCATCGCGCCGACGACGGTGACGCGGGTGTACGCGCCGGTGGTACGCGTCCGGCGGAGGGCGAGCGGGCCGTCGCCGCGCAGGACCGGCAGTCCCCCGTCGGCGTCGGCGACGATCCGGGCGGTGGCGCGCAGGCTCATACGGCGACGGTCGTGGTCCAGGCGGCGAGCCGCTCGCGGACCCAGTCGGCGACGGGGGCGACGCCGTGCTCGCCGGTGAGCGAGGTGAAGGCGACGGGCAGGTCGCCGCGCTGCGCCTTGGCGTCACGGGCCATCCGCTCCAGGTCGGAGCCGACGTACGGGGCGAGGTCGGTCTTGTTGACGACGAGCAGGTCGGCCGTGGTGACGCCCGGGCCGCCCTTGCGGGGGATGTCGTCGCCGCCCGCGACGTCGATGACGAAGATCTGGGCGTCGACGAGGCCCTTGGAGAAGGTGGCGGTCAGATTGTCGCCGCCGGACTCGACGAGGATCAGGTCGAGCGGGCCGACCGTGTCCTCCAGGTCCTCGACGGCTTCGAGGTTGGCGGAGATGTCGTCGCGGATCGCGGTGTGCGGGCAGGCGCCGGTCTCGACGGCCTGGATGCGCTCGGGCGGCAGGACGGCGTTGCGGAGCAGGAACTCGGCGTCCTCCCGGGTGTAGATGTCGTTGGTGACCACGGCGATCGAGAGCTGGTCGCGCAGCGCCCGGCAGAGCGCGGCGACGGTCGCGGTCTTGCCGGAGCCGACGGGGCCGCCGAGTCCGACCCGCAGGGCGCGCCGGGTTCCGTCGGGCCGGTGGGCGTCGGCGGAGACCGCGCCGATGTGGTCGTGGGAGTGGTCGAGGTGCATGGGACGGCTCCTGGGGTTTCTCAGGACGCGAAGAGGCGGACGGGCCAGGCCGCGTGCTGTTCGGCGGTGATGTCGAGGAGGGGTGCGGAGGCGGCCGGGAGGGCGTCGACGCCCTGGCGGGCCGCCGCGGCGGCCCGCTCGGCGACCCGGTCCATCTCGGGGGCGAGGCGGGCGAGGACTGCGGTGGCCCTGAAGGGGTCGAGGCTGAGCAGGCGTACGGCGGCGGTCGCCGGGCCGCTGACCGTCTCGTACGCGACGCAGTGCGCGGCGTCCTCGGGGCCGAGTCCCGCCGCGCGTGCGGCGACGCCGAGGACGATCGGCTGGTGCGCGCCGCGCGGGAACGCCGTGGCGAGCGCGTCGAGTTCGGCGCACGGCCAGGTGGCGCGGGCCGCACGCATCATCTGCCGGCCGAGCTTGCGGGCGACCGCGCGCAGGGCCGGTGACGGGGTGCGGGCGTCGGCGGCCGCGTCGAGCACGCACTGGTCGTGACCGAGCGCGGCCGCGGCGGCGAGACCCGCCGCGGTGAGCCCGGCGGTGTGCAGCCGGCCCCTGCAGAACGCGGCCAGGCTCGCCGCGTCCGTGATCCGCCCGGCCTTGACGGCGGCCTCCGCCCCACCGGAGTGGGCGTGCCCGCCGGCCGGGAAGCGCCCGTCGGCGAGGACGAGGAGCGCGGCGCGGCCGACGGTGCCCGGTGTCGTCGTGGCCGTCATCAGAAGAGGAAGTAGCGCTGGGCCATGGGCAGTTCCGCTGCGGGTGCGGGCTCGACCGCTTCGCCGTCGATGGTGACGGTGAAGGTGTCGGCGTCGACCTCGACCCGGGGCAGGGCGTCGTTCTCCCGCATGTCGGCCTTGGTGACCCCGCGGGTGCTGCGGATGGGCGTGAACTCCTTCTGGACGCCGACTCGTTGGGGGAGGTCGTCCTCGATCGCCGCCTCGGCGACGAAGTTGAACGAACCCGCGGCGGCGGCCTTGCCGAGTGCGCCGAACATCGGGCGGGGCAGGACGGGCTGCGGGGTGGGGATGGACGCGTTGGCGTCGCCCATCTGCGCGTACGCGATCTGACCGCCCTTGAGCACCGTCTGCGGCTTCACACCGAAGAACGCCGGTTCCCAGAGGACGAGGTCGGCGAGCTTGCCGGGTTCGACCGAGCCGATGAGGTGGTCCATGCCCTGCGCGACGGCCGGGTTGATCGTGTACTTGGCGACGTACCGACGCGCCCGGTGGTTGTCCGCGCGGCCGTCGCCGGGCAGGGCGCCGCGGCGCTGCTTCATCACGTGCGCGGTCTGCCAGGTGCGCATGATCACCTCACCGACGCGGCCCATGGCCTGGGAGTCGGAAGAGATGATCGAGATGGCGCCGAGGTCGTGCAGGACGTCCTCGGCGGCGATGGTGGAGGGCCTGATACGGGACTCGGCGAAGGCGAGGTCCTCGGGGACGGCCGGGTTGAGGTGGTGGCAGACCATCAGCATGTCGAGGTGTTCCTCGATGGTGTTGACGGTGTGCGGCCGGGTCGGATTGGTGGAGCTGGGCAGTATGTAGGGCTCCGAGACGACGGTGATGATGTCGGGGGCGTGCCCGCCTCCGGCGCCCTCGGTGTGGTACGCGTGGACGGTGCGGCCCGCGATCGCGGCGAGGGTGTCGCCGACGAAGCCCGCCTCGTTCAGGGTGTCGGTGTGGATGGCGAGTTGGGCGCCGGTCTCGTCGCAGACGCTCAGACAGGCGTCGATGACGGCCGGGGTGGCCCCCCAGTCCTCATGGATCTTGAACCCGAGTGCGCCGCCCCGGAGTTGGGAGTGCATGGCCTCGCGGGACATCGTGTTGCCCTTGCCGAGCAGTCCGATGTTGACGGGGAAGGTGTCCAGCGCCTCGAACATCCGGGCGAGGTGCCAGGGGCCCGGGGTGATGGTGGTGGCCTTGGTGCCCTCGGCCGGTCCGGTGCCACCCCCGACGAGCGTGGTGACTCCGGTGGCGAGGGCCTGCTCGACGACCGTGGGCGAGATGAAGTGGACATGGGCGTCGACGGCACCGGCGGTGACGATCTTCCCGTTGCCGACGATCACCTCGGTCTCGGGGCCGATGACCAGGTCGGGGTGGACCCCGTCCATGGTGTCGGGGTTGCCGGCCTTGCCGATGCCGGTGATGCGGCCGTCGCGGATGCCGATGTCGGCCTTGACGACGCCCCAGTGGTCGATGATGACGGCGCCGGTGACGACGGTGTCGGGCGCGCCTTCGGCCCGGGTGGTACGGGACTGGCCCATGGACTCGCGGATGACCTTGCCGCCGCCGAACACGGCCTCGTCGCCCGCGCGTCCGGGGCCGCCGGAGCGGTCCTCCTCGATCTCGACGAGCAGGTCGGTGTCGGCGAGCCGGATACGGTCACCGGTCGTGGGCCCGAACAGGTCGGCGTAGACGGCACGGTGGAGCTCAGGCATCGAGGGCACCTCCGACCTCACCGCGGAGTCCGGGGACCACACGGCGCCCCGCCAGCGGGACGAGTTCGACCTCGACCGGGATGCCGGGCTCGAAGCGCACGGCGGTGCCGGCGGCGATGTGCAGCCGCTGCCCGCGCGCGGCGGCGCGGTCGAAGTCCAGGCCGGGGTTGGCCTCGGCGAAGTGGTAGTGGGAGCCGACCTGGACGGGCCGGTCGGCGGCGTTGAGGACGGTGAGGCGGGTGACGGGCCGGCCCTCGTTGAGGGCGACGGGACCTTCACCGTAGAGAGTCTCTCCGGGGATCATCGGCAGCGCTCCCCCGTCACACGATCGGGTCATGGACGGTGACGAGCTTGGTGCCGTCCGGGAAGGTGGCCTCGACCTGGACGTCGTGGATCATCTCGGGGATCCCCGTCATCACGTCGTCGCGGGTGAGCACCTTGCGGCCGGAGGCCATCAACTCCGCCACGGTGCGTCCGTCGCGTGCTCCTTCCAGGATGTGTGTGGTGATCAGGGCGACGGCTTCGGGGTGGTTGAGCTTCACTCCGCGTGCTCTGCGCTTCTCGGCCACGTCCGCCGCGACATGAACAAGCAGTCGCTCCTGCTCGTGCGGGGTCAGTTGCACGCTTCCACCTCACAGTCGTCCACCGGGCAGTTCTCTCCCCGGACAGCAGCGGACCCTACCGATCGTCAACACTCTGTTGAGCTGCGGTGATGGGCCGCTCGGCCAGACATTGCACGTTAAGGCGGAAGTTTTTCCGACGCGTTAACTCGGGCTTTGCATCTCCATGGACATCAGCCCGCGCAGGCCGTCCTGAAGGACGTCGACCTCCACGTCGCCGAAGAGCGCCTGCTGCGCTATGAAGCCCTGGGCCGTGGCGATGAGGGTGCGCGCGACCCGGTCGGCGGGTACGTCGGCCGTCATGATCCCGTTCGCGCGGTAGGCCTCCACGAGCTTCGCCCAGGCCTCGCGCATGCCGTGGTACCCCTCGGAGAGCGTCCGGAAGAGCTGCTCGTTGCGGAGGGTCTCCGACCAGACCTGGAGGATGAGCCGGGCGAAGGCCTGTCGATCGGCACCCGCGATGCGCTCTTCGAGGAAGAGGCGCAGGACGGCGCCGAGCAGCACGTCGGGCGTGGGCGGCGGGGTCGTACGGGACGCCTCCTCGAAGGCGCCGCGGATTCCGGCGAAGGCCTCCGCCGCGATGGCCGCGATCAGCTCGTCCTTCCCGCGGAAGTAGCGGTACACCGCTCCGGCGGACAGTCCCACCTCAGTCAGCACATCCGCCATGGACGTGGCGTGGAAGCCGTTGCGGGCGAAGCAGCGCGCGGCGCCGTCGAGGATCTGACGGCGGCGGGCGTCGAGGTGTTCCTGGGAGACACGAGCCATGCCCGAAATCTAAAACGAACATTCATTCTTGACAAGCGAGCCCCTCGGCGGGACAGTGGCCCCACGCGTAAAACGAACGATCCTTCTCTTTGAATCGAGAGCGTCATGTCTGCCACCGCCACCCGCAAGACCCTCGCGGTGATGGTGCTGATCCCGGTCGTCGTGGCCCTGGCCCTGTGGGCCTTCGCCTGGCCCGCCGCCCGGATCGCCCCCCGCGACCTGCCCATCGGTGTCGCGGGTCCCGCGACCGCCACCGCCCCGCTGGAGCAGCGGCTCGCCGAGCACGACGGGGCCTTCGAGGTCCACCGGTACGACTCCGAGGCCGCCGCCCGTACGGCGATCGAGGACCGGGTCGTATACGGCGCGGTGGTCGTCACACCGCAGGGCCCCGAACTGCTGACCGCCTCCGCCGCGAGCCCCGTGGTCGCCGGACTGCTGCGCGAGGCCGTGACCGCCCAGGTCCCGGCCGGCAGCCGGATCACGGTGACCGATGTCGTCCCCGCCCCCGCGGGCGACCCCCGGGGCAGCGCGTTCGGGGCGAGCCTCTTCCCACTGGTCCTCGCCGGCGCCGCCGCGGGCATCGTGGTGACCGTCCTCCAGCTGCGCCGGGGCCGGGCGGCCCTCGCCCTGATCGGCGCCGCCACGCTCGCGGGCGTCGTCGGTGTCTCGCTGGGCGACAGCTGGCTCGGCGCGCTCACCGGTGACTGGTGGGCCGAGGCCGGCGTCCTCGGACTGACCGTGCTCGCGATCGGCGCGACGATCGCGGGGCTCGCCGCGCTGATCGGCAAGCCGGGGATCGGCATCGGAGCGCTGCTGATGGTGCTGCTGGGCAACCCGTTCTCGGGCGTGGCGAGCGCGCCGGAGCTGCTGCCCGCACCGGCGGGCGCGCTCGGCCAGTGGCTGCCGCCGGGCGCGGGCGGCACCGCGCTGCGCTCGGTCGCCTTCTTCGACGGCGCGGGCGCGGGCCCGGCGCTGCTGGTCCTCGGCGTCTGGGCGGCCGCCGGCATGACCGCGCTCCTGCTCGGCGGACGGCGGGACAGGAGCGCGGACGCGGCAGGGGACGCACCGGCTCCCGTACCCGCGCCGTCACCGGCACCCGTGGGCTGACGCTCGCGGCGACGCCGAGGGCAGAGGCCCTTGGGCCGACGCCCTTGGGCCGACACCCTTCTCGAACGGCCGCGTGCCCCCGCTGTAGCGGACGGGGGCACGCGGCTCTGTCATGTGCCGGGGGTGCCGGGGGCGCGGTGGCGGGCCGCGATACCGAAGCGGCCCTGTTCACCCGGAGCGGACGGGACGGGGCGGACCTCGGAGACCGAGCTGACCGCGAGGTCCTCGACAGCCTCGTGCTCCGCTTCGAGTCGTTCCAGGTCAGCGGCCGAGACCAAGGCGACGAGTGGCTTGCCGTGGCGGGTCACGACGACGCGTTCGTTGCCGTACACCACGCGGTTGATCAGGTCGGCGAGCTCTGCACGTGCTTGCGTCACCGGAATCTCGTAGGCCATGCTCCTCATCTTACGACCTGTACGTCCTGTACATTTTTTACAAGGAGTGATGCTCATGCGCGCCCGCTACGTCCTGCCCGAGTTCACCGAGCGCACCAGCTCCGGGAGCCGGACCCTAGACCCGTACTCCAAGCTGCTCGAGGAGCGCATCGTCTTCCTCGGCACCCCGATCGACGAGACCTCGGCCAACGACGTCATCGCCCAGCTCCTGCACCTGGAGTACGCCGACCCGGACCGGGACATCTCGCTCTACATCAACTCACCCGGCGGTTCGGTCAGCGCCATGGCCGCGATCTACGACACGATGCAGATCGTCACCTGCGACGTGGAGACCACCTGCCTCGGGCAGGCCGCCTCGACCGCCGCCGTGCTGCTCGCGGCGGGCGCGCCCGGGAAGCGGCTCGCGCTGCCCGGCGCCCGGGTCGTGCTCCAGCAGCCCACGACGGACGAGCCGTTGCAGGGACAGCCGAGCGATCTCGACATCCAGGCAAGGGAATTGATCCGGCTCCGCGCGATGCTGGCCGGCATCCTGGTCACCCACACCGGGCAGAGCCGCGAGCGGATCGACGCCGACATCGACCGCGTCACCGTCCTCGACGCACCGGCCGCCACCGCGTACGGCCTGGTGGACCACGTGATCCAGAACCGCGGGGCGTCGGGCGGCGCCGGGGCCCGGTGAGCCGGACATGGTTCCCGAGCTGCCACCCCTGCCCGCCCTGACGCGTGCCGAGGGCGAGTTCATCGACGCCTATCTCGAAGTCGTCGACCTGCTGGGACGGATCAATCCATCCAAGGGATCGCATACGTATGGGGCGCTGCGCGCGGCACAGGCCCTGGTGGGGAAGGCGAACGCCCTGCGCGACGCGCTGACGGTGATGCATGTCCGCGGTGAGAGCGAGGTCCACGCGGAGACATTGACCCGCGCGCTGCGGCTGTTGGACGGGGAGCGCCGGGCGCGCCGGGTCACCGTGCCGGAGAAACCGGCGAGTTGACATATCCCCGTGTCGTGTCGAGGTCCACTCGGAGCAGCGGAGCCGCAGAATCGCTCCCCCGTTCGGCGTAGTCGACGAATCGACATATGTGTGGGGTGAGTTGCACAACAGGTGTACGCATCTGGCGGAATCGGGCCACTCCACCCCTGGTCCGGGACTCGTCGGCCAAACCTCCGAAGATCACGAAACCTGCCTGTCCACTCGAATGGATCAGTCGTGAGGAGCCTCACATAACGCCGTTTCGACTCGGATTTCGCCCTGGTTGTGGGTCAAGATCCCTCACGACGACAAGCCCCCGCCACCGCGGCGGGGCGGTCCGGGCGGACGCCGAGTCCTGCCGCTGTCCCGGATGTCTGGTCGACAGGAGTGGATCGGCAGGAGTGGAGGACCCGAGCAGTACGGGACGGCCGCCCAGTGAGGGCCGTTCCTCGGGGTGAAGCCGCAGCCGCGGCCGGGCAACTTCGCCAGCCCGAACCCGACAGGTCATCCTTCACAGGCGGCTGACGAAGGGTTGCGCATGAGTGCGCAGATTCATGTCCCGTCCATGCTGTCCCGGGCCGGAGCCGTCTCGGCTCTCACCCTCGCCGCCCTCGGCGGCACGATGCTGGCGCCAGGCGCCGCACCGGAGGCCCAGGCCGCGACGTCGCACGCCGGCAAGGCGCTGAACATCGCCGCCTCCAAGAAGGGATCGCCCTACAAGTACGGAGCGTCCGGACCGACCAGGTTCGACTGCTCGGGGCTCACGCTCTACTCGTACAAGAAGGCGGGCAAGTCGCTGCCTCGTACCGCGCAGCAGCAGTACAACAAGACCCGGCACATCTCGGCCTCCAGCCGGCAGAAGGGGGACCTGGTCTTCTTCCACTCGGGTGGAAGGGTCTACCACGTGGGGATCTATGCGGGTAGCGGCAAGATCTGGCACTCGCCCAAGACCGGCTCCTGGGTGAAGCTCGACAAGATCTGGTCGTCCAAGGTGTATTACGGCCGGGTCCGCTGACGCCGCGCCGAAGCCGACGCGCCGTGTTGTGATGTGAGCTGACGCGGCGGGTGGGTGCGGTGGCGCCGCCGCACCCCTCGCCCTCGGCACCCTGGGGACACGAGCGCTTCACCCCGAGGGGGGCGCGCCTGCCGCCCGCTCCCCCACCGCCTCGGCCGAGCGTCATCACTCGTCCGGGCTACCCACCCCGCCCGGCCGCGCGGCGGGTTCGTGCCGGCTAGGAGCCGGCGGGCTGAGCGGCGAGCGCCTGGTGCGGCGCGGCGGTCCAGGGAAGGTTGATCCAGACCGTCTTGCCGCCCTCGCTGGTCGGCGTGACGGAGAGCCGACCCCCGGCCTCGGCCGTCAGGAAACGGATGATGACCATCCCCCGGCCGTTGTCCTGCTGCACCGCCGCCGGGAGCCGCTTGGGCCAGCGGGGGTGGCTGTCGGTGACGCCGATGTGGAGCTGCTCCTCGCGCTCCAGCCGGACGTCGACGGTGAAGGTGGGCGACTGCCCGAAGGTGTGCTGGACGGCGTTGGTGGCCAGTTCGGAGACGATGAGCCGGACGGTGTCGGCGGTGTCGCCGGCCTCCGCGAGCCCCCAGCCGGTCAGGACGTCGGCGACGTATCTTCGGGCGGCGGAGACCGAGGCGGGATCGCTCGGCAGAGTGACGGTTGCTTCCTGGTGGTCTGCCATGGCGACGCTGTCCCTTTCCCACCGGGCCCGGCCCGGATTGCGCTACGCGTCAGAGTGCCACCGATCGTGGCGCCCCGTATGGCGATCCACCAAGATATGTGCATATTTGTCGCTCGAAGCGGTGAACTCTGCTACGAGAGACCGTATTTGGGCTGCGCTCAGTGGGCCGGAGGTGCTGTCCTCACGATCGTGGCGACGGCCTGCTCGATCTGCGCGTCCGTCAGATCCGCGCGGGCGGTGAGCCGCAGCCGGGAGACGCCGTCCGGGACGGACGGCGGGCGGAAGCAGCCGACGACGAGCCCCTGGTCACGGCAGTCCGCCGCCCACCGCAGCGCGGCCTCGGGCGAGGGCGCGCGGACGGAGACGACGGCCGCCTCCGGACGTACGGCGGTCAGTCCGGCCGCGGTGAGCAGCCGGTGCAGCGTGGTGGCGACTGTCCGCGCGCGTTCGGCGAGGCCGGGGTCGCCCTCGATCAGCCGCAGGCTCGCCAGGGCGGCGCCCGCGGCGGCCGGGGCGAGACCGGTGTCGAAGATGAACGTACGGGCCGCGTTGACCAGGTGCTCGATCACCCGGGCGGGGCCGAGGACGGCTCCGCCCTGGCTGCCGAGCGACTTGGAGAGCGTGACGGTGGCGACGACGTCCGGGTCGCCCGCGAGCCCGGCGGCGTGCAGCCCGCCCCGCCCGCCGTCCCCGAGCACGCCCAGACCGTGGGCGTCGTCCACGACGAGCCCGGCGCCGTGGGCACGGCAGGCGTCGGCCAGCCCGGCCAGCGGGGCCTGGTCGCCGTCCACGGAGAAGACGGAGTCGGAGACCACGAGGGCCCGGCGGCCCGGGTGGGCCTGGAGGGTCTTGCGTACCGCCTCCGGGTCGGCGTGCGGGACCACGGCCGTCTCGGCGCGAGAGAGCCGGCAGCCGTCGACGATCGAGGCGTGGTTGCCCGCGTCGGAGACGATCAGCGCGTCACGGCCGCTCAGCGCGGTGAGGGCGGCGAGGTTGGCGGTGTAGCCGGAGGAGAAGACGAGGGCCGCCTCGAAGCCGCAGAAGGCGGCGAGTTCGCGCTCCAGGCCGGTGTGCAGCCGGGTGGTGCCGGTGACGAGCCGCGAACCGGTGGACCCGGCGCCCCAGCGGCGGGCCGCCTCGGCCGCCGCCTCCGTGACCTCCGGGAGGCGGGTCAGTCCGAGGTAGTCGTTGCTCGCCAGGTCGAGCAGCTCCGACTCGGCCTCCCGTGGCCGGAGCGTACGGACGAGCCCCGCCTCCGCGCGGCGGCGCGCCTCCGCGTCGGTCCAGTCGAACGGCGTCCGGCGGGTGTCCTCGTCCCGGTGCATGGGGCAGATCCTTTTGTAGGCAGCGCACAGACCCTAACCCTCCGTGCCCGGGGACAGGGTGTGGCCATGCACACACCTCAAACCGGCTCGTTTGTTCAGATCCTCCTTGGCCGCGAGGTGTGCCGTAGGCGAGGATCAGCCCTTATGGACCTGCTGAACACGCTGGTGGACAAGGGGCTGCGGCGCGAGCTGCCGAGCCGTGAAGAAGCGCTCGCCGTACTGGCGACCTCCGACGACGAACTGCTCGATGTGGTGGCCGCGGCGGGCAAGGTGCGCCGTCAGTGGTTCGGGCGGCGCGTGAAGCTGAACTATCTGGTCAATCTGAAGTCGGGGCTGTGTCCCGAGGACTGCTCGTACTGTTCCCAGCGGCTCGGCTCGACGGCCGGGATCCTCAAGTACAGCTGGCTGAAGCCGGACGAGGCGTCGCAGGCGGCCGCCGCCGGTGTCGCGGGCGGGGCGAAGCGGGTCTGCCTGGTGGCGAGCGGCCGCGGGCCGACGGACCGGGACGTGGACCGCGTCGGCAAGACCATCGAGGCGATCAAGGAGCAGAACGAGGGCGTCGAGGTCTGCGCGTGCCTCGGCCTGCTCTCCGACGGCCAGGCGGAGCGGCTGCGCGCGGCGGGCGCCGACGCGTACAACCACAACCTGAACACGTCCGAGGGGACGTACGGCGAGATCACCACCACCCACACGTACCAGGACCGGGTGGACACCGTGCAGAAGGCGCACGCCGCCGGCCTGTCGGCGTGCTCCGGACTGATCGCGGGCATGGGCGAGAGCGACGAGGACCTGGTCGACGTCGTCTACGCGCTGCGCGAGCTGGACTCGGACTCGGTGCCGGTGAACTTCCTGATCCCGTTCGAGGGCACACCGCTCGCGAAGGAGTGGAACCTCACCCCGCAGCGGTGTCTGCGGATCCTCGCGATGGTGCGGTTCGTCTGCCCGGACGTGGAGGTCCGGATCGCGGGCGGGCGCGAGGTGCACCTGCGCTCGATGCAGCCGCTCGCGCTGAACATCGCGAACTCGATCTTCCTCGGCGACTACCTGACCAGCGAGGGCCAGGCCGGCAAGGCGGACCTCGACATGATCGCGGACGCGGGCTTCGAGGTGGAGGGCGCGGGCACGACGACGCTGCCCAAGCACCGCGCGGACGCGCTCGCGGAGGCGGGTGCCGCTGCGGCCGGCGGCTGCGGCTCCACGGCGTCGGCGGGCGGGGGCTGCGGCTCGCACGCCGAGGCGGGTGGCGGCTGCGGTTCGCATGCCGAGGCGGGTGGCGGCTGCGGGCCGTGCGGCGGCCACGCGCCGGTCGCCGGGACGGCCCCGGAGGCGGGCCCGGAGTCCGAGAGCGCCGCCGAGGGCGTGCCGGGGGCGCGTACGGACCTGGTGGCGGTACGCCGTCGCGGCGCCGGGACGGAGCTCGCGCCGAATGCGTAACGACGAACTGCTCGCCCTGGACCGGGCGCACGTCTGGCATCCGTACGGCCCCATGCCGGGCCGTACGGATCCGATGGTCGTCGCGTCCGCGTCCGGGGTGCGGCTCCAGCTCGCCGAACCCGTCCACGGACAGGGCGAGTTGATCGACGGCATGTCCTCGTGGTGGTCCGCGATCCACGGCTACAACCACCCCGTGCTCAACGAGGCGGCGCACGGTCAGCTGGACCGGATGAGTCACGTCATGTTCGGCGGACTCACCCACGAGCCGGCCGTCCGGCTCGCCACGCGCCTGGTGGAGATCACCCCTGAGCCGCTCCAGCACGTCTTCCTCAGCGACTCCGGCTCGGTCTCCGTCGAGGTCGCGGCGAAGATGTGTCTGCAGTACTGGCGGTCGGTGGGCAAGCCCGGCAAGCAGCTGCTGATGACGTGGCGCGGCGGGTACCACGGGGACACCTGGCAGCCGATGTCGCTGTGCGACCCCGAGGGCGGGATGCACCAGCTGTGGTCGGGCGTGCTCCAGCGCCAGGTCTTCGTCGACGCGCCACCGGCCGCGTACGAGGAGTCGTACGCCGACATGCTGCGGGAGCAGATCGCGCTCCACGCGGACGAGGTCGCCGCGGTGATCGTGGAGCCGGTGGTGCAGAACGCGGGCGGGATGCGGTTCCACCCGCCCGAGTACCTGCGGGTGCTGCGCGAGGCGTGCGACGAGCACGGAGTGCTCCTGATCTTCGACGAGATCGCGACCGGGTTCGGCCGCACGGGCACGCTGTTCGGCGCCGACCACGCGGGGATCTCGCCCGATGTGATGTGTGTGGGCAAGGCGCTGACCGGCGGCTATCTGTCGATGGCGGCGACGCTCTGCACGACGCGGATCGCCGAGGGGATCTCGCGCGGCGAGGTCCCGGTGCTCGCGCACGGGCCGACGTTCATGGGCAATCCGCTGGCCTCGGCGGTGGCCTGCGCGTCGATCGACCTGCTGATGTCCCAGGACTGGGCGCTGGAGGTCAAGCGGATCGAGACGGGTCTGCGCGAGGGCCTCGCGGACGCGGCCGCCCTGCCGGGTGTCCGGGAGGTACGGGTGCTCGGCGCGATCGGCGTGATCCAGCTGGACCACGACGTCGACATGGCCGCGGCGACGGAGGCGGCGGTCCGCGCGGGCGTCTGGCTGCGCCCGTTCCGCGACCTGATCTACACGATGCCGCCGTTCGTCACGGGCGACGACGACCTGGCCCGTATCTGCGCCGCGGCGCGCGCGGCGGCGACGGCGGGCTGAGGCCCGGGCGGGCGCCTTCCGGGGCGCCGGGCGACCGGTCCGTGTCCGGGCCCCCTCCGGGCCCGTGTCCGCCCCTCGGGGCGGGCTGCGGCCGTTGCCGTCCACGCGCCCCTGAGGGGCCAGTGTGGCCGGCGCACGAACACTCCGGCCCGTAGTCCGCCCTCGGGGCGGGCTGCGGGCCGGTTCACCAGACGGCCGGTCGCGTCCGGGGCCCCCTCGGGGGCTTCGGGTGCGGGTCGGTGCAGCGGATCACCCCGCGGCCCCTGTGGGCGCGGGGACACAGAGAGGACTCGAGACACCATGACCGTCATCGTCGTCAGCGGTACGGGGACGGAGATCGGGAAGACGATCGTGACCGCCGCCGTGGCCGCCGTGGCCGCCGCTCAGGGGCGGTCGGTCGCCGTGCTCAAGCCCGCGCAGACCGGGCTCGCGCCCGGTGAGCGGGGAGACGCGGACGAGGTCGTACGGCTCTCCGGAGCGGCGGCCTCCGAGGAACTGGCGCGCTTTCCCGAGCCGTTGGCGCCCGCCACGGCCGCCCGGCGGGCCGGGATGGCGCCGGTCGGGCCGCGGGCGGTCGCCGAGGCGGCCGCGAAGCTGGCCACCGAGCACGATCTGGTGCTGGTCGAGGGCGCGGGCGGGCTCCTCGTCCGCTTCGACGACGAGGGCGGAACGCTGGCCGACGCGGCCCGGCTCCTCGGCGCCCCGGTGCTCGTCGTGACGCCCGCCGGGCTCGGCACGCTCAACACCACCCAGCTGACCGCCGAGGCGCTCGCGGCGCGCGGCATCGAGCAGCTGGGCGTGGTGATCGGCAGCTGGCCCGCCGTTCCGGACCTGGCCTCGCGCTGCAACGTGGCCGAACTGCCGGAGATGGCCGGCGCGCCGCTCCTCGGGGCCGTGCCGGAGGGCGCGGGCGCGCTGGACCCGGCGGAGTTCCGGGCGCGGGCGGGCGCATGGCTGGCCCCGGCGCTCGGGGGGTCCTGGGACGCCGGCACGCTCTGACGTCCGTAGGCTGGATCCATGCGCGCACACGTTTCGGAGATCGTTTTCGACTGCGCCGATCCGGCGGGTCTCGTACGGTTCTGGGCCGCGATCCTCGGCGGGGAGCCGGTCGACCGCGGCCCCGACTGGTCGTACGTCGAGCCGCCCGGGTTCGTACGGATCGCGTTCCAGCAGGTCCCCGAGGGCAAGGCCGTGAAGAACCGGCTCCATCTGGATCTGGAGGCGCCGGAGCTCGACACGGCGGCCGACGAGGCCACCGCCCTCGGCGCGGCCCGGGTCGGCGGCGTCGTCACGGACCCGCAAGGGGCCTTTCAGGTGATGCGTGACCCGGAGGGCAACGAGTTCTGCTTCGTGTCGGGCTGAGACGGGCGGAACGGGGGCAGAATCCTTCCGTCCGTCCGCGTCTGCGACGTCGAGCGTCGGAGGAGGAGGTCCGCGATGTCATCGCGTTCCACCCGGGTCCCCCGGGATGCCGTCCACCATCCCCTTTTCGCGCGCTTCTACGCGCGGTTCAGCGTCTCGGCCGATACGAAGGGCGGAATCGGCCCCCTCCGTACGGAACTGCTGACGGGCCTCTCCGGCCGGGTGATCGAGATCGGCGCCGGGAACGGACTGAACTTCACGCACTACCCCGGCGCCGTGTCCGAGGTCGTGGCCATCGAACCGGAGCGCCATCTGCGGCAGTTGGCGGCGGAGGCCGCCCTGCGCGCCGACGTGCCCGTGGACGTCGTCCCGGGCGCGGCGGAGGCGCTGCCGGTGAAGAGCGAGGCCTTCGACGCGGCGGTCGCCTCACTGGTGCTGTGCACCGTACGGGATGTCCACCGGGCACTCGCCGAGCTGCACCGCGTCCTGCGTCCGGGCGGCGAACTCCGCTTCTTCGAGCACGGGTTGGCGCCGTCCCCCGGAATGGCCCGGGCTCAGCGCGCCCTGGACCGCACGGTGTGGCCGCGGCTGTTCGGCGGCTGCCACACGGCCCGGGACCCACTGGCGGCGATCGAGGCGGCAGGCTTCGAGCCCGTCACGTACCGCCACTTCGACGTACCGGAGAACGGGCCCCGGCTCCCCTCCTCGTACTGCGTGCTGGGCACGGCGCGCAAGGTCTGAGGAGCCGTCGGCTCAGCGGCTCCACTGGCGCAGCTCGTCCGCGATGACCCGTACGTCGGCCTCGCCCCTCTTCACCAAGCGGGCCAGATCCCGCACCTGTTCGGGCGAGGTGACGACCTTCAGGCCGCTGGCGACCAGGTAGCCGTAGGCGACGGCGGAGGCGAACATGGCGTTGGAGTGCTCCAACGCCGGTACGTGCAGCAGCAGTTGGAGGAGGGCGGCGGCGCGGGCGTGCGGGTCGCTGTACACGGGCACGCCGAAGATCTCGGCGTCGTGCCGGCCGACGGCGGCGACGAGCGCACCCCAGTCGGTGACCTGGGGGTCGCCGGGCGTCTGGTGTTCGGCCACCATGAGCAGCCAGGAGAGGTCGACCGTGAGGCTCATGCGGTGCGGTCGCGCTCCGTGCCGAACTCCTCGGCGAACACGGCTTCGTACTGCTTCATGAAGTCGGCCGCGGCCTCGACGAAGGCGCGCCCGGACTCCCCCGCGTCCTGCTGGACGAGTTCCTCGATGTAGCGGTTGACGCTCATGCCGCGTTGCTGTGCCCGCCTGCGCGCGGTGTCGGCGGTGTTCTCGTCCACGCGTACGTTCAGCTGAGTCTTGGCCACACCACCACGCTAGCGCCGCCGCGCTAGCGCCGACAAGGGGAGCCGCCAGGGCGTCGCCCGAGCACCCCGCCTAGGCGCAGGACGGGCAGAGTCCCCGGTAGGTGACCTCGGCCTCGGACACCGCGAAGCCGAACCGCTCCCCCACCGGGAGGTCGGCCAGCGGGTCCCCGGTCGGGTGGACGTCGCGGATGGTGCCGCAGCGCGAGCACACCAGGTGATGGTGGGGGCTGTGCGTGTTCGGGTCGTAGCGCTTGGCCCGGCCGTCGGTGGAGACCTCGGCGACCTCACCGAGGGAGACCAGCTCGCCCAGCGTGTTGTAGACCGTCGCCCGGGAGATCTCGGGCAGCCGTTCCGCCGCGCGAACGTGCACCTCGTCGGCCGTGAGGTGCACATGGTCACCGTCGAGAACCTCGGCGACGACACGCCGCTGGGAGGTCATACGCCAGCCACGTCCTCGCAGTCGCTCCAGCAGGTCGCTCATTCGGTTCACCCATTCAGCTCGGACTTCGGCTCGGTCATCAGCTCCGACGTCGGGTCGGACTTCGGCGGCACGCGATGTTCACCCGGGGCGGCCGGACTCCCGATGCGATAGAGGATTGGCGGGCTTCTTGACTTGGACTCTGTCTATCGTAGGATCGATTCCGGCAATAGCCAAGGGACAACACGGCTCCGGACGGGCGACACGACCGCCTTCCCGGGGCGCCCCGGCTGAGCACCGCGATCCGCCCCGTCCGGAAGGATTCCCATGTCCGAGAACCACGATGCACTCGTCACCGACGCGAAAGCGGAGGGAGCGGGTGGCTGCCCGGTCGCGCACACCGCGCGCGCCGCGCACCCCACCCAGGGCGGCGGAAACCGCCAGTGGTGGCCGGAGCGGCTCAATCTGAAGATCCTCGCCAAGAACCCCGCCGTGGCGAACCCGCTCGGTGAGGAGTTCGACTACGCCGAGGCCTTCAAGGCGCTCGACCTGGCGGCCGTGAAGCAGGACATCGCGGAGGTCCTGACCACCTCCCAGGACTGGTGGCCCGCCGACTTCGGCCACTACGGCCCGCTCATGGTCCGTATGGCCTGGCACAGCGCCGGTACGTACCGCATCAGCGACGGCCGCGGTGGCGGCGGCACCGGTCAGCAGCGCTTCGCGCCGCTCAACAGCTGGCCGGACAACGGCAACCTCGACAAGGCCCGCCGTCTGCTGTGGCCGGTCAAGCAGAAGTACGGCCAGTCCATCTCCTGGGCCGACCTCATGATCCTCACCGGCAACGTCGCCCTGGAGACGATGGGCTTCGAGACCTTCGGCTTCGCCGGCGGCCGCGCCGACGTGTGGGAGCCCGACGAGGACGTGTACTGGGGCCCCGAGACCACATGGCTCGGCGACGAGCGCTACACGGGTGACCGCGAGCTGGAGAGCCCGCTCGGCGCGGTCCAGATGGGCCTCATCTACGTCAACCCCGAGGGCCCCAACGGCAACCCGGACCCGATCGCCGCGGCCCGCGACATCCGCGAGACGTTCCGCCGCATGGCGATGAACGACGAGGAGACCGTCGCCCTCATCGCCGGTGGCCACACCTTCGGCAAGGCCCACGGCGCCGGCCCGGCGGACAACGTCGGCGACGACCCCGAGGCCGCGCCGCTGGAGGCCCAGGGCCTCGGCTGGGCGAACACGTACGGCACCGGCAAGGGTGCCGACGCGATCACCAGTGGCCTCGAGGTCACCTGGACCACCACGCCCGCGCAGTGGGGCCACGACTTCTTCAAGCACCTCTTCGAGTACGAGTACGAGCTCACGAAGAGCCCGGCCGGTGCGCACCAGTGGGTGGCGAAGAACGCCGAGGCGATCATCCCCGACGCCCACGACGCGTCGAAGAAGCACCTCCCGACGATGCTCACCACCGACCTGTCGCTCCGCTTCGACCCGGTCTACGAGCAGATCTCGCGGCGCTTCTACGAGAACCCGCAGGAGTTCACGGACGCCTTCGCCCGCGCCTGGTTCAAGCTGACCCACCGTGACCTGGGCCCGGTCGTGCGCTACCTCGGCCCCGAGGTCCCGTCCGAGACGCTGCTGTGGCAGGACCCGCTGCCGGCGCGCGAGGGCGAGCTGATCGACGCGGCGGACATCGCCTCCCTCAAGGAGCAGGTCCTCGGCTCGGACCTCACGGTCACCCAGCTGGTCTCCACGGCCTGGGCCGCCGCCTCCTCCTTCCGCGGCAGCGACAAGCGGGGCGGCGCCAACGGCGCCCGTATCCGCCTGGAGCCGCAGCGCAACTGGGAGGTCAACAACCCGGACGAGCTGGCGCAGGTGCTGCGTACGCTCGAGGGCATCCAGGCGTCCTTCAACTCCGCGGGCGGCAAGCAGGTCTCGCTGGCCGACCTGATCGTGCTCGCGGGCTCCGCGGCCGTCGAGAAGGCGGCCAAGGACGGCGGCTTCGACGTCGAGGTGCCGTTCACGCCGGGCCGTGTCGACGCCGCGCAGGAGCAGACGGACGTCGAGTCGTTCGCCGCGCTCGAGCCGGCCGCCGACGGCTTCCGCAACTACGTCGGCAAGGGCAACCGCCTGCCGGCCGAGTACCTGCTGGTCGACAAGGCGAACCTGCTGACCCTCAGCGCGCCCGAGCTGACGGTCCTCGTCGGTGGTCTGCGCGTCCTGGGCGCCAACCACGGCCAGTCCAAGCACGGCGTCCTCACCGACAGGCCGGGCACGCTGTCCAACGACTTCTTCGTCAACCTGCTCGACCTCGGCACGGCGTGGAAGTCGACGTCCTCGGCGCAGGACGAGTTCGAGGGCCGCGACCTCGCCACCGGCGAGGTCAAGTGGACCGGCACCCGTGCCGACCTCGTCTTCGGCTCGAACTCCGAGCTGCGCGCGCTCGCCGAGGTCTACGCGAGCGCCGACGCCAAGGCGAAGTTCGTGAACGACTTCGTCGCGGCGTGGAACAAGGTCATGGAGCTGGACCGCTTCGACCTCGTCTGACGCGGAACCCGGGCCCCCTGATCGCGGGCCCCGGCTCTGAGGCCCCCGCCGTGATGTCCAGGCCTGCCCGTTCGGGCAGGCCTGGACTGCTCCGCGCCCACATCCCGAAACACGGTCGACGGACGGATGGAGCCGGTGGTGGGATGCGGCTCATGACCGAACCGCGCATCCGGGCCGCCGTGCCGGCCGACCTCGACGCCGTCCTCGCCTTCTGGAAGATCGCCGCCGAGGGCACCAGCATCAGCGACGACCGTGACGGGATCGAGCGGCTCGTCGCCCGCGACCCCGAGGCCCTGCTCCTCGCCGAGCGCGACGGCGAACTCGCCGGCACGGTGATCGCCGGCTTCGACGGGTGGCGCTGTCACCTCTACCGGCTCGCCGTGCACCCGGACCATCGCCGCCGGGGGGTGGGCGGCGCGCTGCTCGCGGCGGCGGAGGAACGTTTCGTACGGCTGGGTGGCCGACGCGCCGACGCGATGGTCCTCGACCACAATGAGCTCGGACAGCACGCCTGGCGGGCGGCGGCGTACGACCCCCAGCAGCAGTGGACCCGCTGGGTGAAGCCGCTGTCGAACGCCCCCCGTGGCTGAGAACGGCTTTGCCCGTCCTTTACCATGGGTGCCTTCAACCCCGCACGATCGAAAGGTGTGAGCGTCCGCCCATGGGCGAGCCTCCCAGTACCAAGCGAGCGATACCTCTGTCCGTGACTGATCATGGAACGGAGGTGAACCGATGATCGAAGTGCTTCTGCTCGTGGTGGCGCTGCTGCTCTCGCTGGCGTGCGGCGCCTTCGTGGCGGCCGAGTTCTCGCTCACCACGGTCGAACGCTCCGAGCTCGAGAAGGCCGTCGAGCGGGAGGAGCGGGGTGCGTCGAGCGCCCTCAAGGCCGTCAAGTCGCTCACCTTCCAGCTCTCCGGCGCTCAGCTCGGCATCACCGTCACCAACCTGATCGTCGGCATGCTCGCCGAGCCGTCGATCGCCAAGCTGATCCGCGGCCCGGTCGAGGCCCTCGGCCTCTCCCCCTCGGTCGCCTCATCGATCGCCCTCGTCCTCGGCACCGCCCTGTCGACCGTCGTCCTGATGGTCGTCGGCGAGCTGGTCCCCAAGAACTGGGCCATCTCCTCGCCGCTGACGATCGCGAAGCGGGTGGCGACCCCCATGCGGATCTTCACCGCCGCCTTCAAGCCGCTGATCAGCCATCTCAACAACACCGCCAACCGGATCCTGCGCCGGCTCGGCATGGAGCCGACCGAGGAGCTGGCCTCCGCCCGCTCCCCGCAGGAGCTGGTGGCGCTGGCCCGCCACTCCGCCAAGCAGGGCGCCCTCGAGGCAGACACCGCGGAGCTGTTCGTCCGGACCCTCAGGCTGGCCGAGCTGACCGCGGAGAACGTGATGACCCCGCGCGTGCAGGTCACGGCCCTCGACGTGCAGGCCACGGCCGAGGACGTCGCCAACGCGACCCGCGCGACCGGCCTGTCCCGTTTCCCGGTCTACCGCGGCAGCCTGGACTCCGTCGTCGGCATCGCCCACATCAAGGACGTGCTGGCGATACCGGCCGACGAGCGGCGCCGCCGGCGCATCGGGGACATGCTGCGCCAGCCGCTGCTGGTCCCGGAGACGCTGACCGTGGACCGGCTCCTGGACCGGCTGTCCGGCAAGCAGACCATGGCCGTCGTCATCGACGAGTACGGCGGTACGGCCGGCGTCGCGACGCTGGAGGACATCGTCGAGGAGGTCGTCGGCGAGGTGCGCGACGAACACGATCCGCACGAGACCCCCGACCTGGCACGGGCGGGCGTGGACGCGGACGGGCGCGAGCTCTGGTCCGCCGACGGCGCCGCGCGCACCGACCAGCTGGAGGCGATCGGCCTGCGCGTGCCGGACGGACCGTACGAGACCCTGGCCGGGGTCATCGCCAACGAGCTGGGCCGGATCCCGTCGGTCGGTGACCGGGTGGAGCTGGCCGGCTGGCGCCTCGACGTGGTCGACGCGTCCGGACGCCGGGCCGCGCGGGTGCTGATGCACGTGCCGCCGCTCGAAGAGTCCGGCACGACCCAGGAGGCGGGCCGATGACCGCGATCCAGTTGCTCATCGGTGCGCTGACGCTGGTCGTCAACGCGTTCTTCGTCGGCGCGGAGTTCGCCCTGATCTCCGTACGCCGCAGTCAGATCGAGCCCGAGGCGGAGGCCGGCAACCGGCGGGCGCGCAGCGTCATCTGGGGCCTGGAACACGTCTCGGCGCTGCTCGCCGCGGCGCAGCTCGGCATCACACTGTGCACGCTGGTGCTCGGCATCGTCGCCGAGCCGGCCATCGCGCACCTGCTCGAACCGGTCTTCGACGCGATCGGCGTTCCGCACGGTCTGGTGCACCCGATCTCGTTCGTGATCGCACTCTCCGTGGCGACGTATCTGCACATGCTGCTGGGCGAGATGGTCCCCAAGAACATCGCGCTCGCCGAGCCGACCCGCTCGGCACTGGCCCTCGGCCCGCCGCTGGTCGCGATCGCCCGGGCGCTGCGCCCGGTGATCTTCGCGATCAACGCCTTCGCCAACGCACTCCTGAAGCTGATGCGGGTGGAGGTGAAGGACGAGGTCTCGGCCACGTTCTCGGACGCCGAGCTGGCCCGGATGGTGACCGACGCGGGCGTCGCCGGTCTGCTCGACGACCGTGCGGCGGAGCGGCTGCACGACGCCCTGGAGCTGGGTCGCCGACCGGTGCGGGACGTCGTCATGCCGGTCGAGAAGGTCGTGTACGCGGCGGTCGGGACGACGCCCGAGGAGCTGGAGGCCCTCTCCGCGGAGTCGGGCTTCTCCCGCTTCCCGGTGGTCGACTCGGGCCGCCGGATCCTGGGCTATCTCCATGTGAAGGACGCCCTCGACGCGACCCCGCGCGACCTGCCCTTCCCGGTCTCGGCCATGCGGCCGATCGCCCGGGTCCGGGCGGCCACGCCGATGGACGACGTCCTGACGGCGATGCGCCGCAGCCGTACGCACCTGGCGGCGGTCCTGGACGAGGACGGCAAGCTGGCCGGTCTGGTCACGATGGAGGACGTGCTGCGGGAGCTGGTCGGACGGCAGACAGCGCCGTAGGACGCCGGGAAGCCGTGGTCAGTGGGGCCCCGGAGCGCGTCCAGCGCTCCGGGGCCCCGTCGTGTCGTCGCCTCGCCGCCGCCCGCGGCCCCCTCCCGGGCTCAGGAGGAACGCGCGCATACCGCGCGGTATGATCTCTTCCGCCATGGAGATGAATGCCACCTACACCAGTCTTGTCGCGGTCGGGGACAGTTTCACCGAGGGCATGTCGGACCGACTGCCCGACGGTACCTACCGGGGGTGGGCCGACCTCCTCGCGGCGCGCCTCGCCGCCCGCACCCCCGACTTCCGTTACGCCAACCTCGCCGTCCGGGGCAAGCTCATCGGCCAGATCGTCGAGGAGCAGGTGGACCGGGCCGCCGAGATGAAGGCGGACGTCGTGACCCTGGTCGGCGGCCTGAACGACACCCTGCGGCCGAAAGTCGACATGGGGCGGGTACGGGGCCTGCTCACCGAGGCCGTCGAGAAGCTGGCACCCTCCTGCGGGCAGCTGGTCCTGATGCGCAGCCCGGGCCGCAACGGACCCGTGATGGAACGTTTCCGGCCCCGTATGGAGGAGCTCTTCGGGTACGTCGACGAGCTCGCCGCCCGCCATGGCGCCCTGGTGGTCGACCTCTACGGGGCACCCGCGCTCGGCGACCCGCGCCTGTGGGACGTCGACCGGCTCCACCTCACCGGCGAGGGGCACCGGCGGGTGGCCGAGGCCGTGTGGCAGGCGCTCGGGCTCGCGCCCGAGGCCGACTGGCGGACACCGCTGCCGTCGGCCCTGCCCCCGCGCTGGGTGACCCGCCGCGTCGCGGACGCGCAGTTCGCGAGGGAGCACCTCGGCCCCTGGATAGGACGGCGCCTGACCGGCCGGTCCTCGGGCGACGGCCGCCCGGCGAAGCGGCCGGAGCTGCTCCCGTACGAGCCGCCGAGCGCCTGACCCGACGCGCGCGTGACGGGCGTCTCGTAGTAAGAGACAAACCCGGCCGTGGCGCTGGCCTGCAGAAACCGCCAGTAGAATCTGTCCACGTGACTGCTGTGACTGCGAAGCCCCGTATCCCCAACGTCCTGGCCGGCCGCTACGCCTCCGCGGAGCTCGCCGTCCTCTGGTCCCCCGAGCAGAAGGTGAAGCTGGAGCGTCAGCTGTGGCTCGCCGTACTGCGTGCTCAGAAGGACCTCGGGATCGAGGTTCCGGACGCCGCCCTCGCCGACTACGAGCGCGTGCTCGACCAGGTCGACCTCGGCTCCATCGCCGAGCGCGAGAAGGTCACCCGGCACGACGTGAAGGCCCGGATCGAGGAGTTCAACGCCCTCGCCGGACACGAGCACGTCCACAAGGGCATGACGTCGCGCGACCTCACCGAGAACGTCGAGCAGCTGCAGATCCGGCTCTCGCTGGAGCTGATGCGGGACCGCACGGTCGCCGTCCTCGCCCGGCTCGGCAAGCTGTCCGGCGAGTACGCCGAGCTCGTCATGGCCGGCCGCTCCCACAACGTCGCCGCCCAGGCCACCACCCTCGGCAAGCGCTTCGCCACGGCCGCCGACGAGCTGCTCGTCGCCTTCGGCCGCCTGGAGGAGCTCATCGCCCGCTATCCGCTGCGGGGCATCAAGGGCCCGGTCGGCACCGCGCAGGACATGCTGGACCTCCTCGGCGGCGACGCGGCCAAGCTCGCCGACCTGGAGCAGCGCATCGCCGGTCACCTCGGCTTCGCGCACGCCTTCACCTCCGTCGGCCAGGTCTACCCGCGCTCGCTCGACTACGACGTCGTCACCGGCCTGGTGCAGCTGGCCGCCGCGCCGTCCTCCATCGCCAAGACGATCCGTCTGATGGCCGGTCACGAGCTGGTGACCGAGGGCTTCAAGCCCGGTCAGGTCGGCTCCTCCGCGATGCCGCACAAGATGAACACCCGCTCCTGCGAGCGCGTCAACGGCCTCATGGTCATCCTGCGCGGGTACGCCTCGATGACCGGTGAGCTGGCGGGCGACCAGTGGAACGAGGGCGACGTGTCGTGCTCGGTGGTCCGCCGGGTCGCCCTGCCGGACGCGTTCTTCGCCCTGGACGGCCTGCTCGAGACCTTCCTGACCGTGCTCGACGAGTTCGGCGCGTTCCCGGCGGTCGTCGCGCGCGAGCTCGACCGGTACCTGCCGTTCCTGGCGACCACCAAGGTCCTCATGGGCGCCGTCCGCGCCGGGGTCGGCCGTGAGCTCGCCCACGAGGCCATCAAGGAGAACGCCGTCGCCTCCGCCCTCGCCATGCGCGAGCAGGGTGCCGAGCGCAACGAGCTCCTCGACAAGCTGGCCGCCGACGAGCGGATCCCGCTGGACCGCGCGCAGCTCGACGCCCTGATGGCGGACAAGCTGTCGTTCACCGGGGCCGCCGCCGACCAGGTCGCCGCCGTCGTCTCCCGCATCGAGGAGATCGTCAAGCAGCACCCGGAGGCCGCCGCGTACACCCCGGGGTCGATCCTCTGACCAGGTTCACGCCGCAGGAGCTGGAGGCCGCTCGCGACCGCGTCATCCCCGACGTGGTGGCGGGCGGCCTTTCGGTCCTCTTCTGCGGTATCAACCCGGGTCTGATGTCGGCGGCGACGGGCCACCACTTCGCGCGCCCCGGCAACCGGTTCTGGCCCGTGCTCGCCCGGTCCGGGTTCACGCCCCGTCTGCTGAAGCCGTCGGAGCAGGAGGAGCTGCTCGCGTACGGTCTCGGCATCACGAACGTGGTGGCGCGGGCGACCGCGCGCGCCGACGAGCTGAGCGCCGAGGAGTTCCGGGAGGGCGGCCGGCTGCTGACCGAGCGGGTGGAGCGGCTGCGTCCCCGCCTGCTCGCGGTGGTCGGCATCACGGCGTACCGGACGGCGTTCGGCGAGAAGCGCGCGGCCGTCGGGGAGCAGGAGCGGACGATCGGGGAGACCCGGATCTGGGTGCTGCCCAATCCGAGCGGGCTGAACGCGCACTGGACGGTGGGCGCGATGGCGGAGGAGTTCGCGCGGCTGCGTGAGGCGGCGGGGGTGCCGGACCGGCGGCCCGACGTCACGGCGGATCCACGTCCGTGACGCAGGCGAGGAGTCCGTGGCCGTCCTCGCCACGGCGCGTGAGTCCGAGCGCGATCCAGTGGGTGTCCACCCGCCAGAGCTGGATGTCGGGCACGGAGGCGCAGATCAGCGCCCACGGCTCCGGTATCTCCTCTCCCGCTCCGGCGCGGGCGAGCAGGGAGTAGAGGCTGACGAGCCGGGGCGGGCCCCACCGGGTTTCCAGGAGCAGGGCGAGGGCTTCCCGTTCCGCCTCCGCCTGCTCCTCGGTCGGCTCCTCGGCGGCTAACTCCGTGAGGTGGTAGCCCTCTTCGGGGAACGCGCGGGCGCGCAGCAGATCGAGGGCGGCGAGATGCTGGGCGAGCGTCATGGGTTCAGTAAACCGGCAGGCTCTGACAGCCGATGCTCCGTCAGGAGCCCGGTTCGCCACAGTGGAGTGCGGGCGGACCTCGCCGCACCTCTGTCCATTGAGTAACATCCGGCAGACATGCGCACGAGCTGGGAGGACACACGGTGGGGCGGCTGACCGGCGGGGATCCGTCGCTGCTGCGGCGGATCAATTCCGCGGTGGTACTCCATGCTCTGCGGGGCGCCGACGCGCTCACGCTCACGGACCTGACGCGGATCACCGGGCTGTCCCGGCCGACCGTCGAGGGCGTCGTGGAGGGGCTCATCGTCGGAGGTCTGGTCGTCGAGGCGGCGGCCGAGGAGGGCGAGGCGAGGCGACAGGGCCGGCCTGCCCGGAGGTTCCGCTTCCGGGCGGAGGCCGGGCATCTGCTGGGGATCGAGATCGGCCCGCACCGGGTCGCCGCGCTGCTCTCGGGTCTGGACGGCCGGATCATCGGCGCGGGGTCCCGTGACGTCTCGGAGACGGCTCCTGAGGACGAGCGCCTGGAACGGGTCCGTACGGTCGTGGCGGACGTGCTGCGCAGGGCCGGGGTCGCGCGGTCGAACCTGCGGGCGGTCGGCGTGGGTACGCCCGGGATCGTCGAGGCGGACGGCACGGTACGGCTCGGTACGGCGCTGCCCGGCTGGACGGGCCTTGCGCTCGGGGAGCGGCTGCGGCGGTCGTTCAAGTGCCCTGTGCTGGTGGAGAACGACGCCAACGCGGCGGCGGTCGCGGAGCACTGGAAGGGTGCGGCGACCGACTCCGACGACATCGTCTTCGTCCTGGCCGGGCTGAGCCCGGGTGCGGGATCGCTGATCGGCGGGCGTCTGCACCGGGGGTACGGCGGCGCGGCGGGCGAGATCGGCGCGCTGCATCTGCTGGGCCGGGGGGTCACGCCCGAGCACCTGCTGTCCACCACGGACGAGCCGCTTCATCCGCTGGACGAGCAGGCGGTGGCCGAGGTCTTCACGCTGGCCCGCGGGGGCGACGCCCGCGCGGAGGCGGCGGTGGAGCGCTTCACGCAGCGCCTGGTCCACGACGTGGCGGCGCTGGTCCTCGCGCTGGACCCCGAGCTGGTCGTGATCGGCGGCTGGGCGGCGGGCCTGGACGGTGTCCTGCAGCCCCTCCGCGACGAGCTGGCCCGGTTCTGCCTGCGCCCGCCCCGCGTGGTCCTGTCGATGCTGGGCGAGGCGGCGGTGGGCACGGGCGCGCTGCGACTGGCCCTGGACCACGTGGAGGAGCAGCTCTTCGCGGTGGAGGGCACGGCGACGGCCCGCCGCTGAGGGCGGCCGGGGCCGGCGCCCCGCGGCGGTCGGGACGGCGGGCCGCCGTGCGGGCGGGCGCGGGGCGTCGACAGCGGTGAGCCCGGGTGGGCCGCCGTGGCGGTCCCATCCGGGCTCGGCCGGTTACGAAGGTTTCGTCGGGGTCCCGTCAGGACGCCATCACCAGGTCGCCCGAGTCGCCGAAGGTCAGGCGGCAGGTGTCGGCGCGGTAGGTGGCCACCGAGACCGCGGCGGTGCGGCCCTCGGAGAGGTAGCGGGTCGTGACGACGAGGACCGGGGCGCCCGGAAGGCGGTCCAGTTCCTTGGCGTCGTCCGCGCGGGCCGAGCCGAGCTCCACGGCGCGGTCCTGTCCGTCCAGGGCGAGGCGCTGGAGTTCGCGCAGGACGCCACGGGCGCGGGCGGGGCCGGCCGGGGTGTCGATCGCGGTCAGGTCGGGGACCGAGGATGACGGCACGTACAGGAGCTCGGCCGCGACCGGCTGGCCGTGCGTGACGCGCAGCCGGCGCACGATGTGCACCTGCTCGTCGGGGCCGAGGTCCAGGAGCCGGGCGACGGCCGCGGGGGCGGTGTCGCGGCCGGAGTCCACGGACTGCCAGGTCTCTTCGGCTACGCCGGGCCAGACGTGCTGCGTCGTGGAGACGTCCACGCCCATGCGCGGCGGTGCGACGGTGGTACCGACACCGCGGCGGCGCTGCAGGCGGCCCTCCAGCTCCAGCTGCTCCAGTGCCTGGCGGAGCGTGGCCCGGGCGACGCCGAAACGCGCGGCCAGATCACGCTCGTTGGGCAGGATCTCACCGACGGCGAAGTCGGAGTCGAGTGCCTCGCCGATCACGGTCTTGAGGTGCCAGTACTTCGGCTCCGGAGCCGATTCCAGCTGCGTGGTCCCCACCCTGATCCTCCGCAATTCGCCGTGTCCCGCGGCGGTTTTCCGCGCCCTTGTTTATTAAAGGTTCCTGCACTAACTCTGCGACCATAAGGCGGCGCACGTACTTGGTCAAGACCAATCGTGACCCGGATGCCCCCGATTGCGGCCCTCTGACGTAGATCGTTCACAGGACGTTCGCACCGTTGTGTGCCGTGCGCAGCAAAGTGCCCCGCCTCCAGGGAGGAGACGGGGCACAGGGGCACGTTGCACGGTGCCTCTCGGCACCGGCGCAGGTCAGCCGGGGTCGACGGCGTGGAGCTTCTCGGGATTGCGCACGATGTAGACGCACTGGACGCGCCCGTCGCGCACCTCGATCTGGAAGACCGAGTCGGGCTTGCCGTCGGCGAGGGCCAGCAGTCCGGGTGCGCCGTTGACCTCCAGGAAGCGGAACTCGAAGGCCGCCTCGGCGCCCTGGGCGACGGCGATGAGGAAGCGGCCGACCTTGTCCGCGCTGTCGATGACCCGGAGGGGCGCCTTCGCCTTGCCGCCGCTGTCGCCGACGAGCCGGGCGTCCGGCGCGAGGAGGGCGAGGAGCTGTTCCAGGTCGCCGCCGGCCGCGGCGGCGAGGAAACGCTCGGTGAGGTCACGGCGTTCGGCCGGGTCGACGTCGTAGCGGGGCCTGCCCTCGTCGACATGGCGGCGGGCGCGGCCGGCGAGCTGGCGGACGGCGGCCTCGGAGCGGTCGAGCGCGGTGGCGATCTCCCCGTACGGGAAACCGAACGCCTCACGGAGCACGAAGACCGCGCGCTCCAGCGGCGAGAGGGATTCGAGGACGACGAGGACCGCGAGGGAGACGGAGTCGGCGAGCATCGCGCGCTCGGCGGTGTCGGGGACGGACGGCCCGAAGTCGGTGACGACGGGTTCGGGCAGCCAGGGCCCGACGTAGGACTCGCGGCGCGCCTGGACCTGGCGGAGCCGGTCGAGGGCCAGCCGGGTGGTGATCCGTACGAGATAGGCGCGCGGTTCGCGGACGTCGTCCCGGTCCGCGGAGGACCAGCGCAGCCATGCCTCCTGGACCACGTCCTCGGCGTCGGCGGCGCGGCCGAGCATGCGGTAGGCCACCCCGATGAGCATCGGCCGGTGTTCCTGGAAGACGTCGGTCAGCGTGTCGGTCACCACTCCCCCATCCCAGCCGACGCGCCGCGCTCTGTCCAGTTCCGTCCGCGCCCTTGAACTCGTATCTACTGAGCGGTAATTCTTGCTGACAGGGTGTCTAAGTCAAGGAGCAGACGTATGTCCGCACAGATCTCGTTCACGGTCCAGACCCCGGCGGGTCCAGGCACGGTCTCCGTGACGTACGAACGCAGGGGCGCCGGCGAGCCGCTCCTGTTGCTGCACGGCATCGGCCACCACTGGCAGGCGTGGGAGCCGGTGCTCGACATCCTGGCCACCGAGCGGGACGTCGTGGCCGTGGACCTGCCGGGCTTCGGCACCTCGCCCGCGCTGCCGGACGGCTGCGCGTACGACCTGTCGACGGTCGTTCCGGTCCTGGGCGCCTTCTGCGAGGCGCTCGGTCTCGAACGGCCGCACGTGGCGGGCAACTCGCTGGGCGGGCTGCTCGCCCTGGAGCTCGGCCGGGAGAAGCTCGTGCGGTCGGTCACCGCGCTCTCCCCGGCCGGGTTCTGGTCGGAGAGCGAACGGCGGTACGCCTTCGGGACGCTGCGCGCGATGCGGGCGGCCGCGCTGTCGATGCCGGTGCCTCTGATCGAGCGGCTGTCGCGCAGCGCCGCCGGGCGGATGGCGCTGACGAGCACCATCTACGCACGCCCCGGGCGCCGTTCACCCGAGGCGGTGGTCGCCGAGACGCTCGCGCTGCGGGAGGCCACCGGCTTCCGCCAGACCCTGGAGGCCGGCCGGACGGTGATGTTCGGCGACGACGTCACCGCGGTGCCCGTGACCGTGGCCTGGGGCACCCGCGACCGGCTGCTGCTGCGCCGCCAGGGCGTCCGTGCCAAGCAGACCGTCCCCGGGGCGCGGCTCGTCCGGCTGCCCGGCTGCGGGCACGTTCCGATGAGCGACGACCCGGCTCTCGTCGCCCGGGTGATCCTGGACGGCAGCCGCTGACGGCTTCCGGCGGGTGAAGAGCCCGGTACCGAGGGCCGCTCCGGCACCGACGAGGAGGCCGCCGGCGGCCTGCGGAAGGCCGAAGCCGCCGGTCGCGACGAGCGCCGCGGTCGCGGCCGCGGCGACCGGGATCGCGCCGGTGAAGAGGGTGGCGCGCTCCATGCCGATCCGCTGGACGCCCATGTAGAACAGGACGAACCCGACGACCGTGGCCAGGACGGCCTGCCACACCAGGGCGCCCGTCTCCACGGCCGTCGGCATCCGCAGGAACGCACCGCCGTCCACGGCGAGGCCGAGCAGCGCCGACTCGACGGCGGCGATCCCGCAGACGACGGCCGTCAGGAGCTTCGGCCCCAGGGGACGGAGCACCGGTACGGCGAGGACCGTGAACCCGACCTCGCCCGCCAGTGCTCCTACGGAGTAGGAGAGGCCCGCCAGGTCGGTGCGGCCCCAGCCATGGACGGTGAAGGCTCCGGCGGCCACCAGGAGCGCCCCGTAGAGGACTGGCCGGCTGGGCCTGCGTCCCTCCAGGAGGGGGACGATCACGGCCACGACGATCGGGGCGCAGCCCACGAGGACGCCGGGGACGGCAGGCTCGGCGGTACGTTCCGCGGCGAGGACCGCCAGGTTGAAGCCGACCATGCCGACGGCTGCGAGCACGGCGAGCCGGGTCCATCCGCGGGCCCCGAACCCCCGCAGCGGCTCGAGCCCGCCGGGGCCGAGCAGGGGCAGCAGGAGAAGGCAGGCGGCGCCGTAGCGCAGGGCCTGGCCGCCCGCGTACGGATAGTCGCCGAGAAGGCTGTTGGCGGTGAAGGAGGCGCCCACGAGGGCATAGGCGACGGTCACGAGGAGGGCTCCTCGCAGGGAGTTCGCGTTCATGCCTCCGACGCTAGGAAGCACGCCGGTCCGGTTTAAGGACCACTTTCCTCACGTCTTCGTGGACCACTTCGCTCCTTCCCCACGTCGGGGCAGCCTGACGGGAGGCAGGTCCTCCCGCTCATCCGAATTCATGATCACGTGCCGCCTCCTCGCGGTACTCTCCACCGCGCTGTGCCGAGCCGCGTGACCAGGGAGGGAGCCCCGCGCATGCAACCCACACCGGCCTGGGAGCTGTTGCTCCCCGCGGCCGCCGCACCGGCCCGGCGGCGCGGCCGGGCGCTTCAGGAGACGCTGCGGGAAGCGGTCCGCACCGGGCGGCTGACGGCCGGGACCCGGCTGCCGTCGAGCCGTGAACTGGCCGCCGATCTCGGGGTCTCGCGCGGCCTGGTGACGGAGGCGTACGAGCAGCTGACCGCCGAGGGGTACCTGCGCAGCGACCGCGGTTCGGGTACCTGGGTCGGGGAGGCGGTGCGGGCGGCCACGGACCGTGCGGGCGGCGACGCGGCGCCGCGCCCGCCAGGCGTACGGGTCGACTTCCGCCCCGGTACGCCCGACCTCGCGCTCTTCCCACGCGCGGCCTGGGCGTCGGCCCAGCGGTCGGTGCTGTCCTCGCTGCCCCACCGGGCGCTCGGCTACCCGGACCCGCGCGGGCTGCCGGAGCTGCGGACGGCGCTCGCGGGGATGCTCGCCCGCCGGCGCGGGGCGGTGGCCGATCCGGAACGGCTGGTGGTGTGTTCGGGGGTCGCCCAGGCGTCGACGCTGCTCGGCTTCGTGCTGCGGGCGCGGGGCCTGCGGACCGTCGGGATCGAGGACCCCGGCAGCCCGGAGCACGGGCGGCTGTTCGCCTCCACCGGCCTGGACACCCTGTGGCTGCCCGTGGACGAGGAGGGGCTGCGGCCCGGTCCGCTCACGGCGTCGGGGGTACGGGCGGTGGTGACGACCCCCTCCCACCAGTTCCCGACCGGGATCGCGTACTCGGCGGCGCGCCGGGCCGCGCTGCTCGACTGGGCGCGGGCGGTGGACGGGTACGTCCTGGAGGACGACTACGACGGCGACTTCCGCTACGACCGGGCTCCGGTCGGCGCGCTCCAGGGTCTCGATCCGGAGCGGGTCGTCTACGCCGGGTCGGTGAGCAAGTCGCTGGCCCCCGGGCTGCGGCTCGGCTGGATGCTCGTACCGCGGGAGCTGCTCGCCGAGGTCGTGGAGCGCAAGCGGACGATGGACCTCGGGAATCCGGCCCTGGACCAGGCGCTGCTGGCCGAGTTCGTGACGCGCGGGGCGTACGACCGGCAGCTGCGCCGCTGCCAGCGGGCGTACCGGGAGCGGCGGGACGCCCTGGTGACGGCGCTCACGGAGTCCTTCCCCGGTACGTCGGTGAGTGGCATCGCGGCCGGTCTGCACATCATCGCGCGCGTGCCGGAGCGCTACGGCCCCACGGCGCGTTTCGTGGCCCGTGCGGCGGGCGCGGGGGTGGCGCTGCGCCCCCTGGAGGACTTCGGCACGGCGCGGCCGAGGGACGGCGCGGTCCGGCTGGTCCTCGGCTACGCCCATCTGACGCCGTCCGAGATCGGGCGCGGAGTGCGCCTGGCGGCGGAGGCGTGCGGCGCGGCCCCCGGGCCCGGGCCGGCCGAGGGCGCACCTGGCCCGAACGGGGGGTGACTCCGGGGTGTTCACCCCGGGTTCGTGTCCGCGCCGCTCCTGGCCGTTAGGCATGGGGCGGCACAACGCACCTACTCCGTACCGCACTTGGAGGCGCCTCGATGTCCAGCTCCGTCCCCGAAGGCCCGTCACCCGCCCGCCGCAGCGTGCTGCGCGGCTCGCTCGCCGCGTCGGCGGCGCTCACCCTCGGCGGCGCCGCGGCCGCCGCCCCTGCACTGGCGCTCTCGGGGCGGCCGCGGGCCGCCTGGGGGGTGCAGACGGGTGATGTGACCGCCTCCTCGGGTCTGGTCTGGGTCCGTTCGGACCGGCCCGCCCGGATGATCGTGGAGACGTCGTCGAGCGAAGCGTTCCGCCGTACGCAGCGCCATGTCGGGCCCCTGCTGGGGACGGGCAGCGACTTCACCGGGACGACGGCGCTGCGCGGGCTGCCCGCGGGCGAGCAGATCCACTACCGGGTCACCCTCGCGGACCCGGACGACCCGCGCCGTACCGGCGAACCGGTCGTCGGCACGTTCCGTACGGCCCCGGCACGGCGGCGCGACGGGGTGCGTTTCCTCTGGTCGGGCGACATCGCGGGGCAGGGCTGGGGCATCAACCCGGACATCGGCGGCTTCCGGGCGTACGAGGAGATGCGCCGGCTGAACCCGGACTTCTTCCTGTGCAGCGGCGACACCATCTACGCGGACGGCCCCCTCCAGCCGAGCGTGACGCTGCCGGACGGCCGGATCTGGCGGAACGTCACGACGCCGGAGAAGGCGAAGGTCGCCGAGACCCTGGACGAGTACCGCGGCAACTTCCGCTACAACCTGCTCGACCACAACGTGCGCGCGTTCAACGCGCAGGTGCCGTCGATCGTCCAGTGGGACGACCACGAGGTCCGCAACAACTGGTACCCCGGCCAGATCCTGGACGACGCCCGCTACGCGGAGAAGGACGTGGACGTGCTCGCGGCCCGCGCCTCCCGGGCGTTCGCCGAGTACTTCCCGGTCTCCACGCTCCACGCACGCGGTGGCGGCGCCGAGGGCCGGATGCACCGGGTGGTGCGGTACGGCCCGCTGCTGGACGTCTTCGTCCTGGACATGCGCTCGTACCGCAACGCCAACTCCCCCGGCCGGCAGGCGGACGACACGACGGGCATCCTCGGCGCGGAGCAGCTGGCCTGGCTGAAGCGGGAGCTGAGCCGCTCCCGGGCGGTGTGGAAGGTGCTCGCCGCCGACATGCCGCTGGGCCTCGTCGTCCCCGACGGTTCGGCGAACATCGAGGCGATCGCCCAGGGCGATCCGGGCGCGCCGCTCGGCCGGGAGCTGCAGATCGCGGAGCTGCTGCGGTTCATCAAGCACCGCCGGATCACCGGCACGATGTGGCTGACAGCAGACGTGCACTACACCTCCGCACAGCACTACGCCCCGGAGCGCGCCGCCTTCAAGGACTTCGCGCCGTTCTGGGAGTTCGTCTCGGGTCCGCTGGCCGCGGGCGGCTTCCCGGCCAACGCCCTGGACTCCACCTTCGGGCCGGAGCGGGTCTTCGTACGGGCGCCGGAGCGGGCGAACCAGTCGCCGATGGAGTCACCGCAGTACTTCGGGGAGGTCGACATCGACGGCGGCAGCGGGGAGTTGACGGTCCGGCTGCGCGCGGAGGGCGGGACGGTCCTCTTCAGCAAGGTGCTCCGGCCGGGGCGGGTCGGGCAGTAGGCGGCCCGGGACGGGGTGCCTGTCCCCGGCAGGTGTTCGGGGCCGTTGTCAGTGGTGGGTCCTAGCGTTTTCGTCATGACGCGATCCGTACAGGCGCTCGCCTACTCACGCCCGTCCGCCCTGCGCTCCTCCGGGGACGGACAGCTCCTCGGCCTGGAGACCTCCGGGGGTCTCACGCCCGCCGGCGCCGAGGCGCACCCCCGTTTCTTCGCCGGGTTCCTGACGTCCCCGCAGATCGCCGCGCGGGGTCTGCTGGCGGTGGCGGACGTGGCGGCCGCCCGCTACCACCAGCGGATACGGCCGGGATCACTCGACCCGGTGGTGACGGGGAACGGCGACCGGCTGCGGTTCGAGTCGTTCTCCGGCTGCGGCGGGGTCTACGCCCGGCTCGACGTCCTGAGCGAAGGGCTCGACGGCGCCACGACCGGGCACGGCACCACCAATGTGGATGTCAACAACCCGCTGCGCGAGGCCCTGTCGCGGATGACGGGGAGCGATCCGCTGCACTTGCGGGTCGGCCCGGAGGAGCTGGCGGTGACGACGATCGAGGGCGCGGTCGTGGAGAAGAAGGTTCCGCTGCCGGACCGCTGGCTGCGTGGTTTCGCGGAGGCGCAGGTGGCCTCGGCGGGCTTCGATCTGCGGGCCGAGCTGACGGGCGCGGAGGCGGTGCGGTTCCTGCGCTCGCTGCCGCGTTCGCAGGGGGCGGGGCGGCGGGGGCCGCTCTGGGTCGTCCAGTCCGGCCGGACGCTGCGGCCGACGACGCGGCCGGTCGCGGGGGCGGTCTGTCTGCCGGGGCCCGATCGACTGGGGGCGTTGGAGCGGGTGCTGCGCCACGCGACGGCGCTTCGGGTGTACGGGCCGGTTCCGGACGGTGTCGCGACGGCGAGCGCCTGGGAGGTGACGCTGCCCGGGATGCGCCTGACGCTCACGCTCTCGCCCGACGCCTCGCGGGGCTTCTCCGGAGAGGGCGGGGTCCTGGAAGCACTGGCCACGGAGGAGGCCGCGCAGGACGCCGAGCTGCTCTCGGTACTGCTCTCATGGGAGCCGAAGATCGACCTGGCCGAGCTGGGGGACCGGTCGGGCCTTCCCGTGGACCGCGTGCGGGCCGCGCTGACCCGGCTGGGGACCGCCGGACGCGTGGGGTACGACGTGGCCGACGCCGCCTACTTCCACCGGGAGCTGCCGTACGACGCGGACCGCGCCGAGCGGCACAACCCCCGGCTCGTGGCGGCCCGCGCCCTCGTGACGGAGGGGGCGGTCGTCCTCGACGGCGCCCTGGCCACGGTCGCCTCGGGTGAACGGCGCTACCAGGTGCGGGAGTCGGACGGGACGCTGACCTGCACCTGCCAGTGGTGGGCGGACTACCGGGGCCGCCGCGGCCCGTGCAAGCACGCGCTCGCGGTGCGGATGGCCCGGCGAAGTGCGGTGGCCGGGGCGGCGACGGCTGCCGTGAACGACGCCGTGACCGGGGCAGCCGTCTCCGCGACGGCCGGAGTCGAGTCCTTCGGTGGTGCGCGATGAGCGACGGATTCGACCCGACCGCGCTGAAGGCGCGGCTGACCGCGGCGCGGGAGGGACGTGCGGTGAACAAGCTGCTGACCGCTGTACGGGCGGGGCGGGTCCAGGACGTTCCCGGGCTGCTGAAGGAGCTGGGGGCCGACGACCGGAAGACGGCCCTCGTGGAACTCAAGGCTCTGCGGACCGAGGTCCGCGGCTGGAGCTGGAGCCGGTGGAACGAGCAGGTTCCGGTCCAGAAGGCGCTCCGGGTCGCCGGGGCTGGTTGCCATACGGGCGCGGCGGCGGCCGCCGCCTGGATCGGGGGCCGGGACCTCAACAACTGGGCCCGGGGCACGAGCCACTTCGTCCTGGACGTGCTCGCCGACCGCGACCCGGTCTGGCTGGGTGACGTCGCGCAGCGGCTCGCCGAGCGGCCGGCCGTGACGGAGGGCGAGTACCGGCTGGTGCGCGAGCTGGTGACGCGCTCGGGCTGTGCCGTGCCGACGACGGACGGCTATGTCCTCGGCTGGACGGGCGCGGTGAGCGGGCGACGGCTCCTGGAGGAGCTCCGTGCCGACCCCCACACACCGCTGCTGGTGCCCCGCATCCTGGACATGATCGAGACTCCGGACCGGCTCACCTGGTCCGTGGACCCCGGGGCCCCCACGCACTGGCCGACGGCGCTCGCGAAGCTCGCCGCGGAGGGCGTGCTCGACCGCGCGTCCCTGGTGGACGGCTGCGTGGCGCGGCTGCTGCGCGGCGGCCGGGCGCGGGATCTGCGCTTCCCGCTCGCCCTGCTCCAGCTCCTGGACCTGACACCCGGGGAACGGCGGGGCCGGACAGCGGACTGGATGGGGATGGCCGCGGACGCGCCGTCGCCGGTCGCCGCGTACGCGCAGGAGGTCCTGGCGGGACTCGCGGGGGTCGGCGAGCTGGCGACGGCGGAGCTGGCCGAGATGTCCGGTCAGGTGCTGTTCCGTACGGAGAAGAAACTCGTCCGGGCGCAACTGACGCTTCTGACGAAGGAGCTGCGGAAGGCCCCGGGTGCGGCGGCCGAGCTGCTGCCCGTGGTCGCGGAGGCGTTCGGGCACGAGGACACGGGGATCCAGGAGCGGGCGCTGAAGCTCGTCGGACGGTACCTCCCCGAGGTGGACGAGCAGGTGCGGGAGGAACTGGCGGGCGCCGCAGCCGTGTTGAGCCCGGCACATCGCGAGGCGGCCGCGGAGCTGTTCGGCGCCACGGGTCTCGCCGACGACCTTCCGTACGAGGAGACGCTGCCCCCCGTGCCGGAGCCGAGGCGGGTGGCGGCTCCGGCCGCCACGGTCGCGGAGCTGGTCGAGGATCTGGTGACCGTCTCCAAGGGCCGGGCGGACGCGACGCCGGAGGAGTTCGAGCGGGCCCTCGACGGGCTCGTGCGCCATGCCCACCGCGACCGCGAGGAGCTGACCGCGGCCGTGGCGAGGACCTTCGCCGATGCCTGGTGGGCGGGCGACGAGGGCGACCTGCGGGACCACTTCGCCCACGCGACGCACGGCGTGGACGTGGTGATGGCCGCGCTCATGGGCCGGGTGCGGCCGTCCCGTATCCATGACGCCCGGGTCCGCGGCCGGTCGCCCTCGTCCTGCGTGCACGGCGCCCTGGACGCGGTGGTCGACGCCCGGCTGTGGGAGGTCGCGGCCCTCATCGGCACGGACAGGCTGCCGTTCCTTCTCGCCGCGCCCACCTGGCACACCGGGGCGATCGAGCCCTCCGTACTGGTGGAGCGCTTGCGCGCCTACCGTGACGCGGGCGTCGAGCCGGCCCCCACCGACCTCGCGCAGGCACTGCTGCGGGTCCGTAGGGGCGACCCGTCGGCCACGGAGGCGGCGGTCGGCGCCTCGGTGCTCGGCACCCGGGCCGGGGACCGCCTCGCCGACTGGCTGAAGGCGGACGTCTCCCTCGCCCCCGGTCTGCGGTTCCTCGCCCGGGGACAGGCCGTGAAGGAGGGCACGGCGTCGCTGACGGACCGGTTCGTCCTGAGGATCCGCGAGCGCCGGACGGTACGGGAGGAGTTCCCGCCCGTGTTCCGGTGGCTCGGCGGCACCGAGACCGAGGCCCACGGCCGCTGCCACCACTGGATCGGGGAACGGCGGAACTGGCCGGGTGTCGTGCCGGACGACCGGGAGACCCTGGCGACCTGGCTGCTGCCCGTGCTCGCGGGCGGGGTCGACTGGGACGAACGCGGCACGTCCTGGGGCATGGCGGCCCTGGCCGAGGCCGACGGCCCGGTCGGTGCGGCGACCCACCTCGCCCTGGCGCTGGCGCTCGGCTGCCGGCACACGGAGGACAGACTGAACGCCGTGGACACGCTGCTCGTCCTGGCGGCGCGCGGCGATCTGGATCCGCTCCGGCTCGGCGGGACGCTGGCCGGGCTGGTCGGCGAGGGCACGGTCAAGACCAGCCGCCTCGCGGACGCGGCCCGCACGGCCGCGGCGACGGGCGCGTACGGCACGACCTGGTCCGTACTGGCGCCCCTCCTCCCCGCGTTGCTCGCGGCCGGGAAGCCGGTGCGAGGGCTCGGTGACCTGCTTGCCGTCGCCGCCGACTGCGTGGAGCGGTGCGGGGCGGGCGGGGAGCCGGCGGGACTGGACGCGGTGGCGGACCGGCGTGGTTCCTCCCAGCTCGTCGTCCAGGCCCGGCGGCTGCGGAAGGCACTCCGTGCGGGTGCGTCAGACACCCCTCAGGAGACCGATCAGGAGACGACACAAGTGGCCGAAAACGACCAGTAAGCCCCCAGATCGGCGCTTAACCCGTCAGTCACAAAGCGTTCGTGATCACGCAACACCGCTGGGTCACAGTGAGGTCATGACCGATGTGACTTCTGCGAAGAGCTCCCGCCGCCCGCACCACTGGCGGCGGGACCTGATCGAACTCGCCGCCCTCTTCACCGCCGTGGTGGTGGCCGACACCATCGCCAAGACCGTCGTCCGCGGCGCCGACGGTCCGTACATGCTCGTGTTCTCGGCGATCGCGCTGATCGCCACGGCCACCTTCCACACCTGGTGGGCTCGGCGCCACAGTCATGCGCCGCCCATCGGTGATCCCGGCGGCAGCGGGCCGACCCCGCTGTCGGCGGCCACGGACGCCTCTTCACCGGAGCGTGAGTCCGTCGAGACGGCCCTCTGGCGGATGCGGACCACGGTCCGCGACACCCCGGGCAGTCTGGCCGCGCTGTGCACGGCACTGGCCCATCACGACGTGGACATCCTGACCCTCCAGACCCACCCGCTCGCCGAGGGCACCGTCGACGAGTTCCTGCTGCGCGCCCCCGCCGGCCTCCAGGCGAGCGACCTGACCCGGGAGATCGCGAGGGCCGGCGGCACCCACACCTGGATCGAGCGCGCCGACGCCCATGACCTCGTGGACACCCCGACCCGGCTGCTCGGACTCGCCACCAGGACCGCGCTCGACGCGGCCGAACTCCCGCTCGCCCTGCGCCAGCTCCTCGGCCGCTGCTCCATCCACTCGCTTCCCGCCGTCTCCCTCACCGGCCGCCCCACGGGCGAGACCGCACCCGTCGAGGGGGTACTGGAGGAGACGGTGATGCGCCTGCGCGACCCGAACGGCGGCGTGATCACGATCGAGCGGCCCTATCTGCCCTTCACCCCGACCGAGTTCGCCCGCGCCCGGGCGCTCGTCGAGCTGGACGCCCGGCTCGGTCCGCGCATCCCGCGCAGCCAGGACGTCCTCACTCTGCCCGAGGGCAACGAGATCACCGTCCGCCGCGCCGACCAGCGCGACCTCGTCGCCGCGCGCGCCATGCACGACCGCTGCTCCGAGCGGACGCTCGGCCTGCGGTACCACGGCCCGGTCGGTGACGCCGACCGCTACCTCGACCACCTGCTCAGCCCCCGCTTCGGCCGCACCCTCGCCGTGCAGACGACCTCCGGCCGGCTGGTCGCCCTCGGCCATCTGCTCTGGGACGGCGACGAGACGGAGGTCGCCCTGATGGTCGAAGACGACTGGCAGCGCCGTGGCATCGGCTCCGAGCTCCTCGGCCGACTGGTCGCGATGGCCGTCGAGGCCGGCTGCGAGAGCGTCTACGCCGTGACGCAGTCGTCCAACACCGGCATGGTGGCCGCGATGCGGGCCCTGAACCTCCCCCTCGACTACCAGATCGAGGACGGGACCCTGGTCATCACCGCCCGCCTCTCCTCGGCTCCGAGGCGGAGCCGTCTGCCGCTGGGCGAGCGCTGAGGACCTGAGGGCCGGAGGCCGAGCCGGAGGGGCGGAGGGGGCCGGAGGGGCGGAGGCCTGAGGGGCGGAAGGGGCCGGAGGGGACGCCTGAGCCGGGGTGTACCCGGGGTGTCGAAAAAGCGACCCACGGCACGTGGCCGGATACCTTCCACCGGCCCCGGCCCGAGCCGTACGTTCTCCGCCTCCCCGACCGACACCCGACCGCCCACCGCGAGCTCGCCGCCGAGGTGGGCGAGGCACCCGCCGTCCCCCGCCGGAGCCCCGCCGCCGACAGGATCCGGCCAAAGTCGGTCGAGGGCTTGAAGGTTCCGTACCCGCCAGGTGCGTCCGTCCCGGCGCGAACTGATCGGCCCGTCCGTCGAGCGCAAGCGCGGGTGACGCGCGTCGACTCCCGGCCGGGCCCCTCACGGAACCGGTACGGACCACCCGTTCCGAGCGCTCATTTGTCGGCCTAGTGAGATCGATTGAGGGTGACGCGAGGACCGTGGAGGGCCCAGGATGAACCTCATGCCAGAGACTTCCAGCAGCGCGCTGCCCCGCCAGGTCGCCGACAGCTACGTCGACGCTCTCATCGAACTCGACCCGATCACCGGTACATACCTGGGAGTCAAAGAGAGCGCGGGCCTCCTCCCCGACTTCTCACCGGCAGGCCAGGAAGTGGTGGCCGACCTCGCCCGCCGCACCCTCGCCCGGCTCGACGAGGCCGAGCGGCTGCCGGGCGCGGACAGCGACGCCGAACGGCGCTGCGCCCGTCTGCTGCGGGAACGTCTGACGGCCGAGCTCGCCGTCCACGAGGCCGATGAGGGCCTTTGCGCGGTCAGCAACATGCGGTCCCCCGCGCACAGCGTGCGCATGGTGTTCACCGTGATGCCGACCGGGACCGAGGAGGACTGGGAGGCCGTGGCACAGCGGCTGCGCGCGGTTCCCACGGCGCTGGAGGGCTACCGCGCCTCGCTGGCGCTCGGCCTGGAGCGCAAGCTCCTGGGCGGACCGCGGCCGACCGCGACCTTCGTCGGGCAGCTGACGGAGTGGTCGGGCGGGGAGGGCGAAGGCCCGGGCTGGTTCGAGGAGTTCGCCGCCGCGGCTCCCGACGCCCTCGGCCCGGAGCTGCGTACGGAGCTGGCCTCGGCGGCCCGTGGCGCCACCGGCGCGGTCGTGGCGCTGCGGGACTGGATGCGCGACGTGTACGCCCCCGCCGTCGCCGGCGCGCCGGACACGGTGGGCCGCGAGCGGTACCAGCGGTGGTCGCGCTACTTCAACGGAACCGACCTGGACCTCGACCAGGCCTACGCGTACGGCTGGTCCGAGTACCACCGGCTCCTGGGTGAGATGCGTACCGAGGCCGAGCGCATCCTGCCGGGTTCCGGCCCCTGGGAGGCGCTCGCGCACCTCGACGTCCACGGCACCCACATCGAGGGCGTCGAAGAGGTCCGGGTCTGGCTGCAGAACCTGATGGACGAGGCGATCGAGGCGCTGGACGGCACCCACTTCGAACTCGCCGAGCGGGTACGGAAGGTGGAGTCGCGCATCGCCCCGCCGGGCGGCGCCGCCGCGCCGTACTACACCGGCCCGTCGGAGGACTTCTCCCGGCCCGGCCGCACCTGGCTGCCGGTCGACGGCCAGACCCGCTTCCCCGTGTACGACCTGGTGTCGACCTGGTACCACGAGGGCGTGCCGGGCCACCATCTCCAGATCGCCCAGTGGGTGCACGTCGCCGACCAGCTCTCCCGTTACCAGGCGACGATCGGCGGGGTCAGCGCCAACGCGGAGGGCTGGGCCCTCTACGCGGAGCGGCTGATGGACGAACTCGGCTTCCTCCCCGACGCGGAGCGGCGCCTCGGCTACCTGGACGCGCAGATGATGCGCGCCTGCCGGGTGATCGTGGACATCGGCATGCACCTGCGGCTGGAGATCCCGGCGGACTCGCCGTTCCACCCGGGTGAGCAGTGGACGCCGGAGCTGGCGCAGGAGTTCTTCCAGCGGCACAGCAGCCGTCCGCCGGCCTTCGTCGAGAGCGAGATGACCCGCTATCTCTCGATGCCGGGGCAGGCGATCGGCTACAAGCTGGGCGAGCGTGCGTGGCTGCTCGGGCGCGCCAACGCGCAGGCGGCGCACGGCGACGCGTTCGACGCGAAGGCGTGGCACATGGCAGCTCTGTCGCAGGGCCCGCTGGGCCTGGACGACCTCGTGGAGGAGATCTCGCGCCTCTGACCGCCCGGCGAGGATCCCGGCACGGGAGCGGGCCCGGCGAGGAATCTCGCCCGGTCCGCGTCCCGGACCGTGAGAACTCCCCGGGGATCGCTTGATCGGCCGGGGATTCCCCTGCACCATCTCGGTCATGACCGCCATGACCGAGTACACCCCGGACGCCACCGACTGGCGCATCCTCGACGCCCTGCAGGCCCAGGGCCGGGCCAGCTTCACCGAGCTGGCCCGCGCCGTCTCCATGTCGGCCTCCGCGGTGACGGAGCGCGTGCGCAGGCTGGAGGAGGCCGGGGTGATCACCGGCTACACGGCCGTGATCGACCAGGAGCGGCTCGGGCTCCCGATCCTCGCGTTCGTCCGGCTGCGCTACCCGAACGGCAACTACAAGCCGTTCCACGATCTTCTCGCCTCCACTCCGGAGGTCCTCGAGGCGCACCATGTGACCGGCGACGACTGCTTCGTGCTCAAGGTCGCCGCGCGGTCCATGAAGCACCTGGAGGAGATCTCCGGGAAGGTCGGCACGCTGGGTTCGGTGACGACCAGCGTCGTGTACTCCTCACCTCTCCCCCGACGCGCCGTCAGCCGCTGACCGAGTACCGGCTGGGGCCGTTCATACGGAGGCCGACCGGTTGCCTGGCTCGCGGCGCATCGTGGCGCCTGAAGAGTTCATCAGAAGCGGTCCGTGCCGAACACGTTCCGCGCGGCCGACACCAGCTCCCGGCGCGCCAGATGGTGGTCCTCCTTCCGCGTCTCCCTGTCGCGGCCGGCGGCCTCCCACTGCTGTTGCGTCCTGTTCAGCAGGAGAGCCGCCTGCTCGCTGCCGAATCCGGGAAGGTCGTCGAGAGCCTGCCCCGCGTCCCTGTACTCCGGAGACGATTCCCGCTGCGCAAGGGGTACGTGATGATCCACCTCCCAGAGTCTCTCGACCGCTTCCCGCGCCTGGACCGCTGCCGCTTCCCCCTGCTTCGCCCGCCTGCGCAGCTCGTTCAGCGCCCGCTTGGCGGGGGCGGACTGCTGAGCCGTCCAGTACATGCGTCCTACGCCCTTACGGAGTTCGTCGATGGGATCGAGAAGCGCCGCAGGCGCCGCGAGTTCGGCCTCGGCATGGGCGAGCGTGAACGCGTGCCAGCGCCGCCGGGCCTCCGGCAGAGAGTCCGTGGTGTAGAGCTGGTCCGCACCCTCCATGCATTCGCTGGCGGCTCGCAGGTAAGCCGCCAGGAGCGACCAGCGGCGGTCGTACAGAGCTTGATGGTGCGTAGCCTCCGCCGCTATCTGGGCGGCCTGCCGGGCAGCCTTGGCTTGAGCCTGGCCGCCACGGGCCTGGACCCATCCGCCGAGCACCGTTCCCAGAGCCGTGCCGCCCACGGCGACGGCCCCGATCAAGGCCGAAGTGACACTCGCGTCCATCTGTTGCCCCCTGATCCGAGTTGTGGGTAAAGCCGGCGGCCCCCCTGTCGCCGGGAACTCGGCCACACGACGTCAGCCGCACGAGGATTCTGTCGGCCTCGCGGAGACGGGCAGCGTCGGGCCCGGCTCGTCGCCGGGCCGCTGCCCGGCCGTTGCCGTGGCGCGACCGGATCACCCCCGCCCCGCACGTTCGGCAAGACCGCTCACCGACGGCGCAACGTCGTCGAACGCCGGCTGCCACCGCCTCAAGCAATGGCACGGTGCCGCCGACACCTGCGGGTCAGGCACCGGCCCCCTTCTGCCGGACGACCGACCCCGTCCGCTCCTTGACCACCTCCAGCTGGGCAGGGATGCGGCGGCGCAGGTCCCCGACGTGGCTGACGATGCCGACGCTGCGGTCCCGTTCGCGGAGGGAGTCGAGGACGTCGAGCACCTCGTCGAGGGTCTGGTCGTCCAGGCTGCCGAAGCCCTCGTCGATGAAGAGGGTGTCGAGCCGGACGCCGCCCGCCTCGTCGGTGACGACGTCGGCGAGGCCGAGCGCGAGGGCCAGCGAGGCGAAGAAGGTCTCGCCGCCGGAGAGAGTGGCCGTGTCCCGCTCGTTGCCCGTCCAGGCGTCGACGACGTGGAGGCCGAGGCCCGCTCGCCTGCCGCCGGAGCGGGCGTCGGAGTGCACGAGGGTGTAGCGGCCTGAGGACATGCGCTGGAGCCGGGCGGTGGCTGCGGCCGCGACCTGCTCCAGCCGGGCCGCCAGGACGTACGACTCCAGACGCATCTTGCGTTCGTTCTCCGCGGAGGTGCCCGCGGTCAGCCCGGCGAGGCGGGCGACCCGGTCGTACTCCTGGCGCAGCGGTCCCAGGCGGCGGACCTCGGTGTCGGCCTGCCGGGAGAGCCGCGCCAGTTCGGCGGCTCGGTCGCGGACGGCGGCGAGGGCCGACGTGGCGTCCCGCAGGGCACGTTCGGCGGCGGTGTGCGCTGCCTCGGCCGCCGAAGGATCGGCGGGCGGGCGTTCGGCGGCGGCCCGGGTCTCCGGCTCGGCGAGCCGGTCGGCGATCGCGGCCGCCTCCGCCTGCCAGGCGTCCAGGCGCTGCTGGAGCGCGCGGTGTTCGCCGTCGGCCAGGAGCGCGCCGGCAGCCTCGGCGGGGGTGTCGAACCCGGCGCGGAAGGCGGCGTTCGCGAGCCGGTCGTCGGCCTCCTTCAGGCGCTGGGCGCCGAGCTCCACGGAGCGTACGGTCTCGGCGGCGTCGACCAGGATGGCGATCTTCCGCTCCAGCCGTGAGGCGTGTTCGGCGACGCTCCCGGACTCGCCGCGCCCCCGGGCCACTTCGGCGTCCAGGGCGGCCTGCTCCCGGTCGAGCGCCTCCCGCTGCGAGGTCCGCGCGGCGACGCGCCGCTCGGCGTCCCGCTGTGCGCGGACCCGGCTCTCGTACTCCCTCTCGGCCCGCGCGAGGGTCTCCCGGATGCCGTGCGTCTGCGCGGCGAGAGCGTGGGCGTCGGCGTGCAGGCGGGTCAGCTCGTCGACCTCGCCGGCCAGTTCGCCGACCGTCGGCTCGGTGGTGTCCGCGGCTCCCTCCCTGACCTCCGCGCGGGCCGCCGCCCACGCTTCGGCGGTGGCCGCCGTGTCCCGTTCGGCCGCCGTGCGGGACTCCTCCGCGCGGCTGAAGGCCTCGTAGGCGGCGTCCTCCGTGGCGCGGTCGACATGGTCGGTGCCCGTGCGGGCGGGGGCCGGATGGTCGGCGGAGCCGCAGACCTGGCAGGGCGCGCCGGGGGTGAGGGCCGCGGCCAGTTCGGCGGCGATGCCCTGGAGGCGGCGGGCCTTGACGTCCAGCCACGCCTCGTGGGCTTCGTTGCGGCGCTCGCGGGCGGCCGTCAGCCGGGACTCGGCGGTGGCGGCCTGCGCGGCGAGCGTGTCACGGCGGCGGGCGGCGGACAGCCGTCGCCGGGCCGGTTCGAGCCGGCCGGCCAGATGCTCGGCGCGGGCGGCGGCCTCCTGGGAGGCTTCGATCCGAGCGGTCAGCTCCGCCCGGCGGCGTTCCCAGCCGCCGAGCCAGTCGGCCGCTTCGTGGAGGATCTCGTCGTCGGCGCGGGCCTGCCGCTTCAGGTCCGTGCGCTCCCCGGAGATCTCGGCGCTGCGCCGCTCCGCGCGGCGAGCGGACTCGAGCCCGCCCAGCTCCTCGCGCAGCCGCCGTTCAAGGGCGGAGAGCTGCTCGGCTCCCGCGTCGGCGAGGTCCGCGGGCAGGCGGCCCCGGCTCTGCTCCCGGGCGGCACGCGCGGCCGCGTGCTCGCGCTCCGCGTCGGCGCGCAGGCCGAGGGCGGGCGCGACGAGATCGGCCTTGCGGGACCGGTCGAGCACCGCCTGCGCGCGGTCCCGCCCGGGCCTGCTCGCCTCCAGCGCCTCCTGTCGCCGCCGCGTCTCGGCGTACCGTGCCTGACGGGCCGCCAGGTCCCGTTCGGCGTCGAGCACCCGGCGGGCGGCGGCCTGCCGCGACTCGGCGGCGAGGACGGCCGAGTCGGCGATGTCGACGGCCTCGCGCGCCTCGGAGCGCGCCACGGCCGCCAGGCTCAGGACGGCCTGGGCGAGCCCGGGCTCGCCGGGCCGCTCGTCGACGACCGCGCCGCCGGTGACCTGCGCGATCCGGTGGGCGAGCGCGAGCAGCCGCTCGTCCCCGGCCCGTACCTGCTGTTCGGCAGCGCGCCGCAGATCGGCGAGCCGCTCCTCCACGGCCGCGAAGCGGCGGGTGTCGAAGAGCCGCCCGAGCAGCTTGCCGCGCGCCTCCGCGTCCGCCCGCAGAAAGCGGGCGAAGTCCCCCTGCGGCAGGAGCACGACCTGGCAGAACTGGTCCCGGCTCATGCCGACGAGCTGGGTGATCTCCTCGCCGATCTCCTGGTGGGAGCGGCTGAGCTCGGCCCACGCGCCGGTGCCGGAGTCGTACGCGCGCAGCCAGCTCTGCGCCTTCTCGGTGGTGAAGCCGCCGCCGCGCCGCTTCGGGCGTGGCTGGGCGGGCCGCCGGGTGATCTCCAACCGCCGCTCGCCCACGGTCAGTTCGAGCGTCACCTCGGTGTACGTGCCGGCCGGGGCGTGGTCGCTGCGCAGCGAGGTGCCGGGCGACTGCCGGGCACCGGGCACGGCTCCGTACAGGGCGTAGCAGACGGCGTCGAGAACGGAGGTCTTGCCCGCGCCGGTGGGGCCGTGGAGCAGGAAGAGGCCCGCGCTGGACAGGGCGTCGAAGTCGATCTCCTGGGTGGTGCCGAACGGTCCGAAGGCGGTGACGGAGAGGCGGTGGAGTCTCACCGGACGCCCACCTCGCGCTCCTGTACGGCGCTGTCCACCCGTACGTCGTCGAAGGCGCCGTACAGCACGGTGCGTTCGGTGTCGTCGGGTCCGGCGCCGCCCCGCACATGGGCCACGAAGTCCTCCGCGATCTGCTGGTCGCTGCGGTCGCGCAGCCGCTGGGCGTACGAGGCGAGCGGGTCGCTCTCGGTGCGCTCGGGCTCGAAGACGAGGTTCAGGGTGTGCGGGAAGCGTTCGGCGAGCCGGGCCATGGGCTCGGCGGGGCGCACGGGGTCGGTGAGGGTCGCCTCGACCCAGGACTCCTCATGCCGTACGAGCGCGGGGTCGGCGAGCAGGTCGTCGAGCCGGCCGCGGATCCGGGCGAGGGGCCGGGGCACGGGGCAGTCGACGCGCTCGGCCGCCTCGATGGCCCCGTCGGCCCCGAGGTCGATCAGCCACGTGCTCTTGCGGTGGTGGACCTCGGAGAAGGAGTACGCGAGGGGTGAGCCGGAGTACCGGACGCGTGGGGTGACGGTCTGGCTGCCGTGCAGATGGCCCAGGGCCACGTAGTCGACGCCGGCGAAGACTCCGGCGGGGACGGCGGCCACACCGCCGACCGTGATGTCCCGTTCGCTGTCGCTCGGTTCGCCGCCGGCGACGAAGGCGTGTGCGAGGACGACCGACCGGGTGCCGGCGGGCCGTGTGGCGAGGTCGGCGCGGACGCGGTCCATGGCGGCGGAGAGCACCGCCTCGTGCCCTGCCTTGGCGGCGCCGAACCGCTCACGCACGAGGGCCGGTTCGAGATACGGCAGGCCGTAGAGCGCCACGGATCCGTGGGCGTCGTCGAGCATGACGGGCGTCCCGACGCCGGCCGGGTCGGTACGGAGGTGGATGCCGGCCCGCTCGATGAGACCGGCGCCGACGCCGAGGCGGCGGGCCGAGTCGTGGTTGCCGGAGATCATGACGGTCGGCACTCCGGCCTCGGCGAGCCGGTGCAGGGCGGTGTCGAAGAGCTCGACGGCGGTGAGCGGCGGCACGGCCCGGTCGTAGACATCCCCGGCGACCAGGACCGCGTCCACGTCACGCGCGCGCACCGTGGCCACCAGGTGGTCCAGGAACGCGGACTGGGCGTCGAGCAGGCTCACCCGGTGGAACGACCGTCCCAGGTGCCAGTCCGACGTATGCAGGAATCTCATGATCGAGGAGCGTATCGGTGGGGTCGGACAACCGCCGGGGGTTGGGGAGATCCGGGGGCGCTCGGGACCGCGCGCACGGTGGTCACCACCCGGTCCGGGCGCTCAGACATCGCCGTACGCCTCGCCGCCCAGTTCCACGCGCGCGGTGCCGGCCGTGACGTCGGCGAGCCAGGCCCTGAAGGCCTCCACGTCGGCGTCCGGGAGTCCGATCTCGATGGCGACGGCCTCGCCGTAGCGCACGTCGCGCACGCTGCGGCCCGTCGCCCGCAGGTCGTTCTCCAGCTTGCCCGCGCGCTGGTGGTCGACGGTGACGGTGGCGAGGCGGAAGCGCTGCCGGGTGAGGGTGCCGAGCGCGTCCAGGGCCTCGCCGACGACCCCGCCGTACGCCCGGATCAGACCGCCCGCGCCGAGCTTCACGCCGCCGTAGTAGCGGGTGACGACGGCGGCGACGTACCGCACCTCGCGCCGCATCAGCATCTGGAGCATCGGGACACCGGCCGTACCGCCGGGCTCGCCGTCGTCGCTCGCCTTCTGGACGGAGGCGTCGGCGCCGATGACGTACGCGAAGCAGTTGTGCGTGGCGGTCGGGTGCTCCTTGCGGATGCGCGCGACGAAGTCCTGCGCCTCCTGCTCGGTCGCCACCGGTGCCAGCGCGCAGATGAAGCGCGAGCGGTTGATCTCGGTCTCGTGCACGCCCTCGCGGGCGAGCGTGCGGTACTGCTCCTGCATCCCGCCACCCTATGCGCCCGGGAACGCGCCTCCGCCCCCGGCCGACCGCTCCGGCCGCTCCTCGCCGAGGTCCGCGGGCGGCAGGGCCCGCGGGGGCGGGGGGCCGGCCGAGGCGAGTGTTACGCGACTCACGGGAGCGGCCCGCGCCCGCCCGGCTGGGCGGGAGGGTCCGCATCCGCGGGAATCACCGGTGGCCGTGGCTCGTTGTGGAGGAGGACGAGCCACGGGAGGCAGCGGATGAGCGTCGGTACGGCGGCCACGGAGTCGGAGATCGTACGGAAGATCCTGACCACCACGGGAGACACGTGGGCGGTCGTGGGCCTCTCGTCGAATCAGAGGCGCGCGGCCTACGGGGTCGCCGCCGTGCTCCAGCGGTACGGCAAGCGGATCGTGCCCGTGCACCCGAAGGCGGAGACGGTCCACGGCGAGCGGGGCTACGCCTCGCTCGCGGACATCCCGTTCCCGGTCGACGTGGTCGACGTGTTCGTCAACAGCGAGCACGCGGGACAGGTCGCCGACGAGGCGGTCGCCGTCGGCGCCAAGGCGGTGTGGTTCCAGCTCGGCGTGATCGACGAGGCGGCGTACGAACGGACCCGCGAGGCGGGGCTGGACATGGTCATGGACCGCTGCCCCGCCATCGAGATCCCCCTGCTCCCGTAAGGCTCGGCGCGTCAGGCCACGCCCAGGTCCTCCAGGACCACGGCGCCGGGCAGTTGGGCGAAGGCCTTGCCCGGCACGATGAGCTTGCCGCGCCGCCGGCCGCTTCCGACGAGGACCCAGGGGATGTCGACGACGGCCGCGTCGACGAGGACGGGCCAGTCCGCCGGGAGTCCGATCGGGGTGATGCCGCCGTACTCCATCCCGCTCTCGCCGGTCGCCGTGTCCATGGGCGCGAAGCTCACCTTCCGTGCGCCCAGGTGCTTGCGGACGACTCCGTTGACGTCGACCCGGGTGGCGGAGCGCACGACGCAGGCGGCGAGAGTCGTCACATCGCCGCGCTTTCCGGCGACGATCACGCAGTTCGCGGACTGGTCGAGGAGTTCACGGCCGTGGGTCTCGACGAAGACGGCCGTGTCGGCGATGTCCGGATCCGTGTCGACGTACAGCAGCTGATCGGCGGGGACGGCTCCCCGCCAGGCGCGTACGGCGGCGGCCACCGGTTCGGTGAGCCGGTCCAGGCACTCGGGGGCGGGAACGGCGTGGTCGAAGTCTCCGATGGGTGCGCGCACGCCGGCCACGCTAACAAGTGGGGCGCTCCCCCGACGGGAGCGTCTCAGCGTGCGGGCGGGATGGAGACGGCCATGGTCATCTCGGCTGTCTCCGTGCCGTCGTTGCGGTAGGCGTGCGGCACGTTGGCCTCGAAGACGGCGGAGGTGCCGGCCGGGATGCGGTGCTCCTCCCCCTCGACGACGAGGGTGAGTTCCCCGGCCGTGACGTGCAGCAGCTCGGTGGTGCCGTCGGGGTGCGGGTCGGAGGGGCTGCCGTCGCCCGGCATCAGCGTCCAGGACCACAGCTCCAGCGGGCCGCGGGCCTCGGTGCCGACGAGAAGGGTCGTGTGGCTGCCGGTCGACGTGGACCACATGCGCACGGCCTGGCCGGGCGGGACGAGGCGGACATGGGGGCCCTGCTCGTAGTCGAGGAGGGTGGTGATCGAGACGCCGAGCGCGTCCGCGAGCTTCACGGTCGTGCCGACGCTGGGGTTCGTCCGGGCCTGCTCGATCTGGATGATCATGCCGCGGCTGACGCCCGCCCGTGCGGCGAGCGCGTCCAGCGTGAAACCGCGTTCATTGCGCCACCGCTTCAGATTCCGCGCGAGCGACTGCGTGAGCTGATCGAGGTCCGACACATTCCGTCCAATATTTTGAATGACAGAGTTCAACAGACTGAACTACGGTGTGGTCTATCGCGGTGTACTCAGCTGTCCACCGCACTGTACTGCGAGACCGCCACCCTGCGAGGATCCATGACTGCGCTGTTCGCCCTGGCCACCGCCCTGCTCTGGGGCCTGGCCGACTTCGGCGGCGGGCTGCTCACCCGGCGCATGCCCGCCCTCACGGTGGTCGTGGTCTCGCAGACGATCGCGGTCGTCGTCCTCGGCGCGATCGTGATCGCCACCGGCGCCTGGCGCGAGGTGGGCCCCGAGCTCTGGTACGCCGTCGCGGCGGGCCTGGTCGGTCCGGTCGCGATGCTCGCCTTCTACAAGGCCCTGGCGCTCGGCCCGATGGGCGTGGTCTCCCCGCTCGGCTCGCTCGGTGTCGTCGTCCCGGTCTCGGTGGGCCTGCTCATCGGCGACCGGCCCGGGCTTCTGCAGTTCGCCGGGATCGGTGTGGCGATCGTCGGCATCGTCCTCGCCGGCGGGCCCGAGCTGCGCGGCGCGCCCGTGCAGCGTCAGGCGGTGCTCCTCACGCTGGTCGCGGCCTTCGGGTTCGGCTCGGTGATGGCCCTGATCGCGGAGGCGTCCTCGACCCTGACCGGCCTGTTCCTCGCCCTGTTCGTCCAGCGGGTGACGAACGTGGCGGTGGGCGGCGGCGCGCTGTTCGTCTCCGTGAAGCGTGGCGGACGGGCGCTGCCCGAGGACGGTGGCGGGATGAAGGTCGTGTGGGCGGCCCTCCCGGCGCTGGCCTTCGTCGGCCTCGCGGACGTCGCCGCCAACGGTACGTACTCGATCGCGGCGCAGAACGGGCCCGTGACCGTCGCGGCGGTGCTGGCGAACCTCTACCCGGTCGTCACGGCGCTGGCCGCGCGCGGGGTGCTGAAGGAGCGGCTCCGCGCGGTCCAGGCGGCGGGCGCGGGTCTTGCCCTGGTCGGCACGGTGCTGCTGGCGACGGGCTGACGAGGACGTACTCCGTCGCTCCTCCCCGGCGCCCGGGCGGAACCTCGGGTCAGCCCACGCCCTCGGGTCGGCCACGCGCGGGGGCATCCACGCGCGGGGGCAGCCACGCCTCGGGTCGGGCCTCCGCCGCGGGTAGCCCTCCGCGTCGGGTCAGCCTCCGCGTCGGGTCAGCCCTCCGCGAGGTCCCAGGCGGCGAGCGCGGCGAGCTGCTCGTGCGTCACACCGTCCGGAACCGGCGTCGGCGCCGGGGTCCGCAGCGGCGGCTGCCAGCCCCGCTCCGGGTCCCAGCTGCGCACCACCTTCGCCGGAGCCCCGGCCACCACCGAGTGGTCCGGGACCTCGCCCCGTACGACCGCGCCCGCCGCGACCACCACGTTCCGGCCGAGCTTGGCGCCGGGCAGGATCACGGCGCCCGTGCCCAGCCAGCAGCCCGGCCCGATCTCGACGGGCTCGGAGCGCGGCCACTGCCTGCCGACCGGCTCGTCCGGGTCGTCGTAACTGTGGTTGGTCGAGGTGATGTAGACGTACGGCCCGCAGTACGTGTCCGAGCCGATCGTCACCGAGGTGTCGGCGATGACATGGCTGCCGCGCCCCAGGACGACGCCGTTCCCCAGGGTCAGGACCGTGTCGGGACCGAGGTCGAGTCCGGGCAGCATCCCGGCGGTCAGGGTGACCTGCTCGGCGATGATGCAGCACTCGCCGATCTCGATCCACCGCTCACCGAAGACCGTCCCTTGCGGGAAGGCCAGCCGGGTGCCCGCGCCGAGACGCTTGAAGCGCAGCCGCCCCGGGCTGTCGGCGGTCACGGCACCGGCCTCCTGCACCCAGCGCCACCCGCCCTGCACGGCGCGGGCGAGAACGCGGCGCCGCCAGGCGGTGAGAGAGGAGAACGTGTTTCTGTTCCTGGGCACCCACACACGGTAGTCGGCACTGTCGTGCCTGATCAGTGGGGTGCCCTGTGATGTCCGTCATGGGCCACGACTAGGGTGCCGTGGAGGCGCGACGCAATCACGAGGGATCAGGAGCGAACCATGACAGAGGCGTTGATCAGGGCCGTGGGCGGCAAGGTGCCGCAGGTCGATCCGACGGCCTTCACCGCGCCGACCTCCGTCGTGCTCGGTGACGTCACGCTCGGTGCCCGCGCCAGCGTCTGGTACCACGCGGTGCTGAGGGCGGACTGCGGCCCCGTCGTCGTCGGCGAGGACTCCAACATCCAGGACAACTGCACCGTCCACGTCGACCCGGGCTTCCCGGTCACGATCGGCGACCGCGTGACGGTCGGCCACAACGCGACCGTCCACGGCTGCACCATCGAGGACGACGTCCTGGTCGGCATGGGCGCCACGGTCCTCAACGGGGCCCGTGTCGGTGCCGGTTCGCTGATCGCCGCGCAGGCGCTCGTCCCGCAGGGGATGGAGATCCCGCCGGGTTCGCTCGTGGCCGGCGTCCCGGCGAAGGTCCGGCGCCCCCTGACGGAGGAGGAGCAGGCGGGCATCCGCCTCAACGCCGAGATGTACCTCCACCTGGCCAAGGGCCACGCCGAGGCCTTCCAGGACTGAGACCGACGCAGAAGGGCGCGGCGGCCGTGAGGCCACCGCGCCCTTGCGCGTCCGCGCCGAGATACGGAGTGCTCCCGGTCAGTCCGCCACCGGCACCGGCACCGGCTCCGCGGCCGTCTCGCTCTCCGCCTTCGCCCCCGATTGCGTCCCGGTCTGGGCCGCGGCCTTCTTGGCGCGGTTCTTCAGGACCAGCATCGAGGTCACGCCGACGAGGACGGCGAGCACCAGACCCAGCCACGAGAAGCGCTTGAGCCACGCCTCGGCGACGATGCCCACCGAGTAGATGACGGCCGTCGTACCGCCCGCCCAGAGGATGCCGCCGAAGACGTTGGCGATCAGGAACTTCCAGTACGGCATCTTCAGCACACCCGCGAGCGGGCCGGCGAAGATCCGCAGCAGGGCGACGAAGCGGCCGAAGAAGACGGCCCACATGCCCCACTTCTCAAAGGACCGCTCCGCGAGCGCGATGTTGCCCTCGCTGAAGTGCTTCGGGAACTTCTTGCCCAGCCAGGCCAGCAGCGGACGCCCGCCCCTGCGGCCGATCGCGTACCCGATCGAGTCGCCGATGATCGCCCCGGCGGTGGCGCAGGCACCGAGGACGTACGGATTGATGTCACCGTGCTGGGAGGCGAGCAGGGCCGAGCTGACGAGGACGATCTCGCCGGGCAACGGGATCCCCAGGCTCTCGAGCCCGATCACCACTCCCACCAGCGCGTAGATCGCGCCCGCGGGGATCGTCTCCAGCCATTCCTGGACGTGCAACGCGGATTCCTCCCGTGTCGAGGCGCGCGCCGCGTCGCGCGCGCCGGGGCAGCCTACCTGGTCGCACGAAGACCCCCGGCCGCCCGCCGAGTGCGTAAATGGCTGGTCGGCCCCGGCGGGGCGCGATACGCTCCGCCGCGATGACGACTCACTCCGTACAGAGTTGGGGGGTCCCGTCCGCGCAAGGTGAGTGCTGATGTCCACTCACACCGCGTACGGGGATTCCCGCCCTTCCTTTCTGTCCTTCTGGCTGCGCGTGCGCGAGTTCGCCGTGCCGCCCTCCATGATCGAGACCGCGACCGCCCGCCGCGAGGCCGGGGACTGGGCCGGGGCGTGCGCCGCCGCACGCGTGGACGTCGATCTCGACCTGCGGTCCGTGGCCCGGACCCATGGCCGGGACCTCGCCACCCGGGTCCGGGGCGATCTCCGCCATCTGGCTCCTGACCTGCTGCGCTGGCACCTGCCGAGGATCGCTCCGCACGGCCTGCTGCGCCCGGGGCTGACGATCCCACTGGCGCGGTACGAGGGGGCGGGGCCCGGTCGCGCGGGCCCGGTGCATCTCGTCGCCCGCACTCCGCCCGCGTGGGCGGACGGAGGTCAGCGGATCAGCCTCGCCCTGTGGGACGCGGGCTCGCGCGAGACCGCCGCCCGAGGCCATCCGCACCCGCGGCCCAGCCGGAGGTTCCGCCTCGACCTGCATCGGCATCTGTGGGACGCGGGCAGGGCCGACGAGCTGCGGATCCGCTCCGGGGCCGACCGGTCACCGGCGGCGGGGCCCGAAGTTCCGGTTCCGGCTTCGGAGGGCTACCGCTGCGCCGTCGAACGGTGGGCCGCCGAGGCCGGGCATCTGCTCCGGGCCGAGGGCCGGTCCGGTGGTCGCGTCGCCGTACGCATCGGGCCCCGGCGCCCGCTGATCCTGGACGTGTCCGGGGGCGGTGCCGCCGCCGCGCCCGCGTGGCGGATCGTCTCGGCCTCCCCCGAGAGCGGCGGCTCCGCGCTGCCCGTCCTGCCGGACGCGGCGACCTGGGTGCTGCCCGATCTGGACCTCCTCCGCGCCGGTGCGATCGAGGCCGATCGGCTGCACCCGCTGGTCGCCTCCGCACTCGTACCGGATCACGTGCGGTCCGATCCGTCCGACCGGAGGGAGGACGAGGTCGCGGGACCGCGGTTCGTGGAGTGCCGGGGAGCCCGCCATCGGATCGGCCTCGTCGACGGCGCACTGACCGCCCTGGACCACGACTCGGACGAGATCCGCCGTGAGGAACTGCTCGTGGCGCTGGGCGGTACCCCGCTGCCCTGTCTGCGGGCGATCGACGAGGCGCACCGCCGCCCGGACTGCCTGGTCGGTGTCCGGGAACGCCTGCACCACGGTGACATCGCCGGTGCGCTGGCCGTGGTCGAGGGCCTGCTCGGCCCGGAGGCGATGCTCCGCGGCGGCGCGCTGCGCGACGCGCTGGAGGCGGCGGCCGAGCGGCGGATCGCCTACGGGCTGTTCAGGGCCGGCCTGGCCGACCCCGCCCCGCACCGAGCCTGTCCGGCGCCTGCCCGACCCCGCGACCACCGCCCCCACCCCCGCCACGCGCGCACCGCGCGCTGACGCCCGCGCCCGGGGCTGCGTCCCCGCACCCACTTCTCACCCACGAACCCCAAGGTGATCACTCATGCCCACGATGTCCGCGTACGCCCCTGCCCCCGATTCCCCACTCGACGTCGCCGGCACGTTGCTGGCCCTGCTGAACGACACCGTCACCGAACCGCGTCCCGACCCCCAGCTGGAGGCCCTGACGCTGGCCGTGGCGGCCGACCTTCCGGTGATCCTGTGGGGCGAGCCGGGCATCGGCAAGACGGCGGCCCTGACGCGCCTCGCCGAGGAGCTGGACCTTCCGCTGACGACGGTCATCGCCAGCGTGCACGAGCCGTCCGACTTCTCGGGGCTTCCGGTCATCGGCGACGATCCCGCCGAACAGGGTGTTCCGATGGCCCCGCCGGACTGGGCCGTGCGTCTGGTCAGGGCCGGGCGGGGGCTGCTGTTCCTGGACGAGCTGTCCACGGCGCCGCCGTCCGTTCAGGCCGCTCTGCTCCGGCTGGTCCTGGAGCGGCGGATCGGCTCCCTCCGACTGCCTCCCGGGGTACGGATCGTGGCCGCGGCCAACCCGCGGTCGTCGGCGGCCGACGGCTGGGAGCTGAGCCCTCCCCTGGCCAACCGGTTCGTTCATCTCCAGTGGTCCCACGACCAGGAGGTCGTGGTCCGCGGGCTCGGCGGGACATGGCCCCGGGCGACCCTGCCCCGGCTGGACCCGGAGAAGCTGCCGGGAGCCGTGGAGTTCGCCCGGCGTGCGGTGTGCGGCCTGCTGACCGCGAGGCCGGCGCTCGTGCACCGGCTGCCCGGCAGCGAGACGCTCCGGGGCGGCCCGTGGCCGTCGCCCCGGAGCTGGGAGATGACCCTCCGTCTGATCGCCTTCGCGACGGCGGCGGACGCGTCCCGCGAGGTGCTGGCCCAGCTGGTCCGGGGCGCGGTGGGCGACGGTCCGGGCCTCGAGCTGATGGCGAGCCTGGACCGCCTGGACCTCCCGGACCCCGAGGTGCTGCTCGCCGACCCGTCGGCAGCCGAGCTCCCCGAGCGGGGCGATCTGCGTCAGGCCGTACTGGACGGTGTGGTGGCCGCGGTCCGCGCGCGGCCGGACGAGGCCCGGTGGGACGCGGCCTGGGCGGTTCTGGTGCGGGCGCTGGAGACCGGGGCGCCGGACCTGGTGGTCGTCCCCGCGACGACGCTCGCCTCGCTGCGCCAGGGGGACTGGGACGTCCCGGCGTCGATCGAGAGCCTCGCGGGCGTGGTCTCCCTGTCGCGGCGGGCGGACGACGCGGCGGCCCGGGCGGCTCGGGCGGCCCTGGCCACGAAGGGCAGCCGATGACGGGCGCGGTGGCGGGGGCGCTGGACCTCGAGAAGCTGTACGCGGCCCGGCTTCATGCCGCACGGGCCCGGCCGTATCTGGCGACGGCGCTGTTCGCCCTGCACACGGTGGAGTCGCGCCAGGTGCCGACGATGGCGGTGGACCGGCACTGGCGGTGCTACGTCTCGCCCGGGTTCGTGGACCGGACCCCGGTGGAGGAGCTGGCGGGCGTGTGGGTGCACGAGGTGTCCCACCTGCTGCGCGACCACCACGCGCGGGGCGACCGGGTGGCGCGGGAGCGCGGTCTGACCGGTCCCGGGGAGCGGTTGCGGATGAACATCGCCGCGGACCTGGAGATCAACGACGACGTGTTCGGTGACGGTCTCGTCCGCCCCGAGGGCGCTGTCGTGCCGGCGTCCCTGGACCTGCCGGAGGGCGAGTTGATGGAGGACTACCTACGGCAGTTCCGGCTCGGGCCGTGGACTCAGGGCCTTGCCTGGCTGGACTGCGGCAGTGGCGCGGACGGCCGAGCGCGGGAGTGGGACCTGGGGCCCGAGGGGGCGAACGGTCTCAGCGCGCAGGAGCGGGACGCGGTGCGGTTCCGGGTGGCGCAGGGCATCTCGGGGCGGCCGGGGGATGCCCCGAAGGGGTGGCAGCGCTGGGCGGAGGAGGTGTTCCACCCGCCGCAGCCGTGGCGGGAGTTGCTGGGCGCGGCGCTCCGTTCGGCGGCCTCGGGACCGGGCGCGGGCGACGACTACACGTATGGGCGTCCCTCCCGGCGCTCGACGTCGCTGCCCGGGATCGTGCTTCCGAGCCTGCGGCGTACGCCGCCACGGGTCACCGTGGTCATCGACACCTCGGGCTCGGTCAGCGACGCCGAACTGGGCAGCGCGCTCCTGGAGGTCACCGCGATCGCCCGCGCCGTGGGTGGCCGACGCGATCTGGTCACCGTGGTGTCGTGCGACGCGGCGGCCGGGGTCGCGCATCCGCTGTGCCGTGCGGAGGGCATTCCGCTCGTGGGCGGCGGGGGTACGGATCTGCGCGCGGGCTTCGCCAGGGCGCTCCGCTCGCAGCCCCGCCCGGACGTGATCGTCGCCCTGACGGACGGCCAGACCCCGTGGCCGAGCGCCCCACCCCCGTGCCGGACGGTGGTGGGGCTCTTCCCCCGTGCGGGACGTTCCCGGGCGTACGACGAGAGCGACCCCGACCACGTTCCGGACACGCCGCCGGCGTGGGCCCGCGTGGTCACCATCGGCTAGGCGGGAGCTCTTCCGAGGCGGGCCGGCCTCGGGGGCGCGGCACGGCGGTCCGACCGGGTCCGGCCGGCCGCCGTGCCGCGGTGGAGCCGTGGGCTACTTCCCCTGGCCGTTCGGGCGCAGGGTCCAGACGACCGTCATCTCGCCCGTCACGGCGCCGTCCTCGCGGGTGATCGCGATGTGGACCGGGAACTCCGGACGCTCGCCCGCGTCGAGTTCGGCGACGACCTCGGCGGCCGGGCGGCCCAGGGTGGCTGTGGCGGAGACGACGCCCATGGCCAGCTTCTTGTAGCCGATCTCGGCGGTGACCGCGAGCGGGACCGCGCGGTTCAGCTGGTCGCCGAAGGCGGCCAGGACGATCGCGCCGCTGGCCGACTCGGCCAGGGTGAACATGGCTCCGGCGTGCGGACCGCCGACGTGGTTGTGGTAGTCGGCCTGGTCCGGCAGGCGGACCACGGCACGCTCGGAAGTGGTCTCCAGGAACTCGAGGTTGAGGGTCCTGGCCATGGGAACCGTCGCGGCGAGCATCTCGCCGACGGACATCTGGTCTGCGCTCATGCGCCGATGTTACCCGCGAGTAGCAGCGATGGCCATCCCCGTCCGCCGCCCGCCCGTACGGGGGCGGGCGTAGCACGGTTCCGGCCGCACCTCTATGGTTACTGGCCATGTGGCCAGGACAGCAGCCGCCCGGGGGCGAGCAGAACCCGCAGGACCAGAGTCAGAACCCCTACCAGCAGTCGGGGTACCAGCAGCCGAACCCCTACCAACAGCCCGGCTACCCGCAGCAGCCCGGGTACCCGCAACAGCCGCCCACGCAGCCGGGTTACCCCCAGCAGCCCGCGCAGCCCGGCTTCCAGCAGCCCAACCCGTACCAGCAGCCGACCGTGCCGCAGTACGCGGTGCCGGGAGCACCACAGGGCGGGCCGGACGACGGCAAGAAGAAGCAGACGACCCTGATCGCCATCGTCGCCGCGACCGCCGTGGTCGTCGCCGCCGGTGTCACCGGGTTCCTGGTCCTCGGCGACGACGACAAGAACACCCAGGCGGGCGACGACCCGAAGCCCACCGCCTCCGCACCCGCCTCCGGCGGATCCGGCTCCGGCGAGCCCTCCACGTCCCCCTCGCTCGACAACCCGCGCGACGACGCCGCGCTGCAGCCGACGATCCCGGGCTGGAAGGTCGTCCACAACCCGAAGTACGGCACGCTCTTCGACGTGCCGGGCGACTGGGAGCTCCTGAAGCCCGGCTCCGTCACGTTCTTCGAGGACGAGAAGAAGGGCGACGGCACTCCGGTCGTCACCATGTCCGCGCCCGTGCGCTACAAGAGCAAGTGGTGCACGCTCGACACGAACAAGGACGGCTCCGAGGAGCACTGGGGCCTGAGCAGCGCCGGCACCAAGGGCGGCCAGGGCGCCAAGGACACCGCCGAGGCGGCGTTCAACGAGGCCGGCAACTGGGTGTGGGCCGGTTACGCCCAGCACATGCCCAAGGGGACCATCAAGATCACCAAGGCGGTGCCGTACACCACCACGTCCGGACTCGCCGGCCACGTCTCGACGGCGACCGCCCCGGGGATCAAGAAGCGGAACACCTGCGAGTCGGACGGCAAGTCCATCGCGTTCTCCTTCAAGAACGCCAAGGGCGACTTCTCGTCCTTCGTGCTCTACGGGGCCGACGGTGTCAAGGACGAGCTGGCGGACGCCACGATCCAGAAGATCCTCGCGACGGTGCGGCTGGCTCCGGCCGCTTCCTGACGAGCGGGGGCGCGCGACCGAGCGGCGAGAAGCTGACGGGTAATCCGTTTGGCAGGAGGCGGTGGTGCCGGGGATAGTCCCGGAGTGAGTACTGCCGCCGCCTCCCCCCACCCCCCGCGCTCCCGCCGCCCCGAATGGGCCGGCCGCAACTACATCCTGCTGACCGCCGCCGCGATCGTCACCAATCTGGGCACCCACGGTGCCCTGATCGCGGCGGCGTTCGCGGTGATCCAGACCGGCGGCGACGGCGGTGACGTGGGCCTCGTGGCGGCGGCCCGGACACTGCCGCTCGTCCTCTTCCTCCTCATCGGCGGCGCCGTCGCCGACCGGATACCCCGGCACCGCGTGATGGTGGCCGCCAACGCGCTGAACTGCGTCTCGCAGGGCGCCTTCGCCGTTCTCGTCCTCGCCGGGGACCCGCAGCTGTGGCAGATGATGCTGCTGACCGCGCTGTGCGGAACGGGCCAGGCGTTCTTCAGCCCGGCGGCCGAGGGCATGCTGATGTCCAGTGTCAGCGGCGACCAGGTCAGCCGCGCCTTCGCCCTCTTCCGGATGGCGATGCACGGCGCGGGCATCGGCGGCGCCGCGCTCGGCGGCGCGATGATCGCCGCCGTCGGCCCCGGCTGGGTCCTCGCCATCGACGCGGCCGCCTTCGCCGTCGCCGGCGCGCTGCGCGCCTTCCTCGACGTCAGCCACATCCGCGAACGCGAGCCGGGCGGCGGACTGCTCGCCGATCTGCGCGAGGGCTGGCAGGAGTTCGTCGGGCGGCCCTGGCTGTGGTCGATCGTGGCCCAGTTCTCGATCGTCGTGGCCCTCGTCGGCGCGGCCGAGTCGGTGTACGGACCGCTGGTCGCCCGGGACGAGCTGGGCGGAGCGAGGCCATGGGGGCTCGCGCTCGCCGCGTTCGGCGTCGGCACGCTCAGCGGCGCGCTGCTGATGATGCGCTGGAAGCCGCGCCGGATGCTGCTCGTCGGCACCCTGGGCGTCTTCCCGATCGCCCTGCCCTCGGCGGCGCTCGCGGTGCCGCTCGACGTCGTCGGGCTCTCGGCGGCGATGTTCGTCAGCGGGGTCGCCATCGAGGTGTTCGGTGTGGCGTGGATGACGACACTGCACCAGGAGATCCCGGAGGAGAAGCTGTCCCGGGTCGCCGCGTACGACTGGTTCGGATCGACGGCCATGCTCCCGCTGTCCACGGCGCTCGCCGGCCCGGCGGAGAGCGTCTTCGGCCGCAGTCAGGCGCTGTGGGGTTCGGCGGTCCTGATCGTGGTGGTGACGGCGCTGGTGCTGCTCGTCCCGGACGTCCGGAACCTGACGCGCCGCACGAAGGAGATCGCCTCCGGACCCGCTGTCCCGGCACCGGGTCCCACGAAGCCCGCGCCCACGGCGCAGGGCGCGGACACGGTCCGCTGACCGTCACCCCACGCTGAACGCGCCGTCCGGCGGTACGGGAGAGGGCACCGCGTCCGGGTCGCTCACCGGCCGGGCGTCACCGGTGAAGCGCGTGAGGGTCTCGCCGTACTCCACGCGCGCGGGGAACGCGTCCGCCGCCGCGCGCCGGGCCAGGCGGGCCGTGTCGATCTCCCGGCCGGAGGCGACGAGGACGGCGTTGCCGAAGCGGCGGCCGCGCAGCACCGCGGGCTCGGCGATCAGCGCCAGCTCGGGGAAGACGGCCGCGAAGGTGGCCAGTTGGGAGCGGAGGAAAGCGAAGGGCGCTCCGTCGGCCAGATTGGCGGCGTAGATCCCGTCCGGCCGCAGCACCCGCCGGGCCGCGCGGGCGTACTCCACGGAGGTCAGATGCGCGGGGACCCGCGAGCCCCCGAAGACATCGGCGACGAGCACGTCCACCGACGCGGCGGGCGCGCCCTCCAGCCAGGTCCGGGCATCGGCGCCGTGCACGGTGACGCCCGAGCCGTCCGGCAGCGGAAGGTGCTCGGCGACCAGGTCGAGCAGCCCCCGGTCGGCCTCCACCACGTCCTGCCGGGAGCCGGGGCGGGTGGACGCGACGTACCGGGGCAGGGTGAGCGCCCCGCCGCCGAGGTGGAGGACGGAGAGCGGTTCGCCCTCGCCGGTGGCGCTGTCGAGGACATGGGCGAGCCGGCGCGCGTACTCGAACTCGAGGTACGTCGGATCGTCCAGGTCGATGTACGACTGCGGTGCGCCGTCGACCGTGAGCAGCCAGGCCCGCTCCCGGTCGACATCGGGCATGAGCCGGGCGGTGCCCTGGTCGACGTCCCGGATGACGGGTATCTGCTCGTTCACGCTCTCATTGTGCCCGCAGGGCGCCGGCCGCCTCCGCCGCGGGCGGCGGCCCGGGGTGTGGGTGCCCCGTGCGCGCACGGCGACGGGCCCGCACTCCGTGGGGTACGGAATGCGGGCCCCGCCCGTGCGCGTGCGCTCAGTCCACCGTCGTGACCGTGCCCGCGCCGACCGTGCGGCCACCCTCGCGGATCGCGAAGCCGAGGCCGGGCTCCAGCGGTACGTCACGGCCGAGCTCGACGGTCATGGTGACCGTGTCGCCCGGGCGCGCGACGGCCGTCTCTCCGAGGTCGACGTCGCCGACGACGTCCGCGGTCCGGATGTAGAACTGCGGCCGGTAGCCGGTCGAGACGGGAGTGGTGCGACCACCCTCCTTCGCCGACAGGACGTAGACCTGCGCGGTGAACCGGCGGCGCGGGACCACGCTGCCGGGCGCCGCCACCACGTGTCCGCGGCGGACCGTGTCGCGCGCGACGCCGCGCAGCAGCAGGGCCACGTTGTCACCGGCCTCGGCGGACTCCATGGGCTTGCCGAAGGTCTCGACCCCGGTGACGACCGTCTCGGTCTCCGCGCCCAGCACCTCCACGCGGTCACCGACCCGCACCGTCCCGCGCTCGATCGCACCCGTGACGACGGTGCCGCGGCCCGTGATGGTGAGCACGTTCTCGACGGACATCAGGAACGGCGCGTCCACGTAGCGCACCGGCATCGGTACGTACGTGTCCACCGCGTCGAGCAGCGCCTCGATCGACGCGGTCCAACGCGGGTCCCCCTCCAGAGCCTTGAGCCCGGACACCCGGACGACGGGGACGGTGTCGCCGCCGTAGCCGTGCGCGGTCAGCAGCTCCCGTACCTCCAGCTCGACCAGGTCGGTCAGCTCGTCGTCCCCGGCGTCGGCCTTGTTGAGCGCGACGACGATGTGGTCGACACCGACCTGGCGGGCGAGGAGCACGTGCTCGGCCGTCTGCGGCATGATCCCGTCGAGCGCGGAGACGACGAGGATCGCCCCGTCGAGCTGCGCTGCCCCCGTGACCATGTTCTTGATGTAGTCGGCGTGGCCGGGCATGTCGACATGGGCGTAGTGACGGGTGTCGGTCTCGTACTCGACGTGCGCGATGTTGATGGTGATGCCGCGCTGGGCCTCCTCGGGCGCGCGGTCGATGCGGTCGAAGGGCACGAAGGTGCCGGTCCCGCGCTCGCTGAGGACCTTGGTGATGGCGGCGGTGAGGGTGGTCTTGCCGTGGTCGACGTGCCCGACCGTGCCGATGTTCAGGTGCGGCTTGGTGCGCACGTACGCCGTCTTGGACATGGTTCGCTCGTTCCTTGAGCTCGAAGCGTGTGAGGGGACCCCGGGGCCGGACCGACCCTCCCCCTGCGGGGTCCGCCGGACGATCCGGGGAGGGTCAGCTTCGGGCGCCGTCGAGTGCGACGGCCGCGAGCGCGTCGGCTGCGAGCGCTGCGGCGGCGAGGAACGTGAGATCGGAGACGGCAGCCTTCGGCGCGGCCGCGACTGCGGGCCGTGCTGCGAGGAAGGCGTACCGGAACATGTCCACGATCATCCCGGGACGGGCGCTCCGCGTCGAACGATTTTCTGCCGAGGGGGAGTTCAGAGGTGCTTGAGCGCCTCGCGCACGGAGAGCGGGGCGAGCCGTTCCCGGTTGGCCTCGACGAACGCGCGCACTTCGTCGGGGCCGGTCTTGGCGTACTCGCGCAGGGCCCAGCCGATCGCCTTGCGGAGGAAGAAGTCGGTGTCCCCGGCCCGGCGCAGGCAGTAGGCGAACAGCCGCTCGGCGTCGGTGGCGCCCTTGAACCGGAGTTGGTGCAGCAGCGCGGTGCGCGCGACCCACAGGTCGTCGTCCTCGATCCACTCGTCCATCCGCGCGGCGAGCCCCGGATCGGCGGCCACGAGCCCGCCGACGACGTGGGCGGCGAGGTGGTCGACGGTGTCCCACCAGGATTCGGTGGTGACGAGGTGCCGGGCGACGGGCAGGAAGCCGGACGAGCAGCGCCCGACGTGGCGGCGCAGATAGTCGACGCCGAAGTAGTGGTACTCGCGCTCCGGGAGGGCGAAGCAGCGCAGCGCGACGGCCGCGCAGTCGGCCTCGTCGGGGCGTGGCGTGCCCTCCAGGACGGTACGGGACAGGGTGCGCCGCTCAGGGGTGCGGATGCCGAGGAAGGGGGCGACGCCCTTCATGTACGCGACCATCTCCTGGGCCCGGAACGGGTCACCGGCGGCGGGGTAGACCTCGGTGAGGCGCGCGAGCACGGTGTCGGCGAGGGCGCTGGCGGGGACGGCGGGCGGCGCGGACGTCATGCGGCTCACAGTACGGCGGATGACGGACATTACGGCGATCACATGGGTGCTTCGGTTACTCTCCCCGGATGCTCGACCCCGTCACCCGGCCGCCGGGCTCTCTCGCTCTGCGCTGCTCCCGGGCTCTGCTCTCGCCCTGGTCGCGGCTGTCCCTGCTCGCCGCGCTGCTCGTCACCGCGGCGACGACCGTGGTGCTGTACGAGCCACAGCGGCTGCTCGCGGCCGGCTGGCCGCCGCAGACGAGCGGCGCGGGCGCGGTGGTGCTGTTCGGTCTGGCGTACGGGGTGTGCACCGCCGCCTTCGTACCGCGGCCGATCCTGAACCTGGCGGCGGGCGCGCTCTTCGGTACGCAGGCCGGGCTCGCGGCCGCACTGGCCGGGACGGTCCTCGGGGCGGGCATCTCGTTCACGCTCGGGCGGCTGCTGGGGCAGGACGCGCTGCGGCCGCTGCTGCGGGGCCGCTGGCTGACGGCCGCGGACGGGCAGTTGAGCCGGCACGGATTCCGCTCGATGCTCGCGATCCGGCTCTTCCCGGGGGTGCCGTTCGCGGCGGCCAACTACTGCGCGGCGGTCTCCCGTATGGGGTACGCGCCGTTCCTGCTGGCCACCGGGCTCGGGTCGATCCCGAACACGGCGGCGTACGTGGTGGCGGGCAGCCAGGCCGGGTCGCCGACCTCACCCGCGTTCCTGATCTCGATGGGCTTCATCGTCGTGTCCGGCCTGGTCGCGGCGGCCGTTGCCTGGCGCAAGCGCCACGGCCTGCGGGCGCGCGCGGCGGCGCGTGGAGCGGCGTCGACCGCCGAGGTCGCACCGGAGCGGACGCTGGAACCGGCGGGAGCGCCGAAGGTCCCGTAGCCCGAGCGCCCCACCCCGGCGCGCCCGCGCCACGGGCCCGCCCGCCCTCAGGACTCACCCACCCTCAGGGCCGCCCGCGCCACAGACCCGCCCGTCCTCAGGGCCTGCCCACGCTCAAGGCCGCCCCGCGCGACAGGCCCGCCCGCGCCACAGACCCGCCCGTCCTCAGAGCGCCTCGACGATCATCGCGTTCGCCAGGCCGCCCGCCTCGCACATCGCCTGGAGGCCGTACCGCGCTCCCCGCGCGCGCAGGGCGTGGACCAGGGTGGCCGTCAGGCGGGTGCCGCTCGCGCCGAGCGGGTGGCCGAGCGCGATGGCGCCGCCGTGGACGTTGACCTTGGCCGGGTCCGCCCCGGTCTCCTGCTGCCAGGCGAGCACGACACTGGCGAACGCCTCGTTGATCTCGAAGAGATCGATGTCGTCCAGACCGAGCCCGGCCCGGCGCAGCACCTTCTCCGTCGCGGGGATGACGCCGGTGAGCATGAGCAGGGGGTCGGAACCGGTCACCGCGAAGCTGTGCAGCCGGGCGAGCGGGCGCAGGCCGAGGCGCGAGGCGGTCTCGGCGGCCATGACGAGCACGGCGGAGGCTCCGTCGTTGGTCGGGCTGCTGTTGCCGGCCGTCACCGACCAGTCGATCTGCGGGAACCGCTCGGCGAAGCCGGGGTCCTGGAACGCGGGCCTCAGCCCGGCGAGGATCTCGGTGGTCGTCGTGGGCCGCACCGACTCGTCCCGTCGGACGTCTCCGTACGGAACCACCTCCGCGTCGAAGAGCCCGGCCTCCCAGCTCCGCGCGGCCTTGGCGTGCGAGGCGGCGGCGAACTCGTCCATCGCCTCGCGTCCGATCGACCACTTCGCGGCGATCAGCTCCGCGCTGATGCCCTGTGGCACCAGGCCCTCCGGGTACCGCTCGGCGACGCCCGGCCCGAAGGGGTCCGCGCCGGGCGGGACGTTCGACCACATCGGGACCCGGCTCATCGACTCGACCCCGCAGGCGACGGCGATGTCGTACGCCCCCGACAGCACGCCCTGGGCCGCGAAGTGCACCGCCTGCTGGGAGGAGCCGCACTGCCGGTCGACGGTGGTGGCGGGCACGGACTCGGGGAAGCCGGCGCCGAGCCAGGCGTACCGGGTGGTGTTCATGGCCTGCTCACCGACCTGGTCCACCGTCCCGCCGATGACGTCGTCGACGAGCGCCGGGTCGATGCCGCTGCGCTCGATCAGCGCCTCGAGGGTGTGGGAGAGCAGGGCGACGGGGTGGACCTCGGAGAGGGCGCCGTTGGCCTTCCCTCTGCCTATGGGCGTACGGACTGCTTCGACGATGACGGCGTCGCGCATGATGACGGCTCCTCGATCACCTGATGAGTTGGAAAACTGGACCAACACCTGCGAGTAACATAGCCCAGTCAGTTTGATTTTCAAACCATCTCGTCGGGACTCCCTTAGGCTGGGCGCATGAAGGCCGCCCCCCGCCCCTGCTCGATCGCCGACACCCTCGCGCTCGTCGGTGAGAAGTACGCCCTGCTCGTCCTGCGCGAGATCTCGCTCGGCGTCCGCCGCTTCGACCGCATCGCGCGGAACACCGGCGCCCCGCGCGACATCCTCACCGCGCGCCTGAAGCGGCTCGTGGAGGCCGGAATCCTGGAGAAGGTGCAGTACAACGAGCGCCCGGCGCGCTATGAGTACCGAGCCACCGCCGCCGGGCAGGAGCTGCAGCCCGTCCTGCTGACGCTGATGGCCTGGGGTGACCGCCATCTGAACAGCGAGGACCGTCCGGTGCTCCTGGAGCACAGCTGCGGCGAGGTGCTCAGCCCCCGCGTGATCTGCGCCTGCTGCGGCGGCGAGGCGGAGCCCGCCAGCCTGACCCACCATGTGCGGTCGGCCGGCTGGACGACGAAGGGCCCTGTGGAGACCTGAGATCAAGGCCGTCACCCAAGGACGGTACGCTGCGCAACGACCGGCGGGCGATCTCCGATCCGACCGCCTCTTCTGACCGCACGAGCACATTCGGGACGGCCCTAGCCCCATGAGTTGGTTCGAATCATTCATCCTCGGACTCGTCCAGGGGCTGACGGAGTTCCTTCCCATCTCCTCCAGCGCGCACCTTCGCCTCACCGCCGCGTTCGCCGGCTGGGAGGACCCCGGAGCGGCCTTCACCGCGATCACCCAGATCGGCACGGAGACCGCCGTCCTGATCTACTTCCGCAAGGACATCGCCCGGATCGTCTCGGCGTGGTTCCGCTCGCTCCGCGACAAGTCGATGCGCGGCGACCACGACGCGCAGATGGGCTGGCTCGTCATCGTCGGCTCGATCCCGATCGGCGTGCTCGGCGTGACGCTGAAGGACCACATCGAGGGCCCGTTCCGCGATCTGCGGCTGATCGCCACGACGCTCATCGTGATGGGCATCGTCCTCGGCATCGCGGACCGGCTCGCCGCCCGTGACGAGGCCGGCGGCCGGCACCGCGCGGCACGAGAGCGCAAGACGCTCAAGGACCTCGGCGTGCGGGACGGTCTGATCTTCGGCATGTGCCAGGCGATGGCCCTGATCCCCGGTGTCTCCCGCTCGGGCGCGACGATCTCCGGCGGTCTGCTGATGGGCTACACCCGTGAGGCGGCGGCCCGCTACTCGTTCCTGCTCGCCATCCCCGCCGTGCTCGCCTCGGGCGTCTTCGAGCTCAAGGACGCCACCGAGGGCGGCCATGTGTCGTGGGGTCCGACGATCTTCGCGACGATCATCGCCTTCGCCGTCGGCTACGCCGTCATCGCCTGGTTCATGAAGTTCATCACGACCAAGAGCTTCATGCCGTTCGTGATCTACCGGATCGCGCTGGGCATCCTGCTCTTCATCCTGGTCGGCACGGACACCCTCAGCCCCCACGCGGGCGAGTCCGGGGGCTGATCCCGGCCGATCCCGCCGGGCGATCTTCGGGTGCGCGCCGCACCCTGGAACCATGGCCTGGCAACCACCCATCGTCGTGCACCGCCCGTCCCCCGGCGGCGGGCGGCGCGTCACGGTCCGCGGCCAGATCGTGGGCCTGGCGCACAACGACACCGATCTCGTCGAGTTCCTGCGCCGAGCGGGGCTCGAGGACGCCGACATGATCCTCGACGATCCGCACCTGGTGGAGTGGCGCGGCGGCCGCCCGCACCGCTGGGAGGCCGCCTAGGCGGCGCCTCTTCCGGTGCCGCCCGGGGTCGTCAGGACTCGGGGTCGTACGGGACCCGGGCGATCTCGCGGATGCCGCCCAGGGTCCCCCACTCGTTCCGGCCGAGCCGGGTCAGCGGGCGCATGAGCGTGATCTCGGGGTGACCGTCCACCATCACGGACTCGTCCACCGCCGCGTGCACCACCCGTCCGAAGACGACGGTCGAGTCCCCGATCCGCAGCGTGCTGTGCAGCTCGCACTCCAGCGCGACCGGCGACGACGCCACCCGCGGCGGCTTGACCCGCAGGCTCGGCTCGCGCTCCACCCCGCACACGTCGAACTCGCTCACACCGCGCGGGAAGTCCGTCGCCGTCGCGTTGATCTGGTCGAAGAGCGGCTCGGGCGACAGGTTCACGACGAACGCGCCCGTGTCCTCGATGTTCCGCAGCGAGTCCTTGCGACCCACCGACGTGAACTGGACCACGGGCGGCGCGACCGACGAGATCGTGAAGAACGAGTGCGGCGCGAGGTTGTCGGTCCCGTCGGCCGAGGTCGTGGAGATCCAGGCGATGGGCCGGGGTACGACGGTGGCGGTGAGCAGTCGGTAGAAACTGTTCCGGTCGGTGCGGTCGGGATCGAAGTCGATACGCATGCCGAGAAGTATGACCGGTATCCGACCACGCCTCCGTCGCACGGCTCTTGGCGCCCCGCCTCCGCTGCCCGACACTGAGGCGATGACGCAGCGCGTGGATCTCGCGACCGTGATGGACCGGATGGCCATCGACGACCTCGTCACCGGGTACGCGGTGGCCGTGGACGACTCCGACTGGGCGGGCTACCGGGCGCTGTTCACCCGCGACGGCCGGGCCGACTACCGCGGCTCCGGTGGTGTCGAGGGCCCGGCGGCCGAGGTCGCCGACTGGCTGGCGGAGACGATGCGCATCTTCCCGGTGCGCCAGCACCTCATCGTGAACCGCCGGGTCCGGATCCAGGACCTCGGTGGCTACCCGGGCGACGGCGCGGACGTCCGCGCCGACTACGTGAACCCGATGCGCTTCGAGTCGGGCGAGGACTTCGTCTGCGGCGGCCGCTACACGTTCACGCTGCTCCGGACGGACGCCGGCTGGCGGCTGCGTTCCGTGGTCGTGGAGGAGAAGTGGCGCCGCCTCTGACGGTGGTACGCGTCTCCTGCGGCGGTGGCTCGCATACGGCCGTAGGGGTCGAACGGCCGTGGCGCCCGTACGGCTGAGGCGGTCGTCCGGCGCACACTGGAGGCGAGACCTGGAGGCGACGCCGCATGCGGAATCCGTTCGGCCGTCGCGACACCGCGGCCGCGCCCGGCAACGGCACGGGCAGCACGGGCACGGGGCCCGACACCGACGACGGCACGGGCCCCGGCACGGGCAGCACCGGTACGGGCGGCGGCGCACGCGGCACGGGCACCGGCGCAGGCACGCCCCGGGCGCCCGTGACGCAGCATCGCGTCGCCCGGGCCTGCCTCGCGGTCGTCGCCGGCGCCCTGCCCGCGCTCGCGTTCCCGGCGCCCGCGCTGTGGTGGTTCGCCTATGTCGCGCTCGTCCCCTGGCTGCTGCTGCTCCGCACCGCGCCCACCGCGCGCCGGGCCGCCCTGGAGGGCTGGCTGGGCGGCGTGGGGTTCACGCTCGCCGTGCACCAGTGGCTGATGCCGAGCCTGCACGTCTTCATCCTCGTCGTCACCGCCCTGCTCGGGCTGTTGTGGCTGCCGTGGGGATGGCTCGTTCGCGCGATGCTCGGCGACGTGCCCACCGGCCCGCGCGCCGCCGCCGCGATACTCGTCGTGCCCTCCGGCTGGCTGCTCATCGAACTCGCCCGTTCCTGGGAGGGATTGGGCGGGCCCTGGGGACTCCTCGGTGCCAGCCAGTGGCAGGTCGCACCGGCGCTCCGCCTCGCGTCCGTAGGCGGCGTCTGGCTGGTCTCCCTGCTCGTGGTGGCGGTCAACACCGCCGTGGCTCTCCTTGTGGTGTCGGCGGCTGTCGTACGGATGACGGCCCTGGTCGGCCTTGTGGTGTGCGCGCTCACCGTGGGCGTGGTCTGGTGGGGCGTCGCACCACCGCGCGAGCAGGGCACCGCACGGATCGCCGTCGTGCAGCCAGGGGTGTACGACGGGGCGGTCGGCGCCGAGCGGAGGTTCGACCGCGGTGAGCAACTCACCCGGGAGCTCGCCGGCCAGGACCTCGATCTGGTCGTCTGGGGCGAGAGCAGCGTCGGCTCCGATCTGACCGCGCGCCCCGACCTCGCGGCCCGGCTGGCCGCCCTGTCGCGTGCCGTGGACGCGCCGATCCTCGTCAACGTGGACGCCCGCCGTTCCGACCGGCCGGGCATCTTCAAGAGCAGTGTCCTGATAGGGGCGGAGGGGCCGACCGGCGACCGGTACGACAAGATGCGGCTCGTGCCGTTCGGCGAGTACATCCCGGCCCGCCCGGTGCTCGGCTGGGTGACGTCGGTCGGCAAGGCGGCGAACGAGGACCGGCGGCGCGGCACGGAACCGGTGGTGATGACCCTGCCGCCCAAGGACGGCGAGGCGGCGCTGCGGATCGGACCGCTGGTCTGCTTCGAGTCGGCGTTCCCCGACATGAGCCGCCGGCTGACCCGCGACGGCGCCGATGTGCTCATCGCCCAGTCGGCTACCTCGACCTTCCAGGACAGCTGGGCGCCCGCCCAGCACGCCTCGCTGGCGGCGCTGCGGGCGGCGGAGACGGGCCGCCCGATGGTGCACGCGACGCTGACCGGAATCAGCGCCGCGTACGGCCCGGACGGCGGCCGGGTCGGCACTCCCCTGGGCACCGACCGGAGCGCGGCCGCCGTCTACGACGTACCCCTGGCACGGTCGACGACCGGCTACGTCCGGTACGGCGACTGGGTGTTGTACGGCGCCCTGTCCGTCCTGGCCGCGCTCTGTGCCGCCGAGGGCATGGGGACCCTCAGGAGGCCTGCGTCAGAGCTTCGCGCACCACGCGCTCGCACAGCTCGTGGGTGGCGAGGGCGTCACGAGCGCTGAGGGTCCTGCCGTCCCGTACCGCGTCGAGGAAGGCGAGCACGGCCTGCTCGATACCGCGCTGACGGGCCACCGGCACCCAGTCCCCCCGCCGGCGGACCGTCGGCTGCCCCTTGTGGTCCACGATGTCCGCGAGGTTGAGGACCTGACGCTTGGTGTCCTGGCCCGAGACCTCGAGGATCTCCTCGGTGGAGCCGTTCATCCGGTTCATCATGCCGATGGCGGTGAAGCCGTCGCCGGAGAGCTGGAGCACGACGTGGTGCATGAGCCCGTCGCGGATCCGGGCGCGTACGTCGGTGTGCTCGACGTCCCCGGGCAGCAGGAAGCGCAGGGTGTCGACGACGTGGATGAAGTCGTCGAGGACGAGCGTGCGCGGGTCCTCGGGCAGGCCGACGCGGTTCTTCTGCAGGAGGATCAGCTCGCGCGGGTGGTCCAGGCACTGCGCGTAGCCGGGGGCGAGCCTGCGGTTGAAGCCCACGGCCAGGCTCACGCGGCGCGCCTCGGCGAGCTCCACGATCCGTTCGGACTCGGCGTATTCGTACGCCAGCGGCTTGTCGACGTACGTCGGGACACCTGCCTGGAGGAGCCGGGCGGTGATCTCGGGGTGCACGTCCGTCGGTGCGTGCACGAAGGCGGCGTCGAGCCCGGCGGCGAGCAGCGAGTCGAGGTCGCCGTGGCGCTGGGGCGCGGGCACTCGGTGGATCTCGGCGACCCGGTCCAGGGTGGTCTTCGTCCGTGTCTGGAGGTGGAGTTCGACCCCGGGGAGGGCGGCGAGGACGGGGAGATATGCCTTCTGCGCGATGTCGCCGAGTCCGATGCAGCCGACCTTCACGGGGTCTCCCTAGCGCTTGTTGGTGTGCCCTTCGACGGCGTACGACCTGCCGTTCGCGCTGGTCAGCTTACGCGGGACCGCTCGTCGGCGAGCGGGGGCCGCCAGTCGGCGATGCCGTCGAAGCCACGCAGGACGAGTCCGGGGCCGAACCGCGAGACGGCGGCGATGAGCGCGTTGCGCAGGGCGACGGCGGGCGGGGCGGACATCAGGGTGAGCCGGCCGGTGCGGGCGGCCTTGCGGACGATCGCGGTGGTGCGCGGCAGCCGGTCGGCGGTGTACGAGGCGAGGGCACGGCTCGGCGGAAGCCCCCGGCCGGCGTGGTGGGCGAGGACGATCGCGTCCTCGATGGCCTGGTTGCCGCCCTGGCCGAGGGTGGGCTGCATGGCGTGGGCGGCGTCGCCGAGCAGGGCGACACGGCCGCGGTGGAAGGCGGGCAGCGGGTCGATCATGTGGTGGACGTCGTTGCGCAGGACGGCGGCCGGTTCGACGGCGGCGAGGATCTCGGGGACCGGGTGGTGCCAGGCGCCGAAGAGGCGGATGAGTTCGGCCCGCTCGTCGTCGGGAGCGTGGGCGCCTTCCGGGGCCGCGGCCATCGCGTACGCGTAGATCCGTCCGTCCTTGAGGGGCTGGGTCCCCCAGAGGCGGCCGCCGCCCCAGGTCTCGTGCGGGGCGAAGGGCCGGTCGGGGGCGGGGACGACCACGCGCCAGGTGGTGAAGCCGGAGTAGGCGGGGGCGGGGTGGCCGGGGAAGAGGGCACGGCGGAGCGTGGAGCGGATGCCGTCGGCGCCGATGACCAGGCCGGCCTCGATGTCTCCGTCCGCGGTGCGGACGACGGCGGGCCGTTCGTCGTCGCCGGGGTCGACGAGGGACGCGGCGGCTCCGGTCCGTACGACACCGTCGGGGAGCGCGGAGGTGAGGATCTCGACGAGGGTGGCCCGGTGCAGCAGTACGAGGGGGCCGCCGAAGCGGTCTGCGGCGGCCTTGGCGCTGGTACGGGCGAGCCAGCGGCCGTCGGGGGCGCGCATGCCGCCGTCGCCCTGCCAGGCGGAGAGCTCGCGGACGCGGTCGCCGAGGCCGATGACGTCCAGTGCGCGCTGGGAGTTGGGAGCGAGGCCGATGCCGGCTCCCACGGGGGTCAGGGCGGCCGCGCGCTCCAGGACGGTGACGTCCCAGCCGGCCTGGTGGAGGGCGACGGCGGCGGTGAGACCGCCGATGCCCGCTCCGACGACGACGGCACGGTGCTGGTCCATGACTCCTCCTCGAACTACAAGTGTAGTGACTCGGCTCGACGGTACTACAGCTGTAGTTCGACCGGTAGTAGGTTGTCCTCATGACCGCCCGCACCCCCGCCTCCGCCCCTTCCCGCACCACACGCGTCGGTGACGCGGCGCTCGAACTGCTCGTCGAGCGAGGGATGCGCGGGCTGACCCACCGCGCCGTGGACGAGCGGGCCGGACTGCCCCAGGGATCGACCTCCAACCACGCCCGCACCCGTCAGGCCCTCCTGGAGACCGCGGTACGGCGGCAGGTCGAGCTGGAATCGCGCGTGCTCGCCCCGCACGAGATGCCGGGGCCCGGCAGCGGGCTCGACGCCCTGGTGGACGCGCTGGCTCTTGCCCTGCACCGGTACCTGACCGACCACCGGGCACTGCTCGTCTCGCGTTACGAACTGGCCCTGGAGGCCACCCGCCGCCCCGAGCTGCGCGCGTTCTTCGACGCGGCGGGGTCGGCGGCGTTCCACGGGCCGCTGATCGCGATGATGGCGGGGGCCGGCTCCTCGGCCCCCGAGCGGCACGCCCTGTCCCTGATCGCCTGGTCTGAGGGGCTGATGTTCTCCTGCGCCGCCGGGTCCTTCCACTCCGCCGTGCCCGGTCCGACGGAACTGCGGACAGGGTTCGAGGAGTTGCTGCGGGGCATGCTCGGCGGGTGAAGCCCCACGGGCGCGCCGGACGGAAGCGGGGTCATCCGGATCGGGGGCGTCACCCGTGCGGGGCATTCCCCGCCGGTAGGGGCGCGAAAATCACCGCGCGGCCAGCAGAGTTGCGCGGGTGCATGCAACGAGAACCACAGCGACGTTCCTGGCCGGGGCGGCGATCGCCGCGCTCTCCGGTTGCGTCTCGGTCGATCCGCCGCCCGCCGCGCCCCCGCCGCCCCTGGAGGTGAGCGGCCCCTCCCCGCACGTGGACGTGGCTCCGCAGATCGTCGAGGGCCCGGCCCGCGAGGCCCTGGAGGCCGCGCTCCCGGCTCCCGCGCCGCCGTCGCCCCGGGCGACGCCGAGAAAGCCCAGGCAGCAGAACGGGACCACCGTACGGAACGGAACGGGCTCCCCGCAGCGGCAGTCGAGCACACCACGCGAGAAGGAGCGGACCAAGCCGCCACGGCCGCCCGGACTGCCGGAGCCGCCACGCTCGCGGGCCGATGTGTGCCGGCTGGGCGCGCAGTACGGAGGCTGGCACCCCGAGAGCGTGCAGGCGACGATCTGCAAGGACGCGTACGGGCGCTGAGACGCAGCGGGGAAGCGGCGGGCCGCCGGCTACCGCGAGCGGAGCCGCACCTCCAGGCGGTCGATGGCGGCGCGGACCCCGTTGCCGTATCCGTCGTCGTCCAGGGTGTCCGAGGCCGCGCGGGCCCGGTCCAGATGGACCCGCGCCGCGTCGGGCTGCTGGAGTTTCAGATAGTCGGCGGCCAGGTTGAGATGGAGCGAGGGGTACAGGGCCCGGAGCGCCACCGCCGCCTCGTGCGCGGCCAGCCGCTCCTCGCTCAGCCCCTCGGCCGCGAGGAGGGCCCGCAGGTCCCAGGCCAGCTCGGCGTCCGGGTCGTCCTGGGCGTCCGCCATGTAGTGCGCGAGCGTGCAGCGGTGCAGGGGGTCGCCGTCGGGGCCGATCTGCGCCCACAGCTCGACGAACCGGTTGCGGGCCTCCTCGCGGTCACCGCCGTGGAGCAGCATCGTCGCCTGCCCGATCCGGGTCATGACGCCGTCGTCCGACACCTGCTGCTGCTCGGTCACTGCGGCCTCCACACGCTCTCCGTCCAGGGGCTCCGACGCTAACCGTCGCGGCCCCCGATCCGGCACAGGCTCGGGTGGTACCCCGAGCCTGTCAGCCGGGCGGGCTCACCGCCCTCAGCCGAGGTTCGGGATCCGCCAGTCGATCGGCTCGTGGCCCTGGGCCGCGATCGCCGTGTCGATCTGCGTGAACGGGCGGGATCCGAAGAACTTCTTCGCCGACAGCGGCGAGGGGTGCGCGCCCTTCACGACGACATGACGCTCCTCGTCGATCAGCGGGAGCTTCTTCTGCGCGTAGTTCCCCCAGAGCACGAAGACCGCCGGGTCCGGCCGGGAGGCCACCGCGCCGATGACCGCGTCCGTGAACTTCTCCCAGCCCTGGTTCTTGTGCGAGTTCGCCTCGCCGGCCCGGACGGTGAGGACCGCGTTGAGCAGCAGCACGCCCTGCTCGGCCCACGGCATCAGATAGCCGTTGTCCGGCACGGGGTGGCCGAGCTCCTCCTGCATCTCCTTGTAGATGTTCCGGAGGGAGGGGGGCGTCTTGACGCCCGGACGGACCGAGAAGCAGAGGCCGTGCCCCTGCCCCTCGCCGTGGTACGGGTCCTGGCCGAGGACCAGGACCTTCACCTTGTCGTACGGCGTCGCCGCCAGGGCGGCGAACACCTCGTCTCGCGGCGGGTAGACCGGCCCCTTGGCCCGCTCCTCCTCGACGAACTCGGTCAGCTGCTTGAAGTACGGCTTCTGCAGCTCTTCGCCGAGGACGCCGCGCCAGGACTCGGGCAGCATGTCGGTGTCGGTCACGTCAACAACCTCCGGTAGGCGATCTCCTGTACGGCCAAGAACCTACCGGGGGCCACTGACAACTGCGCCGCTCGGGCCGCCTACCAGCTGGTTCGGCGGTTGAGCTCCCACATCTGCATGACGGTCTGCGGGTCGAGCGCGCGCTCGGCGCCGCCGATGTCCTCGCTCGCCGCGATGTAGAGCTTGCCCTGCCACAGCGGGAGCAGCCGGACGTCCTCCACCATGATCTCCTGGGCCTTGCGGAACTCGGCCACGACCGCCCCGCGGTCGCTCTCGCGCCGCGACTTCGGGAGGATCTCGTCCGTGATCTCGGGGCTCAGGTACGGCGTGCCCAGCGCGTTCTGCTTGCCGACGAACGGGGCGATGAAGTTGTCCGCGTCCGGGAAGTCGGGGAACCAGCCTCGGCCGAAGACCGGGTACTGCCCCTTCTGGTAGCCGGCGGCGAACTCCTTCCACGGCTTGCTCTTCAGGGTCACCTCGAAGAGCCCGGAGGCGTCCAGCTGCCGCTTGAGCTCGGCGAACTCGAGCGCGGTGCCGGAGCCGTACCGGTCGGTGGTGAACCAGAAGGTGAGCTCGACGGGCTTCTTGATCCCGGCCTCGCGCAGGATGTCGCGCGCCTTGGGGACGCTGGGCTCGCCGAAGCGGTCGAAGAACTCGGTGGTGTGGCCGACGATGCCCTTGGGGACCATGGAGTACAGCGGCTCCGCGGTGCCCTTGTAGGCCTTGGCGACCAGCTCCTCACGGTCGACGAGCTGGGCGATGGCCTTGCGGACCGGCTCCTTGGCGACCGCGGGGTCCTGGGCGTTGAAGACGAGGTAGCGGATGTCGGCGCCGGTCGACTCCACGAGCTGGAGCTCCTTGTTGGCGTCGCTGCCGTCCTGGAGCTGGACGACCTCCTCGGCGGTGAGGCCGCGGTAGGTGGCGTCGATCTCCTTCTTCCTCAGCGCCTCGACCATCGGCTCGGACTCCTTGAAGTACCGGATGGTCACGCCGTCGTTCTTGCGGTCCGCGAACCCCTTGTAGGAGGGGTTCTTGGTCATCTCGGCCTTGTCGCCCTCGGTGTACGAGTCGAGGACGTAGGGGCCCGAGCCGGTGAGCCCGCCGTCCTCACGGAGCTTGTCGGCGGGGTACTCGGCCGGGTCCACCAGGGACATGGCGGGAGTGGCGAGGACGAAGGGGAAGGTCGCGTCGGGCTTGTTCAGCTTGAAGACGACCGTACGGTCGTCCACGGTCTCGATCGTGTCGAGCGAGCCGAGCATCCCGTTCGGGCCGCCCTCGGCGTCGATCTTGCGGATGCGCTCGATCGAGTACTGGACCGCCTTGGCGTCCAGTTTGTTCCCGTTCGAGAAGGTCAGGCCCTCTTCGAGCTTGCACTCGAAGACGCGGCTGGCGGTGTCGGTGAACTGACAGTCCGCGGCATCGGACTGCGGGGAGGTGCTGCCGGTCGGGAAACTCACCAGCGTCTGGAAGACATTTCGGAACAGCTCCCAGGAATTGTCCCAGGCGGCTGCCGGATCAAGCGTGGTGGGAGAACTCGTCGTGCCGACGACGATTCTCTGCTCCCCGGCGGAGGCATTGTCCGAAAACAGGCTGCATCCGGACACCAGGGATATGGACGCAAGGGCTGCAGCGGCCTGCAGACTGGTCCGGTTGAACACGTGCACGCTCCTCGTTCAGCCATGGGTCGGCCGACCATACCGCAGCGCCCCGTCAGGTCAATGTTCGACCCTGACGGGGCACTTGAGGCATTCAATGCTTAACCGGGGTCAAACCGGTCAGGAATTCAAGAAAGTGTCCGGATACCGGTCACTCGACGCCGGAGTTGAGGAAAAGTCCTCCGTCGACCACCAGCGTCTGGCCGGTGATCCAGTCCGACTGGGCGGAGGTGAGGAAGGCGGCGGCCCCTCCGATGTCCTCCGGGACCCCGAGCCTGCCGAGCGGGTACGCGGCGGCGGCCTCCGCCTCCCGGCCCTCGTAGAGAGCCTGGGCGAACTTGGTCTTGACGACGGCGGGGGCGATCGCATTGACGCGGACCACCGGCGCGAATTCATGGGCGAGCTGGAGGGTCAGATTGACCATGGCCGCCTTGCTCATCCCGTATGCCCCGATGAACGGCGAAGCGGAGATGCCGGCGATCGAGGCGATGTTCACGATCGCGCCGCCGTGATCCTTCTGCCAGGCGCGCCAGGTCAGCTGGGCGAATCCCAGAGCGGAGATCACATTCGTCTCGTAGACCTTACGGGCGACATTCAGGTCGAGCTCGGCGATCGGGCCGAAAACCGGGTTGGTTCCGGCATTGTTCACCAGGAAGTCGACCCGGCCGAAGGCCTCCATGGTCGCCTCGACCGCGGCGGCCTGGTGGGCCTCGTCGTGGGCCTTTCCGGGCACCGCGATGACCCGGTCGGAGCCGAGGCGCTCCACGGCCTCCTTGAGGGCCTCCTCGCCCCGTCCGGTGATGCAGACCCGGTCGCCGCGGGCGACCAGCGCCTCGGCGACGCCGTAGCCGATGCCCCGGCTGGCACCGGTCACCAGAGCGACCTTGCCGGACAGCTCGGGCAGTTCCTTCGTGCTCATGTACGTCTCCTCTTCCCGCGCGGGCGTCAGTTGAGCGGGCCGCCGGCCACGTACAGGACCTGGCCGGAGACGAAGCCGGCGTCGTCGCCCGTGAAGAAGGCGATGGCGTTGGCGATGTCCTCCGGCTTGCCGACCCGCTGGACCGGGATCATGGAGGCGGCCGCGGCCTGGAAGTCCTCGAAGCCCATGCCGACGCGCTCGGCGGTCTGCGCGGTCATCTCGGTGACGATGAAGCCCGGGGCGACGGCGTTGGCGGTGATGCCGAACTTGCCGAGCTCCTTGGCGAGGGTCTTGGTGAAGCCCTGCAGACCGGCCTTGACGGCCGAGTAGTTCGCCTGGCCGCGGTTGCCGAGCGCGGAGGACGAGGAGAGCGAGACGATCCGGCCGAAGCCCGCGTCGACCATGTGCTTCTGGCAGGCCTTGGCCATCAGGAACGCGCCCTTGAGGTGGACGTTCATGACCATGTCCCAGTCGGCCTCGGACATCTTGAAGAGCAGGTTGTCGCGGAGCACGCCCGCGTTGTTGACGAGGATCGTCGGCGCGCCGAGCTCGGCGGCCACGCGCGCGACGGCGGCCTCGACCTGGGCGCTGTCGGACACGTCGCAGCCGACGGCGATGGCGGTGCCACCGGCGGCGGTGATCTTCTCGACGGTGTCCTTGCAGGCCGCCTCGTCCAGGTCGAGTACGGCGACGGCACGGCCCTCGGCGGCCAGCCGTACGGCGGTCGCGGCGCCAATGCCCCGTGCCGCGCCGGTGACGACGGCTACGCGCTGCTCGGTGGTCGACATGCTGGTTCTCCTCGCCCTTGGATCATCCATGGATGCGGCTCACACGGTGCGTCCCACACATGAGCGACCGCTTAGTACCTTCCGCAGACGAGACGCTAGAAGCCCTGGCACCCGGTGTCAACGGCCCACCGGGTGCACCGGATCACTCCGCGCCGCCCACCGGGGCTCAGCGCACCAGCAGATCGAGCAGCCTTTCGACCTCGGCCTCGGGATCGGCGGTCAGACCGGTGTGCACCGGGCCCGGCTGGACGACGGTGGAGCGGGGCGCGATCAGCCAGCGGAAGCGCCTCCCTGCGTCGTCGCGCGCCGCCTGTCCGGCGTCCTCCCCGCCCAGGCAGACGCCCTCGACGGCGTGCAGCGCCGCCCGTACGCCGATGACGTCCGCACCGGGGTCGAGCGCCCGGAGCTTGGTCTCGTCCAGGTGCGTGCGCGCGGCGACGTAGGACTTGGCGCGGCAGTAGACCACCACGCCGGCGTTGAAGAACTCGCCGCGCTCGACGCGTGGCACCACGCGCAGCAGCGCGTACTCGAAGACATCGCGGTCGGTCACGTGGTGCGGTCCTTCTGGGTGGAGTGCGGCCGGGGGGCGAGGCGGTCGGCCAGCCAGCCGGGCGGCTGCGCGGGCCGGCGCTCGACGCGCGGGCCGAGGGTGATGCGCTCGTGGATGGTCGCGGCGCGCGGCAGCAGGGCGTCCACATAGGCCTGGCGCAGCGCGTCGGTGCTGTCGAAGCCCGGCTCGTCGACGAGCCACTCGTCGGGGACGTCGGCGGCGACCGCTTCCAGGAGCTCCCGCGTGACCAGGGGCGCGAGCTCGGCCGCGGCGGCGGCGACGTCCGGTGAGAAGGGGGCGAGGGCGTGGTCGGAGGCGTCGTAGGGCTTGGCGACGGAGGCCTGGGCGCCGCGCCAGTTGTGGTGCCAGATCATGGTGGCGCCGTGGTCGATCAGCCAGAGGTCACCGTGCCAGACGAGCATGTTGGGGTTGCGCCAGGACCGGTCGACGTTGTTGATCACCGCGTCGAACCAGACGACCTTCCCCGCCTCCTTGGGATCCACCTCGTACGCCAGCGGATCGAACCCCAGGGACCCCGGCAGATAGTCCATCCCGAGGTTCAGCCCACCGCTGGCCTTCAGCAGCTCCTGCACCTCCTGATCGGGCTCGGAGAGCCCGATGACGGGGTCGAGCTGGATCCCCACCAACTCGGGCACCCGCAGCCCGAGCCGCCGCGCGAGCTGCCCGCAGACGACCTCGGCGACGAGGGTCTTCCGCCCCTGCCCGGCTCCGGTGAACTTCATGACATATGTACCGAGATCGTCGGCCTCGACGATCCCGGGGAGCGATCCACCTTCACGCAGAGGCGTGACATAGCGGGTCGCTACGACCTCTTGCAACACTTCGCAGGCCACCCATCTCTTCAACCTTGCAATCCACGGCAACTCATCCGGAGTGTGGAGGCGCAGTTCACCGGTCAACCGTGCTGGGGAGATTCTGGGGAGCTTCGGCCGGCGGGCCATTCATCCCCGCTCCCCCAAGCAGACCATCGATGGTGCCACGCCCCTTGCTGCCAGCTTCCGGCATGAAGTGAGCATAGTAACCGAGAGTGATCGCCGGTGAGGAGCGCCCGAGCTACTTAGCCGCCTACGCCGCCGCATAGCTTGCACGGAACAGGTCATGGGCACGCTCCAAGTCCCGTCCGGTACGCAGCCGCACCTCCAGGTCGCCCGTTCCGTGATGCCCCAGGTCCGCAACGTTCCTGGTGAAGTCAGACACGAGGTCAACCTCGGCCGGGTCGAGCGAGAGACACACGTGGACTTTCGTCCGCTGCGGCGGGCAGAGACTCGCAAGAGTTCTGTAGCCGGTGGTACGCGCTGTACTGCTTACGCTGGACCTTCGTGATCCCGTCGCCGAGACCGAGCAGGATCTCGTCCGCCGCTTTCGCCAGGGGAGTCCCGTTCGCGTCGAGTCCCAGTGAATCGATTCGGCCGGCATGAACCGGGCCCGTGCCGTACTCGGACGCCAGGAACCGGACCCCCAACAGCTCCAAGGGGGGCCCACAGCAAAAAAGCCGCCCTCCAGCCGAATGTCATTCCGGTTGGACGGGCGGCTCTCCGCTGCCCCCGGGTCAGGCGCCTTCTTGGAGCGCACGACCCTTCCCATGCTGGAGGCGAACGAAATCCCGGCGCGCCGGAGGTCATAGGGCCTTTCGGCGAAAAGCGCCTGGCGCAATGCCGAAGCGATCGATGTGGTTTCGCAGTGTGTGCACGAACGCCGGCGGTATCGGCACGGGACGCGTGACCTTGACGGCTCGCCGCTTCAAGGAGTGCACTTCGTGGACCGAGCCATCGTCCGTCCACTCCTTGCCGGCTGCGACGACACCTCCGCTCAGGTTGAGCATGCCCCAGCCGCTCTTACTGTAGTGAGACGGAAGCAACAGAGCCCCCGGGCTGTCGGTGGTGTGCAACGCAATCGTCACCGCCGACATCCAGGGACTCTGTCACGCCACTACCCCAGTGGATCGGGTCTCACAGCCCCTCAGGGAAGGGATGGAACCTGTCACTGTGATCTGGCCTTACACCCGACGCCAAGTCAGGAACTCGTGCCGGTCCTCCGCTGAAAGCCGTTCGCTGAACGGGTTCACCTTGCCAGTCAGGACCGCCACGCAGAACGACGCCATTCCGCCATCGAACACGGTCCAGCGGTTCATCCCGTACGGCGTCTGCCTCCGAAAGATGGCCACGCGCCAGTCGTCGGGAGCGCCCTCGCACAGCCAGAATGCCACATCGCTGCTCGCCGAGTCCGCGAAGGGCAGCAGTGACGGCAGCTCACTTCCTGGCAGGAGCGCAATGAGATGTTCACTGTCCGGGGGCGAGAGGACGGAATCTCTTCTGTCCAAGAGGTCTCCGTACGCCGACCCGGGGACGGGCGGCGTACTGATGGACAGGTACTCGTCGATCTCTCCACCTCCGTACGACTCGACGAACTCGCGGTAATCGACAGGAAACGTCAGACCTGCCGTCCGCTCAATTTCCTGCCAGTCGATCGAGTCGCCGCCGGAGACGGGCGGCGGGAGAACTTCACGCAGGCGCGCGACAGCGCGGTGAGGCATATCAGTTTTCCTTCGCGTGGTGGTGGAAGGCCATCTCATGGCTGCCCCGGGAGGGGCACGTCTCCACCGGTGCGGCTGTCGATCGCGGTGCCCAGATTCTTCCAACCCCGGCCAGCGGTGTAAATCAGGTTGGATACTGCTGTGGCATCAGAGCCCACGTAGCGCCCCTTGCTGTCCCATGCCGTGTAGGACATGCGGAATTCGTAGGGCACAGTTCGGCCGTCTTTGTAGACCGGTGTCACCTTGTATCGCACAACATGCTTTGAATCAATGAGGGACCGGACTGTGTCCTCAAAGTTCAGCATGCTGTCCATGGGAGGAATCGGCGACTGGGGCTTGCCTACGTAGGAGTTCGCGTCAGTTCCACAGGTCGCAAGGTTGGCCAGGTCGGTCCCCGATCCGCTCAGCTGGGCGCCGAGGAGATGGCAGGCGTTGACGTCGCGGGGCCTCCCTCCCAAATATCCGACGTAGGACCGGGCCCAGTCATACCCAGGTGGCTTGATTCCGGCACGAGTCTCGGTGGGGGTGCCGGGGTTGGCGGTTACATAGGAGAGGTCGAGGCATGCCTCCACCCCGGTGGCTCGATTCCCGTTCTTGCTGTCGACAGGACTGGGATCGACCCAACCCTTGCCTCCACGCCTGCAGTCCTGCGCCCCGTCGTCACTGCCGCCTGACCCCGGATCCGCGCCGGGGGCGGTCTGGGTGTCCGGAACCTGGTCCGGGGTGAGGACCGTGGCGGCGCCGCCTGTGAGCATCGCGAGGAGGTTAGCGCCGCTGACGACCATGTCGACGGCCTTGGTGGCATCCCAGACGGCCGTGGTCGGGTTCCAGTCCGGCTTGGGGATGTGCTTCGGTGCCGGCGGCGGGTTCTTGCCCGCGTAGGGGTTCTGCGGGATGGGCGGCTTGGGGGGTGCGGTCGGGCGGGTGCGTGTGGTGGTTCCTCCTCCGTTGCGTCCGCCGCCCGAGTAGTTGTGGTTGCCGCGGGGTGGAGTCGGCGACGACGTGGAGCCACCGCCGCCCTTGCACTTGGCCTGCCACGGGATGAGCACGCAGTCGGTGCGTCGCGTCGGCGGATCGGGGGTGTAGCACGAGGCGACGCCCTTGCCGCACCGGTTCCCGTTGCCGCCGCTGTCGTGCCCGGCGGTCCAGGCCTCCCAGAAGACACACCCGGCCATCCCGTAGGGTCCTCCGGCAAGCCGCTTGACCCAGAGGCTCTTGGTGTTCTTCCTCAGGTCGAAGCAATCCCACACCAGGTGGCCCGACGGGTCGATCCCGTTCATCGGGCTCGCGTTGGCGTACGTGTAGCGGTTGGCCTGGACCGAGGGGCTGGGGTCGAGCTGCCATGTGTCGCGGCTGGTGAAGCCGCCGGTGCCGGGCTGGTACCAGCGGGCCGCCATGTTGACCTCGCCCGTGGACGAGTCCGTCCAGCCCGACTGGTAGCCGACCGACGGGGTGGAGCCGTTGCTTGCGGTCACCTTGCCGTACGCGTCATAGGCGCGGGACGAGGTGACCGATGTGCCGTCCGGAGACAGGCTGGCAACCAGGTCCGTGTGGCCGTCGGTGACGGTCAGGCCGGCCGAGCCGGGCGTCCCGGTGGTGGCGCTGGCGAGCAGCGTGCCGCCGGGGGTGCGGCTGTAGGTGGACGTGCCGTCCTTGACCAGGTTGTTTGAGCCGCCGTCGTAGCTGAAGGCGGCGCCGTTGTGGGTCATGACGCGGTCGAGCGAGTCGTACGTGAAGGTGCTCGTGCCGTTGGTGACGGTCCGCTCGAAGGCGTCGGACTTGATCGTGCGGGTGGTACCGCCGTCGGTGACCCCCTGGACGTTTCCGCGCGCGGAGTAGTCGAAGGTCTGGGTGCCCCAGACCGTGACCCGGTTGCGGGAGTCGTAGGTGCCGGTGATGTCTCCCTTCTTGGTGAGGTTTCCGGCCTTGTCCCACTCGTAGCCGGTGGTGGTGCCCCCGCTGGTTTCGGAGGTCATGCGCCCGGCGAGGTCGTAGGCGTACGTCTCCGCGCCCGCCCCGGCCGTGCCCGAGGTGGTCTTCTTGACCAGGCGGTTGTCGAGGTCGTACTCGTAGGCAGTGCCCTGTACCGCGGCACCCGTGCCGGTCTTCTTGACGCTGTCGTCCGCGAGGCGGCCGAGGGAGTCGTAGGTGTACGAGCGCTTCGCGCCGATCGTCCAGGTGCCGCCGACGCCGGGGCGTGCGTACTCGTCGGCGGTCGGGCGTCCGGCCGCGTCGTAGTCGCTGCGCACCTGGGTGCCGGTGAGCGGGTCGGTCGTGGTGTCGAGACGTCCGGCCGTGTCGTAGGTGAAGGCCGTCGCGCCCGCCGCGTCGGTGCGGGAGGTCATCTTGCCGTCTGCGTCGTACGCGTAGGAGGAGGTGCCGCCCGGACCGTCCGTGGAGAGCAGCTGGCCGCGGTCGTTGTAGGTGTAGGTGTTGTTCGCCAGGACTCCGTCGCCGCCGACGCCGGTCAGCCGGCCGGCGAGGTCGTAGGACAGGGAACGGGGGCGGGTGGCCACGGAGGTCCCGGAGCCCGTCTCGGCGGTCATTCGGCCGAGCGCGTCGTACGTCTTCTGGCGCTTGACGTTGCCCGGCAGGAGCTCGGTGACGAGCTGACCGGCCGCGTCGTAGACGTTCGTCCAGGTGCGGACGTCGGGGTTCCAGTGCTGGGTGGTGGCCGGTTCGATCGTCGACTCGGGGAGGCCCCACCTGTTGAACGTGTAGTAGGTGATCTTTCCGCGGCCGTCGGTCAGGCGCGTGCGGTTGCCCGCCGCGTCGTAGCCGAAGGTCGTCGTGATCGAGTCCGTGGCCGTGACCGGTTCGACCTGCTTGGTGAGCTGGCCCAGCGCGTCGTACGTGTACTTGGTGCGCGCACCGCCGGGCGATACCGACGCGGTGACATTGCCGTCGGCGTCGTACTCGGTGGTGGTCGTGCGCAGGCCGGTCGTGCCCGTGCCGTAGTCCGTCACGGACACCGGCTGACCCGCGAGGTCGTACGCGGTGACGGTCTTGCGGCCGGTCGCGTCCTTGCTCTCGGTCTGGCGGCCGAGGCCGTCGTAGACGGCGCTGCTGGTGCCGCCGGCGGGGTCGGTGACCGTCAGGGTCTGGCCGGCCTTGTCGTAGGTCGCGCTCGTGACCCGTCCGCCGGGCGAGGTCGAGGAGACCTGGTTGCCCGCGTCGTCCCAGGTGAATCGGGAGACGAGGTTCTGCAGGGCGGGCTTACGCTCGATCGTGGTGGCGGTGAGCTTGCGGCCCAGTTCGTCGTAGGTGGACTCGGTGCGTGCTCCTGTCGGGTCGGTCGCGGAGAGCGGAAGACCGGTCGGGGTCCAGGTGTAGGTGGAGATTCCGCCGCCGGACAGGGTGGTGGAGGTCCCGTTGAGGTTCGCGGCGCCCGGGGCCGTCAGGCCCTGCGTACCGGCGATCGCCGGGTCGGTCTTGCTGACCAGCTGGCTCAGCTGGTCGTAGCCGTAGTACGTGACGCGGCCCAGCGGGTCGGTCGTGGAGGCCGTGTTGCCGACCTTGTCGTACGTCGTGCGCGAGACGGCGGTGATGGCCGCGGTGGCGCCCGGCGGGGTGTAGTCGGGCAGCGTGAGCGCGACGGTCCGGCCGAGCTTGTCGGTCTCCGTCCTGGTCACCAGACCGCGCGGGTCGCGCGACTCGGTGGTCTCGCCGAAAGTGTTGTAGCCGACGAGGGCCTTGGGGGTGACGGCCGCAGCCGCGCCTCCGTTCTCCTCGGCCTGCACCTGCGGCGCGGTCTGCTCGACCAGGCGGCCCAGCTCGTCGAACCGGCCCGTGCTGGTGATGCCGCGCGGGCTGGTCTGGGTGAGGGGGAGCCCCCGCTGGTCGAAGGTTGCGGAGGAGACCCGGGTGGTGGTGCCGTCGGTGACGGTCTGCTTCGTCGGGTTGCCCGCCGCGTCGTACTCGGTGTTGGACGTGATCTTCTTGCCGGTGCCGTCGATGGACTGGGTCTGCTCGGTGAGCCGGTCCTCCGCGTCGTACGCGAAAGTGGAGACCCGGTTCAGACCGTTGGGGTCGAACACCGAGCGGGTGGTGCGGCCCAGGGCGTCGACCGTGTTCACGGTCGTAGCCCCGCCCCTCGCGGTGGCCGACACGGGGTTGCCCGCGCCGTCGTAGACCGTCGACCCGAGAACGATGTCCTTCTTGGAGCCGTTGGCCTGGGTGACCTGCTTCGCCGTCGTCGAGGCCGTCAGGCCGTCGTCGTAGTAGGTGAAGGCGGTCGTGGCGCCCATCGCGTCCGTGGTCGAGGCCAGGCGGCCCGCCGGGTCGTAGGCCTTCGACTCCAGGACCAGGTCGCGGGTCTGGCCGGAGGGGTCGCCGGTCCAGTTCTTCAGGACGGTTTCGGCGACCTGGCCGCGCTTGGTGTAAGTGGTCGTGACGACGTTGCCCGCGGGGTCCGTCGCACTGATCACTCGGCCCAGGGCATCGTGGGCGTACGTCGACTCGTTTCCGGCCGCGTCCGTCACGCTGTCGTTGAGACCGCGGATGTTGTAGCGGTAGGTGGTGGTGCGGGTGGCGTCGCCGCCGGTGGTGTCCTCCGTGGATTCGGTGAGTAGGTGGCCGTCCGCGTCGTAGGTGCGGCTGATGCGGGCGGTGTGGGTGACGCCGGTGATCTCGTTCTTCACGCCCGGGCCGGTCTCTGCAGTGACGCGGGACATGGCGTTGTAGGCGTACGTCGTGGTGACGCCGGCGGGGTTGGCGTCGGAGACCTGGGTCTCGGTCAGCTTCCGGCCGATGCCGTCGTAGGTGTACGTCGTGACCGCGCCGGAGGGCGCCGTCGTCCTGGCCAGGTCGCCGCTCTCGAAGTATGCGTACGAGACGGTGGCGCCGCCGGTGGACTTCTTCGTGGCGACCAGACCCTTCGGCGTCACTCCGCCACCGACCGCGGGCTCGGTGCCCGTGGTGTAGGTGGTCCTCGCCGTACGGCCGTCGACCGAGGTGACCGTGTCGGTCAGGCCGAGGTCCGTGTAGGAGGTCGTCGTCCGGTAGCGGGTGTCTGCCGGCCCCGAGGAGCGGCCGTCGAGGATCGCGGTCTGCTTGCCGTTGCGCAGGTCCAGCTTGTCCGCCGGGTTGTAGTAGTACTCCGCGAAGGAGGTCCAGCAGGAGTTCGCGTCCCGGCAGGTCGTGGTCGAGACGGTGTTGCCGCGCTCGTCGTGACCGGTGATGGTCGCGTGACCGTTGGGGTCGGTGACCGTGTGCAGGAAGCCGCCGGTGTCGTACGCGTACGTGGTGACACCGCCGTCCGCGTTCGTCGAGGCGGTACGACGCTGGCCGCGGACCGCGTCGAAGGTGCTGGACGTCTTCGCGCCCGTCGGGTCGGTGACCGTCACCGTCGCCGACAGCGAGGAACCCGAGGCCTGGGCGCGGGCGCCGTAGTGGCGCGCGACCTGGTCACCGGTCAGGGCGCGCGGGTAGACCGCGACCTCGTCGATCTGGCCGGTGAAGTACTGCACGCCGTCGCCCGGGGACGCAGGCCACCACCTGGTGTAGCCGGCGCCGATGTACGTGCGCTGGTTGGTCTCGTGGGTGACCGGCACGGTGGTGGTCTGGGCGACCTGGGCGCCGTCGAGGTACAGCGTGTGGGTGGACCCCTGCGCCGTCACCACGGCGTGGTGCCACTCGTTGTCCGTGACCGTGTTCGGCGAGGTGTTGGTCGCTTCGGTACCTCGGGTGAAGTACTGGCCGTGGAGCTTGTTGTCCGAGCCGACGTACAGGACCGGCGCGTAGCTGTAGGCGTCCGGGAGCGGCTTCTCCTGGTCGCTGAAGAGCACGCCGGGCTTGGTGGTCTTGAACCACAGCTCGGTCGACAGGTCGGTGCTCGCCTGATGGCCGCCGGGCAGCTCGGCCCACCCGTCGCCCTTGAACTCGGCGGCGGTACCGTCGCCTGTGCCGAACGCGCCGGAGTTGCCCAGCGTCGCTTTGGTGTAGGTGCCGTTGGCGCCTGCGGCGGCGACCTTGTTGACGACGGTCGTGCCGCCGGTCTCGTCCAGCTGCCAGTAGCCGGCAGGGGCGTCCGCCATCACGACGCCCTCGTACTGGTCGCCGTTGCCGGACACCAGGCGGTTGCGGGCCTTGAAGTGGTCTGCGACGGTCGCCGCGTCCAGCTCCTTCGTGTAGAAGGCGGCCTCGTCGAGCTGGCCGTTGAAGTAGCGGGTCGCACGGGCCTGGCCGTCCCACTCCTCGCTGGAGTAGCCGGCGCCCAGGTAGGCGTGGACCAGGGTCTCCGGCTTGACCACGCCGGCCTTGGAGCCGATCTTGACGCCGTCGAGGTACAACGACTGACCGGCGGGACCGCCGGTGATGACGGCGTGGTGCCACTTGTTGTCGGTGACCTTGGCGCCACCCATGACCGGCCAGCCCGCGGAGGGGCCGTCCCACAGGTGGCCGCGCAGCTTGCCCTCGCCGTCGACGAGGAGGCTGGCGTTCCACATCGTCGGGGTGGTGCCCAGCTCGGTGTTCTGCAGACCCAGCAGCACACCGCTGGGCTTGTCCGTGCGGAACCACAGCTCCGCGGAGAATGCGGTGGCTTCGCTGATCGACTCGGACGGTACTTCGATGACGCCCTTGGTCCCGTCGAGGGTGACCGCGCCGTCGTCGCCGTCGAGGAACGCCCCGACGCCGCCGAGCGCGACACCGTCCCGGTAAGAGCCGTTGCCGCCGCCGGATATCTCGTCCGCCGCCGAGGCACCGCCGCTGTCACCGAGGCGCCAGTAGTTGACCGGGCCCGATGCCCGGACGGCGTCGCTGTAGGCCTGCGAGCCGGCGGCGTAGCGGGGCTCGGATATCTGCCAGAGGCCACCGCTCTCGTCGGTGACCTTCGTCGCGCGGCCGGTGTCGCCGTCGTACTCGACCTGGGCGCTCACCCGGCCCGACGGCAGGGTGGAACCGGTCAGCTTCGACGATCCCGCACGAGCCTCGAAACGGGCCTTGACCGCCCCGGCGTCGAGGGCGCGGTGGTAGACCGCGACCTCGTCCATGGCACCGGTGAAGCGGCGTACCCCCGCGGGGCCGCCGTCCCAGCTCGGGTTGGAGTAGCCGGCACCCAGGTAGGTGTAGGTCTTGCCGAAGTGGTCGACCACTCCGGGGATGGCGCCCAGGCGCGCGCCGTCGAGGTAGAGGACCTGCTCGGTGCCCGTGGCGGTCAGGACGGCGTGGTGCCACGCGTTGTCGGTGACCGTGCCGGGCGAGGTGACGGGGGTGGTCCCCATGCCCTTGAGCTCGAAGCCGCCGTGCAGCTTGCCCGCCTGGTTGATGCCCAGGACCGGGTTCCAGCGGATGGGCTGGCCTTCCGACAGTCGCTTGTCCTGGAAGCCGACGAGCGTCCCCGCCCGGTCCGTCTTGAACCACAGCTCGACCGAGAGGACGGTCGAGGCGGACAGGGAGGTCCCCGGCAGCTCGATGGAGGAGTTGGTGCCGTCGAAGGAGGCCGCCTTGTTGCCGGTCGCGCCCAGCGCGCCCGCGGCCCCGAGGGTGACGTCGCGGTAGTGGCCGGCGTTCATGCCCGTGCGGGAGACCGCCTCGCTGGCCGCGGACTCGCCCTCGGCCTCGTTCAGCCGCCAGTACCCGACCGGGCCCGCGTCCTGCACCAGGCCCCGGTAGTACGAGCCGGCCGTGTACGCGTAGGTGGAACACGCGGTGGCGGAGTCCGGCGGGCAGACCTTCACCAGGCGGTCGCCGTCGTAGGTGTATGACCAGGTGAGCGCCGGAGCGATCGGGCCGACCGCGTCGGTGGACACCGACGCGACGTGCGCGCCCGACCAGGTGAAGGTCAGCGCCCGCTTCGACAGCGCGTCCGTGGCCTTCGTCAGCTTCCCAGCCGTGTAGGTGAGCGTCTGCTCGCGCCCGTGGCCGTCCCTGACGTTCGTCAGGCGGCCCGTCGCGTCGAAGGTGTGAACCGTGGCCGCCGCGTCGCGCAGCGTCCAGCCGCCGCCGGCAACCTCCGAGAGGACATCCACGGAACCGGCCGGCGCGCTGTAGGTGCCATCGGCGTTGCGGCCGAACCGGACCTGGCTGCCGCTGTCGAGGGTGACGACGACGCTGCCGTCGGGCTCGGCGACCGCCCGCATGTCCCAGCGGGTGGCCCAGCCGGCGCCGAAGGCGTTCGTCTGGCGCGGGTCCTGCGAGTTGTACGTCCGCGTGACCGCGAGCTCGGGGCCCGCGCTCGGTACGGCTGCGTCGGTGGCGGCGGTGGCGTAGTTACCGGCCCGCTCGCCGAAGGTGCGGCCGCTGTCGGCGCCGCCGAGGTGAGAAGTGATGACGGGTTGCGGTACCTGGGTGGTCAGGATCGACGGTGCGGTGCGCGAGGACTGGTCCTTGCCGTCGTTCGCGTAGGCATACCAGGCGTACGTCTTCGCCCACTTCAGCCAGTCCGACGGAACGGTCCAGCTCTCTGACGCGGCGTGCGTGTTGCCCCGGCAGTTCTTGCGGAGGTCCTTGCCCTCGACCTCGCAGACCTCAAACTGGTAGGTCAGCGCGCCAGGGGACTTGTCCTGGTCGGTGGCCGTGGCCCAGAGCGTCGGGGTGAGGGTGTCGACGACGGTGCCGCTCGGCGGAGCTGCGCCGGTGATGTACGGCGGGGCGTTGACTGCGTCGAAACGCACGGTCGGGCCCGGCACTCCGTCGTCGACGAAGCTGCGGACGCCGTACTCGTCCATGGTCCACTGGAGCGTGTACGTGCCGGGTGCCAGCGGGGCGATGTGCGCGTCGACGGTGGCGGAGCCTCCGGGCCCGACGTCGTAGGGCATGTCCGTCCACCGGATCTTGCTCCAGTAGTCACCGCCCACCTTGTTGCCGTTGGCGTCGAACAGGTCGTAGCGCAGCTTGAAGTTGCTGTTCTTGCCCCAGGTCTGCTGGCCCTGGTTGGTGACGGTGACCTTGAAGATGCCGTCGGCAGTGGCCGTCGGGGGCTGGACGAAGCCGCCCAGCTCGTACGCGGCCCCGTACTTCGACCAGGTGACGTCGAGGCTGGGCTTGCCGTTCGGGTAGTTGTCGGAGCCGAACTTCTTCCAGGTCCTGGAGTCGTCCGTGGCCGCCTTCACGGCCAGGCCGTAGTTGGCCTTGCGGCCGTGCGTCCAGTCGTCGACCAGCTTGCGGCCGGCGTCGCCGAGCGGGATCGACTCCCACGTGGCGGCGCCGCAGTGCCAGGGGGAGTTGCCGTCCTGGCGCCAGGCGTGCGCGAAGGACTTGGAGCCCAGCGCGCCGCCGGTCGCGGGGCCGGGGTAGCTGTTGGTGCTGCCCTCGGACCAGTTCGAGGTGATCTCGTGGACCGTCACCGGGCGTGCGGTGCAGGAGTAGGAGTAGGTGTTGTAGAGGCTCAGGTTCGCGTTGATGACGAACGCGTTCCTGAGGGTGGTGTCCAGGCCGTTGAACTTCAGGAACGAGGCCGCCTTGTGGGCACCGCCGTCGTACGTTCCGACCTTGAGCTCGGTGGAGCTGGAGAAGTTCTGGGTGTACGGCGACTCGACGTACGTGCCGGACGCCGCCTCCAGACCGTTCACCGAGGGGTCGACCTTCACGGGGAAGACCCGCTCGGGGGCCGACAGCCACTTCTGGTCCAGCTTGACGACCAGGATCTGGCGGGCGCCCTGCCGCGCGAGACCGTAGGTGACGCCGGAGGAGATGACGCCCTCGTCGGAGTTCGGCGCCTTCTTCGAGTCCTCCATCCAGCCGGCCGGCATCCAGCCCTGCTTACGGCCCGCCGCGTCGTTGAAGACGACGCCGCCGAGGCCGTCGAGCTTGGCCGTCAGGCCCTTGAGGGCCAGCGGGAAGCGCCATTCGGTCGGCGCTTTCTTGTCCTTGAGGATCAGCGTCTCCTTGACGGAGTCGCTTCCTGCGATCAGTTCCACGTCCGTCGAAGGACGGACGTCCGGGTAGGTGATCACGTTGCCGTTGACACGGCCCTGCGAGCGGGCCGCGCCCTCGATCGAGTAGCCGACCGCGGTGCTGTCGTCGATGCCGGTACCCAGGCGGACAAACGTTTCCGCATCGGCGAACTCGGAGAAATAGATCTTGTCCTCGGTCGACTTGGCCTGCCAGCCGGATCCCGGGGTCTCCTCCGTCAGCGCCAGTGGCGACGACTTCGCCAGCCGGGTGTCGATCGCCTTCCACTTGCCGTCGTCACCGAGGAAGTTGACCCGCTCGTTGTAGTAGCGGGTCGTGAAGGTGCCGTCCGGGTTGGCGAACGTCCGCGCATCGGCGGCCCGCTTGCCGGGCACTTCCGCACTGGCCTTGGGGTCGAACCCCTTGGGCAAGGCCCGGCGCGGCGACGGGACCTTGCGGTAGGACGGCACCTGCGTCTTAGGCGCCTTGCCCAGCTTCAGCCGGGTGGTGCCGGAGTCCGGCGCGAGTTCGCCGCGCCCCTTCAGGGCGCCGGTGCGGCCGCCGGACGCGTTCGCGTCGGTGGCGTCGCCGGAGGCGGCGTGGCCGCGCCCGCGGGCCGACCCCCAGCCCTGTTCGGGTAGTTCGCCGGCGCTCGGGCCGGATCTGGAAGCAGACCACAGGCCGACGGCCTGCGCTGCTTGTTCCGTGCCCGCGAGCACGGTCATGGTGATCGCCATGGATATGACGAGTGTTCGGGTGATACGCACCGCTGTGGCCCCCACAGAATTGATCAGAGGAGCAGTCCTATCCGGGCTCACAGGAAATGCACAAACTCCGCCCGAGACCTGACGAACTGGATCCCAGGCCGGGAGTGCGACCAAAAGGCTCATGTCGTGATGGATTCATCGAACTCACCGCCGACGACGGCCGGACCCGTGACGAAGGTCACCCCGACCCTGCGGGGTCGACAGGTTTGCCGTGGCCGTGCGCGTGCCGCCCACGAGCTCACCGGGCTGTTCGCCGAGCTCAGGTCAACCGTTCAGGGGCGGATGACATCGCCCCGTAGGTGGAGTCCGGTCTCGTAGCCAGCTGCCCCCGAGCACGCCTGGCGAGGTGGACGTTCTCCGCCGGATGGGGGCGAGAGACGCTGGTGATCTCGTTGAGCCCGAGCAGGTGGCTGAGATCGGCGGAGCACGGCTGTGGAAGAGGGCCGCTGGAGACATGCCGTCCGCATTCATGCGACGGGTCCAATAGGGCGACGACGGCGGATCCCGCCGCTGGTGCCATACCGCAGAAACTCCTGTCGCGGCCCGCTGGTGGGAGAAGCGCAGGCTCAGGCGTGGGTGAAGCTGCGCTGCCAGGCCGTGTCGAGCTCGGCCAACCCGGGCTCCGGTGGCGTGCCCCGCGCGGCGGCGGGCCGCCGGCGGGCGCGCCACCCGGGGCGTGCCGCGGAGCCGTCTCCTGCCGCCGCCCCAAAGTTTGGGGCAGCGCCCCTTCAGCTGCGCGGCGGCCGCGCTCACGGCCTCCACATCGGCATTTGGCTGTTCATGGCCGGATTCGGGGCCCAGCAGGGTGCTGTGATGAGGCCCCGACAGCGGGCCAGGCTTCTGCTAGCCCCGCCGGGCAGTCACTCACCGTACTCAAGGAGGTGCTTGCTATGGGCTGACCTCCGCGCCACACAGCCCGCCGCAGGAGCTCCTCCTGGGGGGAATCTGGGGAGTATCGACGGCTCTGGGGAGCGCGTGGGGAGAATCGACCGCGCAACGCAGCACAACCCTGAAAGACGCTGAAAGGCTCATCCGCCCACGTCAGGGGCGCGCGCCGCCGCATCGATGCAGGTCAGCGCCACCAGGTAGACAACTTCATGACGTACGTACCGAGATCGTCGGCCTCGACGATCCCGGGAAGCGAGCCGCCCTCGCGCAAGGGCGTGACGTAGCGGGTCGCGATCACTTCTGAAAGCATTTCCCCAGGCTATCGGGCACCGAGCTGCGGAGTTCGGACGTCCCCGTCCCAGCGCATCAGGTTCTGGAACAGCTCGCCCTGTTCGATCGCGTCGTCCAGGGCGTTGTGCGTGTGGGGGCGCGAGGACAGGAGATGGCCTGGCATCGACCGCTTCGTCGCGTCCTTGAGCGGCACAGCGGCCTTGGCGGCGTAGAGCGTCTTGAGGTCCATGCAGCGGGAATGGCCGAAGGGGGACCCGCCGTCGGCGAACTGCATGAAGTACCAGTACATCCACATCCAGTCGTAGCCGAGCGGATAGGCGACGAACACCGGAGCGGCGTCCAATTCCTCGGACACGCCCACGAGCCAGGCGGCCGCGGCGTTCATGGCCCGCGCAGGGTCCTGGCCCTCCCGCTCCAGCCGGCCGCGGTCCAGGCCGCCGACCGCCAGGGCCTCCGGGTCGTAGGTGTCGCTGATCGGCTTGAGCTCGGCGTAGAACGTCCGCTCGGCGGGATCACAGGCCTTGAACACTGCACCGTCGTGGACCCCCGCGACCGCGAGCCCGAAGCTCGACATCGAGAACGGCCCGGGCACCGGACCGTCGGCCTCCACGTCGGCCGACACGTAGAACTCAGCTTTCGCCATTGTCTGTCCTTGTCTCCGCGTTCCGCGGCTACGACGGGCGCTGGGCGGTGATCGTCAGCCCTGCGCGCAGCTACGTCCACGATGTTCCGGCGTACCTCTGCCGCTTCCTCGGCCGGCACAGGATCACGCTCGTACGGGAGGGACATCAGCCAGTCATCATTCGCGTCATGCTAAAGGATCAACTGCACCTTGCGGTCAGGACAGGACCGGAGGTTGCGGCTGTCCGACCGACGGACGCCGTACGCACCCTACGAACCACTCGCGCCGTACGAACCGTTCGCGGCCGGCTGCGGCTCGATGCGGGCCGCCGGGTTCGCCGCCTGACGAGGTGACGCCCGAAGTGGAGAGGCAGGTCACCGCGCTCGTGCGGCAGGCCGTCGGCTCAGCTCTTCCCTGCACCCGCACGGATGAGCGCCCTCCTTTCCCCGGCTCCGCCTGCGTCGCCGGACCGGCCGGGCGTCGGACAGTGGGCGGACCATGCGTCAACCACTCCGAGCAGGGAGCCAGATGGGCAGCCCCCCGGTCATCCGACGTCTCAGGACTCTTGCCGTCGTGGCGCTGGCCACGGCGACCGTGCTGGCGCTTCCGGGCACGACCGCCTCGGCCGCGCGGAACGCCGCCCCACCCCACACCGTCGCCCCACCTCGCACCCATGTCCCCACGACCCCACCCCACACCGTGACCCATACCACCGCCCCCGCCTTCGACCCCGCGCCCGCCAGGGCGAGTCTGCAGCGGCTGCTGCCCTCCCGGGCCTCGCAGTTCACCCTGGTCCCGGTCGCGGCGACCGCCTCCGGCGACCACTTCTCCGTCTCCGGCGGACCGGGCGCGATCCGGGTGCGGGGCACCTCCCCCGCCACCCTGCTCACTGGCGTCGGCTGGTACCTGGAGCATGTCGCCGGTGTCGACATCGGCTGGCCGGGCGACAGCATCGGCCGGCTGCCCGCCAGGCTCCCCGCCGTCGACGGCGAGGTCACGCGCGCGGCGAGCGTGCCCCATCGCTACGCGCTGAACGACACCGACGAGGGCTACTCCGGCCCGTACCGCGACTTCGCCTCCTACCAGCGCGACATCGATCTGCTGGCCCTCCACGGGGTGAACGAGGTCTTCGTCCCGACGGGCGCCGAGTACACGTACTACCGCGCGCTCCAGGACTTCGGCTACAGCGAAGCCGAGTTGCGCTCGTGGATCCCCGCCCCGGCCCATCAAGGCTGGTGGCTGCTGCAGAACCTCTCGGGGTTCGCCGGTCCGGTCTCCCGGCAGCTGGTCGAAGCACGCGCCGCGCTCGGCCGGCGGATCGCGGACCGGCTGCGCTCGCTGGGCATGACGCCCGTCCTGCCGGGCTTCTTCGGCACGGTCCCGCCGGGCTTCGCCGACCGCAACCCGGGCGCCATCACGATCCCGCAGGGCACATGGATCGGGTTCGACCGCCCCGACTGGCTGGATCCGACGGGTCCGGTCTTCGACCGGCTCGCCGCCACCTACTACCAGGTCCAGCAGCGGAAGTTCGGCGACACCGACATGGTCAAGATGGACCTGCTGCACGAGGGCGGCACCCCGGGCTCCGTGGACGTCCCCAGCGCGGCGGGCGCCGTCCAACGGGCCCTGGAGACCGCGCGCCCCGGTGCCACCTGGGTGATGCTCGGCTGGCAGCGCAACCCGTCCCCGGCCGTCCTGAGCGGCGTGGACCGCAGCCGGGTCCTCATCGTCGACGGGCTCTCGGACCGGTACGACAACCTGGACCGGGAGACACAGTGGGGCGGGACACCGTACGCCTTCGGCACGATCCCCAACTTCGGCGGCCACACCGGTGTCGGGGCCAACACCGGCGCGTGGGTCGACCGTTTCCACGCATGGCTGGCGAAGCCCGACAGCGCGCTGCGCGGCATCGCGTATCTGCCGGAGGCGACCGGGGCCAGCCCCGCGGCCTTCGACCTGTTCACCGAACTCGCCTGGCAGCCGGGCCCGGTCGACCGGGCGGCATGGTTCTCGGCCTACGCCTCCCGCCGCTACGGCGGTGAGGATCCGCACGCGGCCGCCGCGTGGGAGCAGTTGCGCCTCGGCCCCTACAGCATGGCGTCCAGCGGCTGGAGCGAGCCGCAGGACAGTCTGTTCACCGCGCGGCCGAGCCTGACGGCGGTGCGCGCCGCGCGCTGGAGCCCGACGGCGATGCGCTACGACGCGACGAGGGTGGAGAACGCGCTCACGGAGCTGCTCCAGGTGGCTCCGGAACTGCGGACCACGGACGCGTACCGCTTCGATCTGGTCGACGTGGCACGCCAGGCGCTCACCAACCGCAGCCGCGTGCTCCTCCCCCGGATCAGGACGGCGTACGAGGCGCGGGATCTGACGGCCTTCCGGGCGCTGGTCGACGAGTGGAACGCCGACGCGGGGCTGCTCGGCCGGCTCGTCGGCTCCGATCCCCGTTTCCTGGTCGGGCGGTGGATCGCCGCCGCGCGGTCCTGGGGAGCGGACGCCGCGGAGCGCGACCGGCTGGAGTACGACGCCCGCTCGATCCTGACGACCTGGGGCGACCGGGTGCAGAGCGAGCGGGGTCTGCGCGACTACGCCAACCGTGAGTGGTCCGGGCTGATCCAGGATCTCTACGCCCCGAGGTGGGCCGCGTACTTCGCGCATCTCGACGATGCCCTGGTGAACGGTACGGCTCCGGCCGCCGTCGACTGGTTCGCGGTGGACGACGCCTGGGCGCGCGGTCACGCCTCGTACCCCACCCGTCCGGCGGGCGACCCGGTGGCGCTGGCGGGTGAGGTCCTGGAGGCCCTGCGATCGGGTTCGTAGCTCGTTGAACCTTTCGGCGCTCCCGTTCGTACTCCCTCCTACCAACGTGATCGCGTCGATGTGATCGGAACGCAAGGGGAGTGCGATGAGTGGAGTAGCGCGTCGGACGGTCGTCTCGGCGGCGGGTGGCATGGGTCTGGTGGCCGCGCTCACCGCCTGCGGCGCCTCGGACGGCGGGTCGTCGGGTGGCGGTTCGGGTGACGCCCCGAAGGAGGCGGGGACACCGCTGGCGAAGACCGCGGACATCCCGGTGGGCGGTGGCAAGGTCATCGACGGTCAGGGAGTGGTGATCACCCAGCCGAAGGCCGGCGAGTTCAAGGCCTTCTCGTCGAAGTGCACCCACCAGGGCTGCGCCGTCAGCGGTGTCGCCGACGGGGTCATCACCTGCCCGTGCCACCAGAGCCTGTTCGACGCCTCGGACGGCAGCGTGAAGGGCGGACCCGCCACCGCCTCGCTGCCGCCGACGCCGATCAAGGTGGACGGGGACTCGATCACGCTCGCGTGACGCGCCTCGGGCTCTTCCAGCAGCGCAGCACCTCCTGGGTGGTGGCGACGGTGGAGACGAGCGCGAGCGTGTGACGGATCATCGCGGGGGTGTAGTCGGCCGGCACCCCCGCGATGGCGTCGCCGGGCACGACCACGGTGTATCCGAGGTTGACGGCGTCGAAGACGGCGTTGGGGATCGCCACGTTGGCCGAGACGCCGGTGACGACGAGGGTGCGGCAGCCGAGGTTGCGCAGCAGCGGGTCGACGTCGGTGCCGGCGAGGGGCGAGAGCCCGTGCAGCCGTCGGACGACGATGTCCTGGTCGGCGACCTCGATGGGTTCGGCGATCCGTACCGCCGTGCTGCCGCTGTGCTGCTGGACGGGGAGCCGGGCGGCGGCCCGGAAGAGCCGGGCGTTGCTGTTGGCTCCGCGCCCGTCGGGCCTGCGCTCGGCGACGGCGTGCATCACCTGTACATCGGCCTCGTGGGCTGCCGCGACGAGCCGGGCGACGTTGGTCAGCGCGCCCGACGACCGGGCGGCGGTGGCGAGTTCGGGCAGGGCACTGTTGCCACCCACGACGCCCTGCTGGCACTCGACGGTGAGCAGCACCGTGCCGGACGGTTCGAGCTGCTCCTGGAGCTGGGCCCACTGTGTCGCGCTGGTCATGGTCTCCCCTGTCCCGCATCGCCGTACTCCGGGCGGGCGAGGCTAGCCACCCTTGCCCCAGGAGGGAAGAGCCCCCATGATTTCTGACACTGCATCAGACTTCTGGAAAGGGGCGGTCGATGGCCGTCGCACAGCGCCGTGGACGCCGGATCATGATGACCCCGGCCGAGCTGGACACCTTCCTGACCGAGCAGCGCACCTGCCGGGTCGCGACCGTCTCCGCGGACGGCCGTCCCCATGTCGGCGCGCTCTGGTTCGTCTGGGACGGGACCTCGCTCTGGCTCTACTCCCTCACCCGGAGCCGCCGTTGGGCGGAGCTGCGCGGCGATCCGCGCATCGCGGTGGTCGTCGACGACGGTGAGGAGTACGGCGAGCTGCGCGGCGCGGAGCTGTCGGGCACCGCGGTCTTCGTCGGCGAGGCACCGCGCACCGGAGAGCCGTGCCCCGAACTCGACGTACCCGAACGGCTCTTCGCCGCCAAGAACTTCGGCATGGACGCAATGCCGCACGACGGCCGGCACGCCTGGCTGAGGCTGAACCCGGACGCCGTCGTGTCCTGGGACTTCCGCAAGATCTAGGCTCTCGACCGCGCGACCGGCCCCCGGCGCCTGCCCGTCAGCTGCTCAACGGTGCCCCGACGCTCCGCAGCGCCTCGACCGCCGCCCTGATGGACGGCCGCCGGTCGGCGTCGCTGCGCCAGGTCGCGTAGATGTGCCGCTTCACCTTCTGCCGTACGGGCACCAGCACCACCCCGTCCGGCGTGGGACCGCGGCCGAGGCGCGGGGTGACGCACACCCCGAGCCCGGCGGCGATCAGCGCGAGCTGGGTGTGGTGCTCCGCTGCGAGATGGGCGATGCGCGGCTCCATGCCCTGCGACCGCAGGGTGAACATCAGCCAGTCGTGGCAGAACTCGCCCTCGGGCCAGGAGACCCAGTCCTCGTCGCCGAAGTCGACGAGATCCGCCTCGTCCCGTGCGGCCAGCGGATGACCGGCGTGTACGGCGACATCGGCCGCGTCGTCGAGGAGGTGGGCCCGCTCGAGCCCGCCCGGCACCGGGGCCTTCTTGTTGCTCCAGTCCAGGACGATCGCGAGGTCGGCATCGCCGCGCAACACCTCGCGGATGCCCTGTTCCGGCTCCAGCTCGGTGGTCCTCACCCGGAGGTCGGGGTGGGCGGCGCGCAGCGCGGCGAGGGCGCCGGGCAGGAGCCCGCGCGCCGCCGTCGGGAAGGCCGCGATCCGTACCTCGCCGACGACCTGGCCGCGCTGAGCCTCGATGTCCGACTGGGCGAGCTCCACCTGCGACAGGATGCGTGCCGCGTGCTGGGCGAGCAGCAGACCGGCGTCGGTGAGGCGTACTCCCCGGCCGTTCTTGGCGAGCAGCTGCTGGCCGATCTCCCGCTCCAGCTTGGACAGCTGCTGGGACACGGCCGACGTGGTGACGTGCAGGCCGTCGGCCGCGCCGCTCACCGATCCGTGCCGCGCGACGGCGTCCAGGGTCCGGAGGCGCTCCAGGTTCAACATGTAAGCGATACTAAGCGAAGGGCTTCATTTAATCTCGCTTGTTCTAAGACATGGGAGCGGTCACTCTGGGGGCATGAGCTCCGCGACCTCCCCCGCCGCCCGCCGCCCACGTCTGGTCGACTGGCGGATCCGCTTCGGCGTCCTGGCCCTGATCTGGGGCTTCAGCTTTCTCTTCATCAAGGTCGGCACGGAGGGGTTCGCGCCGTTCCAGGTGACCTTCGGCCGGCTGCTGTTCGGTACGGCGGTGCTGGCCGTCGCCATGCTGGTGAAGCGCGAGCGACTGCCGCGCGGCGGGCGTACCTGGCTCCATCTGACGGTGGCCGCGTTCCTGCTGAACGCGCTGCCGTTCTCCCTCTTCTCGTACGCCGAGCTGACCATCCCCTCGACGCTGGCGGGCATCTGCAACGCCACGACACCCCTGTGGGGCATGGTCCTCTCCCTGGTCGCGCTCTCCGAGGACCGGCCGACGCGGGTGCGAGCGGCGGGCCTGGGCATCGGCTTCGTCGGGGTCCTGACCGTGCTCGGAGCCTGGCAGGGCTTCTCGGGGCTCGACGTCACCGGTACCGCGCTGGCTCTGCTGGCCTCGTTCAGCTATGCGGTCGGCTGGATCTACGTGCGGCGCACGCTGGCCGGCAACGGAGCGTCGAACCTCTCGCTCGCCGGCACCCAGGTCGGCATCGCGACGCTGCAACTGGCGGTCGTGACGCCGATGTTCACCTCGCTCCCGTCGTCGATCGAGGTCGTTCCGCTGCTCGCCGTGATCGCGTTGGGCGCGCTGGGCACGGGGTACGCGATGCTGTTGCAGTACGGAGTCGTGGCCGAGGTCGGCCCGACGACGGCGGCGATGGTCACGTACTTCATCCCGGTGATCGCCACGGCGGCGGGCGTCGCCGTCCTGGACGAACACCTCGGCTGGAACACCCCGGTCGGCGCCGTCATCGTCCTCGCGGGCGCGGCCCTGACCCAGCGCCGTGGCCCGTCGAGAAAGTCGCAGGGCACGATCCGAGCGACGGCGACGCCGACCGCTGCACCGACCGCGCCGCCCACCACATCACCGACGGCGTCCCGAGCCGCAGCTCACGCCGTCACCCCGGCCGTCACCCCCGCCGACACTCCGGCCGGCTCTCCGGCCACGCCCCCGGCCCTCTCGACGGATCACCACCCGGCCGCACGCCCGTAGCACACGTCGGAGCGCGACCACCCCACCCCGCGCTCCGCACTCCGGCGCTGGACCACGCCTCCGCCAGGCGGACCCTCAGCCGTAACTCCGCGCCGGCGCCGGGCCCGACGCGATCGCCAGCGCGTCGGCCAGAGGCTCGATGTCCCGCGATGTCAGGCCGGAGACGGTGACGCGGACGGCCGGGCCGGCCGTCATCCGGAAGCGGGCTCCGGGGGCGACGGCCCAGCCCGCGCCCAGCAGCCGGGTCACCGCGCCCGTCTCGTCGGAGACCGGCACCCACACGTTCATCCCGCTCCGCCCGTGCGCCTCCACACCACGCCGCTCCAAGGCCCGTACGAGCCCGTCGCGCCGCTCCGCGTACGCCCGAGCGACCGCCACCGGGTCCACGGCGCCCGTCGCCCACAGGTGCGCGACCGAGTGCTGGAGGAGTCTGCTGACCCAGCCGGGCCCGAGCCGCTGACGCCCGAGGACCCGGTCGACGGTCTCGGCGTCGCCGGTCAGCGACGCGATCCGCAGATCGGGGCCGTACGCCTTGGCGACCGAGCGTACGAAGGCCCAGTGGCGGGTCACCCCGGCCAGCGGGGACAGCGGCAGGTCGACGATGCCGTGCCCGTGGTCGTCCTCGATGAGCAGCACGTCCGGGTGGGCGGCCAGGACGTGGCGCAGGGCGGCGGCACGGTCCGCGCCGACGGCCGCACCGGTCGGGTTCTGGGCGCGGTCGGTGATGATCACCGCTCGCACGCCGTCCCGCAGCGCCCCCGCCACCGCCGCGGGCAGCGGCCCCTCGTCGTCGACGGTGATCGGCACGGGCCGCAGTCCGAGCGCGGGCACGAGGTCGAGCAGGCTGCCCCACCCGGGGTCCTCGACGGCGACCGCGTCACCGGCCCTGAGGTGGACCGCGAGCACGCGCTCGATCGCGTCGAGCGACCCCGAGGTGACGGCGATCGGCCCGTCGGGGACCCCGTCCGCGTCCAGCGCGGCGCGGGCGAGCCGCGCGAACTCCTCGTCGACGGGAGCCTCCCCGTACATCCCGGGCCGCTCGGCCGCCCGCCGCCCCGCCTCGGCGAGCGCAGCGCCGAGCGCGGGCAGCAGGTCCGGGTCTGGGTTGCCCTTGCTGACGTCCCGCACTCCGGCCGGAGCCTCGACCCGGATCGAGCCGCGGGCCGTCGTGGCGGGCCTCGGCCGCACCCGGCTGCCGCGCCGGCCGTCCGTCTCGATGACCCCACGCTCCCGCAGGGTCCGGTAGGCGGCCGCGACCGTGTTCGGGTTCACCCCGAGCGTGAGCGCCAACTCCCGCATGGGAGGCAGCAGTTGCCCGGGCTCCAGGGCACCCGTACCGACCCCGCGTTCGACGCTGGCGGCAATCTCCGATGCACGGCGGCCTTCGATCCGATACTCTCCTAGCACAAAAGAAATTATGCACTAGTGCAATGGAGAGCGCAATGACGGATTCCTACGAGCCGACCGAGCGGACCATCCCCACCCGCTCCCGCCACCGCGCCTCGTACGACCGCGCGTTGGTGCACTCGATACTCGACGAGGCGTACGTCTGCCACCTCGGTTTCGTCCGCGACGGCGCCCCGGTCGTGCTGCCGACCCTCTACGGCCGGATCGGCGACCGGCTCTACGTCCACGGCTCCACGGGCTCGCGCCCCCTGCGGATGGCGGGAGGCCCGGGCGCCGAGGCCCCGGGACTGCCGGTCTGCCTCACCGTGACGCATGTCGACGGCCTGGTCCTGGCCAAGTCGGCGTTCCACCACTCGATCAACTACCGCTCGGTCGTGGTCCACGGCGCCGCCCACCAGGTCACCGACCCCGAGGAGCTGCGCACCGCCCTCGACGCCCTCGTCGACCACGTGGTCCCCGGCCGCGCGGACGACTCCCGCCCGGCCAACGCCAAGGAGCTGGCCGCGACCGCCGTCCTCCGCCTCGACCTCGACGAGGTCTCCGCCAAGGTCCGCACGGGCGGTCCGAACGACGAGCCGGAGGACGCGACCCTCCCCCACTGGTCCGGTGTGATCCCCGTACGCAGGGCGTACGACACCCCGGTCCCGGCCGAGGATCTCGATCCTTCCGTCGCCCTGCCCGCCTACCTCACCGCCGTCTGAGGGCCGTGCCGTGCTGATCCATCCCTGGGACGCCGCCCACGACTCCGGCGAGTGGCGTGACTGGCTGACCCGCCACGACTTCGGCCAGCTCGCCGTCAACGGACTGCCCGGCGAGCCGCCGTGGGTCCAGCCGATGCACTTCCGGTACGACTCCGAGCCCGGCCCGCACGGGCAGGTGATCGCCCATCTCGCCCGCCCCAACCCCCTGTGGCCCGCGCTGGAGGCGAACCCGACGGTCCTGCTGAGCGTGGTCGACGACTACGCCTTCGTGCCCGGCCCGTGGGCGGCCCCGGAGGGCGCCCCGCCGGAGCAGGGGACCCCCACCTCCTTCTACGCCGCCGTCCAGCTGCGCTGCACGGCGCAGGTGATCGACGACCCGGCGGAGAAGGCCCGGCTCCTGAACCGCCAGGTCGCCCACTTCCAGCCGGAGGGCGGCACCGCCCCGGTCACGGCCGGCGAGGTCCCGTTCGGCCGCCTTCTGCCGGGCCTGCGGGTGCTGCGCCTCGACGTGACCGAGGTCCGGGCGAAGTTCAAGTACGCGAACCACAAGCCGGAGCCGGTCCAGGACCGGATCGTCGAGGGACTGACGGCCCGCGCGAACCGAGGGGACGCCGAGGCGGCGGCCCACCAAGTGCGCCGCCGCGCATAGGGGGTGGGGGCGGCCCGGGCTAGGCCGCCGCCTCCTCGCGTCGGACGGCGGCGTCCCGGGCCTCCGCGAAGGCGAGCCCGGTCACCGCGGTGAGCAGCAGCAGCGTGCCCGCCACCGTCGCCGGGGTCAGCTCCTCCCCCAGCACCGCGACCGCGATGACCGCCGCGCTCACCGGCTCGAGCAGCATGATCACGGAGACGGTCGCCGCGCGCACCACCGCCGCCCCGGCGAAGTAGAGCGCGTAGGCGAGCGCCGTCGGCACCGCCGCCACGTACACCAGCAGTCCGAGCACCTCCACGGGCTGCCCGGTGTGCGGGAGCAGTCCTTCCGCCGCGGCCATGGGCAGCAGCCCGACCGCGCCGATCGCGAAGGCCCAGGTGGTCGTCGAGAGGGCGTCCGAGCCGCCGCCGTCCCGCCCGAGCCACCGGGTGAGCAGGGTGATCGCCGCGTACCCGGCCGCCGAGAGGACCGCGAGAGCCACTCCGAGCGGCCTCACCTCACCGCTGTCGCCGCCGAGCACGAGCACGGCCAGTCCGGCGAGCGCCCCGCCGACGGCTGCGACGCCGCCGCCACCGAGGCGTTCGCCCATGGTGAGCCGCGCCCCGAGCGCGATCATGACGGGGCCCGCGCCGAGGGTGACGACGGTGCCGACCGCGAGGCCGGTGGCCTCGACGGCGGCAAAGTAGGCGCTCTGGAAGACGGTCAGCCCGATCCCCGTACCGAGGATGCGGATCAGTCGGCGCCGGCGCGGTTCCGCCGGCGCGGCGGTGGTCCTGCGCGGCCGGGGGCGCAGGGCCAGCGCCCCCAGCAGCAGCACCAGGCCGCCGACGCAGCGCCAGAAGGAGAGCGCCAGCGGGCCCATGTCGCTGACCCGGAAGATCAGCGAGGCCGCGGCACCGGCGGTGCCCCAGGCGATTCCGGCGACGATCAGGTAGAGGAGGCTCCGCCCGACGGCAGGCATGGCTGCCGCGGACGCGGAGGAGGAATTCGACACGTGCTTCTCCGTGTGAAGACGGGGTGGTGTGGTCGCTCGACTCCGCGCGCGGGCAGCGACGAACCGCTCGGGGACTGCCCGAGCCCGGTCTTCGTCAGGGAGAGTGCCGCCCGCGCCTAGGCGGCGGGAGGCGGAAGGACGGTCGAATGCATGATCGGCACCCTACGGGGCCGTGCGCCCGGCCGACAACTCGGCCTCGCGGGCGCCCTGCTCGGACCCGGCCACGGGCTCGACCGAGGCCGCCTTCGGCGTCGACGACTGGGCGATGAACGCGCCGACGAGGACCACCGCGCCGCCGATGATCTGCGGCGCCGCCAGATGTTCGCCGAGCAGCACCCAGGCCAGGACGGTCGCGATCACGGCCTCCAGGCAGGCGACGACACCGGCCACCTGCGGCGAGAGCCGGCGCACCGAGATGACACCGGTGACGTAGGCGAGGACGGTGGCGATGAGCACGATCCAGCCGATGAGCAGCCAGGCGGGCGCGTCGGTGCCGTTCATGTCGGCGCTGCCGGCGAGGACCGACCAGTCCATGCCCCACGGCCGCGCGACGACGGTGAGGACGAGCGCGCCGAAGAGCAGGCCGTACGCGATGACGCCCAGGGGGTCGGCCGGGTCGGACTCGTCGCCGCCCTGGTCGGAGAGGACGAAGTAGCCGACCTGGCAGCAGGCCGCGCCGAGCGCGAGCAGGAGCCCCAGCAGGTCGAAGGTGAGCCCGGACCAGACGTGGACGACGCAGGCGAGACCGCCGACGGCGAGGACGACGCCGAGCGCGGCGGCGCGGGTGACGGGCCGGCGCTGGACGAAGCGCACCCAGCCCAGGACGAGGGCGGGGGCGAGGTACTCGATGAGCAGCGCGACGCCGACCGGGATGCGGGAGATCGAGGCGAAGTAGAAGGCCTGGACACCGGCGACGGCGAGGAGACCGAAGCCGGCGAGGAGGGCGGGCTTGCGCCGCAGGAGATCGCGGTGGCGCCAGGCCACCGGAAGCATGACGAGGGCGGCCCCCGCCACCCGGAGCCACACCACATGGAGCGGGTCGAGTCCCGCCTCGATGAGCGGCTTCGCCGCCACACCTGAACCGCCGAATGCGAAGGCCGAGGCCAGGGCGAGTCCCAGGCCGGCGCTTCTCCCCTGAGACGCGTGCATCCGGCCATCATGACAGGGCGACGTCAGGAGCGTCACCCCTGTCACACCTGTTGAGACAGCTTCCCGATCCGGTCGGTCAGGGAGAGCGGATCGACGCCCGCCCGGCGGAGCACCTCGACGGCCCGGCTCTCCTGATCGGAGGCGATGACGGCGAGGAGATCGAGGCCACGGGCCCGCTGGTCCCCGCGGAGTTCGGCCCGCTCCCACGCGCCGTCCATCGCGGCGGCCGCCGCGGGCGACCAGCCGGCCGCCGCGGCTTCCGTGTCCCGTACGACGTTCAGGGCGCCGGAGTCCTCGACGGAGCCCCGCCAGCGCAGGCCGTAGCCGATGGAACGCTGGACGAGATAGCCGAGCACGCGCGCGAGCTGCGGCGGGCCGCCCTCGAAGGCGGCGCCCACCTCGGGGTCGGACTCGATGAGGGAGTGCAGCAGATGGGCGGTGTCGATCTGCCGGTCCCCGTCGCGCAGGGCTCGGCGGCGCGCGCTCGCCACGACCGTCGCCAGTTCGGCGGTGAATCGGCCGAGGTGGATCTCCGGGCGGCGGGCTGGGGGCTGCTGAGGCACGCGTGGGACAGGGTTTTGCACCCTCCCACCTCATCAGCCTCCGGCGGCCGGAGCATCCCCGGCGAGAAGCATGTGCGCATCCCACCGAGGTTGGGCACAGGCGAGCGGTATCTCCTCCTTCAGGAGGAGATTGCGCCCCATCACGCCCGGGGGGCGCGCGCCGCCTTGCATTGCGCCCCCAACGCAACCACGGCGCTCCTTCCTTTCGTCTCCTGGACATGTTCTGGATGGTCGCCCTGCTCGCACTGGACGGGCGGCAGTACGTCTATCGCGTGTACGCACCGCGGGATGCGCTGCCGGCCGATCTCTTCTGGGCCGCGTTCCACTGCCACGACGAGGGCGGCGGACCGCGCGCCTCCGACTGGTTCGACGCGGCGCAGATCTGGTGGATCGGCGACGTCGAAGAACTGACGGTTCATCAGTATTGAATGTTCGCGGCCACCCGGCTACGTTCCGCGACACCACAGTCGGACGGAACGCGTGAAGGGGTGGGTCGCATGGCCGAAGTCAGCGCGGAGGCACGGATCGAGGCGCCGGCCGAGAAGGTCTGGGCGCAGCTCACGGATTTCTCGTCGTACGGCGAGTGGAACGCCACCCACACCAACTTCCCGAGCGGCGGACCGGCTTCCCTGGAGACGGGCGCCACGTTCGCGGAGAACATGAAGCTGATGGGCTTCCCCGCCGAGGTGACCTGGACGGTGGAGGAGCTGGAGACCACCCGGGTGCTGGCCATCCGGGGCAAGGGCCCGATGGGGGTCGTCGTCGGGACGCGGTACTCGCTGGCCCCGGAGGGGGATTCCACCACGGTACGGATCGACGGCGAGTTCACCGGCGCGGCCGTCTCCCTGATGGCGGGCAAGCTGAAGGACTCGGCGACAGCCGCGCTGAACGAGTCCCTCCGCAACCTGGCCGGTCTGGTGGCCTGACCGGGTCCGCACCTCCGGCCGACGCGACACGCAGGGCCCCGCGGCCATCGCCGCGGGGCCCTACGGGCTTTCGGGCACTCAGTGCTCGTCGGCCAGGATCAGGTACAGCTTCTTACGGGCTTCGTTGATGACCGCGACGGCCTTCTGCCGCTGCTCGGCGCTGCCGGTCTTCCAGACCTGGCCGAACGCCTCCATCAGACCGAAGCCGGCCTGCCGGATCTCGTTGACGGCCTCCCAGTCGACACCGCGCCCGGCCTCTTCCCAGGGGGCGTCCGGCCCCGACTCGGCCTCGGTCCGGCCGGCGTCGGTGAGCGTGAACAGCTTCTTGCCGCCCTCGCTCTCGCTGGTGATCAGACCCTCGTCCTCGAGGAGCTGGAGGGTCGGGTAGACCGAGCCGGGGCTGGGCTTCCACGCCCCGCCGCTGCGCTCGCCGATCTCCTGGATCATCTCGTAGCCGTGCATCGGCCGGTCCTTCAGCAGCGTGAGGATCGAGGCGCGCACATCTCCGCGCCGCGCCCGTCCCCGGCCGCCGCCTCCGCGGCCCCGTCCGCCTCCGAAGGGGCCTCCGCCCCACGGTCCGCCGCCGAAGCCCGGTCCGAACTGCCCGAAGGCGGCACGCCGCCCCTCGAAGTCACCGCGAGGGCCTCCCCGACCACGAGGGCCGGGTCCGCAGTCTCCATGTCCGTGTTCGTGTCCATGTGAACGCATCGCAACGCTCCTTCCATCGGGTACATCGTTGAACTGTCGCGATGCCTCAACGATATATCGGAACAGTTCGTTTGCCAACACCCGACCGGTCCAGTCGTCCCGGATTGGCCTTGGCCTGCGGCTTTGCGGCCCCGATACGGTCCGTGCCATGCGGATCCGAATCGTCGACGCGTTCACCGACCGCCCCTTCTCCGGCAACCCGGCAGGGGTCCTCCTCCTCGACTCCTTCCCCGACGACCACTGGCTCCAGAAGGTGGCAGCCGAGGTCAACCTCTCCGAGACGGCCTTCGCCCACCCGCTCCCCCCGGGCGGCGAGGCCGACTGGGCGCTGCGCTGGTTCACGCCCGCCACCGAGGTCGACATGTGCGGCCACGCCACACTCGCCACCGCTCACGTCCTGCACACCACGGGCGCAGCGACCGGGACCGTCCGCTTCGCCGCCCGCTGCGGTGTCGTCACCACCACGGCGGGGCCGGACGGCACCATCACCATGGACTTCCCGACCTCGTCGCTGACCCCCGTCACGGCCCCCGACGGGCTGGAGAAGGCCCTCGGCGCGGAGATCGTCTCCGTCCACGACACCGCCGCCCACGTCGGCGACCTCGTCGTCGAGCTGGGCGACGAGGCCGCCGTCCGCTCCCTGGCGCCCGACCTCGCGACCCTGGCCGGCTTCTCCGAGCGCGGAGTGATCGCCACCGCCGCTGCCGAACAGCCCGACCGGGGCTACGACTTCGTGTCCCGCGGCTTCTTCCCCCGCGTCGGCATCGACGAGGACCCGGTCACCGGCAGCGCGCACACCGCGCTCGCCCCCTTCTGGTCGGCGCGCCTCGGCCGCGACGACCTCACCGGATTCCAGGGCGGCGCGCGCACGGGGATCGTCCACACCCGGCTGCGCGGCGACCGCACCCTGCTGACGGGCCACGCGATCACGGTCATCGACGGCGAGCTGAACGCCTGAGACCTTCTCCGAACAGCGGGAAAGGGGCGTGCGGCCGTCGCCGTACGCCCCTTTCCCGCCTCCGTCTACACGGTGGGCAGCCAGTCCACCCTCCCGGCCAGCAGGCCGTATCCGACGAAGGCCACGATGTCGAGCAGCGCGTGCGCCACCACCAGCGGACCCACGCGCCCCCAGCGGCGGTAGAGGTAGACGAAGACGACGCCCATCACGACGTTGCCGACGAAGCCGCCGATGCCCTGGTAGAGGTGGTACGAGCCGCGCAGCACCGAACTCGCCACCAGGGCCGCCGTCGGCGACCATCCCAACTGCCCGAGCCGGCGCAGCAGATAACCGACGACGATGACCTCCTCCAGTACGGAGTTCTGCACCGCCGACAGGATCAGCACCGGGTACTTCCACCACACATCCGGCAGCGACTCGGGGACCACGGTCAGATTGAACCCGGCCCCTCGCGCGACCAGATAGAACGCGAGCCCGGCGCTTCCGATCCCCGCCGCGACCAGCGCGCCCCTGCCGAGGTCGGGCCAGGGGCGCGTCCGGTCGAAGCCGATGGCGCGCATCGCCGAGCCCTCCCGCAGCAGCAGATGGGCGACGAGCACGACCGGCACGAGCGCCGAGGCGATGCCGAAGAGCTGCCAGGCCAGATCGAGCCAGGGGCGCCCGGGCGTGTACGAGCCGTTGAGCGTCGCCGCCTGTTCCTTCAGCCCGCCCGCCTTGGTCAGCGCGCCGGTGAAGCTGATCAGGGACGACAGGGCGCTGGCGCCGAGCGACAGCGCCAGCACGATCAGCGTCTCGGACCTCAGGACCCGGCGCGGCAGGCCGTCGGGCGGAAGGGCAGCGGGCACCACTCGTTGATCCGACACCACACCTGTTCTCCACTTCCCCATCGCGTTCCGGGTACGGAGATCATGCGTGACGGGTGGGGGCGCGCGCCATTCCCGGTGGCCGACGGGCGGGGGCGCGCGCCGTTTCCGGTGGTGCCGGGCGGGCGCGCGCCGTTCCGAGTGGCTAGTCGATCCCCACGGGCCATCGGTGCACGGGCTCGCCGCCGTGCATCAGCTCGGCGTATCTGCGGGTGGTGGCCGCCAGGGCCGCCTCCCGGTCGAGACCGGATTCCAGCGCCTTGTGGAAGGTGTCGGCCTGCCAGGAGGCGCCGTTGACCCGCCCCCGGCAGCGTTCTTCGATCACCCCGAGGTAGAAGTCCCGGTCCGCCGGTTCGACGTGCCAGGCGTCGAGCCCGGACGCGGCCAGCGGCAGGAGCTCGTCGAGGACGAGACGTACGGCCGGGACGGTCGCCACCGCGCCCGAGCGGCCCGGTCGCGGCCAGCGCAGCTCCGACTCGATGCCGTGGCGGCAGGCGGTGTCGAAGTTCGCGGCAGCGTCCTCGAAGGGCAGCCGCTTCCAGATCGGGCGGGTGTCCTCCGCCAGTGCCCGTACCAGTCCGTAGTAGAAGGCCGCGTTGGCGACGACGTCGGTGACGGTCGGACCGGCCGGCAGCACCCGGTTCTCCACGCGCAGATGCGGGACGCCGTCCACCCAGCCGTAGACCGGCCGGTTCCAGCGGTAGACCGTGCCGTTGTGCAGGACGAGCTCCTGCAGCCGCGGCACCCCGCCCTGGTCGAGGACGAGGAGCGGGTCCTCCTCGTCGCAGATAGGCAGCAGGGCTGGGAAGTAGCGCAGGTTCTCCTCGAACAGGTCGTACGCGGAGTCCACCCATCGCTCCCCGAACCAGGTCCTCGGCCGCACCCCCTGGGCCTGGAGCTCGGGCGGCCTGGTGTCCGTGGCCTGGGTGAACAGCGGGGGCCTGGACTCGCGCCACAGCTCCCGGCCGAAGAGGAACGGCGAGTTGGCCCCGACGGCGATCTGGACCGCGGCCACGGCCTGGGCCGCGTTCCACACGGCGGCGAACCGGGCGGGCGTGACCTGGAGGTGCAGTTGCACGGAGGTGCAGGCCGCTTCGGGCACGATCGACGTGGCCGTGCAGGTGAGCCCCTCGACGCCATGTATGTCGAGCGTGAAGTCCTCGCCGCGGGCGGCGACGATCTGGTCGTTGAGGAGGGTGTACCGGTCGACGGCCGAGAGGTTCTCGGAGACGAGATCGTCCTGTGCGAGCGTGGGCAGAATTCCGATCATGAGGACGCCGGCGTCGACTTCGCGGGCCTTGCGGTCGGCATATCCGAGACCGGTTCTGAGTTCCTCCGCGAGCCGGTCGAAAACACGGCCTCCGAGCCGGTGCGGAGCGATGTTCACTTCGAGGTTGAACATTCCCAGCTCCGTCTGGAAATCCGTGCTCGCGATGCGCTCGAGGACCGCGCCATTCACCATCCTCGGCATGCCGTCGGCGCCCGCGAGATTGAGTTCGATCTCCAGCCCCATCAGATTGCGCGGCCGGTCGAACCTCTTCTCCGCCAGGAGCCTCGCGAGCCCCGCCAGGCACTGCTGGAGCTTCCTGCGGTATCTCTGCCGATCGGACAGGTCGAACCCGTCTGCCACGACCTTCTCCCCCATGGAAGCGTCCCTCCCGATCGGGCGGCCACGGCGACGGCCGCGCGTGTCACGGACGATGATGCCCACCCCGATTGATCCATAACGCCTGCGGGACGGCTTCGTTGAACGATAGGCTGGGTCGGGCAATCATCCGGCACGTCCCGAGGGCATCTGCAAAGGACATATTCCGCGGCCATATTCATCGAAAGCATGGGGTCGATATCCGGCCGTCCGCATCGGTGAAGTCCTCGCAGGCAGATGACCTGCGTGCGTCGCAAATACGATGAATCGCCTCCACAGCAAGGCCGGATGGCGCCTTGTCGGCAATATCGGCGACCGCTAGAGGAAACAACGCGTGAACACGTCTCGTATAAACTCCGCGAACGAGGCAGAGTGTTGGCGCCCGGCCATGGCTTCATGGCCCCCTCGGCCCGGCAGCCCACAGCGCCGTCGTACCTGCCCACGCGTCACCGTGTCTCCTGAGTGAGAGGCGACCCATCATGCTCCGACCCTCCCCGGCCCCCGCGCCGGCCCTGCGCAGTGTCCTCGCGGCCCTCGGTTCCCCCACCGCCGTCCGTGAGGCGCGAACTCCCGCCCTGCGAGCCGCCCAAGGGCCACTGAGCCCCGAGGCGCCCCTGCCCGTCCACGTCCTCGACGTACGGGAGCAGGTCGTCCCGTCCGGGCAGGCGCCGCGTACGCGGCTGGCCGGCTGGCGCTTCCTGATCCGGGGCACCGACCGGGCGGTGGCCGCCGCCGACACCATGCTCACCCCCGACGGCTGGTCCTTCTCGCACTTCTTCGAGGGTCCGTACGTCACGGCCACCGAACGCGCCCTGCTCCAGGCCGAGTCGCTGCCCACGATGTACCAACCGCGGCTGCTCTCCGTACCGGAGCTGTACATGCTGACGCTCTGGCTGCACGGCGACACGGACGCCGACGGAGCGTCCTCCTCGCCGGACCCGGCCGATCTGCTGGTCCCGCTCGCCCCGGCACCGCCCGGCATCGCGGCCCACCGGCCGCACCGGGTCGCCGACCTGCTGCCCGTCCTCACCCTGCGACTGGCTCCCCCACCGCTCTTCGGCACCCCGGCGCCGGCCTGAACCACCTCTGCCGAGGCACCCCACGCCCCGCGGCCGGGAACGGGCCGCGGGGCGTCACACTGTCCGAACGGCCGCCTCGAACACCCCGCCCCGTACGGACTAGCCCACAGGGGCTACCCCGAACCACCCGAAGTGACCGCCCAGTTGAGTTGAACCGCCCGCGCGGGTGATACGTCTTCATGCAGTAGGAAGAGCTGCCGTGAAATCCCTGCGGATCGCCTTCCGTAGGGGAACACTGGACCAACCGAACCGACAACGGGGGGCGGCCATGAGCACCGCATCGAGCCGCAGGACGACAGAAGCCACGACGCAGCGAAAGAACCCATCCATGTGCCAGCACCAGCCTGCCTGTCCCACCGCCGACTCCGCCGACCGGGAGGCGGCCCGTCTGACGGCACACCACCCGGAGCAGGGCTGGAGCCTGCTGTGCAACGGGGTCCTGCTCTTCGAGGACACCGGTGAACTGCTGCCGGACGGCCAGATCATCGCCCCGCACCGCCCGCTGACGGCGGGCCGGGTGACGACCGCCGCCTGACACCGGGGCACGTCGGGCACGCAACGTACGAGGGAACACGCAAGGGCCGGCCCGGAGAGAAGTCTCCGAACCGGCCCTGACTCATACGCGGCGGGGGCCGCTCAGGCGCGGCTCACGCTCAGTTGTCGTACTCGTCCATCGGAGGGCAGGAGCAGACGAGGTTGCGGTCGCCGAACGCGCCGTCGATACGGCGGACCGGTGGCCAGTACTTGTCCGCGGCCGAGACACCGGCCGGGAAGACCGCCTCGTCACGGGTGTACGCGTGCTTCCACTCGCCGCCGAGCGCCGCCGCGGTGTGCGGGGCGTTGCGCAGCGGGTTGTCGTCCGCGGGCCACTCGCCCGACGCGACCTTCTCGATCTCGCCGCGGATCGCGATCATCGTGTCGCAGAAGCGGTCGAGTTCGGTCAGGTCCTCGGACTCGGTCGGCTCGATCATCAGGGTGCCGGCCACCGGGAACGACATGGTCGGCGCATGGAAGCCGTAGTCGATCAGGCGCTTGGCGATGTCGTCGACGCTGACACCGGTCGCCTTGGCGAGCGGGCGCAGGTCGACGATGCACTCGTGGGCGACGAGCCCGGCCGGACCGGTGTAGAGCACCGGGTAGTGCGGCTCCAGGCGCTTGGCGATGTAGTTCGCCGCGAGGACGGCCACCTGCGTGGCGCGCTTGAGGCCCTCGCCACCCATCAGACGCACGTACGACCAGGAGATCGGCAGGATGCCCGCCGAGCCCCACGGGGCGGCCGAGATCGGGCCGACGCCCGTCTCCGGACCCGCGGTCGGCTGCAGCGGGTGGTTCGGCAGGTACGGCGCGAGGTGCGCGCGCACACCGACCGGACCGACGCCCGGGCCGCCGCCGCCGTGCGGGATGCAGAAGGTCTTGTGCAGGTTCAGGTGCGAGACGTCGCCGCCGAACTTGCCCGGCTTGGCCAGACCCACCAGCGCGTTGAGGTTGGCGCCGTCGACGTACACCTGACCGCCGGCCTCGTGCACCTCGGCGCAGATGTCGGCGACGTGCTCCTCGAACACACCGTGCGTGGAGGGGTAGGTGATCATCAGCACGGACAGCTCGTCGCGGTACTGCTCGATCTTGGCGCGCAGGTCCGCGACGTCGACCTCGCCGTCGTCGGCGGTCTTGACGACCACGACCTTCATGCCGGCCATGACCGCGGAGGCGGCGTTGGTGCCGTGCGCGGAGGACGGGATGAGGCAGACGGTGCGCTGCTCGTCGCCGTTGGCACGGTGGTAGGCGCGGACGGCCAGCAGACCGGCCAGCTCGCCCTGCGAACCGGCGTTGGGCTGGATCGACACCTTGTCGTAGCCGGTGACCTCGGCGAGACGCTCCTCCAGCTCGGTGATGAGCGTGAGGTAGCCCTGCGCCTGCTCGACCGGGGCGAAGGGGTGGATCTGGCCGAACTCCGGCCAGGTCACCGGCTCCATCTCGGTGGTCGCGTTCAGCTTCATGGTGCAGGAGCCGAGCGGGATCATGCCGCGGTCGAGCGCGTAGTCGCGGTCGGCGAGCTTGCGCAGGTAGCGCAGCATCGACGTCTCGGAGCGGTGCGCGTGGAAGACCGGGTGGGTCAGGTACGCGTCGGAGCGCAGCACGCCGGCGGGCAGCGCGTCCTCGGTGGCGGCGTCCAGGGCCTCGATGTCGGCGGTGACGCCGAAGGCGCTCCACACGGCGTCGAGCTGGGCCCGGCCGGTGGTCTCGTCGCAGGAGGCCGACACGTGGTCGGCGTCGACGAGGTACAGGTTGACGCCGGCCTCACGGGCGGCGGCGACGGCCTCGGCGGCCTTGCCCGGCACGCGCACGGTGACGGTGTCGAAGAAGGTTCCGTGGACGACCTCGACGCCACCGGCCTTCAGGCCCGCGGCGAGGATCGTGGCGTACCGGTGGGTGCGCCGGGCGATGCCCTCGAGGCCGTCGGGGCCGTGGTAGACGGCGTACATGCCGGCCATGACGGCGAGCAGCACCTGCGCGGTACAGATGTTGCTGGTGGCCTTCTCGCGGCGGATGTGCTGCTCGCGGGTCTGCAGGGCCAGTCGGTACGCCCGGTTGCCGTCGGCGTCGACGGAGACGCCGACGAGGCGGCCGGGCAGCGAGCGGGCGTGCTTGTCCTGGACGGCCATGTAGCCGGCGTGCGGACCGCCGAACCCCATGGGCACACCGAACCGCTGCGTCGTTCCGACGGCGATGTCGGCGCCGAGCGAGCCGGGCGAGGTGAGCAGCGTCAGCGCGAGCAGGTCGGCGGCGACGGTGACGACGGCGCCGAGCTCGTGGGCCGCGTCGATGAGCGGCTTGATGTCACGGACGGCACCGGAGGCGCCGGGGTACTGGATGAGCACGCCGAAGACACCACGCTCGGCGACCTCGGCGGGGATGCCCTCGGACAGGTCCGCGACGACGACCTCGACACCGGTCGGCTCGGCGCGGGTCTCGATGACCGCGATGGTCTGCGGCAGCGCGTCGGCGTCGATGAGGAAGACGCCGTTCTTGACCTTGCCGACACGGCGGGAGAGGGCCATGGCCTCGGCGGCCGCGGTGCCCTCGTCGAGGAGGGAGGCGCCGGAGGTGGGCAGACCGGTGAGGTCGGCGACCATCGTCTGGAAGTTGAGCAGCGCCTCGAGGCGGCCCTGCGAGATCTCCGGCTGGTAGGGCGTGTACGCCGTGTACCAGGCGGGGTTCTCCATGACGTTGCGGAGAATCACGGGAGGCGTGAACGTCCCGTAGTACCCGAGGCCGATCATCGGGGCGAGGACCTGGTTGCGGTCGGCGAGCTCACGCAGCTCCGCGAGGACCTCGGCCTCGGTGCGGGCCGCGGGCAGGCCGAGCGCCTCGGCGTTCTTGATCACGTCCGGCACGGCGGCGGCCGTGAGCTCGTCGAGGGAGCCGTAGCCGACCTGCGCGAGCATCTTGGCCCGTGCTTCGGCGTCGGGCCCGATGTGCCGCTGCTCGAACGGGATGCCCTGTTCGAGTTCGGAGAGCGGAATGCGGTGGGCGGTCATGTACGGAGGCCTCCTGGTCGTCACGACCTGCGAGGGGCACCACGGCGCGGGTGCCCGGACGGCCTCCCCCTCTGTCATCTCAACCTGAGAGCTTCACCGGCATGCCGAAGTGGCGCGCCGGTTTTCACCGTCGGTGAGAGCGAATGCCGTCGGACCTCCGCTCTGCTTTCCAGAGTGACCTCGCCCGTGCGGTACAGGTGCCTGAGAGATTCCGGGGAGGATTTGCTCCTTCGGCGCCTCCGAAAGGTTTCTCCGGAGGACTCTCCCGCACGGTGTCGACAGCCACAGCCAGCCTACCAGCGCGGTTCCCGGACTCATCGCTCAAGTGGCCGACATCCCAGATGTGCACTTTCGTAGTCTTTGTAGAGCAGTTGCGACCAGTTGGAGGGACCGTGCAGACCGACATCGATCCGCGCAGCCTGATCGGCCGCAAGGCGTACGACCGCAACGGGCACAAGATCGGCACCGTGGACGAGGTGTACCTGGACGACGCGACGGGGGTCCCCGAATGGGCGGCGGTCCGCACGGGCCTCTTCAGCCGGGACGCGTTCGTCCCTCTGGAGCCGAGCGAACTCGTCGAGGACGGCCTCCACGTCCCGTACGAACGCGCCCTGATCAAGGACGCACCGGACTTCGGCGTGGGCCGGCACCTCTCCCCCGAGCAGGAGCTCCAGCTCTACCGCCACTACAGCCTGGCGCTCCCACCCCCACCCCCGATGGACCACGACTTCGGCCGCCTGGCGGGCCAGGAGGACAGCTGACGCCCGAGGCGGGTACGGCAAGCCCGGCTGAGGGCCGGGCTTCGTCGGGCTTCACCCCGCTAGGCGACCGCCGCCTCACCTCCCGCACGCCTCACCAGCGGCAGCGGCTCCCCCGGCTCCAGCTCCGGATCGTCGACGAGGAACGTCCGCACGCGCCCCGGCGGTGACTGCGGCTCCTCGAAGCGCACGGTGACCCGCCCGACCCCGCTCCCCTGCACCCACCCGGCCCCGTACACGGCATGCCGTACGTCGTTCCCGGGCGCCCATCTCCGCTCGGCGGCCTGCGGCTCCTCCGGCTCGGGTACGGCCTCGGCCGCGGGCACCTCCTCCGCCGCGCCGCCCGGGCCGCCCGAACTCCCCGCATCCTCCGCCGCCTGGGCGAACAGATCCTCCTGCGTGTAGTCCGCGAGCCCGCTCACCCCCACACCGAGCAGCCGCACCCCACCCGTGGTGTCCACGCCCTCGAGGAGCCGCCCGGCCGCCTCCCGCACCACCAGCGGATCGTCCGTGGGCCCGCGCAGCGTCTCCGAGCGCGTCAGCGTCGAGAAGTCGAAGCGCCGCACCTTCAGCACGATCGTGCGGCCCGAGTGCCCCGACGCCCGCAGCCGCCCCACGCACCGCTCGGCAAGCCGCTCCACCTCGATCCGGATCCGCACCCGGTCGTGCAGGTCCACGTCGAAGGTGTCCTCGACCGACACCGACTTCGCGTCCCTCTCGGCCACCACGGGCCGATCGTCGTACCCCTGGGCCATTCGGTACAGGGACGCCCCGTGCGCCCGCCCCAGCAGCCGTACAAGCTCGTCCTCGCCCGCTTCCACGAGGTCCGACACCGTCGTCATCCCGGCCCGCCGCAGATGCTCCCCCGTGGCCGGCCCGACCCCCGGCAGGATCCGTACCGACTTCGGCCCCAGCAGCTCCCGCTCGGTCCCCGGCTCTATGAGCACCAGGCCGTCCGGCTTGGCCTCCTCGGAGGCGATCTTGGCGAGCATCTTGGACCCCGCGAGCCCCACCGACCCCGTCAGCCCCGTGGTGGCGAGAATGTCCCTGCGCAGCCGCTCACCGGCCTCCAGGGCGCCGGCGCGGTCCTCGGCCACACCCCCGGCCTCCAGGTCCACGAAGGCCTCGTCCAGGCTCAGCGGCTCGACGAGCGGCGACAGCCGCCCGAGCAGCTCCATGACCTGCTCGCTGATCGACCGGTAGAAGCCGAAGCGCGGCACGAGATAGGCCGCGTTGGGCGCCAGCCGCCGCGCCTGCGCCATCGGCATCGCGGAGTGGACACCGAAGCGCCGTGCCTCGTACGAGGCGGTGGCGACGACCCCGCGCGGGCCGAGGCCGCCGACGACCACCGGCTTTCCACGCAGACTGGGTTTCGCCGCCTGCTCGGCGGCGGCGAAGAAGGCATCCATGTCGAGATGCAGAATCGTCGGCGCGGCTCTCACATCTCCGATGCTGCCCTACGCCACTGACAATCGACCGCGCGCACGTACGGCCGCGCCGGAGACGGAAGCACGCCCGGAAGCGATCGCCGCCCGGAGCCGGAGGAACACCCGGACCGATCGGCCTCGGACCTGTCGCCCCCGGCCCACCCGACCCTCAGACCGCCCGGTCCCGCCTCCGCCGCGCGAGCTCGTCGCCCGGGTTGTGCCCGACCAGCGTCTCGCCTGTGTCGATCCGCTCCCCGTGCAGCTGGGAGAGCGCCGCCTCCACATCGCGCCAGACCACGCCGACCGCGATCCCGAAGACGCCCTGGCCGCCCTGGAGCAGATCCACGACCTCGTCGGGCGAGGAGCACTCGTAGACCGTCGCCCCGTCGCTCATCAGCGTCATCCGCTCCAGGTCGCGGAAACCACGGGCCCGCAGATGCTGGACGGCGGCCCGAATGTTCTGCAGCGCGACCCCCGTGTCCAGGAACCGCTTGACGATCTTGAGAACGACGACGTCACGGAAGCTGTACAGCCTCTGTGTCCCGGATCCGTACGCCGGCCGCACGCTCGGCTCGACGAGCCCGGTGCGGGCCCAGTAGTCCAACTGGCGGTAGGTGATCCCCGCCGCCGCACATGCCGTCGGACCGCGGTATCCCACGGTGTCCGTACCGGATTCCGCCCTGTCCGTCCCGTCCGCCGTCGCGCCGGAAGTGGCGTTCGGCGCCGCCCCCACGCCCGCGTTCGTGTCCGCTCCGAAGTCGCCCACACTGCCGTGAAGCGGATACGGACCGCGCTCCCCGGGCGCGCGCCCGAGGGAGCCCCCTGCCGTACCGTCGCCGCTGCTCATCACGCCGACCCTCCGTCCTTGACCTGCCCACACGAAGGTAGGCAGTCGCTCGGGGTGCGTCAACGATCGCCACACTCGGCACGCCGAGTGATAATCACCCTGAGAGTGGTTTCTCGTGCCCCTCTCCGGGGAAAGGCTATCCGAATGCGCTGACGGCGCCCCGTGAACAGCGGCCGGATCTCACTGGCTGCTGGACCCGAAGTCCTCGGGGGAGATCTGGTCGAGGAACTCGCGGAACTTCTCCACCTCGTCCTCCTGCTCGTCCGGAATCGCGATACCGGCGTCGTCCAGCACGCCGTCACTGCCGAAGATCGGCGTCCCGGTGCGCAGGGCCAGCGCTATCGCGTCGGACGGCCTGGCGCTCACCTCGACGCCGCTGGCGAAGACCAGCTCCGCGTAGAAGACACCTTCACGGAGATCGGTGATGCGGACCTCGGTGAGCTCTTGGCCCACCGCTTCAAGGACGTCCTTGAAGAGGTCGTGCGTCAGCGGCCTGGCAGGGGCCATGCCCTGCTGGGCGAAGGCGATCGCGGTCGCCTCACCCGGTCCGATCCAGATGGGGAGGTACCGATCGCCTCCCACTTCACGCAGGAGCACGATCGGTTGGTTGGAGGGCATTTCCACCCGGACACCCACAACGTCGAGCTCGTTCACACAGCAACCCTAGGACGTGCCCGACCGGTTTGGGTAGTCGGGCCCCAACAAGATCACTGCAATCGAAGCCCGAGTGCGGTCTGGACCAGTGCCGCGTGCAGCCGTACGGAGAGGCCGGCGAGTTCCTTGGCGGTGGCCTCCGCATGGGCCCTGGTCTGCGGATTACGGTGCCGGCGCAGCGGAGCGACGACCTGTTCGACCAGCCCGGCCTCACGATCGGCGGCTGCTTTGACCGCCCGGAGGTGGCGCGGTTCCAGTCCGAATCTCCCCAGATCCGCGACAAGTCTGGCCACGGTGACGGCCTCGGCGTCGTAGCCGCCCTCGGGTCCCGCGGCGATGAGTCCGTACGACTCCCACTCCGCGAGCTCCTCCTCGGTCACCTCGGCGGCGGCCAGCAGCTCGGCCCGCCCCACGCGTGCGGCGGTCGGACGCCCGTTCTCCGCGTCCCACGCCCCGTCGAGCAGGTCCCGCTGGGGGCTGGGAGCGGGAAGCCTGATCTGCTCGCCACGGGCGAGGGCGTCGAGATGCTCCCGGATGACCTTCAGCGGAAGATAGTGATCGCGCTGCATCCGCAGGATCTGGGCGAGCCGCTCCACGTCCTGCGGGCTGAACTTCCGGTACCCGGAGGCCGTCCGCCGGGGCTCGACGAGCCCCTCGGCCTCCAGGAACCGGATCTTCGAGATGGTCACTTCGGGAAACTCGTCACGCAGCTGGTTCAGCACCGTCCCGATGCTCACCAGCCGGTCGCCCGCTGTGGCGGTGCCGTGACCGGCACCGCCCGTCGGTGTTCGCAGCATGGACCTTCCCTGAAGGCTTCCCGGAGGCGTCACATGCCTCGCTGGCTCGAGTAGAAGACCAGCCGGTACTTGCCGATCTGCACCTCGTCGCCGTTGGACAGAACGGCCGAGTCGATCGGCTCACGGTTGACGTACGTGCCGTTGAGGCTGCCGACGTCGGCGACGGTGAAGCTGCCGTCCTGCGCCCGCCGGAACTCCACATGGCGCCGCGACACGGTGAAGTCGTCGAGGAAGATGTCGCTCTGCGGGTGACGGCCGGCCGTGGTCAGCTCGCCGTCCAGCAGGAAGCGGCTGCCCGAGTTCGGGCCGCGTCGCACGACGAGGAGCGCCGATCCGGCCGGCAGCGCCTCGACGGCCGCCAGGGCCTCGGGCGAGAGCGACGGCATCGCCGTCTGGCCGGTGACCTCGGCGTCGTACGCCTCGAGGCCGGAGATCGAGATCGTCGACGTCGTCTCGGACGCGCGCTCCACAGGCGCCCCGCCCCGCAGCGGCGTGCCGCAGTGGGAGCAGAAACGGCTGTCCGCGGCGTTGCGGTGACCGCACCTCGTACACACCGGCATGGACGCGTCCTCCTGCCGCGGCTGACCCGCGGAGGTCTGTGTCGCATACGGGTCGGGGGTGAACCCTCCACCCGTACCTGAGGTTGATGGTTCTCCGAAACCTATGCGCCCGGCACCGGCACGGTCAACAGACGACGCGCCATGGTCGTCGACCTCGTCACGGAAGAGCGGGCGTTCGCCACCCTGCTCCTCGCTCTGGGCGTGGCGCGGCGCGCGGTGCTTGGCGTTGCCGCCGTCCTCGCGTGCGCTCTTGCCGAACAACTTCGCAAAAAAACTCACGGGCGATTCCCCTTGACCGAAACAGACCCGCCCGTGGGGCAGGACGAACCCTGAATGAACACACCTGCCGACCCGGACACCCTCACAACGTCCGTATCCACCCGACAGTTTCCACCACGCACCACGCTTGTGGTGCGGCGACCCCCCGCAACGTCTTCCCCTTGTCGCGCGACCGCCATGCGCCCCCGCCTCACTGCGAGGACGACTGAGCGTAGTCAGGCCGCTTCGCAGGTCGCAAGGCATCCACGACGATCTTCTGGGACCGGGCCACGGTCGCGGTGGCCTGCTCCTTCTCCAACGTCTGCACGACGCCACCAGGGATGTTGAGCGCGGGCTCGAGATCCTCGGGCTTGCCGATGACCTTGAAGACGTACGGAGCGGTCACCTTCGTTCCATCGATTTCTATGTCGGCGCCACTTCCCGAGAAGTAGCTGTCCGCGACGACCCGTACGTCGTTGACCTGAATCGCCTCGGCACCGGCGGCCCGCAGCTCCTGGATGGCGTCGAGCAGCATGTCCGACTCGACGGCCGCGGCGGCCCCGCGAATGGTCAGCGTGATACCCGGCCCCTCCGCGGCGACGGTTCCGGCCAGGATCCCCAGCTGCTGCTCCTTCTCCTGGGTCTGCTTGCGCGCCTCCTCGGCCTGGTCGGAGCTGGACTCAAGCTCCGAGCGCTGGGTCTCCAGGCGCGCCTTCTCGTCCTCCAGCCGCTGTGTGCGGTCGTCGAGCTCGTCGAGGATACGGACCAGGTCCTCCTGGCGCGCCCCGCGCAGCGCGCTGTTGTCGCTGGTGGAGCGGACCTGGATCGCGAGACCCAGGCCGAGGACGAACAGCAGCACGGCCACGATCAGTTGGGCCCGACTCGCCCTCGGTGGCCAGAGCCCGGCGGCCAGCCGCTGGCGGCCGGTCTGCTGCCGCGCCTCGGGAGCGTCGGGGCCGGCGGGAGCGTCCGAGCCGGAAGGAGCGTCCGGGCCGGCGGGGGCCGCGGGGGCGGCGGGAGCGGAGGACTCTGCGGGCCCTGCGGGCTTCGGCTGCTCGCCGTCCGGGTTCTCGGGGGTCTCCGGGTTCGTTGCGTCGCTCATCGGTGTCACGCCCGGAAGACGTGCCGCCGGATGGCGGCCGCGTTGGAGAAGATCCGGATGCCGAGGACGACCACGACACCCGTGGACAGCTGCGCGCCGACGCCCAGCTTGTCGCCGAGGAAGACGATCAGCGCGGCCACGACGACGTTCGACAGGAAGGAGACCACGAAGACCTTGTCGACGAAGATTCCGTCGAGCATGGCCCGCAGGCCGCCGAAGACCGCGTCGAGGGCGGCGACCACGGCGATCGGAAGATAGGGCTCGACCACCGCCGGAACCTCGGGACGGACCAACAGTCCGACCACGACTCCCACGATCAGGCCCAGTACGGCGATCAAGATGTGCCCTTCCCTGTGTCGGCCGTGGCCTGCCCGCTGGGCTTGGTGGCCCCGGCTCCCCTCGGCTCTGCTGTACGTACGATCAGGCTCGGCGCGGCCGGCAGACGCACCTCGGTCTCGGCCGAGATGCTGGTGCGGATCCCGAAGTTCTCCTGCAGCGCGTGCAGGTACTGTCCGTCGGCGCTGTCCTGGAACGCGGTGCTCAACCGCTGCCCGTCCCCCACCGCGAGCACCGTGTACGGCGGCACCAGCGGCTTGTTGTCGACCAGTATGGCGTCACCGGCGGCCCGGATCGCCGACAGTGACGTCAGCCGCTGCCCGTTGATCGCGACGGCCTCGGCACCCGACTCCCACAGTCCGTTGACGACCCGCTGCATGTCGCGGTCACGGACCCGGCCGGTGTCGGAGAAGCCGCTGCTCTCGCGCGGACCCCCGCCGCCCTCCTCGGTGCCCTTGGCGTCGTCGACGACGAGCTTCACACCGGGACCGTGCACCGGCGTCGCACCGGAGAGCAGAGCCACCAGCTCGGCCTGGTCACCACCGTGCTGTTCCAGCGCCTTGCGCTGCCGCTCCCCCACCTCGGCGCGGATCTTCTCGACGTCCTGCTCCAGCCTGTCGGCCGCCGACGTCTCCGCGTCGATCCGGCCGATCAGCTCCTGCCGCTCCTTGGCGACGACCGGCGCGGAGATCCGCGCCTCCGCCGCTCCCACCGTGACCACCGCGGCGGCGAGGACGAGGCCGGCAGCGAGCCCGAGCTTGGCCCGGAGCGTACGGGGCAGACCCCCGCCCTCCGCCTCGCGCCGGGCCGAGGCCTCGGCGTAGCCGTCGTCGAGCGCGTGGTCCATCACGTTGTTCAGCAGCGACATGGACGCGTCCGGACGCGGGGGTGGGGTTCCGGTGCTCCGAACGGGGTGCTGCTGCGACATGCCGCACATCGTCGCACGTCGCCGCCGCTACCGCCGAATGGCCCCACCGGAGACCGGGCGGCGTCCGACGGACACCACCCGGCTCACACGTCCCTTCCGTTCAGTGACCTGCGCTGTCGACCACGCTCGACCACTCGTCGAGGAGCGCCTGCGCGGAGGCGTCGTCGGGGCCCTCGGCCCACAGATGGGTGACGGCCTCGGCCGGGTCGGGCAGCACCATGACCCAGCGCCCGTCGGCCTCGACGACCCGTACGCCGTCGGTGGTGTCCACCGACCGCTCGCCGGCCGCCTCCACCACACGGCGCATGACGAGCCCCTTCACGGCCCATGGCGTCGCGACATCCCGCTTCAGGACGTGCGCCCGCGGGATACGTGCGTCGATCTGGCTCAGCGTGAGCTGGGTCCGCGCCACCAGACCGATGAGCCGCACGAAGGCGGCGGCACCGTCGAAGACGCTGCTGAACTCGGGAATGATGAACCCGCCCCGGCCGTCACCGCCGAAGATCGTCGACTCCTCCCGTCCGACCCTGGTCAGATCGTCCGGCGACGTCGTCGTCCACTCCACCTGCGTGCCGTGGTAGGCAGCGACCTGTTCGGCGATCCGCGTGGTCGTCACGGGCAGCGCCACCCGCCCCGATCGCCGCTCGGCGGCCACCAGGTCGAGCATGACCAGGAGCGAACGGTCGTCCTCGATGATCCGGCCGCGCTCGTCGACGAGCGACAGCCGCTCGCCCACCGGGTCGAACCGCACCCCGAACGCGGCACGCGCCGAGGCGACGATCTCCCCGAGCCGCACGAGCCCGGCCCGCCGGGTCTCCGCCGACTCCGTGGGCCGCGACTCGTCGAGGCCCGGGTTAATCGTCAGCGAATCCACCTGGAGACGACCGAGGAGGCTGGGCAGAACGAGCCCCGCGCTACCGTTGGAGGCGTCCACGACGACCTTGAGGCCGGCCTCGGCGATCCCCGAGGTGTCGACGTTCCGCAGCAGCGAGCCGGTGTACGAGTCGAAGACGCTCGCCGGGAAGGTGAGGTCCCCGATCTCGCCCGGGAACGCTCGCCGGTACTCCTGACGTGCGAAGACCCGGTCCAGCTTGCGCTGCCCGGCCTGTGAGAGATCCGCACCGCGCTCGTCGAAGAACATGATGTCCACGGAGTCGGGAACTCCGGGCGAGGTCCGCAGCATGATCCCGCCCGCGCTTCCCCGGGCGGTCTGCTGCCGTGCGACGGGCAGCGGTACGTTCTCCAGATCGCGTACGTCGATGGCACTCGCCTGCAGCGCCGAGATCACGGCCCGCTTCAGGGCACGGGCGCCCCGGGAGTGGTCACGCGCGGTGGTGACCGTGGAGCCCTTCTTCAGCGTCGTGGCGTACGCACCCGCGAGCCTCACGGCCAGCTCGGGTGTGATCTCCACGTTGAGGATCCCGGAGACGCCCCGCGCCCCGAAGAGATGGGCCTGCCCGCGCGACTCCCAGATGACGGAGGTGTTGACGAAGGCGCCGGCCTCGATCGTCTTGAAGGGGTAGACCCGTACGTTCCCCTGAACGATCGATTCTTCTCCGACGAGACACTCGTCGCCGATGACCGCCCCGTCCTCGATCCGGGCCGCCCGCATGACATCGGTGTTCTTCCCGATGACACAGCCGCGCAGATTGCTCTGCTGGCCGATGTAGACGTTGTCGTGGACGACGGCCTTGTGAAGGAAGGCGCCACTCTTGACGACCACGTTCGACCCGATGACGGTGTGCTCGCGCACCTCGGCGCCGGCCTCGACCTTGGCGTAGTCGCCGATGTACAACGGCCCGCGGAGCACGGCGTCGGGGTGGACCTCCGCGCCCTCCGCGACCCATACGCCGGGCGAGATCTCGAATCCGTCGAGTTCGACCTGAACCTTTCCTTCGAGCACGTCGGCCTGCGCCTTGACGTAGCTCTCGTGGGTCCCGACGTCCTCCCAGTAGCCCTCGGCGACATAGCCGTAGATCGGCTTGCCCTCCTTCATGAGCTGGGGGAAGACGTCACCCGACCAGTCGACGGAGGTGTCGGCCTGGACGTAGTCGAAGACCTCGGGCTCCATCACGTAGATGCCCGTGTTGACGGTGTCCGAGAAGACCTGCCCCCAGGTCGGCTTCTCCAGGAAGCGCTCGACCTTTCCCTCCTCGTCCACGATCGTGATGCCGAATTCCAGCGGATTCGGCACACGGGTCAGGCAGACGGTGACCATGGCGCCTTTCTCCTTGTGGAAGGCGATCAGATCGGTGAGGTCGAAGTCGGTGAGCGCGTCCCCCGAGATGACGAGGAAGGCATCGTCCTTCAGTGCCTCCTCGGCGTTCTTCACACTCCCCGCGGTGCCGAGCGGTTTCTCCTCGTTGGCATACGTGAGCTCCATTCCGAGCTCTTCGCCGTCACCGAAGTAGTTCCTGACCAGAGAGGCCAGAAACTGCACGGTCACGACGGTCTCGGTGAGTCCGTGCCTCTTGAGCAGTCGAAGGACGTGCTCCATGATCGGCCGGTTCACCACCGGCAGGAGAGGCTTGGGCATGCTCGAGGTCATCGGGCGAAGTCGTGTTCCTTCGCCACCGGCCATCACGACGGCCTTCATGTCGGAAGCGTCCTCCTTGAAGAGACGACGGTCCAGCCGACTTCACCTGCCCGTGCGGTGGGCCTCGGGCATCCTCGATCGTGCCGGCGACGCTGCACGGCACAGGACGGATGGGCTCAATCGGCCGCGGTATCCGCCTTCACGAGTCGACGGACCTGGACCACGTAGAGGATCCCTGCCCACCAATACAGAGTTGTACCCCATCCGGCGAAGGCCCACCCGAAAACTTCGGCGAGTGACGAAAGCCAGCCCGTTCCGTCACTGAGCAGCAGCAAGGGGAAGGCGTACATCAAGTTGAAAGTCGCAGCTTTGCCCAGGAAGTTCACCTGCGGCGGCGGATAGCCGTGCCTGCGGAGGATTCCCACCATCACGAGCAACATCAACTCGCGGGCGAAAAGGGCGGCGGTCAGCCAGAGCGGCAGGATCTCGCGCCAGGTCAGCCCGATGAGCGTGGAAACGATGTACAGCCGGTCGGCGGCGGGGTCGAGCAGCCGGCCGAGGTTGCTGATCTGGTTCCAGCGCCGGGCGAGCTTCCCGTCGAGATAGTCGCTCACACCGCTGAGCATCAGCACGAGCAGGGCCCAGCCATCGCTGTTGGGCCCGCCGAACACAGGTCGGAGAATCAGCCACAGGAAGAGCGGCACACCCACGAGACGAGCCATGCTCAGGATGTTGGGGATGGTGAGGACCCGGTCCGTCTGAACGCGAGTCTCCTGGACCTCCACCCGGGGGCCTCCTGTGCTGGAACGTGCCAATGATGCCCCCTGACCTTACCCTCAGCCACGACGGCCGAGTGCACAGGGGTCCGAGATCTGCCCTGGAAACGCAAAAATGCCTCAACCCCCGGACAAGGTCCGGGGGTTGAGGCTAAAAATTGTTCGGCGGCGTCCTACTCTCCCACAGGGTCCCCCCTGCAGTACCATCGGCGCTGAAAGGCTTAGCTTCCGGGTTCGGAATGTAACCGGGCGTTTCCCTAACGCTATGACCACCGAAACACTATGAAGTTGAACCGCCGCGCCCCGACCAAGTGGGGGGCGTGTTCGTTACTTCAGAACTAACACAGTGGACGCGAGCAACTGAGGACAAGCCCTCGGCCTATTAGTACCGGTCAGCTCCACCCATTACTGGGCTTCCACATCCGGCCTATCAACCCAGTCGTCTACTGGGAGCCT
>NZ_JBVHGJ010000005.1:0-59422 GCF_055561875.1 Streptomyces sp. NPDC022552
ATCCGAAGATGGACGGGGTATCAACTAATCTGGCGTTGATTTTTGGCACGCTGTTGAGTTCTCAAGGAACGGACGCTTCCTTCGTACTCACCCTCTCGGGCTTTCCTCCGGGCTTTTCCCTTCGGTCTTTCGTGTTTCCAGCTTAGCAGATCCGTTTTCCGTTTCTGCCACCCGCTGGAGCGGGCTGCCGGGCTGTTCTTCGCTTTCGCGTTTCCCTTTCCGGCGGTTCCGACTCTATCAGATCCTTTCGGGCCTGATTCCCAGTCAGCGGGAGTTGTCTTCGCGGCTGTTGGGCCGTTCCGACGCTCAAACTCTAGCGGATTTCCCGGGCGGCTCATAATCGAGCCATTCGAAATGAATTTCGGCATGCCGAAATTCGTCCCGGCTGGGAGATCGTGCTGAGTAGAGGTGCCGCATCAGCGGCGGGAGTGGCTGTCGCAGAACCGTTCCGGCCCCGTGACAACTCGGAGAACACTACGGATACGCCGGGGGCGTGTCAACCCCGGGCCGGTGACGCTCTCGGGCCGGGTCAGTCCAGGTCCGTGAGCCGGCCGCCCGCGTCCGGCTGGGTGTGCTCGACCCTGCGGAGGAGACGGATCAGCATGTCGCCCAAGCCCGTGCGCTCCTCGCCCGTCAGGTCCTGGAGGAGCTCCTCCTCGAAGTCCGTGGCCATGCGCATCGCCTCGAGCCACTTCGAGCGGCCCTCGTCCGTCAGCTCCACGATCACCCGGACGCGGTTGGTCTCGTCGCGGTCGCGGGTGACCAGGCCCTCGCCGGCCATGCGGTCGATGCGGTGGGTCATCGCCGCCGGGGTGAGGCCGAGGCGCTTGGCCAGCTCGCCCGGGCCGAGCCGGTAGGGGGCTCCGGCGAGGACGAGGGTCTTGAGGACCTCCCACTCGGCGTTGCTGATGCCCAGGTCGGCGAGCTGGCGACCGTACGCCACGTTCATGCGACGGTTCAGCCGGCCGAGGGCGGAGACCACCTTCTCGACCTGGGGGTCGAGGTCCCGGTACTCGCGCTGATAGGCCGCGATCTGCTCGTCGAGGGTCGGCTCCTGCGGGGGGCGCGGGCCGGACTGCTCGGGGTTGTCGGACATGCGGGGAGTATCCCACGGCCGCCGTTGGCGTTGAAGTCCTTCCATGTGTATTGTTAAGGATCTAATTTTAGTGTTGAAGTCTTCAGAGCTCAGGCCTACAGGTCTGAAGGCCTGAAGCTCCCTGATCGAAGTGGGTGAGTGTGACCAAGGCGATGGGTGCAGCGATGCGCCGGATCCAGGCGGGCAGCGCGCTGAGCGCGTTCGGACTCGGCTTCACCGTTCCGTACCTCTATGTGTACGTGGCTCAGGTGCGGGACCTGGGCGCGACCACGGCGGGCATCGTGCTCGCCGTCTTCGCCATGGCCGCACTCGTCGTCCTGCCGTTCAGCGGACGCGCCATCGACCGGCGCGGCCCGGCCCCCGTCCTCCTCGTCGCCGCCGTCCTCGCGTCGCTCGGCGCGCTCGGCATGGGGCTCGCGGGCAGCGTGCCCACCGTCGTCGGTTCGGCCGCGCTGCTCGGTGCCGGTACGGCCGTGATGCAGCCGGCGCTCGCGACGTTGATCGTCTGGTGCTCCGACCCGGCCGGCCGGACCCGGTCCTTCGCCATGCAGTTCTTCCTGCAGAACCTCGGGCTCGGTGTCGGCGGTCTGATCGGTGGCCAGCTCGTCGACGAGAGCCGGCCGGGCAGCTTCCTGCTGCTCTTCTCGATCGAAGCGGTCATGTTCCTCGTGCTCGCCGGGATCGTGCTTACCGTCCGGATGCCGGGCTCCCCCGCCCTGCAGGACACCCGGCCGGCCGCCTCCAGGGGCGGCGGTGTCCGGGCACTGCTCGGCCACAAGGCCATGGTGCAGCTGTGCGTCCTGGGCTTCGTGCTGTTCTTCGCCTGCTACGGACAGTTCGAGTCGGGTCTCGCGGCCTACGGCACCGAGGCAGCCGGCATCCAGCCGTCGACGCTCGGGATCGCGCTGGCCGCCAACACGGCCGTCATCGTCGTCGCCCAGTTCGTGGTGCTGCGCTTCGTCGAGCGCCGCCGCCGGTCCCGCGTGATCGCGGCCGTCGGTCTGATCTGGGCCGTGGCGTGGGTGATCGCCGGCTACGCGGGGCTCGGGCACGGCAGCCAGGCGATGGCGACCGCCGCCTTCGTCTCCACGTACGCCCTGTTCGGGCTCGGCGAGGCGATGCTGTCGCCGACCGTGGCGCCGCTGGTCGCCGACCTCGCGCCGGAGTCGGCGGTCGGTCAGTACAACTCGGCGTTCGCGCTGGTCAAGCAGCTCGCGCTGGCCGTCGGTCCGGCCGTGGGCGGGCCCATGGGGGCCGCACTGCACGGGCCGTACATCGTGACCTTCGTGCTCTTCTCGCTCGGGATCACGTTCCTGGCGCTGCGGCTGGGCAGGCAGCTCACGCCGGTGCAGGACCAGCCGTCGCTCGCGACGAAGACCTCCCGGGTCGTGGCCCAGCACGTGCCCGAGAAGGAGAGCGTCTCCGTCTGACGCCCTAGTCGGGCAGGGCGAACTCGCACCAGACCGCCTTGCCGCCCCCCGGCGTACGGCGGCTCCCCCAGGACGAGGCGATCGTCGCGATGATCGAGATCCCGCGGCCCGCCTCGTCCTCCGTCTCCGCCCTGCGGCGGCGCGGCAGATGGTCGTCGCCGTCCGTGACCTCGATGATCAGCCGCCGGTCCGTACGGCGCAGTCTCAGGCGCATGGGCGGGGTGCCGTGCTTGAGGGAATTGGCCACCAGCTCGCTGGTGGCGAGGACCCCGAGGTCGCGCAGCTCGACCGGGAAGCGCCAGCTGGAGAGGACGCCCGAGGCGAAGGCACGCGCGCGGGGCGCCGCCTCCACTCCCCCGAGCAGCTCCAGGGCCGCGTTGTGGAACAGCTCCGCGTCCGGTCCCTTGCGGGACGGGTGCTGGACGACGAGGACGGCGACGTCGTCGTCGTGCTCGGCGGTGACGCCGAGCGAGCGCAGCAGCCGGTCGCAGACCACCTGGGGGGTGCCGAGTGCACCGGACAGGGCGCGCTCCAGTGCGGCGACGCCCTCGTCGATGTCCTCGCGACGGCGTTCGACCAGGCCGTCCGTATAGAGGACAGCGGTCGAGCCGGGCGGCAGGGCGATCGCGCCGGAGGTGTGGAGCCAGCCGCCGGTGCCCAGCGGGGGGCCGGTGGGGTCCTCGGCGCGGCGGACCGTTCCGTCCTCGTCCCTGACGAGGATCGGAAGGTGGCCGGCGGAGGCGTAGACGAGCTTGCCCTCGTTGGGGTCGTGGACCGCGTAGACGCAGGTGGCGATCTGGCTCGCGTCGATCTCGGCGGCGAGGCCGTCGAGGAGCTGGAGCACTTCGTGCGGGGGCAGGTCGAGCCGGGCGTAGGCCCGGACGGCGGTGCGGAGCTGGCCCATGACGGCGGCGGCGCGCACCCCGCGGCCCATCACGTCGCCGATGACCAGTGCGGTGCGTCCCGCCCCCAGGGTGATCACGTCGTACCAGTCGCCGCCGACGGCCGCGTCCGTGCCGCCGGGCTGGTACGTGGCGGCGATGCGCAGGTCGTCGGGCTGCTCCAGCTCCTGCGGGAGCAGGGAGCGCTGGAGGGTGACGGCGGTCTCGCGGTGCCGGCGCTCGCTGGCGCGCAGCCGCTCGGCGGCCTCGGCGTGGTCGGTGACGTCGGCGGCGTGCACGAGGACGCCGCCGCCCTCGAAGCGCGGGGACTCCACCGGCAGGCAGGTGACCGTGTACGAGCCGCCGTCCTGGGTCTTGCGGGACTTGACCGTCCGGGGCTTGCCGCTGCGCAGGACCTGGTCCATCAGCGGCAGCAGGCCCAGCTCGTGGGCCTCGGGGCAGGCGTCGGCGACGGTGGCCCCGGCCGGGCGGGGGCCGAAGGCGGCGGCGTAGGCGTCGTTGACGTAGGCGATGCGGTGCTCGGGGCCGTGCGCGAGCGCGACGAGGCCGGGAAGGCGGCCGATGATCTCCCGTGCGGAGAAGTCCTCCAGTGCGGGGACCTCGTCGGGGAGGGGCTCAGGCTGTTGCTCGTACTCACCGCGGGCCGCGGGCACGGCGCCTTCGGTCCCCCGCGCCGCCGTGCGGCGCTGCGTGCCGGGGAGTCGGGCGCTCCAACGGGTGAAGTTCACGGATCTGTATGCCTCGTGGTTTGTTGGCCGTGCTGAGTCACTCTGTGCAGGTGTGAGCCCACCTATGGTCACACGTCCAGTGTGACCGACCGCACTGACATCGGTGTCAGCCGGGCTTGGGACCGTTCTTGGGGGGCGGGGGCGCGGCGGCGAGTTCGAATTCGGCGCGTGGGTGTTCCAGCGAGCCGAGCGAGACGATCTCCCGCTTGAACAGGCCGGAAAGGGTCCATTCGGCCAGGACGCGGGCCTTCCGGTTGAAGGTCGGGACGCGGCTGAGGTGGTAGGCGCGGTGCATGAACCAGGCGGGATAGCCCTTGAGCTTGCGCCCGTAGACATGGGCCACGCCCTTGTGGAGACCGAGGGAGGCGACCGAGCCCGCGTACGTGTGGGCGTACTCCTTGAGCGGCTGTCCGCGCAGGGCGGCGGCGACGTTCTCGGCCAGCACCTTGGTCTGGCGTACGGCGTGCTGGGCGTTCGGCGCGCACTCCGCTCCGGGCTCGTCCGCCGTGATGTCGGGGACGGCCGCGGCGTCTCCGGCGGCCCAGGCGTGTTCGACGCCTTCGACGGTCAGTCGTGCGGTGCACCTGAGCCGGCCGCGTTCGTTCAGCGGCAGGTCGGTGGAGGAAAGGACCGGCGCGGGCTTCACCCCGGCGGTCCAGACGACGGTCCGGGTCGGGAATCGGGTGCCGTCGCTGAGGACGGCGACGCGGTCCTCGCAGGAGTCGAGCCGGGTCTCCAGACGTACGTCGATGTTGCGGCCGCGCAGCTCGCGGATCGCGTACTGGCCCATCTTCTCGCCGACCTCGGGGAGGATCCGGTTCGACGCCTCGACCAGGACCCACTTCAGGTCCTCCGGCTTGATGTTGTGGTAGTACCGCGCGGTGTAGCGGGCCATGTCCTCCAGCTCGGCGAGCGCCTCCACGCCCGCGTAGCCGCCGCCGACGAAGACGAAGGTGAGGGCGGCGTCGCGCAGGCCGGGGTCGCGGGTGGAGGAGGCGATGTCCATCTGCTCGATGACGTGGTTGCGCAGCCCGATGGCCTCCTCGACGGTCTTGAAGCCGATCGCGTAGTCGGCGAGGCCGGGGACGGGGAGGGTGCGGGAGATCGAGCCGGGCGCGATGACCAGTTCGTCGTAGGTGAGCTCGATGTTCCCGCTGCCCTCCTCCTCGGTGGCGAGGGTGGAGAGCGTCGCGGTCCGCTTGGCGTGGTCGACGGCGTGGACCTCGCCGATGGTGATGCGGCATTTGTCCAGGACGCGGCGGAGCGGGACGACGACATGGCGCGGTGAGATCGAGCCGGCGGCGGCCTCGGGCAGGAACGGCTGGTACGTCATGTACGGCTCGGGCGTGACCACCACGATCTCGACGGAACCGCTTCTGAGCTCGGCCTTGAGCTGCCGCTGCAGGCGCAGCGCGGTGTACATCCCGACGTAGCCACCGCCGACAACGAGAATGCGCGCAGGTTCGGTCACTGTCCCATGACGCAACGCCGTTCGGGGTTTGTCCACAGCCCCGGCAAATTGTGTGACCGGAGGTGCGCGGGGGTGCGGGGTGGCGCACAGGGTGGGTACAGCGGGAACCATGCAGGTCAGAGTGGGCGTGGGGGGTGGCGTGGCAGACCGGAATCGGGAGAGTTCAGGCCCTTGCTCCGATCGGGGGGCGCACCGTACGGAACTCCCCCTTCTGAATTGACCTCGACTCAACTATGTTCGTACCTCGTCGGGGTATTGGATCGCAGCGCATGGACCAGAGCGCTGCACGCAGGTCCGTGGGCCCGTGTCAGGGCGGGGAAGTCTCCGGGGGGAGACATCATGAGCGGGGGAACGCTTATGCACATGCAGGATTCGCGGTGGCAGGCCGTCGTCGGGACCACCGACGGTTCGCTCGACGGACGTCATGCGGGCGTGAGTACGGGTACGGGTACGGGCACAGCGACGGGTGCGGGCACGGGATCGTCGACGGCGATCGGCCGGTCGGCGCCGCTGCGCGTGGACGCGCAGCGGAACCTGGAGCACGTGCTGCGCGCGGCGCGCGAGGTCTTCGGCGAACTCGGTTACGGGGCGCCGATGGAGGACGTGGCGCGGCGCGCCCGGGTCGGGGTGGGCACGGTCTACCGCCGCTTCCCGAGCAAGGACGTGCTGGTGCGCCGGATAGCCGAGGAGGAGACCGCCCGGCTGACCGAGCAGGCGCGCACGGCCCTCGGGCAGGAGGAGGAGCCCTGGTCGGCGCTCTCCCGGTTCCTGCGGACCTCGGTGGCCTCGGGTGCGGGGCGGCTGCTGCCGCCGCAGATCCTGCGGGTGGGCGTGGACGTCGACGACCTGCTGCTGCCCGCGCAGGCCGCGGGCGACGAGGTCCGGGTGCCGCACCAGCGGGGCTTCGCCGACCAGACCGCGCCGCGCGTGGTCGCGCCGCGTGCCGGGTCGGGGGCCGAGCAGGACGACACCGGAGCGGCCGCGCTCCTGGAGGTCGTCGGGCAGCTCGTGGACCGTGCGCGTGAGGCGGGCGAACTGCGGGCGGACGTGACCGTGGCGGACGTTCTGCTCGTCATAGCCACGGCGGCGCCCGCGCTGCCGGACGCGGCGCAGCAGGCGGCGGCCTCGGCACGGCTCCTGGACATTCTCCTGGAGGGCCTGCGCTCGCGGTAGTTCGCGTCCGGAGGTGAAGGACCGGTCCGGGCGGACCGTTCAGCATGGCACGAACATGTGAGCGGTTACGCCCGGATACAGGAAGTCGCCCCGGACGAGTGGTAAGTGGACGCGAGGGTTCAGCGCGTCATCGCTCTGTGGCACGCTTGCCCGGTGTTCGGGTCTGAGCGTGCGTACGGGGGCTTCCGCGATGAGCGGTGACGGTCGGGACGAGCCGCTGGGCAACGGCGGCACCACGGAGACCGGGGACCTTCCCGCCCGCCAGGTGCCCAACCAGGGCGGACCCGGAGGAACTTCCGGCCGACCCGTCCCGGGGCCCTCGGCCGGACCGGCTGGACCCGCTGGACCCGCCGAGCCGACTGTGCCGCAGCAGCGTGAGCACGGGGGGTCGGTGTCCGCTTCGGCCGTGGCCGCCGACACGCACGACACCGTCCTGCCGCCGCCGGTCGAACTGCCGCCCTCCGACGCCGATCTCATCCAGCTGATGCGCGACGGCGACGACAGCGCGTACGAAGAGCTGTTCCGCCGCCACTCCGAGGCGGTGCGCCGCTACGCCCGGACGTGCTGCCGCGACGCGCACACCGCCGACGACCTGACAGCGGAGGTGTTCGCCCGCACGCTCCAGGCGGTACGGGGCGGGGCGGGGCCCGAGCAGGCCGTCCGTGCCTACCTGTTGACCACGGTGCGGCGGGTCGCGGCGAACTGGACACGGACCCAGAGGCGGGAGCATCTGGTCGAGGACTTCGCGGTGTTCGCGGCGCAGGCCGGCCGCACCTCCGAGGTCTCCGACCAGGACACGCTCGACCTCGGCGCCGACGTCCGGGCCATGCACGAGGCCGAACAGTCGCTGGCGATGCAGGCGTTCCGGTCGCTGCCCGAGCGGTGGCAGGCCGTGCTGTGGCACACCACCGTCGAGGAGGAGTCGCCGAGCGAGGTCGCGCCGCTGTTCGGGCTGACCGCCAACGCCACGGCCGTGCTCGCCAGCAGGGCCCGCGAGGGCCTCAAGCAGGCCTACCTCCAGGCGCACGTCAGCCAGTCGCTCACCGCGGGCGGCGACTGCGCCCGCTACGCCGACCGGCTCGGCGCGTACGCGCGCGGGGGCCTGCGGGTGCGGGCCGAACGCGGGCTGCGCAAGCACCTGGAGGAGTGCGTGCAGTGCCGACTCGCCGCCGGTGAGCTGGCCCATGTGAACGCCGGGATCCCCGCTCTGCTGCCGGTCGCCGTCATCGGCTGGTTCGCCGCCGGGTACTCCCTCAAGGCCGCGGGTGTCATGGCCGGCGGGGTCGCGGGCGCCGCCGGTGCCGGGGCGGCCGCCGCCGCGACGGGTGCCGGTTCGTCGAGTTCGGCCGGGGCGTCCTCCGCCGCCGCGGCCGAGGGGCTCGGCGCCCCCGCCAAGGCGGGTATCGCGGCCGCCGTGGCCGTCGCGGCGACCGCCGGTCTGGTGTGGGCACTCTCCGGGGACCCGCAGCCGGTCGCGCGGCCCGAACCCTCGCCACCGGCCGTCGCCCCCCTCGTACCGCCGGAGCCGGCGCCGCCGCAGAAGCCGACCCCGCCGAAGCCCCCGCCGCCGCCCGCCCCGCCGGTCGTCCAGGCACCCGAGCCGACACCGTCGCCGAAGCCGGCACCGAAGCCGTCGGTCGCGCCGGCCCCCGAGCCGACGCCCGAGCCCACCCCGCCGCCGAAGCCGAGCCCCACACCGAAGCCGACCCCGCCGAAGCCCCCGCCGCCACCCGCCCCGCCCGCCGTCTACCAGGTCAACCAGCTGGACTACGGCGTCTTCGGCGACGGCACCAAGCCCGAGGTACGGATCGGCGACAGCAGCTGGATGTGGCAGCGCGACGGCCTGTCGACGGGCGGCACGCGGTACGCGCACGGCGTGAGCGTGCACGCGCCGTCCGCGCTCGTGATCGACCTCAACCGGCAGTGCTCCGGCTATGACGCGCTCGTGGGCATCGACGGCCTGAGCGCGCCGCTCGGTGTGGGCGGCGTGCGCTTCGCCGTCCACGGAGACGGTGAGCGGCTCTGGCGCTCGGAGGTCCTCCGGCCGGGCGACCCCGCCGTTCCGGTCCATGTGGGCCTCACGGGAGTCAGGACGATCCGCCTGGTCGTGGAGGAGCACACCCCGTTCGGCCGGGTCGCGGTCGCGGACTGGGCGCAGTCCCGCATCAGCTGCGCCTGAGCTCCGACTCGTAGGCCTCCACCAGGGCGATCACCTCGTCGAGGGTCAGCGGGGCGCCCTCGGCGTACGCCGTCGCGGTGGCGGCCTCGCCCAGTTCCGCGCGGGCCCGGGTCATCAGGGATTCCGCATCGCGGAGTTCGGGGACCGAGCGGGGCATCGCGGCGCGCCAGGTGTCGACGGCGGCGAGGACCCGGACCGCGAGCGCGAGCGCACCGTCCTGGCGGGCGAGTACGGCCGCCACCGTCTCCCCCAGCTGGGCCGTGATGAAGTCGGCGCAGTGGTCCTGTCGCGTGGCGCGCAGGGCGTCCGCCACCTGCGTCACCGCCGCGGCGCCCCCGCCCTCCTCCGCGGAGACCCGCGCGGAGAGCCCGGTCACGGCCGCGTTGAAGTGTGGCGGCGGACTGCCCATGAGAACCAGCCGTTTCGCCGAGTCCAGGTGCTCGCGGGCGGACCGTACGTCGCCTCGCTGGAGGGCGATCGCGGTCCTCATGAACCGTACGAACGGCTCCGTGTCCTTGACGTGATGGCGGGCGGCCTCCGACTCGGCCTCGTCCAGGCCCCTCTCGGCGCCTGCCACGTCACCGGAGCGGTAGGCGAGTTCGGCGAGGCGGGCGATCAGGAACGGGGCCTCGGCGTGCGCGCCGACCTCGCGGGCGAGGCCGAGGGCCTCCTCGTACGCCACCGCCGCCTCCGCCTGCCGGCCCCGCATCATGTGCGCTTCGCCGGCCGCGCTCGCCACCTGCGCCCGCATCCAGCGGTCGCCGACCCGGCGGGACAGGACGAGCAGTTCGGCGAGGTCCTCGTCGACGCCCTGCAACTCGCCGGGCATGTCGATCACCAGATGCGTACGGAACATCAGGATGACACCGATCTCCCACTCGCCGCCGTGGCGCCGGCAGTTCTCGACGGCGGTGTCGAGCATCGCGCGGATGACGGTGTGGTCCTCCGTGACGTACGCGGTGAAGGGCCACAGGAACCCGGGAAAGTCGGCCGACGGGGGCCCCGGCCGCTCGCCGAAGGCGTCACGCACCCGTCGTACCAGCGCGATGGCCTCGGCGTCGTCGCGCAGGTCGGCGACGCTGCGGTTCTCGACGGCGAGGAAGAAGGACAGCATGCGCAGCCGCATACGGGGCCAGTAGCGGGGGTCTTCGGGATCGTCGGGGTCCTCGCCCAGGCCGAGTGTGCGCTCGGTCCAGATCAGGCCCTCGGGGCGGTAGTTGCGCAGCCACCAGAACCAGCCCATCGCGAAGACGAGCCGGTGGGCGGCGGTCTCGTCGGGGACCGTGACGATCGTGCGGTGGAGGGCGGCGCGGATGTTGTCGAGGTCGGTCTCGATCCGCCGGATCCAGGGGAGCTGCTCACCGGAGCGCAGCAGGGGCTCGGCCCGCTCGGCGAGGTCCGTGAAGTACGCGGTGTGGGCCGCCTCGGCGGCGGCGCGCAGGTCGGGGCGCTCGGCGGCCCGCTCCGTGGCGTACTCGTGGATGGTCTCCAGGAGCCGGTAGCGCATCTCCCCGTCGTCGGCGGGGGTGGCGACGACCAGGGACTTGTCGACGAGCGCGCCGAGCACGTCGGCGGCGTTCGGGGCGAGCGCGACGGCGACGGCCTCGGCGGCGGCAAGGTCCCAGCCGCCGGCGAAGACGGAGACCTGGCGCAGCAGGGTGCGCTCGTCGGCGTCGAGGAGGTCCCAGGACCAGTCGACGACGGCGCGGAGGGTCTGCTGGCGGGGCAGGACGGTGCGGCTGCCGGTGGTGAGGAGGCGGAAGCGGTCGTCGAGCCGGTCGGCGATCTGCCGCGGGGTGAGCAGCCGCAGCCGGGCCGCGGCCAGTTCGATGGCGAGGGGGAGGCCGTCGAGGCGGCGGCAGATCTCCTCCACGGCACCGAGGCCGCCGCAGGTGTCGTCGAGGCCGAAGTCGGGGCGTACGGCGCGGGCGCGTTCGGCGAAGAGGCGGTGGGCCGGGTCGGGCGGAAGGGGTTCGACGGGGCGGACCGTTTCGCCGGGGACGCCGAGGGGCTCGCGGCTGGTGGCGAGGACGCGCAGGTGGGGGCAGTGGGTGAGGAGGGTCTCGGCCAGGGCGGCGGCGGCGTCGACGACGTGCTCGCAGTTGTCGAGGACGAGGAGGAGGGGGCGGGGCGCGAGGTGTTCGACGAGACGGTCGGTGGGGTCGTCGTGGAGGGGCTGCCCCTCGCGGGTGATCAGGTGGGTCTCACGGAGCCGGAGGGCGGAGAGGACGGCTCCGGGCACGGCGGTGGGATCGTCGAGCGGCGCGAGTTCGACGAGCCAGGCGGCCAGGGGGGTGTCGGTCTCCGCCGGGGCCGGGGCGGCCGTCGGCATCGGATGACCGGAGGCCGTCGGAGCCGAGACCCCCGGGGCCGTCGGGGCCGTCGGGGCCGTCGGGGCCGTCGGGGCCGTAGGGGTCCCCGAGACCGTCGGGACCGTCGGGGGCGTCGGAGCCGGGACCGTCGGGGGCCTCGGGGCTGTCGGAGCCGGGGCCGGGGTCGTCGGCGGGGTCCGGTCCTGGAGGGCGAGGGCGACCTCCTCGGCGAGGCGGGTCTTGCCGGAACCGCCCGGGCCGGTGAGCGTGACGAGCCGGGAACGGCCGAGGTCGGCGCGGAGGGCGGCGAGTTCGGGTTCACGGCCGACGAAGGAGGTCAGGCGGGGGCGGATGTTCCCGGTCTCGCGCGGGGGCAGGGGTTCGGCCGGGCGGAGCAGTTCCCGGTGGAGCGCGGCGAGTTCGGCGCCCGGGTCGGCGCCCAGGCCCTCGGCCAGCGTGCGGCGGGCGTCCTCGTACGCCGCTAGGGCGTCGGCCTGTCGGCCCTCGGCCCGCAGGGCGCGGACGAGTTGGGCGCGGAAGCCCTCGTCGTACGGGTACGCGCCGGTGAGCTCGGACAGCTCCGGTACGAGTCCGTCGACGGCGCCGCGCCTCAGGTCGGCCTCGACGCGCTGCCGTACGGCGGCGAGCCGCTGCGCCTCGGGGCGCACGCGCGCGTGGGCGGGCAGGTCGGCGAGCGCGGGGCCGCGGAAGAGGGCGAGGGCGGTGCGGAGGAGTGCGGCCGCGCTCTCGGGGTCGCCGGCGTCGAGGCGGGCGCCGGCGTCCCGGACGTGGCCCTCGAAGACGTACAGGTCGATGTCGTCCGGTCGCGCGGCGAGGCGGTAGCCGGGGCCTGGCAGGGACTCGACGGCCTCCTTGCCCAGCACGCGGCGCAGCCGCCCGACGAGGGCCTGGAGGGCGGCGGGGGCGTCGTGCGGGGGCTCGTCGCCGTACACGTCGTCGACGAGTTCGGGGACGGTAACGGCCCGCCCGGCGCGCGAGGCGAGCGCGGCGAGCAGCGCGCGCAGCCGGGCTCCGCCCAGGGGGAGGGGCGTGCCGCCGGGGTCGAGCGCGAGGGTGGAGCCGAGGATCAGATACCGCACGCGCGCCATTGTCCCCGGGGGTGCCCCGGGACGCCTCGGGGTTTCTCCGGAGGGTCGGCGGCCGAGGAGGGGGCCGGCGGACATTCACCCGAACGCGCGTTCCGTTCCGCTGCGCCGGCCTCCCTCACGCCGGCAGGGAGCGCCTGCTCTCCGGGATCAGCGGGCCCACCACCGCCGCGCGACGGCGCGGGGCCGCCGTGCCCGTCCAGCAGGTGCCGCGGCGGGCGAGGAGGCGGTGGAGCCAGAGTTCGGTGGAGACCAGGTCGGCGAGGCCGTCCAGGGGGACCGGGTCGCCGTCGGCGGCCGCGTGGAGGGCCTTGCGGACCACGCGGGCCTCGATCAGGCCCGCGTCCGCGAGGAGCGGGGCGTCGAAGAGGGCCATCAGGTGCGGGAGCGCGGCGCGCAGGCCCGCGCGGGTGGCCGCGGCCGGGACCGCGGGGTTCGGCGAACCCCAGCCCGGCGGGAGGTCGTGGATGCCCGCGCCCGCGAGGACCGTGCGCAGGACCAGGGCCCGGGCGCCCGGCTGGACCCGGAGCGATTCGGGGAGGTCACGGGAGGCGCGTACGACCTGGTTGTCCAGGAACGGGGCGTGCAGCCGCTGGCCGCGGATCTCGGCCGCCTGTTCCAGGATCCGGTGGTCGGCCGCCGCGCGGGCGAGCGCCGCACGCGCGCGTGCCTCCCCCGGCCGCTGCACCGATGTCGGCAGCGTCGCCGCCCGGGTCAGGCGAACCGATACTTCAGCCAGCGCCTCGCCCGTCAGCCACCGGGCCGCCGGGCCCGGACGCGACCAGGTCAGCGCGGACAGGGACGCCTCCACGGGGCCGACGAAGGACCCCGGCCCCGGCCGGTTCGCCTCGAGGAGCCGCGTCGCCGCCTCCTCGATGCCGGAGCGGTACGGGGTACGGGCGAGGCGGCGCGCCGCGCGGTAGACCGTCAGCGGGACGAGCAGCGAACCCGCCGACGGGCCCGTGGCCTTGGCGAGCGCGGTCACCGGGCGCAGCAGCGATCTGCGCCGCCGGTCCATCAGCAGATCGGCGAGGCGCGCCGGGTGCGCGTCCAGGACCTGCCGGGCCCCCAGGCCCGTGAAGTGGTCCGCGCTGCCGCCCGCGAGCCGCCGCCGGTGCCTGTCGGCGACGACCAGGGAAGGGCCGGGCTCGTCGGTCAGCGGCCCGTCCAGCTCCGCGTACGGCAGGGCCTCCTCGCCCGCCGCCACGACCACATGGTGCAGCCGGGGGTTCGCCGCGATCGCCCGGGCCCGCTCCAGCTCGTCCTCGCGGTCCGGACCGCCCGGCGCGGTGAGGTCGTTGAAGGTGACGGCGAGCAGCCGCTCCCCCGCGCCCGTGCCGTGCCCGAGGATCGTCCCGGGCACCCCCGGCAGACCGGCCGCGAGCAGCGCGAGCGTTCCGGAGGCGCTGCCGCCCGACAGGTCCGCGCCGATACCGGGCGCCGGACCGCCGCCCCGGGCCGCCCTCCGCTCGGCCGGCCCCATGCCGGGCACGGGGCCCGGGTCCGGAAGGGGCGACTCCGGTGCGTGCCGGGGCGCGGTGAGCCGGGCCCGTACCGCGTCGATCAGCGCGTCCCGTACACCCTCCACCGCCCGGCGCGGCTCGACCTCGGCCGCGGCGACGGCGAGGGAGGCCACCGCTTCGTAGCCGGTGATCTCGCGCGAACCCTCGCGCAGGATCAGCGCGTGCCCGGGCGGCACCCGCTTCACCCCTTCGTACGGGGTGGAGTCGCGCAGCGCCTCGGGGGTCTCCGGGCAGGCGAGCAGCGCCGCCAGATGCCCGATGTCGAGCTGGGCCTCGATGAGGTCCGCGAGGGGCAGGGCGGCCGTCGCGTACGCCGTGCCGCCCGCCCATGGGGTGTGGAACACCGGCCGCGCGCCCGCCAGATCACCGGTCACGGTGATCCGGCGGCCGACCTGCACCACGGCCGTGTAGCTGCCGGCCCAGGCGGTGAGATGGCGCAGCGCGCCCCCGCGCGCGGTGAGCAGCCCGACCCTCAGCTCCTCGTCGCTCGCGGCGCAACATCCCAGTACGGCAAGGCGGGTGTGCCCGTCGATGGCGATCACGCGGACCTCGTCGGGGCGCCAGTCGCCGACCGCCCACAGCGGGTCGGGGTCACCCCACAGCAGCTGCGCGCCCACCGGGTGCACCGTGCGCCCCTCGGCTGTCGGGCTGCCCACGGCACCGGCCGTACCTGTCGGCCCGAAGCTCGCGGCGACACTGCTCCAGCCCACCAGCCATCGCATCGGCGCCTCCACGTCTGTTCAGTGGAGGAACATGCTGCCACGACAACAGCGCGCGGAGGGGGCTCCGGGGTCGCGCGCGCAAACGCGAATGCGCCCCTGGCATGGGCCAGTTGCCACTGCCTCGCCGACCGTCGTCATTCGGCCATTCTCGATGGCGCGGACACGGCGCCATGGATCTTCGGCAGTCCGGGAGGCGCGCTTCGCCTCCCGGAACCGTCCGCCGCCCGCGGGGAATGGGGCGACGGAATCCCCCAGCCCACCGGTCCACAGCCGGGTGGGCCGACCCACGCAGAACTCATGGAAGCGCTCCCCCGCCGACCGGGCGAGAGCGCACGGCCGGGCGCACGGCCACACGCCCGGGGCACGCGCCCCGTGGCGCTCCGCGGGCGCCGCGCGAGCGCCGTCCGGCGCCGCACCGGCCGACGCCGCTACGCCATCTGTCGGCCATCCGTCTGTTCCCACAACAATCCCGCCATACGGAACTCCGCCCCTTAACGGTCGGGATGCGGCGAACTACGCTGTGTTTACGAATGCCGCACGCCTATGCCCGGCGTCGTGGCGGCCGTCTGGGGTCGAGGGGTGGCGTCATGTCCAGGGAGCAACGCGGGCCGAACGAAAAGCTCGGCACGGTTCTCGCCCTCGCGGGAATCAGCAACGCCGGCCTCGCCCGGCGCGTCAACGACCTCGGCGCGCAGCGCGGTCTGACGCTTCGGTACGACAAGACGTCGGTGGCCCGCTGGGTGTCGAAGGGCATGGTGCCGCAGGGCGCGGCGCCGCATCTGATCGCCGCCGCGATCGGCCAGAAGCTCGGCCGCCCGGTGCCGCTGCACGAGATCGGGCTCGCGGACGCCGACCCCGCACCCGAGGTGGGGCTCGCCTTCCCGCGCGACGTGGGCGAGGCGGTCCGTTCGGCCACCGAGCTCTACCGACTGGATCTCGCCGGCCGCCGGGCCGGCGGCGGCGGAATCTGGCAGTCCCTGGCCGGATCGTTCGCGGTGAGCGCCTACGCGACGCCCGCCTCCCGCTGGCTGATAACGCCCGCCGACTCCTCCGTGGAGCGGCTGGTCGGGCCCGTCGAAGGACCGGCCGCCGAGGGGCCCGAGACCGGCCCCCACGCGCGCGTGGGCCACAGCGATGTCGCCAAGCTCCGTGAGGCGGCCGAGGACGCGCGCCGCTGGGACTCCAAGTACGGTGGCGGAGACTGGCGTTCCTCGATGGTCCCCGAGTGCTTACGCGTCGACGCGGCCCCGCTGCTGCTCGGCTCGTACTCGGACGAGGTCGGCCGGGCCCTGTTCGGCGCGACCTCCGAGCTGACCCGGCTGGCCGGCTGGATGGCCTTCGACACCGGCCAGCAGGAGGCCGCCCAGCGGTACTACATCCAGGCGCTGCGCCTGGCCCGGGCCGCCGCCGACGTGCCCCTGGGCGGCTACGTCCTCGCCTCCATGTCGCTCCAGGCCACCTACCGGGGCTTCGCCGACGAGGGCGTGGACCTCGCCCAGGCCGCCCTGGAGCGCAACCGCGGGCTCGCCACCGCCCGCACCATGTCCTTCTTCCGGCTCGTCGAGGCCCGGGCGCACGCGAAGGCCAACGACGGAACCGCCGCGGCGGCCGCCCTGAAGGCGGCCGAGGGCTGGCTGGAGCGCTCGCGGGAGGGCGACGCCGACCCGTCGTGGCTGGGCTTCTACTCGTACGACCGGTTCTGCGCGGACGCCGCCGAGTGCTACCGGGACCTGAAGGCGCCGCGCCAGGTCCGCCGCTTCACCGAGCAGGCGCTGTCCCGGCCGACGGAGGAGTTCGTCCGCTCCCACGGGCTGCGGCTCGTGGTCTCGGCGGTCGCGGAGCTGGAATCGGGCAATCTGGACGCGGCCTGCGCGGCCGGCACGCGCGCGGTGGAGGTCGCGGGCCGCATCTCGTCCGCCCGCACCACCGAGTACGTACGGGATCTTCTGCACCGCCTCGAACCGTACGGGGACGAGCCGAGGGTCATGGAGCTGCGGGAGCGGGCCCGGCCCCTGCTGATGGCCCCGGCGTGAGGCGTGTCCCACGGGGTTTAGCGCCTTTGTCAGTGGGCCAGTGCACTATCGGGGTGGGAGGTGGTGCAGGTGTCCACGCACGACGTCGACTGCGACGTGCTCGTGATCGGCGGCGGGATCGTCGGTCTGTCGACGGCGTACGCCCTGACCCGCGCCGCGCCCGGCACCCGCGTCACTGTCCTGGAGAAGGAGCACGGCCCGGCCCGCCACCAGACCGGGCGGAACAGCGGAGTGATCCATAGCGGGATCTACTACCGGCCGGGCTCGCTGAAGGCGCGGTTCGCCGTCACGGGCGCGGCCGAGATGGTCAAGTTCTGCGCGGAGTACGGCCTGCCCCACGAGGTCACCGGCAAGCTGATCGTCGCCACCGGGCGCGACGAGCTGCCCCGGCTCCACGCGCTCGTGCAGCGCGGCCGGGAGAACGGCATCCCCGTGCGGGAGCTGGGGCCCGCCCAGATCGCCGCGTACGAACCGAGCGTGCGGGGCCTCGCCGCGATCCATGTCGGCACGACGGGGATCTGCGACTACGGGGCGGTGGCGGCCCAGCTCGCCGACGCCTCCGGCGCCCGGATCCTGTACGGCTCCGAGGTCACCGCCGTCGACCGTCGGCCCTGGGGCGTCGCGGTCCGCACGGCGGCCGGGACGGTGGTGCGCGGACGGGTCCTGGTGAACTGCGCCGGGCTGCACTGCGACCGCGTGGCGCTGCTCGCCGGAGACGAACCGGGCATGCGGATCGTGCCCTTCCGGGGCGAGTACTACGAGCTGGCGGACCCCTCGCTGATCCGTGGCCTGGTCTATCCGGTGCCGGACCCGGCCTTCCCTTTCCTCGGGGTCCATCTGACCCGTGGCGTCGACGGCGGTGTGCACGTGGGGCCGAACGCGGTGCCGGCGCTGGCGCGGGAGGGATACGACTGGTCGGTCGTCCGGCCCGGCGAGCTGGCGGGGACGCTGGCGTGGCCCGGGTCGTGGCAGATCGCGCGCGACCACTGGCGGTACGGAGCGGGTGAGCTGCGCCGGTCGCTGTCGAAGCGGGCCTTCACCGAGGCGGTGCGCCGACTGCTCCCGTCGGTGGAGGAAACGGATCTGCGCCGGGCCCCGGCGGGGGTGCGGGCCCAGGCGGTGCTGCGGGACGGGACGCTGGTGGACGACTTCCTGATCCGCGAGGCGCCGCGGACGGTCCACGTCCTGAACGCGCCGAGCCCGGCGGCGACGGCGTCCCTGCCGATCGGCCGCGAGGTGGCCCGCCGGGCCCTGGCTCTGCTGTAGCCCCCCACCGGGACGGGAGGGGGCACCCCGGCCCCGGCACGTAGAATTGGACGCATTGTGTCTGAGACCCGTGAAACCGTCGCCCGTACCGAGCCCGCCGTCGCCCGGCGGGGCAGTCGGATGTTCGCCCCCGGGGAAGGGCCGCTGCCCGATCCCGCCGGGTCGCACCACGAGCGGCGGATCCGCAGCTTCCAGCCCCGCCGCAGCCGCGTCACCGCCGGTCAGGCCGAGGCGATGCTGAGGCGCTGGCCCGACTGGGGTCTCGACATCGACGGCAAGCGGATCCTCGATCTGAACGAGATGTTCGGCGGCCTTCCCGTCGTCCTGGAGATCGGCTTCGGCATGGGCGAGGCCACGGCTCGGATGGCCGCCGCCGACCCCGGCACCGGCATCCTCGCCGTCGACGTCCACACCCCCGGCCAGGGCAACCTCCTCGGTCTCGCCGACCGGGGCGGCATGGAGAACGTCCGGGTCGCCAACGGCGACGCGATCATCCTGCTCCGCGAGATGCTCGCCTCCGACGCCCTCGACGGCTGCCGCGTCTACTTCCCGGACCCCTGGCCCAAGAAGCGCCACCACAAGCGGCGGCTGATCCAGCCCGAGTTCCTCACGCTGCTCGCGACGCGGATGAAGCCCGGCGCCGTCCTGCACTGCGCCACGGACTGGGAGGAGTACGCCGAGCAGATGCTCGAGGTGCTCTCCGCCCACCCCGACTTCGAGAACACCCAGCCCGGCGGCGGCTACGCGCCCCGCCCGGCCTTCCGCCCCCTCACCCGTTTCGAGGGACAGGGCCTGGACAAGGGCCACGTCGTGCACGACCTGCTTTTCCACAGGAAATAGTGCCACTTCTCCACAGGAAACGGCCGAAGACGGAGAACCCCGTCGCGGGTGTCGGTCCCGCTCGTTAGGGTCGCTCACGTGTCGAACCGCGTCCCCGTCCCCACTCGGGACACCGAAGAGCCGGACTTTGCGGCCGTCCCGGACCGCGCCCAGTGGCGCTACAGGCCTCGTCGCGCCTTCTGGCGCAGCAGGGTGGTCCGGGCCGTCGCCGTGATCACCGTGCTCGCGATCTGCGCGCTGGTGATCCTGGCGATCGTGCGGGAGCAGACCGGGACGGAGGGCTTCCTCGTCGGGCTCGCGCTGGCCGTCCTGCCCGTGCCGCTGCTGCTGGCCGCGTTCCGCTGGCTGGACCGGGTCGAACCGGGCCCCTGGCGCAATCTGATCTTCGCCTTCGTCTGGGGCGCCTTCGCCGCCACGCTCGTCGCGATCCTCGCCAACTCCTTCGCGGTCCGCTGGATCGCGACCGCCACCGCCGACCCCGCCTCCGCCGAGTCCCTCGGTGCCACGGTCGTCGCACCGGTCGTGGAGGAGAGCGCCAAGGCCGCGGCGATCCTGCTGATCTTCCTCTTCCGCAGACGGCACTTCACCGGCCTCGTCGACGGCGTCGTGGTCGCCGGCTTCACCGCCACCGGCTTCGCGTTCACCGAGAACATCCTCTATCTCGGCAACGCCTTCGGCGAGGACCAGGACGTCGGCTCCGGCGGCCTCGGCGCCATGACCGCGGGCACGTTCTTCGTACGGGTCGTGATGTCGCCGTTCGCGCATCCGCTCTTCACCGTCTTCACCGGCCTCGGCTTCGCCTTCGCCGCCCTCGCCTCCTCCCGCCGCACGTTCCTGCGACTGCGCCGGACGCTGCTGCCGCTGGCCGGGCTGCTCCTCGCCATGGGCATGCACGCCCTGTGGAACGGCTCGGCGACGATCCTCGGGCCGCTGGGCTTCATCCTGGTCTACGGCATGTTCATGGTGCCCACGCTCGCCCTGCTCACCTGGCTCGCGATATGGAGCAGACAGCGCGAACTGCGCACGATATCCGGGCAGCTCCCGGCGTACGCGGCGGCCGGCTGGCTCTCGCCCGCGGAGCCGCTCGCGCTCTCCTCGATGCGGGCCCGCTCCGTGGCCCGTGACTTCGCCCGCCGTACGTACGGCAAGCCGGCCGCCGCCGCGGTCGGGGAGTACGAGGCGTTCGCGACGACCCTCGCGTTCCTGCGCCATCGCGCGCAGCGCGGCGCGGCGGGACCGGAGTTCACCGCGCGCGAGCAGGAACTGCTCCACCACCTCTGGCAGCGCAAGGCGGTCGCGTCGCCCGCCCTGACGTACGCGGCGCGGGCGACGGGCCGGGTGTGGGCGCCGCCGCAGTACCTCGACTACGGCGGCTACAACCCGTACCGCAGCTAGGCGCCCCTCCCGGCAGGCTCCTGAGCGGCGGAGGCCTCCGTCAGGAGCGCCAGTTCGGCGTCGGTCAGTCGCAGGTCCGCGACCGCGACCAGGGCCGGGAGCTGCTCGACCGTACGGGCCGAGGCGATCGGCGCGGCGACGGTCGGCCGGGACGCGAGCCACGCCAGGGCGACGGTGGCGACCTCCGCGCCGTGCGCCTCGGCCACGGTGTCCAGCGCGGCCAGGATCCGCCGGCCCCGCTCGGTCTCGGCGTGCGCGGCGGCGCCCTCGGCGCGGACGCTGTCGACGGTCTTCCCCGGGCGGTACTTGCCCGTGAGGAAGCCGGACGCCAGCGCGAAGTACGGAACGGCCGCGAGCCCGGCCCGCTCGGTGGTGGCCATCAGCTCGCCCTCGTACGTGTCGCGCGAGAGCAGGTTGTAGTGCGGCTGCAGGGCGACGTAGCGGGCGAGCCCCTCGGCCTCGGCGAAGTCGAGGGAGGCCTGGAGCCGCTCGGGGGCGATGTTGGAGGCGGCGACGGCCCGCACCTTGCCGTCCCTCACCAGCTGGTCGAGCGCGGTGACGATCTCCTCGACCGGGACGGAGGTGTCGTCGAAGTGCGTGTAGTACAGGTCGATGTAGTCCGTGCCGAGCCTGCGCAGCGACTCCTCCGCCGCGGCCTTGATGGTGGTCGCGGAGAGGCCCTTGTACTGGGGGTGGGCGCCGCCCTTGGTGGCGAGGACGATGTCGGAGCGGTTGCCGCGGGTGGCCAGCCACTTGCCGATGAGCGTCTCGGACTCGCCGCCCTGGTTGCCCTCGGCCCAGTGGGAGTACATGTCGGCGGTGTCGACGAAGTTGCCGCCGGCGGCGGTGTAGGCGTCGAGGACGGCGAGGGACTGCGCCTGGTCGGCGGACCAGCCGAAGACGTTGCCGCCCAGCGCCAGGGGGAAGACGTGCAGGTCGGAGCTGCCCAGCGGGCGAAGAGAGGTCATGCGAGGCTCGAACACCCACCGCCGTACGGGTATTCCGACAGCCCTGGCGTCGGGGGGACGCCGCCAGGACTGCCGAAGCCGTGGGAACGAGCGCGTGGAGCCTTCGCGTGTCCGGCGCGTGGGGTCAGACCGAGATGCCCTTGCCCGCCAGCCAGGCCGCCGGGTCGACGCCCGCGCCGCCCGGGGTGTGGACCTCCAGGTGCAGGTGCGGCCCGGTCACGTTGCCGGTCGCGCCCACGCGGCCGATGGTGTCACCGGTGCCCACGGACTGGCCGACGCTCGCCGTCATCGAGGACAGGTGTGCGTACCAGACCTCCGTACCGTCCTCCAGCTCCAGGACGATCCGGTAGCCGTACGAGCCGGACCAGCCCGCCGACTTGATCGTGCCGCCGTGCACGGCCTTGACCGGGGTGCCGGTGGGCGCCGCGAAGTCGAGGCCGGTGTGCTGCCCGGAGGACCACATGGAGCCGGACTGGCCGTACGTGGAGGTGAGGGTGTACGAGGACGTGGGCAGCGAGTAGCTCGCGGCGAGCTTCGCGAGGCGCTCGGCCTCGGCCTTCGCCGCGGCGGCCTCCTCGGCCTTCCGCTTCTCCTCGGCCGCGGCCTTCTCCGCCGCGTCCGCCTTCGCCGCAGCCTCGGCCGCCGCCTTCTCGGCGGCCGCCTTCTCCGCCGCGGCCTTCTGGTCGGCGTCGGCGGAGGCCTGCTGCTGCTCGGCCTGCTGCATGATGCGGGCGCGCAGCGCCTCACCGGCGTCCGCCGTCGAGGCGGCCGGGGAGCCCTCGGCCTTCTGGGTGCTGTCGGCCGGGAGCGCCAGGGTGGCCGTGAGCGGCTGCGGGTTGTTCGTCCCGGAGTCCGTACCGTCCTCGCCGGAGATCAGCTCGCCGACACCGGGCAGCTCGGAGGCGTCCGGCAGGTTGAGGTCGGGGAGGGATATCGAGACGGGGGGCTTGTCCTTGGCGGTCGCCATGCCGCCCGCGCCGACGGCCGCGATGACACCGACACCGAGGACGGTGGAGGAGCGGGCGAATCCGGAGCGCTGCTTCACGACACGGTGACGGCCGCCCGAACGGGCCTGCTGGCGAAGGGAGTCCTCGGTGGGGTTCCACTCCCCCCACGTCGCGGCGTCGTCGTCCGTCCCGGCGGCGCCCGGGGCGCCGAACGCGTTGAACCCGTCAGAAAGACCCTCGGGAGCAGGGGTGTTGGACGCCACGGAGGCGTACTCCTTTCCTTCCTTCTCGCCTACCGGGTTAGCTGACGGGTTCGGAGCAGGAAGGTCTCCTACGGGCGGTGTCGCACGAGTGCGACGGTGCCCGATTCACCCCAAGTAGTGGTTCCCCGGTTCCCTTTCGAGATTCGGCGCGTGCGCACGGTGCCGTCTCTTACGACGGCTGGGACGACCGCGCTGCGTTATCGAACGTTAATAGACACGAGGGCCGGATTCCAAGCTGTTCCGCTTGATCATTAACGAGATTGAACTGGTACAGCCCGATTTGATCCCGCTTCAGTACGGACCTTTGCCGAGCCCCCTGAACTGATGGTGCGTCAATTGTTATCTCAGCGGTACCTCTCCACTACGGATGGTCACGGCACCACGGGCATCGTCCTGCGCCGCTCCGGCTGCCCGACCGCAGGCCGGCTCACCGCGAGCAGCGCCATGTCGTCCGTGGAGCCTCCGCCCGTGTACCGGCGGACGTCGTCGACCAGCGCGTCGAGCAGCTCCTCTGGCCCCGGGAAGATCCGCCCGGCGAGCCGCTCGGCCGGATCGTAGAAGGCCCCCGAGGCGTCGCGCGCCTCGGAGAGCCCGTCGGTGTAGAGGAGCAGCGTGGCGCCCGGGGGGTACGGAACCTCGTCGGCCCGGTCCGGCCAGGCGGCCAGCTCCCCCATGCCGAGCGGCAGGGCGGGCTCGGTCGGTTCGAGGTGGGCGAGGCCCCCGTCCGCGTACAGCAGCAGCGGCTCGGGGTGGCCGCGGTTCACCACCCGTACGTGCCCGTCCCCGCGCGGGATCTCGGCCAGGACGGCGGTGGTGAACCCCTCGATGGCGTCGAGGCTGGAGCGGCGCGTGCCCTCCCGGGCCAGGGCCCGCTCCAGCCGCTGCGCGACGCCCTCGAGCGTCGCCTCCTGTTCGGCCGCCTCCCGGAAGGCGCCGATCACGATGGCGACCGCCTCGACCGCGTCGAGCCCCTTGCCCCGGACGTCGCCGACCACGAGCCGTACCCCGTACGGCGTGTCCTGGACGGCGAACAGGTCACCGCCGATGAACGCGTCCGCCTGCGCGGCCTCGTAGCGGGCGGCGACGTGCAGCCCGCCGATCCGCTCGGCGGGCGTCGGCAGGACGGCCTTCTGCGCGGTCTCCGCGATCACGCGCGCCGAGGCGAGCCGCTCCCCGCTGCGCAGTACGACCCGGTTGACCAGCAGGGCGAGGGCGGAGACCGTGATGACGGTCAACGTCTCCGTGAGGGACGGGACTTCGCTGGAGGTGCCGTTGTAGAGGTGCAGCCCGACGCCGGCGAGGATCGCGGCGATGCCCGTGAGCAGCGTCGTCAGCATGGAGAAGAACGGGGCGGCGAGGAGCGGCGCGGCCGAGAACATCGGGGCGGCCGTGTACGCGGGCGGGGTGGAGAGGTCGAAGACGACCCCGCCGAGGATCACCAGCGGGGGCAGGGCGCGGAGGAACCGGCGGGTCCGCTCGGCACGCGCCCGAGGGCTCCCGTTCCCGTTCCCGCTGTTCCCGTCAGCGCTGCTCCCGTTCCCGTTTCCCTTCCCGTTCCCGCTCCCCTGCCCCACCTGTGCTCTCCTGCCCGGTCCGTACACGGCGACGGACCGTACCGCGCCCACCCCAGGGTGCCGGGCGCCGCGCCGCGCGGCGACCTTCGCTCGGCCAAGTGGGTTACCTCAGCAGGGCAGACCCCGGGGCCGGCCGCTCACAGGTTGCGCTCCGCGTAGACGGCCATCGCGTCCCGGACGAGAAGGACGGTGCCCTCGCCGTGCTGGTCGTAGTTCTGACCGAAGCGCGGGTCGTCGACGTACATCTGGCCGAGGCCGATCACGTACTCCTTCGTCGGCGTCGTGGTGGTCGACAGCCATGCGACGTGGCGACGCGCGATCGCCTGGACCTCGTCGCTGTCGGCGGCGAGGCCGTCCCGTGCCGCCTGCCCGAAGTCACGGGCGATGCCGGCCTGCTCGTCCATGAACGCCTGCTTCTCCTGGGCGCTGAGCGAGCGCCACCAGCGGTCGCCCTTCTCGTACGCGTCGCGGCCCCAGCGCTCGGTGACCTCCTCCTCGTACTGCGTGTGATCGAATCCGTCGAACACTTCTTCCGCCATGAGTTCTTCTCCGTTCTCCGTCTTGTGGAGAGTGGTCCGCACCGCCTCGATCTGCCGCCCGATCCGCTCCCGCTCCTGTTCGAGGAGCAGCAGATGGGTGCGCAGGGCGGCCGGCGTGTCCCGCTGACCCTCCAGGACCTCGGCGATGGCGGGCAGGGAGAGCCCGAGCTCGCGCAGCAGCAGGATGCGTTGCAGCCGCACGAGCGCCGCCTGGTCGTAGTACCGGTAACCGTTGGCGCCGATCCGGCTCGGCTCCAGCAGTCCGCGCTCTCCGTAGTGCCGGAGAGTGCGGCTGGTGGTGCCGGCCTTCTTGGCGATCTCCTGGATCGACCACTCCATGAGGAAAACGCTAAATCTTGACGTTGCGTAAAGGTCAAGCCCGACGGCCCGGACCCCCGGACACGACGAAGGCCCGGATCCAGTGACTGGATCCGGGCCTTCGTTGCTACTGAGTAGCGGGGACAGGATTTGAACCTGCGACCTCTGGGTTATGAGCCCAGCGAGCTACCGAGCTGCTCCACCCCGCGTCGGTGAATATGACCTTACGGCATGGTGAGCCGATCCCCTAATCGGTTTTCCCGCGGCGTTCTCAGCAGCCGCAGTCCTCGGCGTCGACCGGCGCCGTGAGCGGGTCCGCCTCCTTCTTCCCGGGGCCCTCCCACGTCTCGTACGGGAAGCCCTCGCGGACCCAGTACTCGAAGCCGCCGAGCATCTCCTTCACCTGGTAGCCCAGCTGCGCCAGGGCGAGCGCGGCGCGCGTGGCGCCGTTGCAGCCCGGGCCCCAGCAGTACGTGACCACGGGCACGGCCTTGTCGAGCAGCTGCTCGGCCTGCTCGGCGATGAGCGCGGTCGGCAGGTGGACCGCGCCGGGGACATGGCCCTGGTCCCAGGACGCGGTGGAGCGGGAGTCCAGGACCACGAAGCCGGGGTCGCCGTCGGTGGCGAGGGCGCCCGCGACATCGGAGACGTCGGCGTGGAAGGCGAGGCTGGCGGAGAAGTACGCGGCCGCGGCCTCGGGAGAGGCGGGCGGGGTGCGAAGTACAGCGTTGACCTGCGCGGTTGTCGTCATGCATGAAAATCTACGGTCGAAGATCACGGCGCTGAAGTGGCAATCCCCGGCAGTGCGGCCCATCGGCCGGGGATTTCCGGGCGTTCTGCGGGGGACGACAGGGGATCTCACGCAGCGGAGGGTTCGGGGGTGCGAACCCGTCACGTTTCGCCGGCGCCGTCCGTCATCTCGATGACGGTCATCAACGAGGGAGACACCGATGGACGAGAAGGACCTCCTGGCCGAGCGCTTCCAGGCCGACCGCACGCATCTGAAGGCGGTCGCGTACCGGATGCTGGGGTCCCTGAGCGAGGCCGAGGACGCCGTCCAGGAAGCGTGGATCAAGCTCAGCCGCTCCGACATCAGCGATGTGCAGAACCTCAGCGGCTGGCTGACGACGGTCGTCGGACGGGTCTGCCTCGACATGCTGCGCTCGCGCGTCTCCCGCCGGGAGGACCCGCTGGAGTACTTCATCCCCGATCCGCTGGTCCGGGGCGCGGAGGGCACCACCCGCGACCCCGAGGAGGAGGCGCTGCTCACCGACTCGGTGGGGCTCGCACTGCTCGTGGTCCTGGAGACGCTGGGTCCGGCCGAGCGGCTCGCCTTCGTCCTGCACGACATGTTCGCCGTCTCCTTCGACGAGATCGCCCCGATCGTGGACCGCACCCCGGCCGCGACCCGCCAGCTCGCGAGCCGCGCCCGCCGCCGCGTCCAGGGCGCCGCCCCGTCCCCGGCGCCCGACATCGCCCGGCAGCGCCAGGTCGTCGACGCCTTCATGGCCGCCTCGCACGGCGGCGACTTCGAGGGGCTGCTCGCGGTCCTCGACCCGGACGTGGTCCTGCGGGTGGACGGCGGCAAGGCGCTCGCGGCGGCCTCCGGCCTCGTCCGTGGCGCCGAGGCGGTCGTCAACCAGGCGCTCCTGTACGCCCGCTTCCGGCGCGAGTACCGGAAGGTGCTGGTCAACGGCGCCCCGGGCATCGTCTCGTACGTGGACGGCCGACTGTTCGGGCTCATGGCCTTCACGGTCGTGGACGAGCGCATCGTGCAGATCCAGATCATCGCGGACCCGGAGCGGATGGCGGAGCTGGGAGTGCCGGGCCTGGAGGACTGAGGGGAGCGCGGGCACCGGCCCCCCGGTCAGCTCGCGGGTGGCGCGTCACGACGGTGAGGGAGGAGGAACCGCGAACTCCCGAGCCGTCTGGGGCACGTCACCCGTTCCGGTCTGCTCGGGCCGCCCGGAGCGCCCTACGCTGGGCGCATGATCGCTGATCTCATGCCGGAAGGAGTCGCCGTCGCCGAGTCCTTCGGCGATCCTCCGGACGCCCGGCTCTTTCCGGGAGAGGAAGCGGCGGTACGCAACGCCGTCGACGAACGCCGTCGCGAGTACACCACCGTTCGGCACCTGGCCCGGCGCGCCATGGTCGATCTGGGGCTGCCGGCCGTCGCCGTACTGTCCGGTGACCGGCACGAGCCGCTGTGGCCCTCGGGGGTGGTGGGCAGCATGACCCATTGCCTGGGATACCGGGCCGCCGCGCTCACCCTCGACGATCGCCACGCCTCGATCGGCATCGACGCCGAGCGGCACGCCCCGCTTCCGCGAGGCGTGCTCACCAAGATCGCCTCCCCTGCCGAGGTGCCGCACCTCGCGGCACTCGGCGCCGGGCACCCCGAAGTGCACTGGGAGACGCTGCTCTTCAGCGCCAAGGAGGCCGTCTACAAGGCGTGGTACCCCCTGGCGGGCGGCTCGCTCGGCTTCCAGGAGACGGAACTGGACTTCGATCCCGGATCCGACGTGTTCACCGCCGTACTGCGCCGGACCGGCCCGGTGGTGGCCGGGCGTCCGCTCTCCCGGATGACCGGACGCTGGTACGTCCACGACGGCCTGATCTTCTCGGCCGTGACCGTCGACCGGGCCGCCGCCCGGGCCTAGGGGTGCCATCGACCGGGCCGCCTTCCGGGCCGCCCCGCTCAGGCACGCCCTCCAAGGGGCCGCTCAGGCGCGGTTCGGGACCCGGCCCAGCGTGCGGATGGGCTGGGTCGACAGGAGGGCGACGGCGGTGAGGAGAGCGACCACGACACCCACCAGGAGCACCTTGTCCGTACCGAACGCGGCGACCGCCGGACCCGCCAGCGCGCTGCCGATGGGGAACATGCCGACGGAGCCCGCGACCTCGTAGGCGTGGACGCGGTTGAGCACCTCACCCGGCACCTGGGTCTGCACGCTGGTGGCCCACATGACGCCCCAGAACGTGATGCCGACGCCGACCACCACCTGGGCGACGGCGAGCAGCCAGACCGGCCAGTCGAGGACGATGCCGAGCGGGTAGAGCGGGAAGGCCAGCAGCGCCACGGCCCCGGCGGCGAGCGGCCGTTCGGGCTTGTAGCGGATCGCCAGCAGACCACCGGCCACGGTGCCCGCGCCGAAGGCGCAGTTGAGCAGGCCGAAGGCGGTGGCGCCGTGCGCGGGCACGATCACGCCGGCGGCGAGCGTCAGCTGCGGGCCCCAGGAGAGCATCGCGAAGAACATCCAGATCACGATCACGCCCCAGAGCCAGCTGCGGGAGCGGAACTCGTGCCAGCCGACCACCAGGTTGCGCCCGAGGCTCTCGCCGGCCGGCGGGGCGGGCACCATCCCGAGCCGGAGCGCGAGCAGGCACACCGCGCTGGTCCCGTACGCAACGGCGGAGATCACCATCACCCAGCCGGTGGCGCCGACGCCGACGAGCACACCGGCCAGCGCCGGGCCGCCCAGCGCGGTGAACGCCTCGGATATGCGCAGCACCCCGTTGGCGCCCTGCACGTCCCGGGCCACCAGCGGGACGGTCGAGGAGGCGCCCGGCTGGAACATCGCGTTGGCGGTGCCGACCACCATCAGCACCCCGTACAGGTGCCAGAGGTGGTCGATGCCCTGGATGAAGAGGAAGGCGAGCAGGACATGGGCGGTGAGGTTGGCCAGGTCGGCCACGATCATCATCCGGCGGGCGGTGAACCGGTCGGCGAGCACCCCGCCGAACAGCACGAGCCCGGCGAACGGGCCCACCAGGAAGGCCATCGCGTACCCGGCGGTGCTCAGGCCGTACCCGGCGCTGAGCAGCCCGGCCGAGACCGCGACGGGCAGCATGGCCCAGCCGAGCAGGCCCGCGCTGCGGGCGGTGAAGTAGTACTGGAAGTTACGGGTCCAGATCGCCGGTTCTCCGGCCGCCGACGACGCCTCGGCGGGCCGGTCCTTGATCTGCGAGGGAGGCCCCGCCGCAGAGGGGTCTGCCGAGTGATCGTTCATGTCTCTTCACTACTCCAGCGTGAGGGTGAGCTTGATGGTCGAGCGGGGCGCGGCACAGAGGGGCGGTAGGGGGGGCGGATCACGGCGGGGGCGATCGGGGCGAAGTTCAGCGGCTCGGCTCGGCCTGGACGGTCGCCGGGCGCAGCTCTCCCACCGTGACCAGCTCCAGGTCGCGCGCGAGCAGGCCCTCGATGATCGAGGGAAGGGCCCGCACGGTCTGGCCGCGATCGCCCGCGCCCTCGTGCATCAGCACCACCGAGCCGGGCCCGGCGGCCCCCAGCACGGTCTCGGCGATCCGCTCCGGGCCCGGCCTGGACCAGTCGCGGGAGTCCACGTCCCACATCGTCATGGTGGTGGGATGGTCCGCCAGGGCGGCCAGCACCTCCGGGGTCAGCGCGCCGTACGGCGGCCGGAACAGCGTCGGGGCCTCACCGGTCAGCCGCGCCACCGCTTCCGTCGTCCGGTCGATCTGCTCCCGCAGCTGATCCGGTGTCAGGTCGGGCAGGAAGGGATGCGACCAGGAGTGGTTGCCGAGCTCGTGGCCGGCCGCGGCGATCCGGCGCACCTCGTCGGGGAGCGCCGCGACATGGTGACCGACGCAGAAGAACGTGGCCCGCACACCGTAGCGGTCCAGGATCTCCAGGATCCGGCGGGTGTGCACGGGATCGGGGCCGTCGTCGAAGGTGAGCGCGACCTGCGGCGTGTCCCTTCGGCCGTGCTCGATGCAGCGTCCCGCCGCCGTCAGCGCGGCCTGGATCGGCTCGCTGCGCCGTACGCCGTCGAAGTACTCGTCGGCGCGGCCGGTCAGGCTGCCCCCTTCGGCGGTCACCCGGGCCAGCGCGCCGGGCTCGCTCCGTGCCTGCTCCGCAAGGCGGGCGGCCGGGACCGAACCGAACTCCGGCCGGTCCGGCAGCAGCCAGGGGTCGGCCCGGTAGACCTCCAGACCGGCCGCCGTCATCGGCCCGTCGAGCAGGCCGTTGGTGCTGTCGAACACCGCGGCCAGCGGCTGCTCCTCGCCCAGCTCCCGGAGCCGGGCCACGAGTTCGGCCACCTGCGCGGCGCCCCAGCTGCTCGGCTCCGTCACCCGGTGCCCGGCGGTGTCGAGGACCTCGACCTGGTAGCCCGCGCCGGTCCAGGCGATTCCCGCGTATCGCTTGCTCATTCGTCCCCCTGGGCGGTCGCCTCGGCGATCACCGATTCCTCGACCCCGCGCAGGAAGCGCTCCATCCCCTCACGGGAGAGGACCGCCGGGTCCGCGGTCATGCAGAGTTCCAGGGCCCCCGGGGCGGACAGCACGTCCACCGCCACCGACACGTTCACCCGCGGCAGGAACTCCGTCGGCCAGCTGAACACGGTCCGGCCGGCCAGCTCGCTCAGCGGCGCCGCCGGCCGACCGACCGTGTCGAACGGCCCGTCGCCCGGGTCCCGGGTGTCGTTCCACCAGCACGAGTGGTCGCCCGCCTCGCCCCGCTCGACCAGGCCCGCCACCTCCCGGTCCAGCGCCCACTTGTCGTACCCCGCGTGCCGGAACGCGCTGAACGAGACGGACCGTGTCCGCCGTACCGCGTCCTCGAAGTCCTTGTCCGCGTCCGTGAGGAGGAAGACCGCCTCCTGCGCCATCGTGCTCACCGACTCGGCGGCGGCCGGCTGGAAGCGGTTGCTCACCACCACCTGGAACAGCACGTCGCTGCTCCCGGACATCCTGGCCAGCTGGTGCGAGGCCGCGCCGAGGAGCACCGCGGCATCGCTCACCCCCAGCTTCTCCGCCACCCGCTCGACGGCGACCGCCAGCGCGGGCGAGTGCAGCAGGGCGTTGGGGAACATCCGGCCCGGATCGGTCACCGCGCGCTCCGGATCCGCGGGGTCCAGGAAGATCCGGCGCGGGCCGGCGGTGAGCCGCTCGCACCAGTAGCGCCGGGCCCCCTCGTCCCGGCGACGGCCGAGCGGCGACGCCTGGACCGCCGCGGCCTCCAGGGGCTGGAGGGCGGGGCGGGCCAGGAGCAGCGCCTCGGCGGACTCCCCCGCCTCGATCAGCTCCAGGTCGCGGAGCATCCGGCCCTCGCCCCAGAGGTCCATCGCGGTGTGCGAGGCCGCGAGCACCAGCCGGTGGACCAGGCCCTCGCACTCCACCAGGCCGACCCGGAACGGCCACTCCCGCGCGTGGTCGAAGGAGCGCCCGGCCAGCTCCTCCATCAGGGCCTCACCGACCGCCGGGGCCTCCGCCCCGGAGCACGCGCGGACCTCCACCGGAAGCTCGCCGGACCCGTCCACGACCTGCTCCAGACCGTCCTCGCCGACCGGCAGGAGCCTGGTGTGCAGGCTGTCGTGCATCCGGAGCAGCTCCGTCAGGTCCGCGAGTACGCGGCCGGCGGGGCGGGGCGGGGTGAGCGGGAGGTCGAGCCGCAGGTTGTACCGGGGGGCGTCGTCGCCGAGCCGGGTGACGACACCCCAGATCGCCCGCTGCCCCCAGGTGGCCGGGCCGGTCCCGGCGCGCGCGGACTCCAGTCTGATGGTCCGCTCCTCGAGCGTGGTCATCGTGTTCCACACCTTTCCTTCGGTGGTTGCCTCGTACGAGGCCGCTGAAAGGGGCCGCTGACATCGCCCGAGCCGCTGACGTCGGCCCCGATCCGCTGACGTCGGCCCGAGCCGCTGACATCGGCCCGACCGCGACGGAGGGCTAGTCCAGGCCCTGCGAAATGACCATGCGTTGGATCTGGTTGGTGCCTTCGACGATCTGCAGCAGCTTGGCCTCGCGCATCCAGCGCTCCACCGGGTGGTCGGAGACGTAACCGGCGCCGCCGAGCACCTGCACCGCGTCGGTGGTCACCTTCATCGCCATGTCGGTGGCGAAGAGCTTGGCCTTCGCCGCCTCCAGCGAGTACGGCAGCCCGGCGTCCTTGAGGCGGGCCGCCGCCAGGGTGAGCGCGCGCGCCGCCGCGATCTGGGTGGCCATGTCGGCCAGCAGGAAGCCGACGCCCTGGAAGGAGACGATCCGCTGCCCGAACTGGCGGCGCTCCTTCGCGTACCGCACGGCGTAGTCGGCGGCGGCCTGCGCGATGCCGACCGCGCAGGCCGCGATGCCCAGGCGGCCGCAGTCCAGGGCGCCCATCGCGATCAGGAAGCCCTTGCCCTCGCGTCCGATCAGGCGTCCGGCCGGCACCCGGACGTCCTCGAAGCCGACCTGCGCGGTGGGGTTGGACCAGACGCCCAGCTTCCGCTCCGGCTCGTGCACGACCATGCCCGGCGTACCGCCCGGGACGACCAGGCAGGAGAGACCGCGGGCCCCCGGCCCGCCGGTCCGGCTGAACACGTTGTAGAAGTCCGCGTGACCGGCGTGGGTGACCCAGGCCTTGGTGCCGGTGATGCGGTACCCGTCGCCGTCCCGTACCGCCCGGGTGGTGAGCGAGGCCGCGTCCGAGCCGGCCTCCGCCTCCGACAGGCAGTACGCGCCGAGCAGTTCGCCGCTCAGCATGTCCGGCAGCAGCTCCTCGCGCTGGGCCGGAGTGCCGTACGTGGCGGTGCCGAAGCAGGCGAGGTTGTGCACGTTGACCGCCTCGGCCACCCCGAACCAGTGGTACGCGATCTCCTCCAGCGCCTGGAGGTAGACCTCGTACGGCTGCCCGCCACCGCCGTACTCCTCCGGGTACGGCAGGCTCAGCAGCCCGGCCTTGCCCAGGGTGCGCACGATCTCCCGGGGGAACTCGTGGCCCGCCTCGAACTCGGCGACCCGGGGGGCGAGCTCGGCGGCCGCGATCTCCCGGACCAGGCCGAGCAGATCGGCCGCCTCCTCCGTGGGCAGGATGCGCTGGACCTTCATCGGACGACCTCCGTGATGTGGGGTGTGGTGAGCGACGGATCTTCCACCTGTGGAGACCGTTCGGGTGGGGGGCTCGACGGGTCAGCCACGGCCCCAGTCGAGGGTCTCCGGCCAGTGCCGGCCGACCCGGCGGACCGCGTAGTCCCAGTACGAGCGGACCGAGAGGTCGGCGTAGATGAAGTCCTGCTTGGCGGCCACGTCCTGCTCGGTGGACCACGTGTACGGGACGCCGGTGCTCTCGGCGGTCAGCTGAAGACGGCAGGCCCGTTCGAGGACCTGGGCGAAGACGGAGGCGTGCCGGACGCTCTTGCCGACGATCACTCCACCGTGGTTGCGCAGCAGGACGGCCGGGTGCCCGTCGAGGTCCTTCGCGATGTGGTCACCGGTCTCGATGTCCAGGACCGTGTTGCTGGTCTCGGTGAACAGGCCGATCCGGTCGCGGAAGTAGGCACCGTCGTGCGAGATCGGGCGCATCGGCAGGTCGGTCGCACCGAACAGCAGGGTGTACGGCGCATGGCTGTGCACGATGCCGTTGACGTCCGGGCGGGCCCGGTAGATGGCCTGGTGCAGCGGCAGCTCCGGCGGCGCCAGCGGCGGCGCGGGCAGGGTGTGGTCCACCGAGCAGCGGACCACGTCCGCCGGGGCGGCCTCGTCGAAGCCGACCAGCGCGCCCTTGATGAAGAACTCGTCCCGGCCCGGTATCCGCGCGGAGATCTGGCCCTGGTTGAAGTCGTCGTGCCCGTCGAGGGACAGCATCCGGGCGCCGATCGCCACCTGAAGGACGAGCCGGCTCTCGGCCGGATTCAGCGGCCGGGGTTCATCGGTGCTCATGTCGTGTTCCTCGCTGTCAGGTCGTCGTAGACGTTCCGCATGGTGACCAGGCCGGGAGCCGCGGCGCGGGCCCAGTCGGCGGCGGCCAGGGCGCCCCGGGCCGGCACGGTCCAACTGCCGACGTGGTGCCGTACGTGCAGCGACTCGCCGTCCCAGGTGTGGGTCAACTCGTGTTCGCTGACGGGCAGTCCAGCCCGCTCGTCGGCGATGTCGGCCACCGCCCGGCCGCTCGCCCCCGCCCAGGTGTCCGCGAGCGCCAGCGCGGTGGCGCTGGGACGGTGCGCCTTGCCGAGCGGGTGCCGCTCCCGGACGGTGGTGGTCGCCCCGAACCGGCCCGTGGCGAGGCCGGCGGTGAACTCGGCGATGCGCACCTGAAGGTAGTGCGCGAAGGAGAGGTTGGTGGCCCGGACCACCGGCACCAGCTCGGCCAGCTCCTCCAGCGCCTTCCACTGGGTGTCGGTGAGGTTGGAGACGCAGGCGACGAGCGGTACGCGATGGGTGGCGCAGAAATCGAGGACGTCGGCGTGCGCCTCGGGTGCGCTGGCGTCGACGAGCACGTCGGGGACCGCCTCGGCGGCCCAGCCGCCACGGCGGGAGGCGGTGAGGGAGACCCTCGTACCGTCGGCCTCACAGACCGACCGCAGGGCCGAGCCGAGCCGCCCGAGACCGACGATCCCGATCGTGGGACAGCCGCTCACCGCCCTCTCAGGCATCGGCGCCCACCCCGCTGGCGACGACCAGGGCCGTGACGGAGTCGATGCTCTCGTAGTGCTCGATGTCGGCCTCCGGGTCCAGGTAGACACCGACCTCGTTCTCGATGCTGTCGATCAGGCGCATGTACGAGAGCGAGGAGTAGCCGACGTCGCGCAGCGAGTAGTTGGCGGCGGCGAGTTCGGCGGCGGAGACGCTGCCGTCCCCCGCGGCGACTGCGAGGTCGAGGATCTTGGTGCGGAGCGCGGTGCTGTCCATGGGGAGTTCCTGTGTCTCGAAAGGGATTCAGTTGCTCTGGGGCTCGCTGAGCAGGCGCCGCAGGCGCTCGACGGACGGCTTGCCGATCGAGTTCGCCGGGATGCGGTCCACCAGCCGGAGGATTCCGGGCACCTTGAACGAGGGCAGCGTCGCCGCGCAGTGCGTGCGCAGGGACTGCGCGGTCACGCCGGGTTCGACGGCGACCACGGCGGCCAGGGTCGGCTCGCCGTGCTGGTTCTCGGCCTCGAAGGCGACCGCGTCCAGCACCCCGTCGGCCGTGCGCAGCACGTCGGCGATCTCGATCGGGTCGATCTTGCGGCCGCCCACGTTGACCAGCCGGCTCGTCCGGCCGGTCAGGTGCAGCGCGCCGTCGAGCAGATGGCCCTGGTCGCCGGTGCGGTAGTACCCCTCGGCGTCGACGCGCTCCTCGAACACGCCGGGCGCGTTGAGGTACCGCGACCCCATCGACTCGCTCCTGACCCGGATGTTCTGCTCCTCCGCGAGCAGGCACACACCCGGCAGCGGCGCTCCGAGTCCGGTGCCCGCCCCGTCGGGGGCGTAGGTCAGCGGCCCGGTCTCGGCGACCCCGTAGTAGTTGTGGATCGGTACGCCGGTGAGCCGGGTGAACTCCTGGCGCACGGTCTCGCGCAGCGGGGCGCCGGAGGAGATCGCGGTACGGACGGCCCCGAAGCCTTCCTTCGGGGAACGCCGCACGATCGACTCGTACAGGGCCGGGAACGCCACCAGCCGGGTGGCCGCGGTGCTCTCCAGGAGCCGTACGACCCGGGAGGCGGTGGGCAGTCCGTGCGACAGGTGCAGCGAGGCGCCCGGCAGGAAGGCCGCCAGCAAGGAGGTGTTGAACGCCAGGCCGTTCGAGAGCGCGGCGAAGCACGCGATCCGGTCGTCGGCCGAGAGCCCGGTGCCCTTGACCCAGTTGGCGGCCGCCGCGGACACGGCCGCGCCGGAGAACTCGATGCAGTTGGGCCGGCCGGTCGAGCCGGACGTGAAGCGGCACACCTCGGTGTCGTCCAGCAGCGGCGGGCGGGGTGCGCCGGTCCGGCGCACCCGGCCGACCGCGAGGGCGCCGAACGCGCCGCCGTCGTCGAGGGCCTCGTCCACGACGGCGGAGACATCGGCGCCCGGGGCGTGGATCAGCAGATCGAGGCCGCAGTCCTCGGCGATCCGGGAGAGGTCGTACGGACCGAAGGCGGAGTCGGCCAGGAAGGGCACGGCCCCGGCGAACAGCGTGGCGAGGTAGCCGACCACGTAGTCGACGGAGTTGGTGGCGTACAGGCCCACCCGCAGCCGCTCGCCCGCCACGTCGTACCGGGCGAGCCGGTCGGCGGCGGTACGGGCCCGGTCGGCGAGTTCGGTGTATCCGAGCGAACCGTCGGCGTCGGTGACCGCGACGCGCTCGCCGTGGCGGGCGAGGACGTCGGTGAGGAGATCGGGAAGTACGGCGCGCATCGGGCTCACCGCTCGTTCTGGGCGTGCGCCATGGCAAGCCGGTCGAACTTGATGCCCGAGTCGTCCGGGCAGCCGAGCAGCAGGGCGTACAGGATCTCGTCGTCCTCCGGCAGCCCCGCCAGCGTGCGCCACAGCGGGGTGTCGAAGCCGCCGATGGCGGTCACGCCGACCTTCGCGCGGTTCGCGCCCAGGTAGAGCAGCTGCCCCAAGGCACCGCAGCGGAAGCCGAGTTCGCGCAGGTTCTCGGCGCCGGCGGCCGAGTCGGCCCCGGCGAGCGAGGTACGCGGCACGTGGAGGAGGAGGACGGCGGAGGCCCCGGCGAGCGCGCGCTGCTGCATGCAGGCACGGGCCACCTCGTCGGTGGAGGGCAGCCGTCCTGGCTGCCGCTCGCCGGTCCGCAGCCGGTAGACGCCGTCCTGCTCGGGGTCCGTCGTGGACCGCAGGACCAGGGTCGCGGACAGCGGCGAGGCGTCGGGGAGGTCGGTGGCCAGCGACGTAGACAGGGCCGAGACGGCCCGCCAGACGGAGTCGGCGGAGACCGGTTCGCCCGTGAACGCCTTGCTGGAGGCGCGGGTCGCGATCAGTTCCGACCATTCGGACGGCTTGCCCAAGCCGTCGGGCGCGTCGGGCAGTTGCCGGTCGGTGCGGATCCGCGTGAGTGGTGCGGGTACGGAATGGAGGCTCGGAGCGCCGGAGTGCTCGGGCCACGCGGCGACGGAGTCCCAGCAGGTGCTCTCCAGCCACGACCGCCAGGTGGAGCCGCGCAGCTCCCGGTCGGTCTCGTCGTGCACGGTCCAGCGGGTCCACGCCGCGGCGGCGTCGGCCGGGCCGGCCTCTCCCGCCGCGTCTGCCGGGCCGGCGGGTACCAGGGTCGCGGAATGGATCTCGCGGCAGTTCTCGCCCGCCTCCAGCAACTCCGAGAGGGATTCCCTCGGGAAGCGCAGCCGAAGCGCCCCCGTGGCGCCACGGCCGGCAGCGGCCAGTAAGAGGTTCCCGGCCGCGTGCCCGGCGTCGAGCTGGGTGTACAGGTACCCGCGGTCGCCGTACTTGCGCATCGAGAGCCAGGGACGGGTGAGCGTGACCACCAGCGCCCCGCCGTCCTCCGGAACGGAGAGCACGGAGGCGTCCAGCGCGGCGGTGACGCGTGCGCCGACGGCCAACCGGGCGCAGGTACGGCGGTCGGTGTCGATCCGGAAGGCGGTCGGCAGACCGTTCTCCATGGCGAGGACGGCGAACTCGTACGGGTACACCGCCCCGGCCGACGGAACCGCCCGCGCCACGTACGAACCGCAGGAGCGGTTCGCACGACTGGTCAGTACGCCTTCCTCCAGCAGCGACAGGGCAAGGCGCAGACCGGGTGCCACCACAGGCTCGGCGGCCGGCTCGGGCGCCGCGGCCGGCAGGGCCACGCGTGCCCAGAGATCATCGATGTGGCCCGAGGATTCGAACTCGGGCGCGTATGTGACGGATACGCCTTTGTGTGTGATCTGTTTTCCTTGCACGTCTGACGCAAGCCTCCTATTCCCTGACAGTCCACGGAAGAAATGCATGGCAAGGCAGCACGACCCGCAACGAATTCTTGCGAGACCAATGCATGACGAAGAAATGCAAGGGCGCACCGCACAGGGGTGCGCATCAGTCCCGCGACGGGACCCTTGCAACACTTAGAGACGTCTCTGACCAGGCACTGATGCGTTCTCGGATCGCGAGACAGGTGATGTGACCTACCGGCACCCACACTGCTGCGCCGACCGCGGCGAGCGCTTTCCCATCCGGCCCCCTGTCTCGGAATATGACACGTATCCGATGAACGCCTCGCACGACGAGAACGCATGATCGGTTACGGCCATTCCAGCCTGCCAACCGCTCGGGTATTGGTCAAGACCATTAGAAAAGCAAGGCTGTTGAATAAATCCGGACCGCCCGAGGAAAGCACTAAATCGGACACCGTCCCGTCGGTACCTCCCTGGGGTCGCCATGCCCCTGCGGGTAAGGCCCCTTATGAGCCCTGGGACTTGGACCTCGATCGGCGTGTCGGCAGCCACCGGCTTCTGCGGCGTCCGGGCGGCCCGAGCCGCACGCGGGACACCCCGGCAGAAAAACGGGAGGACTTCACCGCCATCCGCGATAACCTGCAGCATCAGATCGATGGGCTGAAGGCAGACGCTGCCGGCCGGCAGGATCGGATCAGCGGGCAGGCCACAACGATCAGCCGGCTCGTCACCGACCGCCACAGCCTCGTCGGACACATCCGCCGGGCCGGCCCGGAACCGCCGGCCCCGCGACCGATCCCCGTAAGGGCACGTCCCTTCCTCGATCACACGACGTGCAAGAACTGGAGTACGAGTGCCTGAGAAGACGCTGCCGGCGCAATCTGCCTACGGCGAGGCGGCCGCCCGCACAGACGCCTCCGGCGAGCAGCCCGTCCCGCGGTATCAGGGACTGTTCCTCGAGCCCGACCTCCCGCCGTCCGCCGACGACGAGGACTGACAAGGCACCTGCCGGACATCCCTGCCCCGCAGCACGACGCCCCTCGCCTTCGGGCGGGGGGAGACGGCCTCTGGCCTCTGGCCTCCGGCCGGCACGGCCGGGTCCGGAGACGGCGAAGCGCCCCGCCCGGTCGGAACCGGGCGGGGCGCCACCATGTAGGCCGTGTGGGACTCGAACCCACAACCAACGGATTAAAAGTCGAAAGGCATTCGTCCAACTGGGTGAGTCATGATCCAGCTCGCGGACTCCCGTGCAGGTCAGGGGCTACACCCCGTCCAGCTCGGACAGCATCAGGGAGTCCGCGAGCACTCCATCAAAGGGCGTCCGCTCCCGCAATGCTCCCGCATCACATGCGACCTGACCTGCCCATTTGGCGTACCGCGCTTGTTATCCGTTGCCCGGCAGTAGGCGGCCGACCACGCGCGAGTGTCCCCGTCGATCACGTGGAGGGCATCTGCCCGGGGCTGGGTGATCAACGTCGATCCGGAGCTTCATATCTCGGGACTGCCCGACACCTCACCGCGCCCTCGGCCTGTGCGGAACGAGTCGCACCGTTCTCATCGTCGCGGCACTCAGATGGGGCGACGCTTGACGACCCCGCGTGACGCGGGACTGTCGATTCATCAAATCTGCACCGTGAAACCGGAGTTGGGTTGATCAGCGTGCACGGGCACTTTCGCCCTTGCTACGCTATGCGGCCAGAAGCGCAGTACACACGTAGCTCTCCCATCTCACACCACATGCAGGTCACGCGAGGGGTCGCCCGGACGTGCCCATGGCTTCCTGCCCACGTCCCTTGACACAGGAGCTTCGCCATGTCCGTGTTTCATCATGGCCATGCCATCACGATGGCCGAAACCCCCGCCCAGAGATATGACGCTCTTCTGGGCTGCCTCTCACGTCGCATCGTCAGTCGAGCGGCCGGTACGTTCATTCCCGCTGGGACTCGACTGCTGGACCAGCCGCAAAAGCACCTCTGGCTTGGCATGCTCGCCAGCGAGGCGAAGTTGGTCAACGAGACCAACGCCGGCTTCCGCGGGCTTCAGATCACTCCACCCGCCCAGGGTTTCTCCTTCCGCGTCCGAACGCTGCCGAAAGCCCTCACGATCGAGGTCGCGGCATCAACGTTCCTGGCACTCCATCCGACCGTAGAGGAGCAGCGCGACACCGCGATTACCCCACGCGACGCGCGTCCTTCCGACGCGCGCGGCGGGGCGGCTCGGGCGGGTGCGACCGTTCGGGCGTCCACCGGGCCCACGGCTGGTGGCTCACCTCAGACTCGTACGGCGGCCTCAGGAAACGGCGGGAGGACGAAGTACCCTCTCGCGCAGATCTGGACGAAGGCCACGATGGATCCTGTGCGGATCCCCGTCCACCTGCCTCCCGCAGGGGCCCTGTCGATGCGTGTCGGGGAAGCCGAGATCGCCGCAGCACTCCGCTCCGCCGCGTCCCGCCACGACCACCAGCTCTTCCGTCATCGCCTAGGCGCCCCGGCGAACGGCTCCCTCCCGCTCGAACATGACTTGGCCGATGAGCAGACGTGGGCCGCGTACGGCGCCCGCAACCTGGTCGCGGCGACGCATGTGCTGCCGCCCGAACATCGTGCCGCCGTCGAGTTCGAGATCACGCCGGTCGACGGCCTCTTCGAGGTCTTCGTCGCGGTGGTGAACACCACGCCGGCGCCCCAGGACCAGTTGATCGATGGCGTTCGCCCATATGAGGAGGCGTACCTCGACACCCGCCTGTACCAGGTGGTCCTGACCGCGACGCTCGACGTGCCCGTCGAGCCGTACGAGCTGGAGCAGGTCGCGCAGTCACATCGGTATGAGCGGTCTGTGCCCGCGTTCGGACACGCCTCGCCCGTCTCACACCAGGACGACGACGGACACACCACCCTCCGGACCGAGTTCGCCGCCACGGAACCGACCTGGCGCGGGTATCCCAGAAGGGAATCCTCCGACGCCGCCGGCCGACAGGTCCCGATTGACACGTCCTTCGCCTCCTTGATCGCCGAACCGGTCGGCACCGTCTCCACACTTGTAGACCTTTTGGACGTCTGGGTAGACGACAAGTGGGGGACAACAGCCCTGGACGCCCTTCACGCAGAACGCGGATGGAACGACAAGGCGCGCGCGGAGGCCGAGAAAGACGCGACGGCCGCGCGCGCGGAGGCGGCATGGGTGCGCGCCGGCTTGGATCTTCTGCGCTCGGACCCGAACGTGCGCGACGCCTTCGTGGCGGCGAACAAGGTGGTCCGGGCCGCCGCGGACGACTACGTCGATTGGCACCCGTTCCAGGTCGCCTGGATCGTTGGGTGCCTACCCGGCATGGTCGACCCCAAGCGACACCCCGCTGTCAACATCGTCTGGTTCCAGACGGGCGGCGGTAAGTCCGAGGCCTATCTCGGCCTCATGCTCGCCACGCTCTTCTACGGCCGGTACACCGGCGTCACCCGAGGCACTCAGGTATGGGCGCGCTTCCCCCTACGCCTGCTGGCCCTCCAGCAGACCGAGCGATTCGCGAAGATGGTCATGAACGCGGAGGTCCTGCGGCGACAGGATCCCCGCATCGCCCATACGGCGGCCTTCGGAATCGGGTACTTCGTCGGCGGCGGCAACACTCCGAACCGGCTCCGCAAGCCTGACGGCAGCAACTACTACAGCGGACCGGACCCCACGGACCCCACGACCGCCGAAGCGTGCAGGGTCTTGGACAACTGCCCACTCTGTGGGCAGGGCCTCACCGTCAAGTGGGACGACCCGACCCACACCATGCGCCACATCTGCCAGAACTCCAGCTGCGAACTGGCCGGCGTGCTCCCCATCTGGGGGGTGGACGATGACATCTATCGCCGGGCACCATCCGTACTCGTCGGAACAGTCGACAAGCTCGCGCAACTCGGCCAGAACCAGGCCTTCCAGATCCTGCTCGGCCGTCCGCACTCCTTGTGCCCCAAGCACGGCTACTCCGCCAGCCCCACCTGGTGCCCCGTCTTCGGATGCAAGGAAGACCGGCGCCCGGTGCCCAAGGGCTTCGGACATGTGCGGCTTGAGATCGCCGACGAACTGCACCTGCTCGACGAGAGTCTCGGCGCGCTGGACGGCATGTACGAGTCGCTACTGCAGAAGATCAGTGAGCACCTCAAGAACGATCCCTTCCAGATCGTCGGCGCCACCGCGACCATCGAGGGCTACCAGAACCAGGTGCGCCACCTCTACGACCGCGACGCCCGGCGCTTCCCCGTCAATGGCCGGGAGGCCGGGGAGACGTTCTGGTCGACTACCCGCAAGGGCGACCCCCTGCGCCGCTACCTCGGAGTGCGCTCACGGGCAAGCACCATGGTGACCGCCACCCGAGAGGTCGCGGTGGTTCACGATCAATGGGTGCGTGACCTGTGTGACGACCCCAAGAGCGTCGTCGCGGAAGCGGGCCTGGATGCGACCGATGCGGAGATCGTCGAGGAGGCGCGACGCGCGGGTGAGGATCTCTTCGAGGTCCTGGTCACCTACTGCCTGCGCAACGAGGACCTGACCAGCTTCGTCCGGGACCCCGCTGTACGGGAGCTGCTGGAGAGCGAAGACAACCTGGCCGTCATCAACGGCGACACCAGCCCTGACGTCATCCGCTCAGCCGTCGCCCGCCTCCGGACGCCTCCGGACCACAAATCGGAGCGGGTCAGGCTGATCGCCGCCACCAAGGCCATCGGGCACGGATTCGACGTCGCCCGCCTTGGCGTCATGGCTGTCATGGGCACACCGACCCAGGCGTCCGAGATCATCCAGGCATCCGCCCGCGTGGGACGTCGCTTTCCCGGGCTGGTCGTGAACGTGATCAACCCCAGCCGAGACCGCGACGCGAGTGTCTTCCGCTACTACCCGGAGTGGATCCGCTACCTGGACCGCTTGGTCCACAAGGTGCCCGTGAACCGGGAATCGGTGCCCGTCCTCAAGCGGGTCCTGCCGGGCGGACTGATGGCGTGGTTCCTGCAGGTCCTCGACCGCGAGTGGATCACAGGGGGACGCCGGCGTCGCTCTCTCGCCGACTCCACCGCCTTCCGCGACGCCGTGCGGGATGGGGTGTTGAACCGCACGCTGCTCGTTTCCCTACTTCGTCACGGATTCGGCATCGACGACACGAGTGTCTACCACCGGATGCACCGTGAGGCCATCGACGTCTGGGTCGACGATCAGCTGGCCACGCTTCCGTTTCGAGCGGAAGCCGGCAAGCGCCTCCCCGACCTGCTGCACCCGTCTGTGCCACGATCCCTCCGCGATATCGAGGAGCCCTTGACCATCTACGGCGAGTTGTAGTCGCACGCGCGTCCCACGCCTCGTGCCCCGCCGTCCCGCTCCCGTATCCGGAGAGATTCCGCATGGTCTTCGAACAACTCAACCGCAGCAACATCCAGGCGCTGTGGCGCTATATGCCGGGCCAGCCCTATAACTGGTCCTCAAAGGGCTCCGTCCTCGGCGAGCCGCCCCGCCAGGTAACCCCCCTTGATGTTCCCGAGGGCTGGGTCGCCCCACAGCTTCGCCGGTTGCTCCTGCCCTTCGAGAGCGCGTCGAACAACGGTTCCCGATCCGGCACCGAGCTCACCGCGATCGAACGACGTCAGTTCAGTCTGGTCAAGGCGGAGGACCTCCGAGCCGCCCGCTTCCCCAACACCTTCCTCTGCCGCGTGTGTGGCGCCTTCCGGCTCATCCGCAACAGCGACAGCTTGCCCACCTGCCCCACATCCAGCCACGGGCGGATGGAGCAGTTCTCCTGGTGCGAGGTCCACGAGTGCGGCCACCTGAGCGAGCTCGCGCCGCCTCGATGCGGCTCCGGCTGCCGTGCCGCGATGCGACTCAACAACACCCGCGACCTGAACACCTCCCGCTGGTACTGGACCTGCGACCGCTGCCAGCGGCGCTCTGACGATCCCGTCGTCAGATGGTGCGCCACCTGTCGCAACGGCCGTCCGCAAGTCATGCGGGTGCCACAAACCGCCGCCTACTACCCACAGCAGATCACTGTCATCAACCCGCCCACCCGTGGTGACTATGGCGCGCTCGCCTATGAGGGTGTGTACGCGGCAGCCGTGGCTCAAAGCCTGGGCGCCCTTCCCAGAGGAGCCGAGGGGCTCCGGCGTGCCGGAGGCGTCAGCGTTGCGGGCGGCGCCGTAGAACAGGCTCGCGAGACGGCGGAAGCCCTCGGCCTCAATCCGGAGGACGTGCTTTACCGCCAACTCATCGCGAAGGCCAAGGAACGGGAAGGCGACACACCAGCCTGGGACACGCGGGTCGACGCCTTGGGCCGCGATCCCGAGACGATCGAGGTCTTCGGCGAAGAATGCCGGCAGCTTGGCCTCGCCTGGGACGCCAAGCCCCTGACCGTCCAAAATCTGCTCGATGGTGACGCGGGCACGCAACTGGAGGCCTACTACCAGCAGTACCGCAAGCTGATCTCGCGCTACGGATTCTCCGACGTCACCTTACTGCGAGAACTGCCCATCGCGTACATCGTGGCGGGCTACACGAGGATCAGCAGCAATGCGGTGGCCACCACGCGCCGCGGGACCCAGACCAGGCAGCGGTTCCGCTTCTTCCCGGCGGGACGCGACAGTAAGTTCCCCATGTACGGAGTGCGAACCGAAACTGAGGGCCTGCTGTTCGAACTGGACAAGCTCGCCGTGGTGCGGTGGCTCGTCGGCTCCGGCGTCATCGAGGACCCCGGCCTGGAAACCCAGGAAGAGGCGCAGCGATGGATTTTCCAGTTCAGCGATCCGGTCCTCGACGCCTTCAACGCACCTGACAACGACATCACGAAGGCCATCCTCGGCCTCGTCCACTCCATGGCACACCGCATGATGAAGGCCCTCGCCGCCCGGTGTGGGCTCAACGTCGACTCACTCGGGGAATATCTCTTCCCCGCCAATTGCGCTTTCCTCGTCTATGCCAACACCCGCAGCAACTTCACACTCGGCGGGCTCGAACACGTCTACCGATTCGACTTGGAGGATGCTCTGTGTGAACTAGACGCGGAGACCCGATGCGTGTTCGATCCGCCTTGCCGACGCGACTTCGGCGGAGCGTGTGCCGCGTGCCTCCACATCTCCGAGGTCGCCTGCGCGAGGTTCAACACCGTTCTGGACCGGAACCTGCTGTTCGGCACGCTTCCCCCCCTCGTGTCCGGCACCACCCAAGGCTCGCAATCAGGAAGAGAAGGCGAACGACAGTGGCGCGGGTACTGGAGCCGCTGAGACCCCTGGTCTCCCTGCTCCTGCAGGCACCAGCCCCTGCTGAAACCGCAGCGGCCGCGACCAACATCGCGGCCGCCGCCGGCACTGGTCCCGAGATAGCAGCACTCATCCAGGACGCCGTAGTCGATCGACGGCTCGTGTCGTACGCCCTCGTCCATGCCGGCGTCGTGGACGAAGTCGGCGAAGTCACGCAGGCCGCGCCTCTCCTGCTCGCTCAGGCCCACGCCATGGTGGCCATGTCGCTCGAAGAAGGGTGGGAGCTGGTGCTCACCGTCCCGGCCTTCCTCACCGAGTCCTTGAACGAGATGTCGCGTGACAACGGAGGTCCCGGGCTGCCACTCGACACGGGCCGGACAATTCGCCATGTCGCCGAGAGCGCGCAATCGCACCTGGTGATCGCCGCGCCCTACCTGCACCCCTCCTTCGCGGCCACGGTGGCGCCAGCCCTCAGCACCCTCACAGAGGCTGGCGGGACCGGCACGGTGATCACGAGGGCGCTGGGTCGGTCCGCGCCCGACCGCTCCAATGCCAACGTGGCAGCGGTGGAAGTTTTACGGGGTGCGGCGGGCGGCGGGCTGAGGGTGTGCTCATGGGACGAGAGCGGGCTGGGTATCCACTTCAAAGTCGTCCTGGCCGACGACCAACTCGCGTACATCGGTTCCGCGAACCTCACCCCCGGCGGAACCCGTTCTCACGCTGAAGCTGGCATGCTCCTGCGAGGCAGTCGAGTAAAGGCTCTCTCCCGTTGGCTCCACGTTGTGGCAGACGAGCTCGCACGGCGCTCGTAACGTGGCTCAGGAAGATCGACTCACTGAGTGAATGCGGCCGTGGCACTACGAGGCCGTTGACACCCTTCCCCCACCCCCGAGCGCAGGAGACAGGGCAGCGGATGCGCTCGTGAGTGTTGTACCACCGGTCGCCTCGTCAGGCGGCCTCAAATCGTGACGCCGATAGAGTCGGCATCACATCCCGCGCACGTCTCGGGCTGTATTGACATGAGGGAGTGGTGGGAGATGGCGCCGATCCGCGAGCCAGCGCAGGTCACCGTCCAACAGAACGGGACCGTGGAGCTGCCCATGGGCCTGCTGGTGGAGGCTGGTTTGGCGCCCGGCTCCACTCTGCTCGCGTTCAGCGATGGTGACGGGCGCATCGTGCTGCGTCGTCTTGAGGATTCGGTGGAAGACCTACTCGGTGGGCTCGGGTTGTAGTCCCGCCCCACCGCCGGCCGCTCCGCCACGCGCAGGCAGCATGCCGCGGATCCGCTCAGCGGCCTCGGCTAGGTCCTCGTGCTCCCAGACTCGAACTACCTGCCAGCCGGCATCCCGTAGAAGGCCATCCGTCTCCGCGTCCCGCCTGCGGTTGCCCTCGATCTTCTCCCGCCAGAACTCGCTGTTCTTCGTGGCCGGGCGGTGATGCTCAGGACAGCCGTGCCAGAAACAACCATCGACGAACACAGCGACACGCGCCTTGGGAAAGACGACATCGGCCGTCCTGCGCAGGTTCGGCAGGGGCCTGATCCCAACCCTGTACCGCAGGCCCTCCGCGTACAGGAGGGAGCGAAGGCGAACCTCAGGCTTCGTGTCCTTGCCGCGATTCCCCTGCATGACTGACCGAACCGCCGGCGACGTGGCCCACGAATCCTCTGGCGGCGCCTGCTCCGCGATGAGGCCAGCGACACGCGCCATTCTCCAGGCCTGAGCGAGATTCGCGGACCGTGTGTCGTTCGTAACCTCGCCTACGTACTCGGCGGGCGACCGACCCTTGTCAGACCACCGAAGGTAGGCCCGGATCCGCCTAGTCCTCGGAAGCAACTTCAGCTCGATCGAGGCTCTCGCGAAGCGTCCGTCCCCGAGGTCGACCATGCGTCGGTTCCGCCCCCCAGCCGCCCGGTCCTGTTCGGCCGCCAGGATCGCCCGGCTCCTGCCCTGTTTCCCCTTCCAAGCCTTGGTCGGTGGCGGCTTCTCCTTCCAACGGCCCGATTCTGGCGCCGTCATCTCACTCACCTACGCTTCTCCGCGCCGTCCAGAGCGGCGGCGACGGCCTTAGCGAACACCTCTCCAAGGAGGACGGGAACAGCGTTTCCGAGCTGCCGCATCTTCTCTCCGCGAGGACCCTCAAGCTTCCAATCATCGGGGAACGTCATAACGCGAGCGGTCTCCCGCACGGTCATGTAGCGGTGGAGGTAGCGCCAGCCATCCGGCGCCGTGGCATCGGGGACTCGGTCGTCCAGGAGCATCACCGACTCTCCACCTGGGACGCCGTGCACACCCGCCTTGACGGTCTTCGCCGGCCGATCAAGTTCGTTGGGTGTATGACCGTCGTAGATACGAGCGTTCGGCCATCCGACGTGGTAGGCGATCCCCCCGTGCTCATGCTTCTTGTCCTGCTGATCGAGCGGGATGGGCGGCAGCCTCAGCTGCCCATCTCCGTGGATCGCGTCCCGCATTGTCCGCCAGGGCTTAAGGCCGTCGTCCATCGGCAGCGTCTGGGGGACGCGCTTCATCACCCGAGCCCTGACGTGATCCGGCACGTCCGGGTGGTTTCTCCAGTAGGTGCCGTCAGCGAATGATCGAAGCAAAGCCGTCTCCGAATGCGTCGGACTCACGAGCCGCTTGAACTCGTCGACGTCCACTCTCAGATCGGCACGGAAGGCCACGATGATGACCCGGTTCCTGATCTGCGGGACCCCATAGTCAGCCGCGTTGACCGGGACCATAACGGCCTTGTACCGCTTGCTCAGATCAGCACTGGACACTTCGCCTTGAGCGATCAGGGCCTGATCGTGTTCCTGCCACGTGGTGCCCTCTCGCCGCTCCTCGAATGGGAGTTCCAACTCCCTCAAGATGTAGTTGAAGTACGGCTTGAAGGAAGGCCGCAGGAGACCCCTCACGTTCTCGCAGATGACGGCTTTCGGCTGAATCTCCCGAACGGCCCTAAACATCTCCGGGAACATGTTGCGCTGATCCTCATCCCCCTTCGCCACACCTCCCAGGCTGAAAGGCTGGCACGGGGGGCCGCCAGCGAGCACGTCGACCTTCCCCTTGAGGTAGTCCATGTCGAGCTTCCGAATGTCCCCCTCGACGAGAGGCGGCCGCGCCGCGCCTCGGGGAACACGGGGACGCTCCCCGTCCTCGCACGCCTCCGCGCCGTTGGCGGCGAGGGTCTCGCACGCCCGCTTGTTGAACTCATTCAGCAGCAGGGGGCGGAACCCCGCCCGCTCCACCGCCATCGCCAGCCCTCCGCCACCGGCGAACAGCTCGACAGACGTGCGCTTCATTCTCGACTCCCCGGGCAGCTCAGCAGTCTCAAAAGCATACCGCGGAGTTGTTGATCAACAGGGTCATTCCGCGAGACGCCGCCTCTGCGCTGAGGTACGACGGGTATCGTGCGGTGATCATCTACGCGTAAGGAGTTGCCGGGATGACGCCCACGCTGGAGCCCAACGGCGGCGACGGTTACCACAAGGACTTCACGCTCAGCATCACGAAGGCCCTCGGCGACCAGCTCGCCATCGCCTTGGACGGGTTGGACCGGGCGCCGCTGAACGAAGCCAGTATCGCGGGCCTCAAGGAGAAGCCGGGCGTTTACCAGCTCTACCTGAACGGCCAATTCGTGTACGTCGGAAAGGCCGACAAGTCGCTTCCGGCCCGGCTCCGCAACCATCTCCGCAAGATCTCCGGGCGCAGGCGGATCAGCCTCGACGAGATGGCGTTCTCCTGCCTCTATGTCGCGGAAGACTTCTCCGCCCTGGCGCCAGAGCAGCTGCTCATCAGCCACCACAAGGAACTTGGCAACATCCCTTGGAACAACAACGGGTTCGGCAATAAGGACCCTGGCCGGCAGCGCGACACCACGGCCCTCAAGAGCAACCACTTCGACACCCAGTTCCCGATCGACCTGGATCGCCCCGTCGACGGGCTGAGCATCGGGGAGTCAACGCTCGAAGAGTTTCTGGAGACCGTAAAGGCGGGCCTGCCCTATAACTTCCGGTACCAGAAGTCCCCTCTCTACAAGAGCCGGACCGTCCACGTCCCCTCAGAGAGCTTGACCGCCGACCAGGCGTTCCGCCTGATCTCCACAGCCATACCGGAATCATGGCAGATCACGGCCCTGATGGGGTACGGAATCATGTACGACGACGCTCCCGCCACTTACAAGAGCGCATGGCGCTATTACCGCGCCGGCTCGCATGTCGACGCTATTCCCGAGGCGGACCCGTTGGGCGAAGTCGAAGCGGAAGACGCCCTGCCATCCAGTGATGAATAGACCCAGCCGCCGGGAGAAATGAGGTCCGCATGAGTGACAGAGATGATATCTACGACCCGCTGCGTCGCGAGAACTTGGGACGCAGCGTCCAATGGGCTCTCGAAGAAACAGACCCGATCCCTCTCGGGAGCGTTCGAAGCAGATCGTTCATGGGGTGTGGTATCTACGCCATCTATTACGTCGGCGATCACGATCTCTACAAGCCTCTCGCGGCTCACCCGTTCGAAGTTCCCATATACGTGGGCAGGTCGACTCCCGAAGGCTCACGCACCGGGTCGGATGTGAAATCACCGGAGGAAAGCAAATCCCTCCGTTCTCGCCTCATGACGCACGCGAACAAGATCAAGAAGGTCAATGACCTTGAGATTGACGACTTCTACACCCGGTTCCTGCCGGCGGACGACCTGTTCACACCAATGGCTGAGAGCATGATGATCGCCGAGCTCCAGCCGGTGTGGAATGTAATCCTGCATGGTTTCGGTGTGAATACGCCGGGCGACGGCCGGAAAGACCAGACTCGCTCGAAGTGGCATGAAGTCCATCGAGGTGTACCGGCAGGCGATGCGCTTCCGCCGCATCCGGGTGGTCCCGTCCCACTTCGCGAGAGGGTGATTCTCCACCTGGGCACGCACGCAGTACGCCCGGCGCACGCCGCTGGCGTGCCGCCTACTGCGGGCTCTCTCGACTGGGACGGCGCCGCCTCCAGCGATTGACCCTTCCTCGCTCGACCATGACGAGGTCCTCCCGGACGGCGCCATCCGGGAGGGGCATCGCTTGGGGAGTCAGCCTCCCGCCGGTAAGGCGGTCTCCGCCGGGAGTGGGCCAGGGGTGAGGAGTGGGGCGCAGTCGGTGCAGGCATACACGGTGACGCCGGGGCCGCTCGCCCGCTCGATGTGGCGCACCGCGACAGGGGCGACGGTCATCCGCTCGCACCGGCAGCAGGAAGTGGCCGTCATACCCCCACCGCCACCCGAATCGTCCGACTGTCAGGGCGGATCTGCCTGCCATGGATCACGGTCGGGCCCACGTCGATGCCGCGCAGCGCCATATCCAGTGCCCAGCGACGTTCAGCCTGAGCCCGACGCTTCGGGTCGTCCGGACGCCTGCGGGGCGATGCGGTGACGTAGGGACGCACAGGATTGATCGTGTCCACGAACGTCTGCCTCCGCGCGGCCTCGCGAGCGTATGGGCTCTTGTGCTCCGGCAGCGGTCGCCGGGGCTGAGAGAGCGGACCGGGCGCCGGCTCCGGCGCAGGCGTGGAGCGGTACTTCCCTCGCGCGGGTAACAGCATCGCAAGGAGGCGCGCGATAAAGTCGGTCATGCCCCGCCGTTGAGACCAGTGCCGTACGGGCGGGGGTGCTCATTGCACCCCCGTGTTGTCCCACACCGCGATGGCCACGGTGCTGGTGTAGAAGGCGCACATCTGCGGGTCGGGGGTGCTGCCGCCGATGAGCGCCTGTTCGTTGCGGGACGGGCCGCCGCAGATGGCCAGCGCCGGGCAGTCGCCGCACGCAGGGATCGGCGCGACCTTCTTCGTCGCCCTTGTGAGGAGGCTGGGGTCAGAGCGCAGCTCGTCGAGTGTGTGGAGGAACTCGGGCTCGGTGAAGTTGATGTCGCACACGCTGACCCGGTTGCCGGGCAGCAGGGCGGCGTTGAGGCTGCGGTCGCCCTGCATGTGGTCGAACAGCATCGGCCGGCGGGTGTCGAGGGCCTGGAATGCCCGGTCGAGGACGGAGAAGAGCATCCCGCCCTTCCCGAGTGCGGTCAGGCGGGCCTCGTAGCGAGCGAATCGTCGAGCTACTGGCCAAGGTGGCGCAGAACAAGGCACCTCTGCCGGACCTCGAAGAGACGCGGCGCCGGCTCCACACCACGCAGTCCCTCACCATCCGGGTCACGGTCGGCGAGTGGCTCGACACCTGGCTCGCGGCGAAGAAGACGCGGAAAACCACGACCAACGGCTACGCCTCGCACCTCAAGGTGCACCTGAAGCCGCGCATCGGGCACCTGCGGCTGGACCGGCTCAACGTCGGGCACCTCGTGGAGATGTTCGACGCCATCGCCGACGAGAACGAGGTCATCGCGGCCGAGAACCTGGAGCGCCGCGATCAGATCGCGCGGTGCAAGCCGAGCAAGGCGGGGCGCCTGGTGGCCGCCGAGCGGGCCAAGCTGGCGCTGGAGAAGGCGAAGCTCGCCGAGATGAAGCCGTTCCGGAAGCTCACGGGTCCTGCGACCCGTCAGAGCATCCGGCGGACCCTGCGGGCGGCGCTGAACGCGGCGATCGCTCGGCAGCTCGTCACCTTCAACCCGGCCGCGCACGTGGAGCTTGAGTCGGGCAAGCGGCCCAAGCCGCTCCTGTGGACCGCTGAGCGCGTGGAGCGGTGGTTGGAGACCGGCGAGAAGCCCAGCCCGGTCATGGTGTGGATGCCGGCGCAGCTCGGGGCCTTCCTCGACCACTCGTCAGACCACCGGCTGTACGCGTTCTTCCACCTGATCGCGTTCCGCGGACTGCGGCGGGGCGAGGGCGTCGGCCAGGACTGGACGCACGTGAACCTGGACGCCGGACTCCTCACCGTCGCGAGCGAGATCGTGCAGGACGGATGGACACCGTACGAGTCGGAGCCGAAGACGGACTCCAGCGCGAACACCATCGGCCTGGACAACGACACCGTGGCTGTTCTGAGGGCGCATAAGGTCCGCCAGAACAAAGAGCGCCTCAAGTGGGGGAAGGGCTGGCAGAACACGGGGAAGGTCTTCACCAAGGAGGACGGCACCTGGCTTCATCCGGACACCGTCTCGAAGGAGTTCCAGCGCCTCTACGAGGAGATCGGCCTGCCGCCCATCAACCTCCGGGACCTGCGCCATGGGACGGCGACCCTCACCCACGCCGGCGGTGGCGACCTCCACACCATCAAGGAGACGCTGCGGCACTCCACCATCACGCTGACTTCGGACACGTACACGAGCCTGCTGCCCGAGGTCGACAAGGCCGCCGCAGAAGCAGCCGCCCGGCTCGTGCCGAGAGCGCGTCCAGCCGTGGCGGCGAACGGGAGTTCCAGCACCGCCGCTCCCGCATCGCTCCCGCATGGGGCCGGGAACGACGAAGCGCCCCGACCAGCCGAAGCCAGTCGAGGCGCTAAGTAGCAGGTCAGAGGGGTTAATCCCCGCCTGCGACAAGTAGGCCGTGTGGGACTCGAACCCACAACCAACGGATTAAAAGTCCGCTGCTCTGCCAATTGAGCTAACGGCCCTCGGCACAACACACCCGAGCATAGCCGCATCGATCGCCGGAGCCGATCGGGTATCCGACACGGCCCCGTCTCCGTGGGGCCCGCCCGGCGCTGCGGGTGGGCCCCACGGGGTGGGTCAGTACAGGCCCTTGAAGGCGGACCAGCCGCCCGTGCCGATCAGCGCGCGGGCCGCGTACTGGCCGTTGCCCTGGTTGGTGTAGCGCCACAGCTTGCCGGTCGTGTCGCGCGCGACCAGCTCCGCGCGGCCGTCGCCCGTGAGGTCACCGACGCCGACGAGGGAGGTGTACGCGCCCCAGCCGCCGCCGACCTTCACCCGGGCGGTCACGCCGCCGTTCGCCGTGCCGTAGTACCGCCACAGCACGCCCGCGGCGTCCACGCCGAGCAGATCGCCCCGCCCGTCACCGTTCAGGTCACCGGCGCCCGCGATCTTCCCGTACAGCTTCCAGTTCGTGCCGATCTTCACCCTCGTGCCCAGGCGGCTTTCCTCCGTGCCCGGGTAGAAGTACATGTCACCGGTCGACTTCTGGCGGGCGATCAGGTCGACCCGGCCGTCGCCGTTCACATCACCCGACGACGTCAGCACGTCGTACTGCCCCCAGCCCCGGCCGACGAGCGTGTACGCCGAGGAGTCCGAGACGATCGAGCCGCAGCCCGCGCGGTACGCGCGCAGCTCGTCGCCGACCCGCCCGTACACGTCGTTGCAGCCGTCACCGGTCATGTCCCCGGCCGGCACCAGGAGCGCCGTCGTCGGGAGCCTCCCGCCCGTGCCGTTGGTCCGCGCGGCCAGACCGCCCGAGCCGTTGCCCTTGTACAGCGACACCAGACCCGTCGAATCCATCACCAGCAGATCGCCGAAACCGTCGTCCCCGGCCATGTCCCGCCATCCCAGGACCCTGCCGCCGGTCACGGAGACCGTGTTCGAGGCCAGCAGGTCGCTGCCCTCGCCATCGGCCGAGTTGGCGGTCAGCGTCCAGGTGAACGTGCCGTCGGTGACGAGCCGGCCCGCGGCGTCCTTGCCGTCCCAGCGGACCGCGAACCGGCCGCGCGTCTCGCCGCCGTCCCACGTGCGGATCACCGCACCGTTCACCTTCCGGCGCAGCGTCACCTGCCAGTACGACGCCGGCTTCGACAGCGACCAGGCCGCCGCCCAGCCGTCCGTCGCCCGCGCGTTCGCCGGGGCGTCGGTCGAGATGGCCGTCAGGTCGGAGGTACGGACTCCGGTCCACACCGCGTGGACGAGGTTCTGGCTGTCCTTGTACGCCACGGCCCCGCCGAAGCGGTCCACCGTCCACGCCTCCCGGCGCGCGCCGTGCACGGGCGTGGAGTCCACCAGCGCGCGGGGCGCGGCGGCAGTGCCGGAGGAGAAGTCGATCAGCCGGAGGTACGTGCCGGTGTTGCCCTGGTCCACGAAGAAGCCGTCGCCCAGCAGGCCACCGCTGTAGTAGCTGCGGGGCAGCGCGACCTTGGTGCCCTTCTGGAGGTCCACGACGCCCTGCTTGGAGAACTGGGCGCAGGCCCAGAACAGCCAGCGGCCCGCCACCTGAAGCTCCGTGGCGGCGCAGTCGGCGCCGGTCGCGACCGTGCCGAGGGCCTTGCCCGTGGACAGGTCCGTACGCGCCACCTGGCCGACGGTGTCCGTACCGGTGAACAGCGTGTCACCCCGCAGGGCGGCCGCCGTCTGCGCCTGCTTCCGGACGACGGACGGCTTGCCGGGGGCCGCGTCCAGGTCCACGACGAGGGTCTCCTCATCGGAGACGAGCGTGCCGGGGAAGCTCGGCCGTCCGCCCTGGAAGACCGCCCACCGGCCGGAGGCGTCGGCCAGCCGGCCCGAGCTCTTGCCCGTGGCGGCCCGCGTCGTCTCCTTCGCGGAGCGCCGCCCGACCACCTCCATCCCGGACGTGCCGCGGGCCAGGTGGACCGTGCGGCCGTCACCCGAGTCGAACAGCGGCGTCGTGCTCTCCAGCCGCTCCTCGGACCCGGCCGCGACCGGCTCGGACTGGCCGGTGTGCAGCGGGCCGACGGGCAGCGTCCGCGTGTAGAAGCCGCGGCCCGTCTGGCCGTCCTGCTCCAGGGTGGAGAGCCGGCCCGCGCCGAGAGCGAGCGACTGCACCGCAGTCGCCAGCGGCTCGACACGGTGCAGCTTCTCCAGTCCCGGCGCGCCGTCGCCCTTGCCCGGGACGACCTTCAGGAGCGACCAGTCGGTCGCGGAGCTGCCGCCGACGACGGCCGCGCCGACGCCGCCGACGATCTGGTTGATCTCCGGCTCGGCCTTCTCCAGGAGCGTCTGCGAACGCCCGTCGGGAGCGAGGGCGACGAGCCGGCGCTGCAGAGAGGAGCCGGTGCCCGACTCCTCGCCGACGGCGAGCACCCAGTCGCCGACCAGGCCGATACGGGCGGCGCCCAGGCCCTCGGGCAGCGCGAAGGTCCGCTCGGCGCCGTTCGGGGCGGACCGCTCCCGCAGGTGCACCTGGCGGTTCCGGTCGACCCACGCGATCCGGTCGGCGCTCAGGGCCACCGGCGCGACGAGGATGCTCGCCCCGGCGGAGGTCGGCGCCTCGATCACCGTCATCTGCCCGGTCCGCAGGTCGACGACGCCGAGGTCGGTGAGGTCGTACGCGTCGGTGGCGGACCTGCCGAAGCGGATCACGGCGGCGGTGTCGTCGCCGGCCACGAGCCGCGCCATGTGCAGGTTGGCGTCCGCGGGGAAGCCGGTGACGGGGATCTTGGTCCCCGTCGCGTCCCCGGCCCGCCGCAGGTAGTAGCCGGTGGTCTTCTCCGACGACTCCTCGGACTCGTACTGCTGGAAGAGCAGGGTGTCGCCGAGCAGACCCCGGTAGCTCGCGTCGCGCGGCAGCGTCAGCGACTGTTCGGTGCCGGTCGCGAGGTCGCGGAGGTACGCATTGCCGGCGCCGCGCTCGACGTACGCGTACCGCCCGCCGACACCGGCCTCGGCGAAGGACGGGTTGCCGGAGCCGTACCCGAGGGACACGGTCGCGCCGGTCGCGAAGTCGGTCCAGTGGCGCTCGCCGCCGAAGTGCTCGTCGGAGTCCTCGGTCTCGTGCACGTAACCGTTGGCGCTGACGGCGCTCACGGTCGCCTGCCGCGGCACGGTCCGCCAGTTGGGCGTGATGTCGAGCTGGTCGCCGGGCGCGACCGCGGCGGGCGCGGCCCCCTGAACGGCGGTCGGTGCGGCGGTGGCCGGCGTCGCACCGATCACCGAGGCGACGAGTGCGGCGGCCAGGACGGCCGTACGCGCACGGCGGTCACGCGCGCGTGAAGAGCGTGCCAAGAAGGGTCCCTCCCCGGGAATCCTGAAGATGAGGAGACAGGGCGGAAGTCCACTGCGCCGGGCCCCCTGGCCGACGCTCCCCACCCGTGTCGATCAGGCCGACAGTAACAGCAGCGGCCGACACCCGGCAGCTCGATTCGATCCCGATTCGAACCCGTTCAACACGCGGGGGCCCGTACGGCGAACAACTGCCGTACGGGCCCCGAACCACGCGTCACATGTCAGGACAGCGTCTTGTACATCTGCCAGCCGCCGCCGATCTTCTGCCGCGCGGCGAACGTGCCCGCGCCGGTCCCGTTGTACCGCCACAGCGCTCCGGCGGTGTCCCGGGCCACCAGGTCCGCCTTGCCGTCGCCGGTGATGTCACCGACGGCCGCGAGCGCGTTGTAGCCCTGCCAGCCGCCGCCGATCCTCGTCCGGGCGGCGAACGCGCCCTTGCCGGTGCCGTTGTACCGCCACAGCACCCCGGCGGTGTCCCGGGCCAGCAGGTCACCGGCCTTGTCGCCGTTCAGGTCGCCGACGCCGACGACCGCGTCGAAGATCTGCCAGCCGCCGCCGATCTTCACGCGGCCCTTGAGCCTGCCCGCGCCGTCGTCGGCGTACATCCACAGCTCACCGGCCGGCGTGCGCGCCAGCAGGTCGGTCCGGCCGTCGCCGGTCAGGTCGCCCGGCGCGGTCAGGGCGTCGTAGATGTTCCAGCCCGAACCGATGGTGAGCTTCGGGCCGTTCGGCGCGAACGCGGTCCCGCAGCCCCCGTCGTGGCGGGTCAGCACACCCGCCGAGCTCCGCACGAGCAGGTCGTTGCACCGGTCGCCCGACAGGTCCCCGAAGGGCACGACGGTCGACGTCGCCGGCCATCCGCTCGCCGACGCCCCCGTCCCGAGCCCACCGGCCCCCGACCCCGTACGCACGGTCAGCGCACCGGCCGGGGTCAGCCCGAGCAGGTCGCCCTTGCCGTCGCCGCTGTAGTCGCGGGCGGGCGGCGTCGCCGCGGGCGCGCCGCCGGAGACGGTGAGGGAGCCCTTCACCGACAGGTCGGCGCCGACGCCGTCGGCGGGCTTCGCGCTGAGGGTCCAGGTGTACGTGCCGTTCCGGGCGGCCTGGCCGGAGACGTCCTTCCCGTCCCAGGCGGCCTCGATCCGGCCCCGGGCCTCGGCGCCCGAGACGGTGCGGACGACGGTGCCGGTGGCCTTCTCGGTCACCGTGAGCTGCCAGGCGCCGGTGGGCTTGGAGGTCCACCAGGTGCCGGCCCAGCGCGGGGAGGAACCCGCCAGGTCGAGCGCGGCGCCCGTGACCGTGGAGTCGATGACGGAGACGGCGGGCGCGGGGACGCCGGTGCGGACGATACGGACCCGCTGGTCGGTCCCCACATGGGCGACGTGCCCGCCGAAGCGGTCCACCGTCCAGTCCCAGCGGGCCTTCGTGTCGGAACCGAGGTCGGCGGCGCTCACCAGGGTCCGCTGCGGCACGTCGGCGGCGGAGCCGGATGCGGGGAGCCCGGCGTGCAGGTCGTAGAGGCGCAGGCCCGCCTCCGGGTCCTGCTGGACGAGGTAGCCGTCGCCGAGCAGCACGTTGCGGAGGTTGCGGCCCGGCACGTCCATGGTCCGCTTGGTCTGACGGTCGTAGACGCCCGAGCCCGCTCCGGGGCCGTAACCGTAGTCGGTCTCGTCGCACGACCAGTACACCCAGCGGCCGGCGGCCTGGAGCTGGGTGGGCACGCACTGGTTGCGGGTGGTGAAGGACTCGCCGGCGGCGCCGGACGGCAGCGTCTTCGAGGTGACGGTCTTGCTGTCCTTGGCGACGCTCCACAGGGTGGATCCCCACAGCGCGGCCACGGCGTCGGTCCGCCGTTCGAGGACGGCCCCGCCGTCGGGCTTGCGGAACTCGACGACGTACGGCTCGGAGCGGTCGCCCGTGGTAGCGCTCGCCACCAGGCCGAACCGGCCGGACAGACCCGTCAGTTCGGGGCTGCTCATGCCCGTGGTGACCCGCGGCCCCCAGGTGCTCGCGCCGTTCTCGTACAGCATCGTGGCGTCCCGGTACGTGGCGTCCCGCCGCCCGTGGAAGCCGTCGCCGCTCGCCCACAGCACGGCGCAGCGCCCGGTCAGTGTCGAGTGGCAGTCACCGTCGTCGCCGCTCATCAGCCCGTCCACGGTCGTGCGGACCGGCTGCGGCTGTCCGGCGGAGCTCAGCCAGGTGCTGCGGTAGACACCCATGTAGTCGCCAGGCTGGAAGTAGGTGCTGTTCTCCGCCGTGGTGAGGATGCCACTGCCCAGGGACAGGCCGTAGATCCGGGCAGGCATGGGCTCCACGGTGGTGAGGCGGCGCACCTCCACACCGCCGTCGGCGGCCGGCGAGATCCGGTGCACTGCCCAGTCGATGTCGCCTTGCGGCTCCGCAGTCTTCGCGCCGGCGACCAGGGCGGTCCCGTCGGGCGCGAGGACGACCTGCTGCTCCGCGTATTGGAGGACGGGCTCGATCGATCCCTCGTCGTTCAACACGCGCCACAGGGTGGAACCCCGGTAATCACCGCTCTGGGCCCTTTGCCCCGGGGCGGCGAGCACGTTGTCACCGACCGTGAAGAGACCGCCGGACGACTCGATGGTGCGGAGCACCGTGCCCGGCGCCTCCCGGTCGAGGACGTCGACCTTGTACCGTCCGGTGCGCATCCGCAGGATCGTTCCGGCGCCGAGCCGGAAGCCGTCCACCTCCCACCCGTCCTCCGTCGGGCGGTCCGGGAGCGGATCGGCCACCCCGTCCGACAGGTCCACGAGGATCCAGCGTTGCCACCCCTCGGTGGAGTCCGGGTCCCTGTAACGCAGGACGAGCGACGTGGCGTCGGCGTCCTCCACACCGCTGAGGACGACGCCCTCGGGAATGCCCGTGACCGGCGTGTCCGTCACCGTGCCGCCCGCGGAGCGCAGCAGGTGGTAGCCGGTGGGCGCGTCCGCCTCGCCGGTACGGGTCAGCACCGTGTCGCCGTGGGTGCCGACATACGTCTGCCCCTCGGGGAGCGCGATGTCGGCGAAGACCGCGCCGGCGCCCTTCTGGAGCGTCACGTGCGGGGCGGGGGTGGCGGAGTGGACGGCGACCGTGTCGGATCCGTCGCCCCAGTGACCCCCGCCGTCGAGGGGCAGCTTCTGGTACCGGTCCCAGTAGCCGCTCTCGTAGTCGTAGCGCGGCGCCTCGGGCAGCGTGACGGCGAGCGGGGTGGCCTTGCCGGTGGCGTAGTCGATCCACTGGAGGCGGACGTCGCCCTCCTGGGCCAACAGGTAGCCGGTCTCACCCGCGTTGAGGATCGAGGTGGCGCGTGGCGAGAAGCGCGGGGCGGCCGGCAGCACGGTGACGTCGGAGGCCGTGTCGGCCACCGCCGGGGGCGCCGCGATCCCGGCGGACGTCACCGCCGTGACCGTCGCCAGCGCCAGAACGAGGGCGGCGCGGGTGCGGCGGCCGGCGCCGCCCGTCCGGCCATGGCCCGTACGAGTCAAAGAAGGTCCCTCCCGAAGACGCGGTCAGGAGGACGCGGCGGCGGCCTTCCGGCGGCGCGCGTGCGGGCAGAAGATCCTCTTTCCCCGTCCACCCCCTGAGCCAGCGTGACCCTACCAGTCCGCACCCCGGCTTCGACAGCTTTTTCGAACCCGTTCAAAGAAGCAGGGCCCGTACGTCACCGAAGTGTCGTACGGGCCCTGCTCAGCGATCTCTCAGCGTGTTACGCGAGGTCAGCCGTTGCGCTTCCAGCGCGGCTTGTCGTCGCGGCGGCCGAAGGACGAGCCGCCCGTCGAGCCGCTGCCGCGGTGGTCGCCGCCGCGGTGGTCGTCACGGCGGCCGTACGGGCGGTCGCCGCCGCCCGAGCGGAAGCCGCCCGCGGGGCGGTCGTCGCGACGGTCACGGTTGAACGGACGGTCGCTGCCACGGTGGCCGCCCGTGGGGCGGTCGTCGCGGCGGTCGCGGTTGAACGGACGGTCGTTGTCACGACGCTCGAAGGAACGGCCACCGCGGTCGTCGCGGT
>NZ_JBVHGJ010000005.1:59520-453704 GCF_055561875.1 Streptomyces sp. NPDC022552
GTTGAAGCCGCCCGACGGACGGTCGTCACGGCGGAAGCCACCGGACGGACGGTCGTTGTCGCGGCGGAAACCACCCGACGGACGGTCGTTGTCACGACGCTCGAAGGAACGGCCGCCACGGTCGTCGCGGTTGAAGCCGCCCGACGGACGGTCGTCACGGCGGAAGCCACCGGACGGACGGTCGTTGTCGCGGCGGAAACCACCCGACGGACGGTCGTTGTCACGGCGGAAGCCGCCACCCCGGTTGTCGTCACGGCGGAAGCCACCACGGTCCCCACCGCGGTCGTCACGACGGTCGTCGCGGCGGAAGCCACCACGGTCGCCACCACGGTCACGGCGCTCGTAGTTGCCCCGCTCGTCACGGAACGCGGGGGTGCGCTCCTCGCGGCGCTCCTGGACCGGCTCGGCGGCGACGACGGCCGCGGCGACCTCGGCCTCGGCGGCCTCCGTCACCTCGGCGACCGCGGCCTCCGGGTCCTCGCCCCGCTCGCGCGCGGAACGGGCGACCAGACGGTCGGCCTCCTCGCGGAGCTCGGCGGCGCGGCGCGTCAGACGCTCCAGCTGCTTGGTGAGGTCGGCGACCTCGCGCTCCGCCTGCTTGGCGGCGTTGTTCGCGGAGTCGGCCTGGACCTCGGTGAGCGAACGCGCACCGGTGATCTCGGCGACCTCCGGGTCGAACGCGCCCGCGCCGCCCACGATGTGACGCGAGGCGTCGACGCCCGCGTCCTCCATCAGACGGAAGATCTGGCGGCGCTGGTGCGGCAGGGCCAGGGAGACCACGACGCCCGAACGGCCGGCACGGGCGGTACGGCCCGAGCGGTGCAGGTAGTCCTTGTGGTCACCGGCCGGGTCCACGTTCAGGACCAGGTCGATGCCGTCGACGTGGATACCGCGGGCGGCGACGTCGGTGGCGACCAGCGCGTTGACGTAGCCGTCCTTGAAGTCGGCGAGCACGCGGGTACGGGCACCCTGCGTCATGCCGCCGTGCAGCGCGTCCGCCTTCACGCCGGCCTCGACGAGCTGCTCGGCGATGCGGTCGGCGCCCAGCTGGGTGCGGACGAAGATGATCGTGCGGCCCTTGCGGGCGGCGATGGCGGCCGTGACCGGCGCCTTGTCCTTCGGCTTCACGACGAGGACGTGGTGGGTCATCGTGGTGACGTTGCCCTGGGCGCTGTCGACCTCGTGGCTGACCGGGTTGTTCAGGTAGCGCTTGACCAGCGTGCCGATCTCGTTCTCCATGGTGGCGGAGAAGAGCATGCGCTGGCCACCCTCGGGGACCTGGTCGAGCAGCTCGGTGACCTCGGGCAGGAAGCCCAGGTCGGACATCTGGTCGGCCTCGTCGAGGACGGCGACCTGGACGTTCTCCAGGGAGCAGGCGCCACGGTTGATGATGTCGCGCAGACGGCCCGGGGTGGCGACGAGGATGTCGACGCCGCGCTCCAGGGCGTAGATCTGGTTGCCCATGGACGTACCGCCGCAGACGACCTTGATCTTCAGGCCGAGCACGTCGCCGTACGGCTGAAGGGCGTCCGCGACCTGCATCGCGAGCTCACGGGTCGGGGTGAGGATGACCGCGCGGGGCTTCTTCTTCTCGGTGTGGCCGCCGGCCAGCTGGGCCAGCGTCGGCAGACCGAAGGAGAGGGTCTTGCCGGAGCCGGTACGGCCGCGACCGAGGATGTCCTTGCCGGCCAGGGCGTCCGGGATGGTCGCCGCCTGGATCGGGAAGGGGGTGGTCACACCGTTCTGCGCGAGCTTGCGCACGACGCCCTCGGGCAGGCCCAGGTCGGCGAAGGTGACGGTGGGCTCGGAGGACTCGGCCTCGGAGGCCTCGACGGCCTCGGTGACGTCGGACGCCTCGGTCTCGACGATCTCGGTGGCCTCTACGGCCTCGACGATCTCGTCGTTCTCGGGCATGACGGCGTGGTCAGAACTGAAAATGGACATGCGAAATGCGAAACCTTCCGGAGTCTCGGCACGCGCCCGTCAACTCCGTGAAATTCGCAATTCGACCGCCTCAATGCGGTCCAGCCACGGCTAGGGAGAGTACGCGCCACGCGGCGCTCTTCTGTGTCGGCGCCGGGCAATGGGATCAAACGATCTACCACCATACGCACCCTCCCCCACCTATGGCAAACCGGACTCCGTCACACCGGCCCGACCTGCGGAGATGCCTCCGGCTCCACCGGCCCTCCCGGCCCGTCCGCCGCCCTCATCGCCCCCATGTGCGTGTCCGCCCCGGGGCTCGCGGTCGGCGAGTCGGACGGGTCGGGCGTGGGCTCCGGACTCGGGGTCGGGCTCGGCTCCTCGGTGGGGGTGGGAGAGGGCTCCGGAGGGTCGACCGGCGGGCTGGGCTCCCCGGCCGGCTCGCTCGGTCCGCCCACGCCACCGTCCGTCCCGCCGGGCACCTGACCGCCCGGCTCGGGCACGCTCCCGCCGGCCCCGCCCGCCGGCGGGTCGGCGGGCGGCTTCCCGGAGGCCGACGGCGACCCGCTCGGCACCGGCGACTCCTCGCCCGCACCGTCCGCGTCAGGACCGCTCACCCCGGCCGCGTCCCGGCCCGTTCCGCCGTGCCTGCCCGAGGAGACGCCGACGCCGCCGCCGGACTCGGCCGCCACGCCGTCCTGCTTCCCCGCGGACTTGCTCGGCGCCGGCTTCGCGCCCTCGTCACTCACACTCATGCAGCCGCTCAGACCGGCACAGGCGGCGACCGCCAACGCGGTGGCGGCCCATCTCACGCGGGAAGGCAATTGGCGCACGGAGGGCACCTCCAGGACACAAAGGGCGGGAAGGACAGGCGGAAGAACGTGTCTGCCTGCCCAACTTCCTTTGCACCGCAAGGGACACGCCCCCACGGCAACCACCTGGGAGCACCCACCCGTCGGCCGTCAGCCGTAGCCCAGTGCGTGCAGCCGCTCGTCGTCGATGCCGAAGTGGTGGGCGATCTCGTGCACGACGGTGATCTCGGTCTCCTCGACCACGTCCTCGCGCGACTCGCACATCCGCAGCGTCGGCCCCCGGTAGATCGTGATCCGGTCCGGCAGCACCCCCGCGTACCACTCACCCCGGTCGGTCAGCGGAGTCCCCTCGTACAGCCCCAGCAGCTCCGGATCGTCCGGCGCGGGCTCGTCCTCGACGAACACCGCGACGTTGTCCATCAGCCGCGTCAGCTCCGGCGGGATCCGGTCCAGGGCCTCGGCGACAAGCTCCTCGAACTCCTCACGCGTCATCTCCAGCACTCGGCCATTGTCCCCCCAGGTGAAACCGTTTTGGCGATAGCGGCCGGTATCCCATATGCTTCTCACGTCCCCGACGCGCTGAGAAGCGCCCAGGTGAGCCCCTAGCCCTCATCGTCTAGTGGCCCAGGACGCCGCCCTTTCAAGGCGGTAGCACGGGTTCGAATCCCGTTGGGGGCACGCAACATCCTGTGCGAGACTAGTGCTCGCACATCGCAAGGTCCTGTGGAGCAGTTGGTTAGCTCGCCACCCTGTCAAGGTGGAGGTCGCGGGTTCAAGTCCCGTCAGGATCGCTGAGGCTGGAAACAGTCTCGTGGCTGGGTAGCTCAGTTGGTACGAGCGATCGCCTGAAAAGCGATAGGTCGCCGGTTCGACCCCGGCCCCAGCCACAAAGAGAAGGCCCCGTTCGAAAGAACGGGGCCTTCTTCGTGTTGCGCGGGGGGGTACGGGGGCGGTGCCGGGTGCCCGGTCCTCATGACCGGGCACCCGGCACTCCTCAGACCGCCCGGCTCCGGCCGCGCCAGCCCCGGACCGCGAGCACCACGGCCACCACGGCGACGACCACCACCAGCAGCGCCCAGTCGGGCACCGAACGGCCCAGCGACGCCACCCGCTCCTCCACCGCGAACGAGTCGTCCACCGAGAGGAGCCCCGGCAGCGCCGTCGTCCCGTCGAAGGCCAGGAAGAGCGTGCCGAGCACCACGAAGAACAGCCCCGACAGCAGCGACGTCGTGTGCAGCTCGAAGCGGCCCGCCCGGACCGTGCGCCCCCGCAGCCAGCGGCGCCGGCCCAGCTCGTACCGCTCCCAGAGCAGCGCCAGCAGGAACAGCGGCACCGCCATCCCCAGCGCGTACACCGCGAGCAGCAGACCGCCGTACGCCGGACTGCCGCTCAGCGCCGCCACCGTCAGGACACTGCCGAGGATCGGGCCCGCGCAGAAACCGGCCAGGCCGTAGACCAGGCCCAGGGCGTAGACGGAGACCGCCGTCGTGGGGCGGATCCGGCCGCTGACCTCGGCCATACGGCGCGAGGCGAAGCCCATCCCCAAGATCTGGAGCACCCCGAGGACGATGATCGTCCAGCCGCCGAGCGCCACGAGCAGATCGCGGTTCCCGTAGAAGAGCCGCCCGGCGAACGACCCGGCCGCGCCGAGCGGGACGAGCGTGGTGGCCAGACCGGCGTAGAAGATGCCGGTACGGGCGAGCAGCCGGCTCGTCGAGTCGATCGAGTACGCGAAGAAGGCCGGGAGCAGCAGAGCGCTGCACGGGCTCAGCAGGGCGAGGAGACCACCGAGGAACGCGGCCAGATAGCCGATGTCGGAGGTCATCGGCTGCCCTTCGAAGCATGCGGCGCCTTCGCCGTCCTCGCCGCCGCGTCGATCGCCTGCGTGAACGCCTCCATCGGCTGCGCGCCCGCGATCGGCCGCCCGTTGACCAGGAACGACGGGGTCGAGGTGGCGCCCAGCGAGTACGCCTGCTCCTGGTCCTTGCTCACCGCCTCCCGGGCCGCCGCGCCCTCCGTGTCCTTCGCGAACCGCGCCAGGTCCGGGACCCCGGCCTCCTTCGCGAGCGCGTTCAGGCGCTCCGCGCCGAAGCCCTTCTCCTTGGCCCCTTCGGCGTACGCCGCCTTGTGGAACTCCCAGAACCGGCCCTGCTGCCCCGCCGCCCACGACGCGCGGGCCGCGGCCTCCGACTCCTCGCCGAAGATCGGGAAGTTCCGCCACTCGATGCGCAGGGTGCCGTTCTCGACGTACTTCTTGATCAGCTCGGGCTCGGTGTCGCGGGCGAACTGCCCGCAGTAGCCGCACTTGAAGTCGGCGTACTCGATCAGCACCACGGGCGCGTCGGCCCGCCCCAGGGCCAGCTTGTCGGAGGCGTCGCGGCGGGCGTAGGCCTCCAGCTCGGGGTAGACGCCGTTGCCCGGGTCGGCGGAGACCTCGGCGACGGCCGACGATCCAGAGGAGCCCTGGGACGCGGGCTTGGTGGCGGTGTACGAGACGACTCCGAGGAGCGCGGCGGCGACGGCCACCCCGGAGACGATCATGATCGGCTTGGCCTTGGACGCGGGCTCGGACGTGGACTTGGGCATGCGGAAACGCTCCTGGACGTGACGAGAGAGGGGACGGACGACGGAGAAGGCCCGGCCCGCTACACGCGCAGGATCGAAAGCTCCACCGGTGAAGGCGGTACGAGGTCCGGTGGCTCGGGCCCCGGCAACAGCTCGCGTATCACCTGGTCGGCGCCGCAGACCCCGCCCGCCGCACGCTCCCCCGCGAGCGTGGGCAGCAGCTCCCCGAAACCGTTCGGGCGCGGAGGCGTGGCCGGCCTTGCGGCGCCGTCGGCCGCGTGCCCCTGGCCGCAGCCCGGCGTCACGCTCCCCGCGACCACGGGCGCGGCCGCCTCCGGCCCGCTCGCCACCGCCGTGCCCGCGCCGCACCCCAGCATCCCGAGCACCACACCCACGAGCGCGGCGAGCGCCGCGAACGCGCGGACGGTGCGGGACATGGGGGTACCTCTCAGCTCGACGTGCCCGAAATATTACGGGCCGCACCTCCCCGGGACCGCGCCCGCACCCCGCCCGGACCCCGCCGCGACCCCGGCCGCGCCCCGCCCGGACCGCGCCCGCACCCGGGGCGCACCTCACAGAAATCGGTTCGCTCGTTCTCGGCCCGGGGTGCGATCCTGGATTCCGTATGTCTACTTCCTTCGCCGCCCTCCAGTCCGTCCTGGCCGAGGTCTCGCTGCGGGACGCCCACCGGCTCGGCCGCCGCCTCGAGGGCGCCCGCCGCATCCGCAAGCCCGAGGCCCGTGAGGCCGTCCTGGACGAGATCGCCGCCGAGGCCGGCAAGGCCAAGGAGCGCGTCGACGGGCGGGCCTCCCGCGTGCCCGCGGTCACGTACCCCGAGCAGCTGCCCGTCTCGCAGAAGAAGGACGCGATCCTGGAGGCGATACGCGACCACCAGGTCGTGATCGTCGCCGGTGAGACCGGCTCCGGCAAGACGACGCAGATCCCCAAGATCTGTCTGGAGCTCGGCCGGGGCGTCCGGGGCATGATCGGCCACACCCAGCCCCGCCGGATCGCCGCCCGCACGGTCGCCGAGCGGGTCGCGGAGGAGCTGAGGACCCCGCTGGGCGAGGCGGTCGGCTGGAAGGTCCGCTTCACCGACCAGGTGAACCCCGACGCGACCTTCGTGAAGCTGATGACCGACGGCATCCTGCTCGCCGAGATCCAGACGGACCGCGAGCTGCGCGCGTACGACACGATCATCATCGACGAGGCCCACGAGCGGTCCCTCAACATCGACTTCCTGCTCGGCTATCTGGCCCAGCTGCTCCCCAAGCGCCCGGACCTCAAGGTCGTCATCACCTCCGCGACCATCGACCCCGAGCGCTTCTCCCGCCACTTCGGCGAGGCGCCGATCGTCGAGGTGAGCGGACGGACGTACCCGGTGGAGGTCCGCTACCGGCCCCTCCTCGAAGAGGACTCGGAGGAGAGCGACCGCGACCAGATCACCGCGATCTGCGACGCCGTCGACGAACTCCAGTCCGAAGGCCCCGGCGACATCCTCGTCTTCCTCTCCGGCGAGCGGGAGATCCGCGACACCGCGGACGCGCTGCTGAAGAAGCAGCTCCGCAACACCGAGGTCCTCCCCCTCTACGCCCGCCTCTCCCACGCCGAGCAGCACCGCGTCTTCCAGGCGCACTCCGGTCGCCGGATCGTCCTCGCCACCAACGTGGCCGAGACCTCGCTGACCGTCCCCGGCATCAAGTACGTGATCGATCCGGGCAACGCCCGGATCTCCCGCTACTCCCACCGGACCAAGGTCCAGCGCCTGCCGATCGAGCGGGTCAGCCAGGCCAGCGCCAACCAGCGCAAGGGCCGCTGCGGCCGTACCTCCGACGGCATCTGCATCCGGCTCTACTCCGAGGACGACTTCCTCACCCGCCCGGAGTTCACGGACGCCGAGATCCTCCGGACGAACCTCGCCTCCGTCATCCTCCAGATGACCGCGGCCGGCCTCGGCGAGATCGAGAAGTTCCCCTTCATCGACCCGCCGGACCACCGCAACATCCGCGACGGCGTACAGCTCCTCCAGGAACTCGGGGCCCTGAACCCCGCGGAGAAGGATCCGAAGAAGCGGCTGACGGAGCAGGGCCGCAAGCTCTCCCAGCTCCCCGTCGACCCCCGTCTGGCCCGGATGGTCCTGGAGGCCGACAAGAACGGCTGCGTACGGGAAGTCATGGTGATCGCGGCCGCGCTCTCCATCCAGGACCCGCGCGAGCGGCCCGCCGAGAAGCAGGCCCAGGCCGATCAGCAGCACGCCCGCTTCAAGGACGAGACCAGCGACTTCCTGGCCTACCTCAACCTCTGGCGCTACATCCGCGAGCAGCAGAAGGAGCGCGGGTCCAGCTCGTTCCGCCGGATGTGCAAGCAGGAGTACCTGAACTTCCTGCGCATCCGCGAGTGGCAGGACATCTACGCGCAGCTGCGGACGGTCGCCAAGCAGATGGGCATCCACCTCAACGAGGAGGACGCGCCCGAGCAGTCCGTGCACACCTCCCTGCTCGCGGGGCTCCTGAGCCACATCGGGATGAAGGACGTGAAGGAAGGCGCCAAGAACGAGTACCTGGGCGCCCGCAGCGCCAAGTTCGCCGTCTTCCCGGGCTCGGCGCTCTTCAAGAAGCCCCCGCGCTTCATCATGTCGGCCGAGCTGGTGGAGACCTCGCGGCTGTGGGCGCGGGTCAACGCGAAGATCGAGCCGGAGTGGATCGAGCCGCTCGCCCAGCACCTGATCAAGAAGACGTACAGCGAGCCGCACTGGGAGAAGGACCAGGCGGCGGTCATGGCGATCGAGAAGGTCACGCTCTACGGCGTGCCGATCGTCACCGACCGCAAGGTGAACTACGGGCGCATCGACCCCGAGGCCTCCCGCGACCTCTTCATCCGCAACGCGCTCGTCGAGGGCGACTGGCGCACGCACCACAAGTTCTTCGCCGACAACCGCAAGCTGCTCACCGAGGTCGAGGAGCTGGAGCACCGCGCCCGGCGCCGGGACATCCTCGTCGACGACGAGACGCTCTTCGACTTCTACGACAAGCGGGTGCCCGAACACGTCGTGTCGGGCGCGCACTTCGACTCGTGGTGGAAGCACAAGCGGCACGAGGAACCGGAGTTCCTCGACTTCGAGCGCGAGATGCTCATCAACGAGAAGGCCGCCGGGGTCACGAAGGACGACTACCCGGACTCCTGGCGCCAGGGGCCGCTGAAGTTCCGGGTGACGTACCAGTTCGAGCCGGGCGCGGACGCCGACGGTGTGACCGTCCACATTCCGCTCCAGGTGCTCAACCAGGTCACGGACGAGGGCTTCGACTGGCAGATCCCGGGCCTGCGCGAGGAGATCGTCACGGAGCTGATCCGTTCGCTCCCGAAGCCGATCCGCCGCAACTACGTGCCGGCGCCGAACTTCGCGACCCGCTTCCTGGACTCTGCGGTCCCCCTCCAGGAGCCGCTGACGGTGACGCTCGCCCGCGAGCTGCACCGGATGGTCGGCGTGCCGGTCTCGCCGGACGACTTCGACCTGTCGCGGATCGCAGACCACCTGAAGATCACCTTCCGGATCGTCGACGAGCGGCGACGCAAGCTGGCCGAGGACAAGGACCTGGAGGCGCTGAAGCTGAAGCTGCGCCCCAAGGCCCGCCAGGCCCTCTCCAAGGCCGCGGCGGCCGCCACGAGCGGCCCTGACGGCTCCGGGCAGTCCCTGGAGCGCACAGGGCTCACCCAGTGGACGATCGGCACGCTCACGAAGGTCTTCGAGACCCGTCGGGCCGGACAGCCGGTCAAGGCGTACCCGGCGCTCGTGGACGCGGGCGACACCGTCTCCGTACGACTCTTCGACACGGAGGCCGAGCAGGCGCAGGCGATGTGGCGGGGCACCAGGAAGCTGATCCTGCTGAACATCCCGGTGAACCCGGCGAAGTTCGCCTCGGACAAGCTGACCAACCAGCAGAAGCTCGCCCTGTCCCGTAATCCGCACGGCTCGATCCAGGCGCTCTTCGACGACTGCGCGACCGCCGCCGCGGACAAGCTGATCGCCGACCACGGCGGGCCGGTCTGGGACGAGGAGTCCTTCCGGAAGCTGTACGACAAGGTCCGCGCCGACCTCGTCGACACGACCGTACGGACGGTGAGCCAGGTCCAGCAGATCCTGGCCGCCTGGCAGGCCTGTGAGCGCCGTCTGAAGGCCACCAACAGCCTCGCGCTCATCAACAACCTGGCGGACGTGCGCGAGCAGCTGGCGTGGCTGATGCCGGCGGGCTTCGTCACCAAGGCGGGCCTGCGGCGGCTGCCGGACCTGATGCGCTACCTGGTGGCCGTGGACCGCCGGCTCCAGCAGATGCCGACGGGCGTCCAGCGGGACACCACCCGCATGGAGAAGGTCCACGAGATGCAGGACGAGTACGCCTGGCTGCTCGAACAGCTCCCCAAGGGGCGGCCCGTGCCGACGGAGGTCACCGACATCCGCTGGATGATCGAGGAGCTCCGGGTCAGCTACTTCGCGCACGCGCTGGGCACGGCGTATCCGGTCTCGGACAAGCGGATCGTGAAGGCGATCGACCAGGCCGCGCCGTAGGCGGACGGGCCGGCCGGGGGTGTCGCCTTGCGCCGGTTCGACCAGACCCTCTGACCTGCTGTACAGTCTTGTTCGCAGCCCCCGCTGAGGGTTGCGAACGAGGTCCTGTGGAGCAGTTGGTTAGCTCGCCACCCTGTCAAGGTGGAGGTCGCGGGTTCAAGTCCCGTCAGGATCGCTTCCAGGAAGGCCCGCACCGATCGGTGCGGGCCTTCTTCGTGTCTCCGTCGTTGCGGTCCGGTGTATTGACGGCGTCCACCGGGCCCCGGTACCCAGACAGCAGGGAATCGGGGGCCCACACCGGAGGTGGTCGCGCATGGCCGCGGCGTCCGAAGCACGACCGGCACGGCCGGCGTCGTCGTCGGCACAGCCGGCACGACAGTCGAGACATGAGATACGGGCGCTGCTGCGCGCCCATCTGGCGGCCGCGTCCCGCTGCGGGCACCTCACGCGGCACTGTTCGGTCTGCCACCGCCTCCTGGCGCTCGCCATCGAGCTGGAGCGCGCGGAGGACGAAAGTCCCACCGGCCCATGACCAACGGCGCGTTGAACGCTCCCGCAGGAGTGGCAGGCTCTTCCTTGGCAAGACTTCGCCAGTGTGACGGGAGTCACCGAACGAGTTTCACAACCCCTCGCTTTTATACCCGCCCTACACCAGCCCCATTTAATATGTGCAATTGCACCACTCTTCGGGGCGTGTGAGCCGGCACATAAAAAAGATCGCGCTGGACCCGGCGGAGTCCAGCGCGATCGATGACGAAGAACCTGTTGGGGCAGGCGCCCGTCGGCAGAGCTTGGGTGGGCGGTCCAGGTTGGGGGACCCGGAATTGCCCGGTGTTACAGGGTGTTGCGCGTACCTCAGGCCTCGCTGCGCTGCTGCGGAATACCCGCCAGCAGAGCGCGGACCTCAGCCTCGCGGTAGCGGCGGTGTCCACCCAGGGTGCGGATGGACGTGAGCTTTCCTGCCTTCGCCCAACGGGTCACCGTCTTCGGGTCCACGCGGAACATCGTGGCAACCTCGGCGGGGGTCAGCAGCGGCTCGGCATCAGGGGTGCGAGCGGTCATGAGCGGCCTCCTCGGGAGAACCGAACCTTCTCGGTTCTTTCCTCTAAATTCTGCACCTTGACCCGCGTTGCCCGAAATGGCAGAAGCGGGCCGAGTCGGTTATAGGACGAACGGCTTGTCCTCGGCACTACAACTACACCATCCGTCCAGCCGCGTCGGCCAAACCGATGGAATTGCCCTCGCAGGTGTTCATCAGCGGCGGAAGTCGATGGACCATGCCATAACGGACAGTCACGCCACTGTGACGATCAGTCACAGAGCGATCAGGAGTCGTCAGACCCCCCATAGAGTGCAATGCTGAGCGTTCCGCCCAAAGTTGGGCGGAAGGAACCCTCCCCGGACTCCTTGTCCTATTTTGGCACGAGGGTGGGTGATGGACGCAAGGGCGCGGTAAGTGCGATCCGTCACGCTTGAGCCAAAGGCCCGGATCGGGACCTACGTCCCGTCGTGAACACACCGACGTCCTCACGCCGGCACACCGAAGCCCCAAGACGCTCAATGATCATTTACATCAGCCGGACGCGTCCTGTCGATGGTCAATTGGCGAACTGCAGGTTGCGGACGGCACGCCATCGCTCGGCGAGCCGCCCGTACGCCTCGCTCGCGCCCTCCCCGTCGCCGTCCCGCAGCGCCGCGACCCCCTCGGCCGCATCTGCCGCCGAGCGGTCCTCCGCGAGCCGCTCCGGCGACAGCACGTGCACCAGACCGCCGTAGTCCAGCTCCACCAGCGCCCGCGGATGGAACTCCTCCAGCCACCGGCCGATCTCGACCAGACCCTCCGTCATCGGCCCCTCGTCGATCGACTCCCGCAGCGCCTTCAGCGCCCGCGCCAGCCGCCGCCGCGCCTGCACCATCGGCGTCCGGTACCGCAGGAGCGGCGCCTCGCCCCGCTCCCGGTCCCCCGGCACGTACTCCCGCTCCTCGTCCGCGAAGAGGGTGAACCAGCGCACCGGGACCTGCCAGACCGCCGTACGGATCCACGGGCGGGCGTCCGGGTTCCGCTCCCGCCAGCGCTCGTGGTCCGCCGCCACCTGGGCGCGCACCACCGGCGGCAGCATCGCGTCGAGCACCGGCCCCGGCAGCGCACGCCCCGGGTCGGCGTCCCGGGCCCGCCCCAGCTCCTCCAGGGCCAGCCAGCCCCGCAGCCTGGTCCGCCACGGACAGACCACGACCACGCCGTCGACATCCGCCACGAAGGCGTCCCCGCTCTCGTGGACCGGCACGGGCACCGGCGGGGTCGGCAGCAAGTCCGCCAGAGACCGTCGCAGTTCGTCCTGAGCCGTCGGGACCTCCGCCCGCCGCACGTACCGCGCCCAGTGCCCCCGCTCCGGCTCCGGAAAGGCCCCCAGCGGCTCGTAGACCCGCAGATAGGAGGCGTACGGAACGAGGACCGAAGAGGCGACCGACATGTCGCGATCCTTCCACGGCAGTACTCCGGGAGGGGGTGATCCTGAGCACTGCGGCTGATCTACGCACGCGTAGGACTTACTCTCTTGCCGAACCGGTCCCGCCACCACCCGCAGGGGGGACCGGGATAACCGCCGCTTCGTACTTGGGAGTCACCACCGTGACCGATGTGACCGGCGTTCCTGCTGCTGACGTACTGCACACTCTGTTCCACTCGGAGCAGGGTGGCCACGAGCAAGTCGTGCTCTGCCAGGACCGCGCCTCCGGCCTCAAGGCCGTCATCGCCCTCCACTCCACCGCCCTGGGCCCCGCCCTCGGCGGTACCCGGTTCTACCCGTACGCCTCCGAGGCCGACGCCGTCGCCGACGCGCTGAACCTCTCGCGGGGCATGTCGTACAAGAACGCCATGGCCGGCCTCGACCACGGCGGCGGCAAGGCCGTGATCATCGGCGACCCCGACAAGATCAAGACGGAAGAGCTGCTCCTCGCCTACGGCCGTATGGTCGCCTCGCTCGGCGGCCGGTACGTGACGGCCTGCGACGTCGGCACCTACGTCGCCGACATGGACGTCGTGGCCCGCACCAACCGGTGGACCACCGGCCGCTCCCCCGAGAACGGCGGCGCCGGCGACTCCTCGGTCCTCACCGCCTTCGGCGTCTTCCAGGGCATGCGCGCCTCCGCGCAGACCCTGTGGGGCGACCCCACGCTGCGCGACCGCAAGGTCGGCGTCGCGGGCGTCGGCAAGGTCGGCCACTACCTCGTCGAGCACCTCCTGAAGGACGGCGCCGAGGTCTGGATCACCGATGTGCGCGAAGAGTCGGTACGCCGGATCACGGAGAAGTTCCCGCAGGTCAAGGTCGTCGCCGACACCGACGCCCTGATCCGCGTCGAGGGCCTCGACATCTACGCCCCGTGCGCCCTCGGCGGCGCCCTGAACGACGAGACCGTGCCGGTCCTCACGGCCAAGATCGTCTGCGGCGCGGCCAACAACCAGCTCGCGCACCCCGGTGTCGAGAAGGACCTCGCGGACCGCGGCATCCTCTACGCGCCCGACTACGTGGTCAACGCCGGTGGCGTGATCCAGGTCGCCGACGAGCTGCATGGCTTCGACTTCGACCGCTGCAAGGCGAAGGCCACGAAGATCTTCGACACCACTCTCGAAATCTTCGCGCGTGCGAAGGCGGACGGCATTCCGCCGGCCGCGGCCGCCGACCGGATCGCCGAGCAGCGGATGGCGGACGCCCGCCGCGGCTGAACCGGCCGATTCTTGACGGGGCCGGCCCATCGGGGCGCTCTTCGGGTGAACTTTGTAGGTTCACCCCAATCGAGAGATGACTCACCCCGGTCGGCGGGTCGGCCCTCAAGAAGAGGTTAAAATCGCGATTGACCAGCGAGGACAGGGCACCTCGATGGTTCTGTACCGAGGCATGTGATGCGTGCGGCGTACCGTATGGCCACGGAAGCAGGTACCGTTGAAGCCCTACGGACCGGTCTCTCCACCGAGAGCCCGTTCCGAATCATGAACGCGTGTCAAGACTCTGGGGCCGCCGAGCCCCGTCACCGAGGGGGTCGAGCCATGGGGCGCGGCCGGGCAAAGGCCAAGCAGACCAAGGTCGCCCGCCAGCTGAAGTACAGCAGCGGCGGGACTGACCTGTCGCGTCTGGCCAACGAGCTGGGCGCTTCGACTTCGAGCCAGCCGCCGAATGGCGAGCCGTTCGAGGACGACGACGAGGAAGACGACCCGTACGCGCAGTACGCGGATCTCTACAACACGGACGACGAGGACGAGGACGACGAGTCCGGTCCCGACGCGTCGTCCCAGCGTCGCGCTTGACCTCATAAAAGAGCGCTGCTCAACACCGAACCCGGTCCGGGTACCCCGGACCGGGTTTCTGTGCGTCCGTATGACGGCCTGATGCCGCAGCATCACATCGCGGCCGCGCGCTTCGGTGGGCGGGGCGGTGCCCACCCACCGAAGCGCCGTGTCAGACCGCGTAGTCGCCGACCAGCTCCGCGCCCGTCGCGTGCTCGCCGCGCTCGGTGATCTCGCCCGCGACCCAGGCCTCGACGCCCCGGTCCTCCAGGGTGGCCAGGGCCACCTCCACGGACTCCGCCGGGACGACGGCCATCATGCCGACACCCATGTTCAGTGTCTTCTCCAGCTCCAGGCGCTCGACCTTGCCGGCCTTGCCGACCAGGTCGAAGATCGCGCCGGGCGCCCAGGTCGAACGGTCGACCGTGGCGTGCAGCCCGTCCGGGATCACCCGCGCCAGGTTGGCGGCCAGGCCACCACCCGTGATGTGGCTGAAGGCGTGCACCTCGGCGGTCCGGGTGAGCGCCAGGCAGTCCAGCGAGTAGATCTTCGTCGGCTCCAGGAGCTCCTCGCCCAGGGTCCGGCCGAGCTCCTCGACGTGCTGGTCGAGGGTCATGCCGGCGCGGTCGAAGACCACGTGCCGGACGAGCGAGTACCCGTTGGAGTGAAGGCCGGAGGACTCCATCGCGATGACGGCGTCACCCGTACGGATGCGATCGGGGCCGAGCAGCCGGTCGGCCTCCACCACTCCCGTACCGGCGCCGGCGACGTCGAAGTCGTCCGGGCCGAGCAGACCGGGGTGCTCGGCGGTCTCGCCGCCGACGAGGGCGGTGCCGGCCAGGACACAGCCCTCGGCGATGCCCTTGACGATCGCGGCGACCCGTTCGGGGTGGACCTTGCCGACGCAGATGTAGTCGGTCATGAAGAGCGGCTCGGCGCCGCAGACGACGATGTCGTCCATGACCATCGCGACCAGGTCGTGGCCGATCGTGTCGTACACGCCCATCTGCCGGGCGATGTCGACCTTCGTGCCGACACCGTCGGTGGCGGAGGCGAGCAGCGGCCGCTCGTAGCGCTTGAGGGCGGAGGCGTCGAAGAGGCCGGCGAAGCCGCCGAGGCCACCGAGGACCTCGGGGCGCTGCGTCTTCTTCACCCATTCCTTCATGAGCTCGACGGCGCGGTCACCCGCCTCGATGTCGACGCCCGCGGACGCGTAGGAGGCACCGGTGGTCTCAGACATAGGTGAGAGCTTTCGTGTCGTTACTGCGGTACTGCGGGGGTCTTACGGCCGGCGGAGCGCGTCGGCGGCCGCGGTGGCGGCGGGGCCGGCGGCCAGTTCGTTCTCCAGCAGCTGCTTGCCGAGCAGCTCCGGGTCCGGAAGCTCCATCGGGTACTCGCCGTCGAAGCAGGCGCGGCAGAGGTTCGGCTTCTGGATCGTGGTCGCCTCGATCATCCCGTCGATGGAGATGTACGAGAGCGAGTCCGCGCCGAGCGACGTGCCGATCTCCTCGATCGTCATGCCGTTGGCGATCAGCTCCGCGCGCGTGGCGAAGTCGATGCCGAAGAAGCAGGGCCACTTCACCGGCGGGGAGGAGATCCGGATGTGGATCTCGGCCGCGCCGGCCTCACGGAGCATCTTGACCAGGGCGCGCTGGGTGTTGCCGCGGACGATCGAGTCGTCGACGACCACCAGGCGCTTGCCCTTGATGACGTCCCTGAGGGGGTTCAGCTTGAGGCGGATGCCCAGCTGGCGGATGGTCTGGGAGGGCTGGATGAAGGTGCGGCCCACGTAGGCGTTCTTCACCAGGCCCGCGCCGAAGGGGATGCCGCTGGCCTCGGCGTAGCCGATCGCGGCCGGGGTGCCGGACTCCGGCGTCGCTATGACGAGGTCCGCCTCGACCGGGGCCTCCTTGGCGAGGCGACGGCCCATCTCCACCCGGGAGAGGTAGACGTTGCGGCCGGCGATGTCCGTGTCCGGGCGGGCCAGGTACACGTACTCGAAGACACAGCCCTTGGGCTTCGCTTCCGCGAATCGCGAGGTGCGGATGCCGTTCTCGTCGATCGCGATCATCTCGCCCGGCTCGACCTCGCGGACGAAGCTGGCGCCGCAGATGTCGAGGGCGGCGGACTCGGAGGCGACGACCCAGCCGCGCTCGAGACGGCCGAGGACCAGCGGGCGGATGCCCTGCGGGTCACGGGCCGCGTAGAGCGTGTGCTCGTCCATGAAGACGAGGGAGAAGGCGCCACGGACATCGGGAAGGACCTTGGCGGCGCCCTCCTCGATGGTGAGCGGCTTGCCCTCGTCGTCGACCTGGGCGGCGAGCAGCGCCGTCAGCAGGTCGGTGTCGTTGGTGGCCGCGACACGGGTGGTGCGGCCTTCCTGCTTCGGCAGGTCGGCGACCATCTCGGCGAGCTGCGCCGTGTTCACCAGGTTGCCGTTGTGGCCGAGCGCGATGGAGCCGTGGGCGGTCGCCCGGAACGTCGGCTGCGCGTTCTCCCACACGGAGGCACCGGTGGTCGAGTAGCGGGCGTGACCGACCGCGATATGACCCTGGAGGGAACCGAGAGAGGTCTCGTCGAAGACCTGGGACACGAGGCCCATGTCCTTGAAGACGAGGATCTGGGAGCCGTTGCTGACCGCGATACCCGCGGATTCCTGGCCCCGATGCTGGAGGGCGTAGAGCCCGAAGTACGTGAGCTTTGCGACCTCTTCACCCGGAGCCCAGACACCGAAGACGCCACAAGCGTCCTGGGGGCCTTTCTCGCCGGGAAGCAGATCGTGATTGAGTCGACCGTCACCACGTGGCACGCCTCCGAGTGTAGGGGAGGTCGACCACTGGTCCGAATTGGGGAAATCCGAGGGGCAACGAAGTGGTGGGATCGCACGAAGTGATCCATTGACGTGCGTAGACACCTTCCCGCCTAGGCGGGAAGGGGCTCCCGCCCGGTCGGACGCTCACAAGCGGACGCTCGTACGGTGCCCCTGGCGGGCTCGGAGTGTGACGGGAGTCGCACGAGGGATGCCGCTTCCCGGCCGCCGGGCGCCCGAGGAGCAGGAAGCTGCCGAGGCGTCGACGCAGAGGCCCGGGCTGCGTCCCGGGGACTGGGACGGTCGTTGACAGGTGCACGCGCTCTGGGACAGGCTCCCCGCCATGCAGCCTGTGCGTGACCGTGCGGTCACCCTCGTCGCGCGCCGACACGTGGACCTCGTCCGTGTCGCCAGCGCCATCTGTCGCTGCGCCTGATCACACCCCCGCGCCCGTGATCCCGGGTGTCCGCACGGACCCTCGCGGCCCCCGCCTGCCCGGCGTCCCGGGCGCCCTGTTCTGAGCCACGGCCCGCGCCCTGGCCGCACCGTCGCGCGCCGTCCCGCGCCCGCCCCGGACCTTCCCGCACCCCGCACCTTCCAAGGAGCCTCCATGCCCACGCCCAAGATCCCCCTGTCCAGGCGCGCCTTCGGCGGGGCGGCCGTCGGGGCCGCCGCCGTCGGCGCGCTGGGCGCCGGAGCCGGCCCCGCACAGGCCGCGGAGCGGCCCTTCCGTGCCGCTCGCGGCCGGCACTCCCGCCGGCCGAACATCCTCTTCATCCTCGGCGACGACCTCGGCTGGGCCGACCTGTCCTCCTACGGATCCCCGCACATCCGGACCCCGAACCTGGACCGCCTCGCCCGCCAGGGCGTCCGGTTCACGAACGCCTACTCCGGCTCCGCGACCTGCTCCCCGACCCGCTTCAGCCTCTACACGGGCCGCTTCCCCGGCCGTACGAAGGGCGGGCTCGCCGAGCCGATCGCCGACAAGTCGGTCGGCCTCGAGCCGACCCACCCCACCCTGGCCTCCCGGCTGCGCGAGGCCGGATACGCCACCGCCCTCATCGGCAAGTGGCACTGCGGCTACCTCCCCGACTACTCCCCCACCCGCTCGGGCTGGGACGAGTTCTTCGGCAACTTCGGCGGCGCCCTGGAGTACTACTCCAAGCTCGGTCTCGGCGGCGAGTACGACCTCTACGAGGGCGACGCGCAGTACAAGGACCTGCGCTACTACACCCGGATCCTGACCGAGCGGGCGAGCGAGTACGTGGCCCGCGACCACGAGAAGCCCTGGCTGCTCAACCTGAACTTCACCACCCCCCACTGGCCGTGGATCGCCGACGGCGACGAGGAGGCGAGCGCCGAGATCGTCCGGCGCATCAAGGCGGGCGACCGCTCCGCCCTCTGGCACCAGGACGGCGGCTCGATCGAGAAGTACAAGGAGATGGTCGAGGACCTCGACCGGTCGGTGGGCGAGGTGCTGCGCGCGCTGAAGCGCTCGGGCCAGGAGGAGGACACTCTCGTCTTCTTCGCCAGCGACAACGGCGGCGAGCGGTTCTCCTACAACTGGCCGCTCGCCGGGAACAAGGGCTCGCTCCAGGAAGGCGGCATCCGTGTGCCGTCCGTCCTGCGCTGGCCCGCCCGGATAGACGGCGGGCAGGTCAGCGACCTGCCGGTGTACACCCCGGACTGGACCGCGACCCTGCTCGAACTGGGCGGCGCCCGCCCCCACCCCGCCTACCCGCTGGACGGCACCAGCCTCGCCGGGCACCTGCTGCGCGGCGAGGAGGTGCCCGAGCGCGACCTGTTCTGGCGGGTGCGGGGCGAGCGGGCGCTGCGCCGCGGGGACTGGAAGTACTACCGGGGCAAGAGCGGCCGTGACCAGCTCTTCCATCTGACCGAGGACGCCCGCGAACAGGCGGACCGTGCCCCGTACGAGCAGGAGCGGCTGGCCGCGCTGCGGGCGGCGTGGGAACGGACGGACGCCGGCCTGCTGCCCTACGGGTCCTGAGACCCCGGCGCTACGGAGTCGGGCTCGCCGCCGGCTTCGCGGTCGCGGCGAAGCCCTCGCCGTCGGCACCCGTGAGGGTCAGGGTGCGGTGGCGCAGCTCGTACGAGAGGGGTCCGTCGAGGAGCTCGTACAGCTTCGTCTCCAGCTCCATCTGCGGGCCCGAGCAGATCATGCGCGTGGTCGCGACCGGCCCGGTGACGGTGAGCGTCTCCGCGGTGACCTTCGCCGTGGCCGTGAACCGGTTGCAGCCCAGGTTGCCGCGGACCCGTCCGTCCTCGTCGATGACGAACGTGGCCTTGCCCTCGCTGCCCTTGGGCAGTGAGGAGGCCGTCTCGCCGGAGACCAGGGAGTCGACGGCCCAGGTGGTGCCGTTGAGCCGGGCGGCCGGCTCGGACGTCAGCGCGACGACGTTCTTGCCGTCGTCCGAGGTGAGGGTGAGCCGGTCACCGTCCACCCGGGCCTTCAGCGAGCCGGCGAAGACCTTCTGGAGCACGGCCTCGAAGGCGCCCCGCTCACCGGGACACGCCATCTCGGTGCCTTGGCCCTGCTTCACGGTGACGGTGTCCCCCTGGACCGACACCTCGGCACCGAAGCCGTTGCAGCCGCTGTTCCCCGACGCCTTGCCGTTCGCGGCGATCTCGATGTGGGCGCCGTCGGGCGCCCGGGTCTCCTTGCCTGCCACGGTCACGGTGTCGAAGGCCCAGTGGACTCCGGCGACGGGCACGTCGGGGGCGACGGAGCCCGCGCCGGGGTCGGAGCCGGCCTTTTCGGTGCCGCACGCCGAGAGCACGACGAGCGAGGCCAGGACTGCGGTGGCTGCGATGGGACGTGTCTTCAGCATGGGGATGGGACGGGCGGGCGGCGCGGACGGTTCCGTACGACTCCGGGGAGTCACCCCATGAGCGGAAGCAGGGCGCCGAGGTCGGCCCGCTCCCCGCTCGCGCCGACCCGCGCCGCGTGCAGCTCCTCGGCCCACCCGGCCCGGCCGGTCGCCAGCCGGATCCAGGTGAGCGGATCGGTCTCGACGACGTTGGGCGGGGTGCCGCGGGTGTGCCGGGGTCCCTCCACGCACTGGACGACCGCGAAGGGCGGGACCCGTACCTCGACCGAGCCGCCCGGCGCCTTCACCGCCAGCGCGTCCGCGAGGAGACGGGTACAGGCGGCGAGGGCCTGCCGGTCGTACGGGATGTCCAGTCCCGTCGCCGCGTTGAGGTCGTCGGTGTGGACGACGAGTTCGACGGTCCGGGTCACCAGGAAGTCGGCGAGGCGCATGGCGCCGAAGCGCATCGGGACGAGCCGGTCGTCGGGGACGCCCTCGATCCGCTCCTCGTACTGCGCGGCAGTCCGCTCGTACAGTCCGGCCAGGTCGGCCGTGTCGATCGCCCGGGTGTCCTCGTCGATCCGCGCTGCGGCCGTCGCCGTCGCCGACGGCCAGTCCAGCAGGGCGACTTCCTGCTCGGCCGGTTCGGGCTCGGCGAGCGCGCGGGCGACGGCGCCGACCGCCATCGTCAGGTGCCCGGCCAGCTCCCGTACGGTCCACTCCCCCAGCCGGGTCGGCCCGTCGAGCTGCTCCGGCGACAGCGCGCGCACCCCCTCCCGTACGTTCCTGAACTGGGCGAGCACGGCGGCCCGGGTCTTCGCGGAGTCGTAGCTGCGAGTGCGCTTCTTGGCCGGTGGCATGGGGGCGAGGGTAGTCGGAGACTGGAGGGGGAGGGCTTCCAGCACAGCGCCTATTCGCCTGAGAGGGGTCGATCAGCGATGGCTGAGCACCCTGACACCGCCCTGGTCCGCCGGGGCTACGACGCGTTCTCCAAGGGAGACATGGACACGATCCGGTCCCTGATGACCTCGGACTGCACGCACCACTCGCCGGGCGACAACCGGATATCCGGGCACCACAAGGGTGTGGAGAACTGCGTCCACTACTACGAGCAGCTCGGCGCGCTCACCGACGGCACCATGCGGGTCGCCCTCGAAAGCATCACCGTCGACGGCCGCGGGCATGCCATAGCGGCCCACAAGTTCCACGCCGACCGCGGCGACCGCGGCATCGAGATGCACGGCGCGCTCTTCTTCACCATCGTCGGCGGCAAGATCACCGATGTCGACGAGTGCGTCGAGAACATGGACGAGAACGACGCCTTCTGGGGTCAGGCCGAGTAGGCCGAGCGGCCCGCGAGGAACGTCTCGCCGTTCTTCGGTACGCCGACACCGCGCCAGGTGAACGGCACGCCCCGCGCCGTGTCCAGGTCCGGGCCGTCCATCAGCTGGAAGTGGACGTGCGGCTCGGTGGAGTTGCCGGAGTTGCCGCACCGGGCGAGTTCCTGACCGGCGGCCACCCGGTCGCCGGGCCGGACGGTCAGCGAGCCGCGCTTCAGGTGCGCGTACATCGCGTACGTCCCGTCGCCGAGGTCGAGGACGAGGTGGTTGCCGGTGACGCGACGGGCACCGGCGAGGCTGCGGACGGTGGATTCGATCAGCAGCAGATAGACCAGGGCGGGCAGCGAATTGCGGCTGAGGTGGTCACGCTGTCCGTCCTCGGCGTGCACGACGGTCGCGTCGGCGACGGCGAGCAGCGGCGCGTCGAAGGCCGGGAAGTCCTCGCCCGGCCGGGCCACCGGCCACAGCCGGGCGAAGGGCGGACGGGGTCGCGCCTCGTCCTCCTCCACGATGTCGATGGCGTACGTCTGGCCGAACTGGTGGGTGCCGTGGCTGGGCGTCCGGTCCGCCGGGCTGTTGAGCGCCGACCAGCGGCCGGTGACCGGCGGGTCCACCTCGACCGGGTCCCGCGGTGCCGCCGCCATCCGCCTGCGGGCGGTCACGGAGAGCGTGATCCCGAGGGCCGCGGCGGCGATCGCCGGCAGCCAGCCCGCCCAGTACGGATACGGCGGGTCGACGAGGACCGAGCCGAGCGCCTGGACGACGAACACCAGCCAGAGTGTGCGGTGGAGCACCACCGCGGACTTGCGCGAGGACATGGACGTTCCCCCCTGAACGATCGCGGTTACGGACGGGCGGCGGTGAGGACCACCAGGAGCGGCACGACCCGGGCTCCCGGCACCTCGTAGCGGCCCCGTCCCGTGGTGTGGAGCCAGCCCGCGCCGGTCAGCTGGCGCAGGTGGTGGTAGATCTGGCCGGTCGTGCCGATCTCCTCCAGGTCCGCCAGTTCGGCCGCCGTGCGCCGGCCGCCGAGGATCTCCCGCAGCAGCCGGAGCCGTACGGGATGGCCGAGCGCGGCGAAGGAGTCGGCGGTCTCGGTCCAGTCCTCCTCGAGCAGCCGCTCGGTGAGGGCGCCGAACTGCCACTCGTACCGCTCCTGGGTCGGCAGGCGGACCGAGCCCGTGAACAGCACCCCGCCGTCCTCGCCCCGCGGGCCCGCCTCGGCGAGCTGCGCCTTCAGCCCTTCCAGGGCCCAGAAGGTGGCGTCGACGACCTCGGGCGCGGGGCGCTCCGCGCCTTCCAGGGCCGCCATACGGCGTTCCAGCTCGGCCACCCGCTCTTCCAGCTCCATGATGTCGAGATTACGTAATTACGTAATCTCACGCAAGTGTCGTGAGGGAGAGAGTGCCGTGGGGAGAGAACGAGAAAGCCCCCGCCCGGACCCGAAGGTCCGGACGGGGGCTCCCGTGATGCGCCGTGTCAGGCCAGCAGGCCCGGAATGGTCGCCTCGTGCGCCGTGCGCAGCTCCTCCAGAGAAACGCTGAACTCGCCCTGCACGTCGACCTCGTCGCCGTCCACGACACCGATCCGCGTCGCCGGGAGACCCCGTGCGCCGCACATGTCGGTGAAGCGGAGCTCCTCGCTGCGCGGGACGGCGACGACCGCGCGGCCGGCCGACTCGCTGAAGAGGAAGGTGAAGGCGTCCAGGCCGTCCGGGACGACCAGGCGCGCGCCGGTGCCGCCGCGCAGGCAGGACTCGACGACCGCCTGGACCAGACCGCCGTCGGACAGGTCGTGCGCCGCGTCGATCATGCCGTCGCGCGAGGCCGAGATCAGGATCTCGCCGAGCAGCTTCTCCCGGTCGAGGTCCACGGCCGGCGGCAGACCGCCGAGGTGCTGGTGGATGACCTCGGACCAGGCCGAGCCACCGAACTCCTCACGCGTGTCGCCGAGCAGGTAGAGGAGCTGGCCCTCTTCCGCGAAGGCGATCGGCGTACGGCGGTTGACGTCGTCGATCACACCGAGCACGGCCACGACCGGCGTCGGGTGGATGGCGACCTCGCCCGTCTGGTTGTACAGCGAGACGTTGCCGCCGGTCACCGGGGTGCCGAGCTGCAGGCAGCCGTCCGCGAGACCACGGGTGGCCTCGGCGAACTGCCACATCACGGCCGGGTCCTCGGGCGAACCGAAGTTCAGACAGTCCGAGATCGCCAGCGGCTTCGCACCGGAGGCGGCGACATTGCGGTACGCCTCAGCCAGCGCGAGCTGCGCACCCGTGTACGGGTCGAGCTTCGCGTACCGGCCGTTGCCGTCGGTGGCCATGGCCACACCGAGGTTGGTCTCCTCGTCGATACGGACCATGCCCGCGTCCTCGGGCTGCGCCAGGACGGTGTTGCCCTGCACGAACCGGTCGTACTGGTCCGTGATCCAGGACTTCGACGCCTGGTTCGGGGAGGAGACCAGCTTCAGGACCTGGTCCTTCAGCTCCTCGCCGTTCTGCGGCCGGGGCAGCCTGCCGGCGTCGTCGGCCTGGAGCGCGTCCTGCCACTCCGGGCGGGCGTACGGTCGGTGGTAGACCGGGCCCTCGTGGGCGACCGTGCGCGGCGGGACGTCGACGATCTGCTCGCCGTGCCAGAAGATCTCCAGCCGCTCGCCGTCCGTCACCTCACCGATGACGACCGCGATGACGTCCCACTTCTCGCAGATCTCCAGGAAGCGGTCGACGTGCTGGGGCTCCACGATCGCGCACATGCGCTCCTGCGACTCGCTCATGAGGATCTCCTCGGGCGAGAGCGTCGCGTCGCGCAGGTGGACCCGGTCGAGGTCGACCCGCATACCGCCGGAGCCGGCGGAGGCCAGCTCGGAGGTCGCGCAGGAGAGTCCGGCGCCACCCAGGTCCTGGATGCCCGCGACCAGCTTCTCCTTGAAGATCTCCAGGGTGCACTCGATGAGGAGCTTCTCCTGGAACGGGTCGCCGACCTGGACCGCGGGGCGCTTCGTCGGCTTCGTGTCGTCGAAGGTCTCCGAGGCGAGGACCGAGACACCGCCGATGCCGTCGCCGCCGGTGCGGGCGCCGTAGAGGATCACCTTGTTGCCGGGGCCCGAGGCCTTGGCGAGGTGGATGTCCTCGTGCTTCATGACACCGATGCAGCCGGCGTTGACCAGCGGGTTGCCCTGGTAGCACTCGTCGAAGACGACCTCGCCGCCGATGTTCGGCAGGCCCAGGCAGTTGCCGTAGCCGCCGATGCCCGCGACGACTCCGGGGAGCACGCGCTTGGTGTCGGGGTGGTCGGCCGCGCCGAAGCGCAGCGGGTCGACGACCGCGACCGGGCGGGCGCCCATGGCGAGGATGTCGCGGACGATGCCGCCGACGCCGGTGGCCGCGCCCTGGTAGGGCTCGATGTACGAGGGGTGGTTGTGCGACTCGACCTTGAAGGTGACCGCGTAACCCTGGCCGACGTCGACGACGCCCGCGTTCTCGCCGATGCCGACGAGCATGGCGTCGTTGACCGGGACCTTCTCGCCGAACTGCTTCAGATGGACCTTGCTGCTCTTGTACGAGCAGTGCTCGGACCACATGACGGAGTACATGGCCAGCTCGGCACCGGTGGGACGGCGGCCGAGGATCTCGCGGATGCGCGCGTACTCGTCCTCCTTGAGGCCGAGCTCCTTCCACGGCTGCTCGCTGTCCGGGGTCTCGGTGGCGTGCTTGACGGTGTCGAGGCTCATCAGGCGTTGACCAGCTTCTTGAGGATCGAGGTGAAGAAACCGAGGCCGTCGGTACGGCCCGTACCGATCAGCGGCTCGACGGCGTGCTCGGGGTGCGGCATGAGCCCGACGACGTTCCCGGCGGCGTTGGTGATGCCGGCGATGTCACGGAGCGAGCCGTTGGGGTTCATGTCCACGTAGCGGAAGGCCACGCGCCCCTCGGCCTCCAGCTCGTCGAGCGTCCGCTCGTCGGCGACGTACCGGCCGTCCATGTTCTTGAGCGGGACCTGGATCTCCTGGCCCTGCTCGTAGTCGGACGTCCAGGCGGTCTCCGCGTTCTCCACCCGCAGCTTCTGGTCGCGGCAGATGAAGTGCAGGTGGTTGTTGCGCAGCATTGCGCCCGGCAGCAGATGGGCCTCGGTGAGGATCTGGAAGCCGTTGCAGATGCCGAGGACGGGCATGCCCGCCTTCGCCTGCTCGATGAGCGGCTCCATCACCGGCGAGAAGCGGGAGATGGCCCCGGCGCGCAGGTAGTCGCCGTAGGAGAAGCCGCCGGCCAGGACCACGGCGTCGACCTGCTTGAGGTCCTTGTCGCGGTGCCAGAGCGAGACGGGCTCGGCGCCGGCGAGACGGACGGCGCGCAGCGCGTCCTGGTCGTCGAGCGTTCCGGGGAAGGTGACAACGCCGATGCGTGCGGTCACGACGAGGCCCCGGCGGTCTCCGTGGACTCGACCTTGACGGTGAAGTCCTCGATCACGGTGTTGGCGAGGAAGGTTTCGGCCATCTCATGGATGCGGGCGAGGGCGGCCTCGTCGACCGGTCCTTCCACCTCCAGCTCGAAGCGCTTTCCCTGGCGGACGTCGGCGATTCCCTCGAATCCGAGGCGGGGCAGTGCGCGCTGCACGGCCTGGCCCTGGGGGTCGAGAATCTCCGGCTTGAGCATGACGTCGACTACGACGCGTGCCACTGGCACTCCCGGTGGTGTGTTGCGTGGGCGGTTCCCTCAGCGTACCTGCCTCCAAATTCTACGCGGGTAGAGGACTGGAGGACCCTACAAACGCCCCCGAAGATCCCCACGGAAAATTCAAGTGAAATATTGCGCGGCCCATTGCGGCGGGACACGCGGATGCAATTGGCTGGGCTTCACAATGCGACGCCTACCGCTGTACAAAGGAATACAGAGGAAAGCAGCATTGCCCCGGGGTAGCCGCAAAGCCGGTGTCGCCGCACGTCAGAGGCGCTCGACGCGCCGAACTGGACACGGTGGGACCGCAGGAAAGGACCGATATCCGTGGCTCAGCGAGTAGTGGTCACTCTCTTCGACGACATCGATGGGGGAGAAGCGGCGGAAACGGTGGCGTTCGGCCTGGACGGGAAGATGTACGAGATCGACCTGAATCCCGCCAATGCAAAGAAACTGCGCAAGGCGCTGGCGCCCTACCTCGCGGCCGGCCGGAAGCTGACCGGCAAGGCCGCCGCCGCCCGGGCCGGCGGATCACCCGCCTCCGTGGCTTCGTACAAGCACACCGCTCTCGCCCCCGACCCGGCGGCGGTCCGCGCCTGGGCGCAGTCCAACAAGATGGACGTGCCGGCCCGCGGCCGCATCCCGAAGCGGGTCTACGAGGCCTTCCGCGAGGCCAGTTGATCCCGCCGTCCGACGTGCCGACGGGAACGGAGTTGCACTGCACCCCTGCTGATCGGCTAGAGTCTGGATCACGCCGAGGGGCGAGGCCGCAGGGCCGGACCTCACGCAGCGTGCGGGTGTAGTTCAGTAGTAGAACATCCCCCTTCCAGGGGGAAGGCGCAGTGTGCAATTCCTGTCACCCGCTCTGCATCGCATTACCGACCACTCTTGTGGATCAGGTAGAGTGGTGCTCGCACCGCCCGGTGAAAGCCGGTCGGAGGCATGCGGACGTGGCTCAGTTGGTAGAGCATCACCTTGCCAAGGTGAGGGTCGCGAGTTCGAATCTCGTCGTCCGCTCAGGAATGAAGGCCCCGGTTCTCAGGAACCGGGGCCTTCGCCGTGTCCGCTCATCTCCCGGCGCCGCACTGACATTTGTCATGCGCAGTGATGACAGCGCGCACTGCCGACCGGCTCCGGCCGCCGCGAGGCTGAGGTCATGACCAACGTGATCGAGGCCGACGACCTCCGCCGGACCTACTCCGGCGGCTTCGCGGCCGTCAACGGGATCTCCCTCGCCGTCCGCCAGGGCGAGATCTTCGCGCTCCTCGGGACCAACGGAGCCGGGAAGACCTCCACCGTCGAACTCCTGGAGGGCCTCGCCGCGCCCAGCGGCGGCACGGTCCACGTCCTCGGCCACGACCCGTACCGCGAACGGGCCGCCGTCCGGCCCCGGATCGGCGTGATGCTCCAGGAGGGCGGCTTCCCCTCCGACCTGACGGTCACCGAGACCGTACGGATGTGGGCCGGCTGCACCAGCGGCGCCCGGCCCATCGGCGAGGCCCTGGAGATGGTCGGCCTCGCCGACCGCCGCGACGTACGGATCAAGCAGCTCTCCGGCGGCGAGCGGCGGCGTCTCGACCTGGCGCTCGCGCTCCTCGGCCGCCCCGAGGTCCTCTTCCTCGACGAGCCGACCACCGGCCTCGACGCCGAGGGCCGGCGCGACACCTGGGCGCTGGTGCGGGCGCTGCGGGACGGAGGCACGACCGTCGTCCTCACCACGCACTACCTGGAGGAGGCCGAGTCCCTGGCCGACCGGCTGGCGATCATGCACCAGGGGCGGATCGTGCTCTCCGGCACCCCCGCCGAGGTCACCGCCGCCCGGCCCGCCCGCATCCGCTTCACCCTCCCCGAGGGCATCGCGCCCGGCCGGCTCCCACTCACCCTGAAGGCCGCCGCGGAGGGACGGCGCGTGGAGATCCGTACGCACGAACTGCAGCACGCGCTCGGCGAACTCCTCGACTGGGCCCGCGAGGCCGGCGTACGGCTCGACGGGCTCGACGCCCGCTCGGCCTCCCTCGAAGAGGCGTTCCTGGAGATCGCCTCCCTGACGGACGACTCCCGTACCGACGGCCCCCGCAACGACGCCCTGGAGACCGCCCGATGAACGCGACCGCACGCCGGATGACCTCGCTCGGACGGGCCGAACTCACCCTCCTCGGGCGGAACAAGAACAACCTCTTCATCGCCCTCCTCATGCCGCTGTTGATGATCTTCGTGCTGCGGTCCACGCTCTCGCAGATGGGCCAGGAGGAGCTGCCGATGGGCATGGCGGGAGCCACCCTCATCGGCGGGACCGGCCTGGTCCTCATCCTCGTCGTCTACATGGGCCTCGTCTCCGCCCTCGTCGCCCGCCGCGAGGAACTGGTCCTCAAGCGTCTCCGTACGGGAGAGGCGACCGACCTGGAGATCCTCGGCGGGGCCGCGCTCCCCTCCGCCGCCATCGCGCTCCTCCAGTGCGCCGTCCTCACCGTCGGCGGCACCCTCGTCCTCGACGTACCCGCGCCGCGCAGGCCCGACCTGCTCGTGCTCGGGCTGCTCGCCGCGATCCTGCTGCTCGCGGGACTGGCCGCCGCGACCACCGCCATCACGCGGAACGTCGAGAGCGCCGGCCTCACCACCCTGCCGTTCTTCCTGATCTCGGCCATGGGCTCCGGCCTGATGGTGCCCCGCGACCTCCTTCCGGACCTGGCCGCGAGCATCACCGAACTGCTGCCGTTCACCGGAGTCATGGAGTTCGTCCGGGCCGGCTGGACCGGCGTCGGCGACACCCAGGACCTGGTCACCGCCACACTCACCACGCTGGTCTGGGGCGTCCTCACCGTGTTTGCTGTCCAGAAGTGGTTCCGCTGGGAACCGCGACGCTAGAAAAAAGGGGGGGCCGGACGCGTGTCCAGGCTGACGGGGTGGTGGAGCCGGCGCGGCAGTGCGGCCAAGGTCGAGCTGTACACCCGGTGGAGCTTCCACTTCTTCATGCTGATCGAGATCGGCGCCATCGGTCTCGTGCCGATCTCGGACTCCGGGTACAACCCGCTCGCCACTCCCCTCGGCCTCACGCTGACCCTGCTGGTCTGCGCGCACGCCGTACTGAACGCCGTGCTCTCCTCGCGCGCCCTGGACTGGGCCCTGGACCGGCGCGACCGGCCGGTCCGGCTCGCGACCGCGATGATCGTCCTGACGGCGGGCGCTTCGCTGGCCGTGATCGCGCTGCGGGCCACGGGCGTGCTGCGCGACCCCGCCGTGGCCGCCGCCGTCGTCACCGGCATGGTCACCTTCGCCATGGGCAGCCTCGTGCTCTGCGTCCGCAGACCCCGCCGCATGCTGTACGTCGTCCCTGCCGGCGCGCTCGCGACCGGCGTCGCCGTCGTGGCGATGGGGCTCCACCCGGGCGAGGGCCTCGGCTACGCCGTCGCGATCACCATGGGCGGCGGCGGCCTCGCCGCCGCCTGCGGGTTCTCCGGCTGGCTGATGAAGATCGTCTGGGAGCTGGAGCTCTCCCGCGACCTGAAGGCCCGGCTCGCGGTCGCCGAGGAACGGCTCCGCTTCGGCCGCGACCTCCACGACGTCATGGGCCGCAACCTGTCGGTGATCGCCCTCAAGAGCGAACTCGCCGTCCAGCTCGCGCGACGCGAACGGCCCGAGGCCGTCGACCAGATGATCGAGGTGCAGCGGATCGCGCAGGAGTCCCAGCGAGAGGTACGGGACGTGGTGCGCGGCTACCGGGAGGCGGACCTGCGCGTCGAACTCGAGGGCGCGCGCGGGGTGCTGGGGGCCGCAGGCATCGACTGCGCGATCGACCCGGTGACCATGGAACTCCCGGCCGGCGTCCAGTCGGCGCTCGGCTGGGTGGTACGGGAGACGACGACCAACGTGCTGCGGCACGGGGACGCGCGGAAGTGCGCGATCTCGCTGCGGGAGAAGGACGGTTCGGTGCTGCTGACGGTCCGGAACGACGGTGTACGGGAAGGGGCGGTGATGGGACACGGCTCGGGCCTCGCGGGGCTGCGGGAACGGCTCGCGGCCGTCGACGGGACCCTGGAGGCGGGCCCGGACGACAGCGGTACGTTCCAGGTGACGGCGCTGGTGCCGGTCCCCGCACCGAGGCGGGGAGGGGAGTCGTGACCGTACGCGTGCTGCTCGCCGACGACGAGCATCTGATCCGGGGCGCGCTCGCCGCGCTGCTCGCCCTGGAGGACGATCTCGTGGTCGTCGCCGAGGCCGCCACCGGGCCCGAGGCGCTCGCCATGGCCCGCGCCCACCGGCCCGATGTCGCCGTCCTCGATCTACAGATGCCGGGCCTCGACGGTGTGAGGGTCGCCACATCCCTGCGGGACGAACTGCCCGACTGCCGCACCATGATCGTGACCAGTCACGGTCGCCCCGGACACCTCAAGCGGGCGCTCGCGGCCGGGGTGCGGGGCTTCGTGCCGAAGACGGTCAGCGCCCAGCGGCTGGCCGAACTCATCCGTTCCGTACACGCCGGAAACCGTTACGTGGACCCGGAGTTGGCGGCCGACGCGATCGCCGCCGGGGACTCCCCGCTGACCGCCCGCGAGGCCGAGGTGCTCGAACTCGCGGCCGACGGCGCACCGGTCGCGGAGATCGCCGAGCGGGCCTCGCTCTCACCGGGGACGGTCCGGAACTACCTCTCCTCGGCCGCCGCGAAGCTGGGCGCCGAGAACCGTCACACGGCGGTACGTCTCGCGCGGGAGAAAGGTTGGGTATAGTTGGCTCCGCGCTACGGCGCATGCGGACGTGGCTCAGTTGGTAGAGCATCACCTTGCCAAGGTGAGGGTCGCGAGTTCGAATCTCGTCGTCCGCTCCATCGAAGAAGCCCCCGGTCCTCTCGGACCGGGGGCTTCTTCGTGTTCCGGGACGGGGCCCAGGGGTCACTCCCAGGCGTTGCCGGTCAGCAGCTCGTACGCCTCGATGTACTTGGCGCGCGTCGCGTCCACGATCTCCTGCGGGAGCGCGGGCGGCGGCTGCTCGCTCCTGCGGTCCCAGCCGGAGGCCGCGGAGGTCAGCCAGTCACGGACGAATTGCTTGTCGTACGAGGGCTGGGCGCGGCCCGGCTCCCACTGGTCGGCCGGCCAGAAGCGGGACGAGTCCGGGGTGAGCACCTCGTCGGCGAGGACCAGCGTCTCGCCCGCCTCGGTCGACGCGAAGCCGAACTCGAACTTGGTGTCGGCGAGGATGATGCCCCGCTCGCGGGCGATGTCCCGGGCCCGGCTGTAGACCGCGAGGGTCGTCCGGCGCAGCAGGGCGGCCGTCTCCGCGCCGACCTGGCGGGCGACCTCCTCGTACGACACGTTCTCGTCGTGGTCGCCGACCGCGGCCTTGGTGGCCGGGGTGAAGATCGGCGCGGGCAGCTCGGAGCCGTCGCTGAGGCCCTCGGGGAGCGCGAGGCCGCAGACCGTACGCGACTCGTCGTACTCGAGGAGGCCGGAGCCGGTCAGATAGCCGCGGGCCACACACTCGACCGGCACCATGGCCAGCGACGTGCAGATGAGGGTGCGGCCTTCCCAGTCGGCGGGGGCGCCGGGCGGGAGCTCGGTCGAGATGACGTGGTTGGGGACGAGGTCCGCGAGCCGGTCGAACCACCACAGGGACAGCTTGGTGAGCACCCGCCCCTTGTCGGGGATCTCGGTCGGCAGGACCCAGTCGTACGCGGACATACGGTCGCTGGCCACCATCACGAGGTCGCCGGCCTCGTTCTGGTAGAGGTCACGCACCTTGCCCGTGTGGAGGTGGGTCAGGCCCGGGACCTGGACGGGCTCGGGCTTTTCTACGAATCCGGACACGGTTCCTCCGCGTAGGTTGATCCAGGAGCAGTTCGATTCTCTCGCACTCCGCGGGTCTCTCGGCGCGCGGCCCCTCGAAGCCCTGGTCAGACCCGCTTGTCGATCACTTCCGCTCGATCAGGCGCGCTTGATCAGTCCCGCTCGTCAGTCCCGCTTGCAGATGCGGTCGAGGAGGTTGGCCGTGGCGCGCTGGATCCGCTCGTCGACATGGCCCGGCCGGTCGAGGGCGGGCGACCAGGCGAAGGTTCCCGAGGCGAAGACCCAGGCACCGGACGGGGCGCGGTAGAGCGAGGTCTCCTGGTGGCGCAGGGCGCCGTCGCCGTCCCGGTAGGGCGAGTGGGCGAGCAGGATGCGGCCCTGGTGCTCGGGGAGGGCGGTGCGCGGGAAGTAGCGGTCCGCCTCGCCCGCGACCAGGCCGGGGATCTCGGTCCCGTCCCCGGCGCCGGTGGCCTCCCAGAGCCAGTGGTCCGCGTTCCGTACGACCAGGGGGTGCGGCTCCGGAACCCTCCCCGCGTACTGGATGCCGAGCAGCTGCTGCTCCGGGCGGTCGATCTCGCGCCAGAGCGCGGAGCGGCCGGGGCCGCGGCGCTTGCGGCAGGTGAGGAGCCGGTCGGGGACACCGGACGGCGACGGGCCCAGCTCCACCTGCCAGTACATGGTGTTGGCGGAGAGGAAGACGAGAGAGGTGCCCTGGTCACGGGCGAGTTCGACGGTCCGGCGCATGGGGACTGACCAGTACTCGTCGTGGCCCGGGAAGACCAGGCCGCGGTAGCGGCTGGGGTCGACGCGACCGGCGTGCAGATCGCGGGTCTCGGCGTAGGCGAGGTCGTAGCCGTACCGCTCGGCCCAGCGGATGAAGTCGTAGGCGTGGCCGACGTGGAGGGGGAGACCGGCGCCCGCGTAGGGGCGGTCGAAGGAGACGGTGATCGCCGCGTCCCGCTCGCCGAGGAGCCGGCCCTCCTCGTCCCACGCGTGGTAGAGACTGGCGCCCGTCCGGCCGTCCTCGGGGTAGAGGTTGTACGCCTGCCAGGTGATGTCCGGGAGGACGAGGAGCAGGTCGGCGGGGTGGTTGTCGCGGACGGTGAAGGGGATGTGCGAGCGGTAGCCGCCGACGGTGGTGAGCACGGCGACGTACGCGCCGATCGACCAGTGGGCCGGGATCTGCAGTCGCCAGGACTGCCACCAGTGGTGGCAGGAGACGGTGCGGTCGGCGGCGAGCGGGGTGGGCTGGACGATGCCGGAGAGGCGGGGGCTGGTGGTGACCTTGGTGGCGCCCTCGCCCGCGTAGTGACCGATCCGGTAGATGTCGACCGAGAACTGCTGCGGCGGGTCCACCGTGATGTGGAAATCGATCGCCTCACCGGGGGCCACGGCCCCGTTCGACGCGAACCCCTTGATCTGGCTCCGTACGTCGTCGGCCGTGCGCGGACCGCCGCTGCCGCCGCGGGCCAGTGTCTCGTCGGCGTACCACGGGACGACCTGGCCCGTGTCGTCGAAATAGTTCTCCGAACCGCGCAGCCAGGGCAGAGGCCCCTGACCGAAGGGGTCCGTGACGGCGTGGGCGAGCGCGCCCGATTCCCACCGCCTGATCTGCTCCGCCCCCATAACGCGCCCCTCCCTCGACTCCCCCGCGTGCTGTCTGCCGTCGTGTCGCACATGCGCTGTCATGGGCTGTCATGTGCTGCTGTCAGTGCCGGTCTCCAGCACATCACATAACGCACGCACTCCGTCACCGTTCGTCGCGAATTGACGTGAACGGAAGGCGAGCTTCCGGTGACTGGTGCCCTCAGACCAGTCGGACGGGCTTCTCGGGGCGGACGCCCGTCTCGGTGAGCCAGGCGCTCAGAGGCTCGGGGTCGCCCTCCTCGACGAGGGCGAGGACGCGGGCGGTGAGGTCGGTGTTCCGCACGCCACCGACGAGGAGCGCGGGGCCGTCGAGCCAGTCGAGGCCGGGGGCGGCGCCGGCGGTGTCGACGGCGGCGCAGCAGACCATCGCCGTCACATGGTCGGCGAGGAGGTCGCGCCCGGTCCGGGGCGGCTGGAGCGGGAAGAGCGGCAGCATGTCGCCGCCGAGGGCTCCCGCCGCGGTGTGCGGCGCGAGGGCGGGCGCGGCGGGCATGGCGGCCTCCTCGCGCGCGACGCGTGCGGTGAGCGCGGCGGCGAGGGTGTCGGCGGTGGGGTTGGCCACGGGGAGCTCGACGGGGTCGAGATCGCCGGAGGCGCCGGAGGCGTCGAGGTCGACTGAGGGGGCGGGGGCGTCGGAGGGGGCGGGTGCGACGGAGGGGGCGACGGAGGAGCCGGGGGCGAGGTCGTCGGAGGGGGCGGAAGCGTCGGAGGGGGCGAGGTCGCCGGAAGAGGCGGGGTCGCCGGCGGGGGCGGGCGTGGGACGGGTCGGCTGGGGCCTGGGGGCGCCGTCCTGCCGCGCCTCGGCCTCGGGTGCCAGGTCCGCGTCCGCCTCGGGGCGGGACGACAGGTGGGCCATCACGCGGGTCAGCGTCGGACCGCCGACGGTCGCGCGCGCCGGGCCGGTACGGGTGCCCGGCCCTGGCGGGAGGACGCCCAGTTCGTCGAGGACCTGGTGGAGGCGGGCCGCGTCGCTGCGCCACTTCCGGTCCACGACCTCCTCCGGGTACTGGCTCCAGTCCACCGGGGCCCAGTCCGGGCCGGCCTCCGCCGGGCCGCCGTGGAAGAGCCGGGCCGCGAGCAGCGAGGCGGCCTCGTCGACCGCACCGGGCTCTTCCAGCAGGTCACAGGCCGGGCGCTCGCCGAGCCGGGAGGCGAAGCCCTCGGCGAGGCGGTCGCGGCGGGACAGCTCGGTGAGCGCGGCGACCACGCCCACGTCGAGGCTCGACGGCCAGCGACCCATCCGCCAGGCGGGCAGCGCGACGCGGGTGAGCAGCCGGTCCCAGCCCGCGTAGGCGAGGCCGACCTGCTCCTGGGCGACGATCCGGATGCCGTAGTCCACAGCCTGTGCACGCTCGGAGCCGGCCACGGCGACGCCCCGCTCCATCTCGGCGGCGTGCCCGCGACACAGACGCAGCAGGACCCGGGCGGCCCACGCGATCGCGTGCGCGCCGAGCCTGCCGACCGGGTCGAGCCCGGGCGTACGGGGAGCGGCGACGGCGGCGTCGAGGCCTTGGACGAAGCGGCGGGCCGCGGATATGTCGGGGTGCGCCGACGGGGCCGTACCGGCGACGACGGGGGCGAGGACCGCGCGCAGCTCACCGACCCGCATCCACCAGAGGAACGGCGAGCCTATGACCAGGACCGGCGCGTCGGTGGAGCGCCGCAGTCCGGCCGTACGCCCGGAGCCGTGCGCCGGGTGCGTACGGTCCTCGAGCCAGCTGTCGCAGTCGGGGGTGAGGGCTATCGCGGAGGGCGCGGGGACGCCGAGCCGGTCGGCCAGGTCCCGCACCATCCGGTAGAGGTCGGGGGCCGAGGTCTCGGCGAGCTCGACGGTGGGGGTGACGGCGGGCCGGGAGCGCGCGATCACCAGGGCCACGGCCGCCGCGGCGAGCAGGACGACCAGCGCGAGCACCGTGGTGAGCCAGCGGGCGGTGTCCCAGCCGGCCCCGGTCATATGGCCGGTGACCCCGCCCGCGTACAGGACCACGGCCGCGGCGGCCGGGAGGACGGCGACACCCAGGGCCCTGCCGCGGACCCGGAGCACGGCGAGGGCCCGGAGGCGCGCGGCGCGCGCACCCATCTCCTCGCCGACAACGGAACCGGTACCGGACACGCCGTACATCACCCCCTCCTGCCCTCGTCGGGACTGCCTGTGGCGGTGTTGCTCACTCCCCCACTGTGGCACCCGCCACTGACATCGCAATGCCGGTGGGCCAAGTGCCGGAACGCCTGCGCCGCACCCTAGTTGGGGCGTCGGCAGGCGTCATCCGGATGGCTCAGCCGTCACTCGATGGAATGGCTTTGGGCAAAGGTGATGACGGTTCGGGGCGGTTAGAGGTTCACTCCCCCGCGGCCTTGCGCGCGATGTCCGTACGGTGCTGCGAGCCGTCCAGCCGGATGCGGCCGACCGCCTTGTACGCCCGCTCGCGGGCCTGCGCCAGGTCCTTTCCGGTCGCGGTGACCGACAGGACGCGGCCGCCGGCGCTCACGATCGCGTCGCCGTCCCGCTTCGTCCCGGCGTGCAGGACGTACGCGTGCGGTGCATCCTGCGCCGCGACCTCGTCCAGACCGTCGATCGGGTCGCCCGTACGCGGGGTCGCCGGGTAGTTGTGCGAGGCGACGACCACGGTCACGGCCGCGTCCTCGCGCCAGGTCAGCGGCGGCTCGTTGTCGAGGGTGCCGTTGGCCGCGTTCAGCAGGACGCTCGCGAGCGGGGTCCGCAGCCGGGCCAGGACGACCTGGGTCTCCGGGTCGCCGAAGCGGGCGTTGAACTCGATGACCCGTACGCCACGGCTGGTGATCGCCAGACCCGCGTACAGCAGGCCCTGGAACGGGGTGCCGCGGCGGCGCAGCTCGTCGACCGTCGGCTGGAGGACGGTGTCCATGACCTCGTCGACCAGCTTGGGGTCGGCCCACGGCAGCGGGGAGTACGCGCCCATGCCACCGGTGTTCGGGCCCTCGTCCCCGTCTAGCGCGCGCTTGAAGTCCTGCGCCGGGGTGAGCGGGAGGACGGTGACGCCGTCGGTGATCGCGAAGAGGGAGACCTCGGGGCCGTCCAGGAACTCCTCGATGACCGCCCGCCCGTCGCCCGCCACCGCCCCGGAACGAGTCGCTTCGCGACGCTGTGACACACAGGCGAGCGCGTGGGCGCGGGCCTCGGCGAGGTCGGAGGTGACCACGACGCCCTTGCCGGCCGCGAGGCCGTCGTCCTTCACCACGTACGGAGCGCCGAAGGCGTCGAGCGCCTCGTCGATCTCCTCCGCGGTGGTGCAGACGTAGCTGCGGGCGGTCGGGACGTTGGCCCCGGCCATGACGTCCTTGGCGAACGCCTTGGAGCCCTCCAGCTGCGCCGCCTGCTCGGACGGGCCGAAGCAGTAGATGCCGGCCGCGCGGACGGCGTCGGCGACACCCGCGACGAGCGGGGCCTCCGGGCCGACGACGACCAGGCCGGCCTGGAGGTCGACGGCGAGCCGCGCGACGGCGTCGCCGTCCAGCTGGTCGACGGGGTGCAGCTCGGCGACCTCCGCGATTCCGGCGTTGCCGGGCGCGCAGTGCAGAGCGGTGACGTCGGGATCGAGGGAGAGAGAGCGGCACAGGGCGTGTTCGCGGGCGCCGCCGCCGATGACGAGGACCTTCACGCCAGCCAGGGTAGCCCGCGCGGCGGGATGCCCCTTGTGCGGGCCACCGAGCGAGACGTCCCTACTCGTTCGTGTATTCCTCCACAACGGTGGCTCCGAGCTCCCGCACGATCAGGTCGTGGCCGGAGAGGGCGGAGTCGACGAGGTCCGGATCGTCCTCCTCCGGCACGTCGTCCTCGGGCGCGACGGGCGCCGGCGCGTGATGGACGGGCGGCGCGGCCTGCGGCTGGTTCCGGGCTGCGGCGCCGGACGCGGACGCCTGCTGGGCCGGCGGAGCGGGGGGCGCCTGCGGGGGCTGGTGCGCCGACTGGGCCTGATGGTTCTGCTGGGTCTGCTGTGGGGAAGACCACTGCTGTTGCGGGGCGGAGGCCTGGGCCGGGCGTCCGCCGCCGAAGCCGGTCGCGGCGGGCGGCGGGGTGGCACCGCCCGAGGGGTCGATGATCGCCTCGATCTTCCACTGCACGTTGAACTGGTCGGAAAGAACCTGGCGCAGGACGTCCTCGCTGCCGCTGCTCGCGAAGTTGTCGCGGGCACCGGCGTTGAGGAAGCCGAGCTGGACGGTGGTTCCGTCGAACCCGGCCACCTGGGCGTTCTGGCTGAGCAGGATCCAGGTGAAGCGGCGCTTGTTCTTGACCGCGTCGAGGATCGACGGCCACATGTTCCGCACCTGGGCGGCGCCTTGGGCCATGTCGCCCGTGGGGGCGGGTGCGGCCGCGGCTACCGGCGCGGCCTGCGGCGCGGGGGCCTGCGGCGCCGGAGTCGAGGCACCCGGCCAGGCTCCGGGCGCGGGCGCGGCGGGGGGCGCGGCTCCGGGCCAGGCACCGGGCCTGGGTCCTTCCGCGGCCGGCTGCGGCTGTGCGGGCTGCACGGGTGCGGGCTGCGGCTGTACGGGCGTGGGCGCCGGGGCCTGCGGGGCGGGGGCCTGCTGGACCGGGGCGGGCGGGGGCGGGGCCATCGGCGTATGGGCGTCGGGCCCGGGGACGTACCCCATGGCGGGCGCGGGCGAACCGGCTGTGAAGACGGCGGGGGGCGCGGCGGCGGCGCCGCGCTCGAGCCGGTCGATCCGGGCCTGGAGCGACCGCTCGTCGTCGAAGGCGGCGGGCAGCAGCACGCGCGCGCAGATCAGCTCCAGCTGGAGCCGGGGCGAGGTGGCCCCGCGCATCTCGGTCAGTCCGGTGTTGACCAGGTCGGCCGCACGGCTCAGCTCGGCGGCGCCGAACACGGACGCCTGCGCCTGCATCCGCTCCACGACGTCCACGGGAGCGTCGATGAGCCCCTTCTCGGCGGCGTCCGGCACGGCGGCGAGGATCACCAGGTCGCGCAGCCGCTCCAGGAGGTCGGCGACGAAGCGGCGGGGGTCGTTGCCGCCCTCGATGACGCGGTCCACGACCTCGAAGGCCGCCGCGCCGTCACCGGCGGCGAAGGCGTCCACGACCGAGTCGAGCAGGGACCCGTCCGTGTAGCCGAGAAGAGAGGTCGCCATGGCGTACGTCACACCGTCGTCGGCGGCGCCGGCGAGCAGCTGGTCCATCACGGACATCGAGTCACGCACGGATCCGGCACCGGCGCGGACGACGAGCGGCAGCACACCGTCCGCGACGGGGATGCCCTCGCGCCCGCAGACCTCGCCCAGGTACTCCCGCAGGGTGCCGGGCGGCACGAGCCGGAACGGGTAGTGGTGCGTACGGGACCGGATCGTCCCGATCACCTTCTCCGGCTCGGTGGTGGCGAAGATGAACTTGAGGTGCTCCGGCGGCTCCTCGACCACCTTCAGCAGGGCGTTGAAGCCCGCCGAGGTGACCATGTGCGCCTCGTCGATGATGTAGATCTTGTACCGGCTGGAGGCGGGGCCGAAGAAGGCCTTCTCCCGCAGGTCACGGGCGTCGTCCACACCACCGTGGGAGGCTGCGTCGATCTCGATGACGTCGATCGATCCCGGCCCGTTCCGCGCCAGGTCACGGCAGGACTGGCACTCCCCGCAGGGCGTGGGAGTGGGACCCTGCTCACAGTTCAGACAGCGCGCGAGGATCCGCGCACTGGTCGTCTTGCCGCAGCCGCGGGGCCCGCTGAACAGGTACGCGTGATTGACCCGGTTGTTCCGCAGGGCCTGCTGCAACGGGTCGGTGACATGCTCCTGCCCGATGACCTCGGCGAAGGACTCGGGGCGGTAGCGGCGGTACAGCGCGAGAGACGACACGTATACGAGGTTATAGGCGCCCACCGACAACCCGGGAACGCAAGCGCCCCTCACGCACCCGCCAGAGCCGACCTACCCTTGCTGCCTTCCGGCCCTGGGGGAGTTCAGTCAGATAGCGCCACGTGAGGGGCTCCGCCAAGGGTACCCGATCCCGGAGGTCCCGCGGTCCCCCGATCCCGGCCGCGGGAACCTCTTCTGGATCACGTTCGCGAGCACCCCTCAGCGTCTTGTATTGTTTGCGGCGGAGGATTCGCCTAGTGGCCTAGGGCGCACGCTTGGAAAGCGTGTTGGGGGCAACCCCTCACGAGTTCGAATCTCGTATCCTCCGCCAGTGCCTCACCGGGCACGATGTCGAAGGCCCCACCGCTCGCGGTGGGGCCTTCGACGTTTGCGGACCTCGTTGCGCTTGATGCTTGCCTGTCCACAGCGGGCCTGTGCGCGGGCGGTCCCGCGCGCCTGAGCCGTCATCGGCCCCTCAGGGGTCGACGCCACGGACGCGTTCCACCAGTCGACGATCATGGCGTGACCTCTGCGAAGCAGACCCTGTTGATTGATCATGAACGTTGATCAGGTGCATCGCTTCGTCTGGGGCGGATTCACCTACACCTGCCGTGTCGTCGAGAACCCCGCCCCCGTCACCCAGCCTGTGGTGGTGGTCGGCGGCGCGTTCCAGGACATGCACTCCTACCGTCGACTGGAGGGCACCTGGGCCGCGGCCGCGACCGTGATCAGCGTCGACCTGCCGGGGTCGGGCGCCGCCGACGAACTGCCCGGCTCCTACGGTTTCGACTTCCTGTCCTGCGCCCTGGCCCGATCTCCTGGACCGCCTGGGACTGGACCGGGTCAACATCTTCGGGGCGTCCTACGGTGTACCGGCCGTCTACGGCCTGGCCCAGGAGCGCCCCGAGCGGGTGGCCCGCATGGCATTGGCGGGCGCTGCCCCGATCTACCCGGCCGCCGGACTGCGTGCGCTACGGGCCATGGTGCAGGGACTGGAAGCCGGCGACACCGAGGTCTACGCACGCATGAGCATCGCGGCGTTGCTGTCACCCGCCGACCGGGCCGTCCGCAACCGCGCGGTCGCCACCCGGCTCCTGTCCCGGGACATGCGTTCGGTTGCCGCGGCCGACATCCCCCGGCACATCGCGTCGACGCGTCGCGTCATCGACTGGGGAGGGCTGCGGCCGGGCGGCATCGAGGGCGTGCCGGCCTTGTGCTTCACCGGCGAACACGACTCGCTCACCCTGCCCGACCTCGGCCGCGCAGTGGCGGCCACGATCTCCGGCAGCACCTTCACGCAGATCCGCGAGGCCGACCACCTGATCCTGCTCGAACGGCCGCGGGAGATGTCCGACCTCATCGCCCGCTTCTTCACCGACCAGCCCCTGCACGACCTGCCCTATCTCACCCCGCTCGAACATCCCTCGGTCCCCGACCTGGCCGTGGTCCGCTGAGGGGGCTGCTCGGGACCCCGGCCAGGTGGGGCGTACACGACACCGCCGACGGGTCCTACACGGGGCAGGGGCGGTACTCGAGGCTCAGTTCGCGGTCGACGGCGTAACTGGTGCGCATCGACGCGTCGATGACCTGCTGCCAGGTGCCGTACTTGGCGTAGAGCTGGTCCGCCGTGGGGCCGAGGGGGTTGCCGTACTTGGCGATGTTCCGGGCCTCCAGGACGCGGACCTCCTCCGGGGTCATGCCCGCGCGGGTGATCGCCTTGGCCTGGTTGCGCATGTCGACCAGTTCGCGGGCGATCTCCTCGTCCGAGGCTCCCGCTTCACGCATGTTGGCCTCCGTACGGTGCATGTCCTCCAGGAGCTCGTGGTACTGCATCCGCGTCCGCTGGGCCTCCACCTTCTCGTCCATCGGCAGGACGCGGATCCGGCAGACGACGGGGTCGGTGCTGGGACAGGGGTCGTCGGCCGCGACGGGGCGGGCGAGCGGCGCCGTGATGATCGAACCGCAGGCCTCCTCCGCGGCGACGGAGGAGGCGGCCGTGGTCAGCAACGCGACGGCGGCCACGAACGGGACGAGGGCGCGGCGGGGCAGGGATGTGGGAATGCGCATGCGCGCATCCTTGAGCGCCGAGCCGCGCCGGCTCACGCCGCCACACCGATGATCACTCCTACGGGGCGGGCGGTGCGGGAGCGGTCTCGATCATCGGGGGAGGCGTGGGGCCGGGATCACTGCGCGCCAGGCCGTCCAGGACCACCTCCAGCCCGTACGTGAACTTCGTGTCGCGGATCTCGACCGGATCGAGCGCCAGGGACGCCTCGTACTCCTCGGCCAGGTGGTCGTGGTCGGCCGCAGCCCGCTTGGCGCACTCGGCCTGCTCGGCCTCGGCGCCGGCCTCGCGATGCCGGCGGCGGTCGGCGCGCTGATGAGCACGATCCCGGCGGAGAAGGCGGGCGTCGGCTCGGCCCTGAACGACACGATCCAGCACGCCGGCACGGCGCTCGGCATCGCGATCCTCGGCTCGCTCCTGTCGAGCCGCTTCGCCACGGAGGGGCCGGCGGACGCCCCGGAGCAGGCGAAGCACTCGATCGGCGGCGCGCTGGCGACAGCGGGCGAGAACGGCGCCCTGGCGAACGCGGCGCGGGAGGCGTTCATGACGTCGATGTCGGCGACGTTCACGATCAGCGCGATCGGCGTCCTGGCGGCGGTGGCGATGCGGGACGGGAAGGCGGGGACGCCGGAGGCGACGCAGGTGCCGGAGGTGCCGGAGGTGCCGGAGGCGGAGTCGGGCGCCGTGGGCGGGAGCGTGGACGGCGCCGTGGACGCCAAGTCGGAGCTCGTCGGCTGACCCCGGCTGGTCAGGAAGCGCACGGAGGGCTCCGCCCGGGAAACCGGCCGGGGCTTCGGCGTTTCGGGGCGGCGGCAGGCCGGGGTCGATGGTCGGACTCGTGTGGTGATGTCACCGGATCGAGGGGTTCGGAGCGGCAGAGACGTTACGCCGAGTGATGCTCTCCGTAATCGCTGCAACACTTTCCGCAATGCCCGAGCGGGGCGCTCTCAAGCTGGAGGAAACGTGCGCAAGTTGATGACGGCGGCGGTTGCGGCGGGGTTGTTCTTGGGTGGGGCGGGGGTTGCTGTGGCGGACGGATGGCAGAGCCTTCCGCGTATGGACGACCGAGGCGTGGTCGCCGTTGGCAAGTACAAGTGGGAGCCCAGGGGACAGAACCACGGCGGATTCCACTTCGACGTGAAGCTCACGGACGACGAAGACAATGACGGTCACAACGTCTACGTGGAGTCGAAGGTCGAGGGGTACGACTGGAGCCGCCTCTACGGAGCGCAGAGGAAGACCGTCACGCTGAAGAAGGTCATCTACGACGGCGCCGCCCAGGTCACGAGCGAGGCGTGGATCCGTGCCTGCCGTGACCGCGGATCCCTGCGCCCGGACAACTGTTCAGACACCGTGCACCGCGAGCGCCCGAGGCAGCGGTAGTCACACGTACGACGTTCCGGAGGCCGCGGACGGGCGGCCTCCACAGCAAGGGAGTTCGCACCACGATGGACGCCATTCTCCACGCCGACAGCGTGGATCTCTTCTACGGAACGCAGAAGGCCGTCGACGGCGCGGCCTTCTCTCTCAGGCGTGGGGAGGTGGCGACCATCATGGGAAGCAGCGGTTCAGGGAAGTCGTCGCTGCTGTACTGCCTGGCCGGGGTGTTGGCACCGACGAGCGGTTCCGTCTCTTTCGACGGAGTCGCCTTGTCTACGCTCTCCGACGACGATCTGAGCACGCTACGGCGGGAGCGGTTCGGATTCGTCTTCCAGTACGGGGAGTTGCTGCCCGAGCTGACGGTCGAGGAAAACACCGCCCTGCCGCTGCGGCTCTCCGGCCAGCGCAAAGCGCCCGCGCACGCGGCCGCCGGGGAGTTCCTCGGGCGGCTCGGAATGACCGAGCTGCTGCAACGCAGGACCTCCCAGCTCTCCGGCGGTCAGAGCCAGCGGGTCGCCGTCGCCCGGGCTCTCGTCCACCGGCCCGACGTGGTGTTCGCCGACGAGCCGACCGGCGCGCTCGACAGCATCAACGCCTCTGCCGTACTGGATGAGTTCCTGCGGCTCGCACGGGACCAGGGCACGGCTGTCGTCATCGTCACGCACGACGCGACGGTGGCCGAGCACGCGGACAGCCGGTACACGATGACCGACGGGATCCTGAAGTGAACCCTTTCCTGCTCGGCATGCTGCTGGTGTGGCGTGGCGGACGCAGGGGCCGGGCCCGGTTTCTGCTGATGACGTTCGGCTGCTCACTCGGCGTGGCCTGCCTCGCCGCCGTTCTCACCATTCCGGCGATCCTCGCCGCCCACGACGCCAGATCAGCCGCCCGTGAGCCACGAGCGGAGTACGAGCTGAATGGTGGATGGTCGACCACCGACACGATCGCATTCAGCCGCAAGGACGCGTACGGATCCCAGCCGCTCCGCCGGGTGTTCGTCGCCCGTTCGCTGTCCGGCCGAGCGCCGGTTCCTCCTGGCATCGACCAGCTGCCCACCGCTGGCGAAGTCATTGTCTCGCCGCAGCTGCGCGAGATTCTGGCCGAGGCCCCTGGAGTGGCTGGACTCCTGCCCGGCAAGGTAACCGGCACGATTGGGCCGCAGGGGCTCACCGGCCCCGACGAGCTTTACGCCTACATCGGTACAACCCATGCCCAAATGCCGAAAGACGGCGTCCGGCGCGTCGACCACTTCGGCGCTCGCTACCCCGTCGCCGAGGTTGTCGAAGAATCCACCCTCGACATTCTGCGATTCACCCTGGCCTGCGTGGTACTGCTCCCACTCGCCGTGTTCCTCTCGGTGTGCGCCCGGCTCTCGGCCGAGTCTCGCGCCCGCAGACTTGCAGCGCTACGGCTCGTCGGACTGAGCGTCAAGGACACGTTGCGGATCAGCGCGGGCGAAACCGTGGCTGCAGCGTTCCTGGGGGCGCTGCTCGGCGTCGGCGGGTACCTCGTCGTGAACGAGATCATGGCAAAAATCGGCCTGCCCGGTCTCCATTGGTACCCCGCCGACGGCCGCCCCGAGACCAGCACATACGCCGTGTGCCTGATCCTCTGCCCGGCCCTCGCCTGGTTCGTCGGCCAACGCAGCGCCCGCGCAGCCGCACTGACCCCACTCAACGTCCGCCGTACTGCAGGGCACAAACCGCCCAACGCATACGGGACGCTGCTGCTTGTTCCGGGGCTCGGCGTCATCGGCGGATACTGCGTCCTCAGCGCGCTGGGGAGAGATCCGTCCGGCGGCTCCGCCAGCACGATCCTTGTCCCCGCCGCGGTGCTGCTGACCGGAGCCGGGCTGGTCTTCGGCCTGCCACCGATCACGGCGTGGCTCGCCCGTCGGTTGGCAGGCACCACACGATCTCTACCACTGGCGCTCGCGATGCGCCGCGCCGAGGTTGAGCCCGGCGCCTCCCTTCGCGTCGTCACCGGACTGGTGTTGCTCATCTACGCCACGGCCCTCACCCAGGGCGTCCTCGTAGAACTCAGCCAGGTCAGCCGCAACACCTCGCCCGTCCAGGAGTACAGGGTCGGAATCAGCGAACTGACCCCTCAACAGCGGGAGAGCATGACCAAGGTAAAGGGGATCAGGGCACATGGCATCAGTGCTCCGACCTGGTACGACGCTAACGGGACCAGCAACACGACCATCGACGTGACCGTCGCAACCTGCGCGCACCTCATGGCCTTCAGCAAGTCGTCCCATGGCTGCGTCGACGGGAAGATCGTCCGCATCCGACGCCCCGCCAATCCGGTGTCTGAGGATGCCAAGCCGGGGAAGAGGTTCCCCATCCTTCTGGACAACGGCCAGCAGTTCACGTTTGACGTCCCTCAGAAACTGCTGACCGTGCGCGCCTACGAGTCGTACGACCTGAGCGCCGCAGACGTGCTCATCCCGCCCTCGCTACTCCCGGCCGGCACACTTCCGGCAGACGGCCAGCTCGTTCTCGCTACTGATTCTGAGCCCCAGACGGTCCGAGCCACCCTCGACGCACTGGGCGCTATCGCCCCCACCGCCGAAATCCAACCCGTCGGCATCGTCATCACCTCCCTCGCCCAACTCACCGTAATCCGCAGCCTCCTAGCCGCCGGTATGGTCCTCGGCCTCGTCATCAGCGTCGCCGCCTTCGTCGTGTCCGTTGCCGATCGGGCCATGGAGCGGCGGGGGCAGGTTGCCGCGCTCGCCCTGCTCGGGGCGCGGGCTGCGACTCTGCGGGTGGTGCAGTGTGCTCAGGTCGTGCTGCCGCTTGCCCTGGGGCTTGGGGCGGCCGTGGTCACCGGGTGGCTTGCCGAGTCGAGTTATCTGATCACCGGGGGTGGGGCCGTTCACTGGGACTGGAGTGGTTTGCCGTTGTTGCTCGTCTGCTGCCTCGGCGTGCTGATCGCCGCCGCCGTCGCCTCCTTGCCGCTCGTGCAGCGCCACGTCGATCCCGAGCACATCCGGCGCGACTGACCCACCAGGGCCGCCCCCTCACGCCGCCAGCGCGTGCGCCGTGCGCGTCTCCACTCGGGCCGTCAGGGCCAGCGTCGCCGCCGCCGCTGCCAGGCCTCCCGCCAGGGCCGTCCACCAGAGGGTCGACGGGCCCAGGCCCGTGTAGAGCGTGACGCCCAGGGTGAGGGCCGTGAAGCGGGCCATGCCCCAGGTCCAGCTGAAGGCGCCCTGGTAGCGGCCGCGGGCGTGGGGCGGGGCCAGGTTGGCGACGACCGTCGCCGCGATGCCCGCGACCACGACCTCGCCCAGGGACCAGACGACCACCGACACCGTGAAGCCCACGATCCCGTCCGCCAGGCCCGTCAGCGCCACGCCCACCGCGATCAGGACGCTGCCCGCGCACTGGACCCGCAGCTGGGGGAGGCGGGCCAGCCTCGCCGTGACGAAGGGCTGGAGCGCGACCACCAGGATCGCGTTGACCGCCGCCATCGCCCCGTACACCGCCGGCGACAGACCGCTGTCCTGGACGGCCAGCGGCAGCGCCACCTCCGTCAGGGAGTAGACGAAGAGCTGGATCCCGAAGAGCGGGAGCAGCGCCAGGGCCAGGCGGTCCCTCAGGACCACTCCGTAGCCGATGCCGTCCCCGGCGACGGCTGCCGCCTTCTTACGGTGTGGGTCCCTCACGCGCGTCGCCACCACCGCCGCGTAGATCAGCATCGTCCCCGCGTCCACCGCGAACAGCAGCCAGTAGCCCCGCGCCGCCAGGAAACCGCCCAGGACGCCCGCCACCGCCGTACCGATGTTCACGCCCCAGCCGAACAGGGCGTACGCGCGCTGCCTGCGCTCCGCGTCGACCGCGTCCGCCATGAGCGCGTACGCCGCCGGGCCCACCAGCGCGCCCATCGCGCTGATCAGCAGCGCCGCGACCGCCATCGTCCACACGCCCGGCGCCACGAACAGCGCGCCCTGCGCCGCCGCCGAGCCGACGAGACCGAGCAGCATCGTCGGGCGGCGGCCCACGCGGTCGGCGAGGACGCCGCCAACCGCCGGGCCGAGGAGGTTGCCCGCGCCCAGGGCGCCGAGGACGTACGTCGTCTCGGGCCCCGTGACATCGCGCGCGGCGAGGAAGAAGACGAGGAAGGGCGTGACCATGAAGCCGAGCCGGTTGATGACCGTACCGGCGAAGAGGGTCCACACGGTGGGCGGAAGCCCGCGGAAGGAGGAGAGCATGCGAGGACCATGCGCCCGGGACACCTCCCCCATCCATTGATTAAGCTCAGGCCGAATCCATCAGACGGGACACCAGGGGGCCTCATGGAATCCGGGCTCAGCTTCTCGGCCGCCGATCTGGCGCAGACCCGGTTCGCCGTCTCCCCCATGTGGGAGGTCGTCACCAGCTTTCGACTGCTCAGGGACCCCAACGACCCGCCCCTGCATCGCCGTTGGGCCGCGCAGGTACGGCCCCGGGTCAGCGGTGCCGGGCTCGACCGAGGCTGGCTCGCCGAGCTGATCCCCGGCCACGGCTATCTCGCCGACTTCCTCAACCCGACCCCCGCCACCCCCTTCCCCACCCTCACCGCCGAACTCGACGCCATCCGCGCCTCCACGCCCGCCCAGGTGCGCAGGGACCTGGACATCCTCCACAGCAAGGAACCGGGAGCCGGGCACCGGCCCTCGCCCCGGCTGCGGCTGCTGTACGAGGCCCCCGAGGAGGCCCTGGAGAAGGTCGTCGCCGAGATCGAGGCGTACTGGGAACTCGCCCTCGCCCCCTACTGGGCCCGCGTCCGCCAGCTCCTCGAAGCCGATGTCTTCCACCGCGCCCGGCAGGTCGCCGAACACGGCTCGGCGCGCGTCCTGAGCGAACTGCACGAGACCGTACGGTGGGACGACGGCACCCTGCACCTGGTCCGCCGCCACTGCGCACTGACCCGCGACCAGGCCGGCTCCGGGCTGCTGCTCGTCCCCTCGGCGTTCGCCTGGCCCCGCGTCCTGACCCGTGCGGTGGCGCCCGAACCGCCCCAACTCGCCTATCCCGCGCGGGGCATCGGTAACCTCTGGGCCCCGCGTACGTCAGCCGCGGCCGATGCCGTCGCCGCCGTACTCGGCCGCTCCCGGACCCTGCTCCTCAGCGAACTCGACACCCCGGCCTCCACCACCCAACTCGCAGCCCACTGCGGCCTGTCCGCCGCCGCCGTCTCCCAGCACCTCACCGCGCTGCGCGGTGCCGGCCTCGTCACCGCGCACCGCAGCGGCCGCTCCGTCCTCTACGCCCGCACCTCGGTCGCGGACGCTCTGCTCTCCCCATCGGAGGAACTCGTATGACCGGGTCCTGGTCCGAGCGTGTCGTCATACGCGACGGTGTACGGCTCTCCTGCCGGGACCGGGGTGGCGGTGGCGGCGGGTCCGAGCCCGCCGTCGTCCTGCTGCACGGGCTCGCCGGGCACGCCGGAGAGTGGGACGCGACCGCCGTACGGCTCCGGGCCGAGGGCCACCGCGTCGTCGCCGTCGACCAGCGCGGGCACGGCCACAGCGAGCGCCTCCCGCAGGACACCTCGCGGGCCGCGTACGTCGCCGACACCGTCGCCGTGATCGAGGAACTGGGCCTGGAACGGCCCTTGCTGGTCGGGCAGTCGCTCGGCGGGCACACCGCCATGCTCACCGCCGCCGCCCACCCCGGCCTGCTGAGCGGCGTGGTCCTCGTCGAGGCCGGCCCCGCGCAGGCGGAGCCGGGCGTCGCCGACGAGATCGGCGCGTGGCTGAAGTCCTGGCCGGTGCCCTTCCCCTCGCGGGAGGCGGCCGAGCGCTTCCTGGGCGGCGGGCCCGTCGGGGAAGGATGGGCGGCCGGCCTGGAGGAACGGGACGGCGGCGGGCTGTTGCCCCGGTTCGACCCCGAGATCATGGTGCGCTCGCTCGCCGAGAACCCCACCCGGGCCTGGTGGGAGGAGTGGGCGGCGATCGACTGCCCGAAGCTCGCGGTCGTCGCCCAGAACGGGATCATCACCGCGGACGAGTTCGACGGCATGGTCCGGGGACGCCCCGATCTGTGGGCCGCGAGTGTCCCGGGCACGGGGCACGACGTGCATCTGGAGCGCCCCGACGCACTCCACGGGCTGCTCATGGGATTCCTGGGCGGCCTCGGCGGCCTCGGCGGCCTGGAACTCCCGGGCGGGCCGTCGCCGGCTCGGGGCGGAATCGACCCTTGCGCTGGAGCCCACTCCAACTCCTAGAGTGCGTCGCGCGAAGCGGCCGCGTGCGAGAGCGGCCGAAGGCCCAACGGGGAGATGTGAAGCATGCGTTATCGCGTACTCGGCGGTACCGGGATCGAAGTCAGCACGTACTGCCTCGGCACGATGATGTTCGGCGCCGTCGGCAATCCCGACCACGCGGACTCCGTACGGGCCATCCACGCCGCGCTCGACCAGGGCATCAACTTCGTGGACACCGCCGACATGTACTCGGCCGGCGAGTCCGAGGAGATCGTCGGCAAGGCGCTGCGGGACCCGCGCCGCCGTGCGGAGACCGTCCTCGCCACCAAGGGGTACTTCCCGATGGGCGACGGGCCGGCCCGCGGCGGCCTCTCCCGGCGCTGGCTCACCCGCGCGGTCGAGGACAGTCTGACGCGGCTCGGCACCGACTGGATCGACCTCTACCAGCTCCACCGGCCCGACCATCGTACGGACATAGAGGAGACGCTCTCCGTCCTCGGCGACCTCCAGGCCCAGGGCAAGATCCGGGCGTTCGGCTGCTCCACCTTCCCCGCCGAGGAGATCGTCGAGTCGCACGCCGTCGCCGAGCGGCGCGGCCTGCGCCGCTTCCGCACCGAGCAGCCGCCGTACTCGCTGCTCGCGCGGGGCGTGGAGGCGTCGGTGCTGCCGGTGGCGCAGCGGTACGGGATGGGCGTGCTGACCTGGAGCCCGCTGGCGTCCGGGTTCCTCACCGGGAAGTACCGCAAGGACCGGCCGGTCGACCTGACCGGCGGCCGTCCCGCGCTCACCCCGCACCGCTTCGACCCGGAGCTGCCGGGCAACGCCGCCAAGTACGACGCCGTCGAGCAACTGATCGCCCTGGCCGAGGAGATCGGCTGCTCGCTGCCCGAGCTGGCCCTCGCGTTCGTGACCGCGCACCCGGCGGTGACGTCCGTGATCATCGGGCCCCGGACGGGGGAGCAGCTGGAGGGGCTGCTGAAGGGCGCCTCGCTCGTGCTCGACGACGGGGTCCTCGACCGGATCGACGAGATCGTCCCGCCGGGGACGAACCTCTACCAGGCGGACGGCGCCTGGCGCCCGGAGGTCCTGACGGACGCGTCGCTGCGGCGGCGTCCGGTGACGGAACGCGCGGCGGGCTGACGAGGGCGTACGGCGGGGTCACGGCTCGGCCCGGTGACGGCGGGGCGGGACGGCTCGGCGGGCTTACGGCTCCCGGGCCGGCGCCCCCGGCTCGGCGCCCGTCCTCCTAAACCCCACCCCCCGCTCTGCGTCCGTCCTCCCAAAGCCCGCCCCCGACCCGCCCCTGGTCCATGCTTGCCCGTATGGGGACGCACACACGCCGCCGTATCGACGCCGACGAGCGCCGGGCCCGCCTCGCCGTACGCCACCGGCTGGCCCGGTCCGCGCGGGCGTCGAGCGCGGAGGAGGTCGCCGGGTCCCTCGTGGCCCTGCACGCGACCGACCCGGCGAGCGTGTTCCTCGCCGTGGCGGCGCGGCTGGCCGGGGAGCAGGGTGCCGTGGGCCCGGTGGCCGGGCTCGAGCGGGCCCTGTACGAGGACCGGACAATGACCCGGATGCACGGCATGCGGCACACGCTCTTCGTCTTCCCGACCGCCCTCGTCCCAGCCGTCCACGCCTCGACGACCCGCGATGTCGCCGCCCGCGAGCGCACGATGCTGCTGAAGGACCTGCGCAAGGGCAGCGAGTACGACGAGGCCTGGCTCACCGAGACCGAGCGGCAGGTCCTGGCCGAGCTGACGGTACGGGGCGAGGCCACCGGGGCCGAGCTTGGCCGGGCCGTGCCTCGGCTGCGCGCGCAGTACCTGTACGGGGTCGGCACCCGGCAGGAAGGGCCCCAGTCGCTCTCCAGCCGACTGCTGCGGGTCCTCGGCATGGAGGGCCGGATCGCGCGCGGGCGCCCGCTGGGGGCGTGGACCTCCAGCCAGTTCCGCTGGGCGCCGACGCCCCGGCAGCCCGATCCGAGCGACGAGGACGCCCACGCCGAACTCGTACGGCGGTGGCTGGCGGCCTGCGGTCCCGCGACGGAGGCGGACCTGAAGTGGTGGACGGGGTGGAAGGTCACCGACGTCCGCAAGGCGCTCGCGGCGATCGGCGCGGAACCGGTGGAGGTGGCGGAGGGCACCGGCCTTGTCCTGCCCGACGACCTCGACCCCGTACCGGCCGATGCCGAGCCGTGGGCGGCGCTGCTCCCGGCCCTGGACCCGACGGCGATGGGCTGGCAGTACCGCGACTGGTACACCGATCCCGCGCACAAGGCCGCGCTCTTCGACCGCAGCGGCAACATCGGCCCGACGGTGTGGTGGGACGGCCGTGTCGTGGGCGGCTGGGCGCAGCGTCCGGACGGGGAGATCGCGATCCGCTTCCTGAGCGAGGTGGGCGGCGCGGAGGCGAGGGCGGCCGTCGAGGCGGAGGCGGCGCGGCTGCGCGGCTGGCTCGGGGATGTACGGGTGACGCCCCGTTTCCGCACGCCGCTGGAGCGGGAGCTCGCGGCCTAGCCGTCCGGGGACTCGCGGGCGGGCCGACGGGCGGGCTCGTGGCCCAGCCGTCCGGGGAGCTCGCGGCCAGCCGTCCGGGGGAGCCCGCGGGCGGGCTCGCGGGTCCTCGTGAACGACGGCGCGCGCTACGACCACGTGCTCTGACGCGGTCGCCCACGCCCTGCTCGGCGCCCGGCACCTGTGCCGGGCGCCGCTCCTCGTGTCGTGCTCTGGTTCCCCCGGGTGGAATCCCGAGGAAAACCCCTCCGGCTCCCGGCGAGGTGTCGAGAATCGGCACGCGGCTCCGACGTCCCCTGTGAAGGCATCCGGGAACGGGTGAAGCCACCACCGAAGGAGAACGTCATGAAGTACCTCGTCATGGTGCAGGGGTCCCAGGCCGACTACGACACGATGAGCGGCAAGAGCTCCGGGCAGGGCCCCGCGTGGAGCGAGCAGGACATGAAGGCGATGTTCGAGCACATGGGGTCGATCAACAACGACCTCGCGGAGTCGGGCGAGCTGGTCGACGCGCAGGGACTCGTCGAGCCGGCCAGGACCCGGTTCGTGTCCGTGGACAAGGCCGGGCAGCCGGTGATCACCGACGGGCCGTACAGCGAGACGAAGGAGCTGCTCGCCGGCTACTGGGTGCTCGACTGCGCGAGCCTGGAGCGGGTCACGGAGATCGCGGCGCGCGTCGCCCGGTGCCCGCAGCCCGAGGGGGCGCCGGAGTACCCGGTGGTGATCCGCCAGATCGACGAGCGGTCCGAGTCCGAGTTTCTCGCCGGCTGAGCGTGGACAGGGAGGAGACCGTCGAGGACCTGCTGCGCCGGCACGCGCCGCAGGTCCTCGGCGCGCTCGTACGCCGGTACGGGCACTTCGACGCCGCCGAGGACGCCGTGCAGGAGGCCCTGCTGGCCGCGGCCCGGCAGTGGCCCGAGTCGGGGACACCGGCGAATCCGCGCGGCTGGCTCATCCGCGTCGCGTCGCGGCGGCTCACGGACCAGCTGCGGGCGGACGAGGCGAGGGCCCGGCGGGAGGAGACCGCGGCGCGCCTGGAACCCCGCGAGACCCGGGCGGCGCCGTCCGACGACGACACCCTGACGCTGCTCTTCCTCTGCTGCGACCCGGCGCTCGCGCCGGCCGCCCGGGTCGCGCTGACGCTGCGCGCGGTCGGCGGCCTGACCACGGCGGAGATCGCGCGGGCCCATCTCGTACCGGAGGCGACGATCGCGCAGCGGATCAGCCGGGCGAAGGCGAGGCTGCGCGACCACCCCTTCCATCCGCCCGGCCCCGACGACCGGGACGCGCGCCTGGCCACGGTGCTCCAGGTGCTGTACCTGATCTTCAACGAGGGCTACACCGCCACCTCCGGCGCGGCCCTCCACCGGGCCGACCTGGCTCAGGAGGCGATCCGGCTGACCCGGGCCGTCCGCAGGCTGCTCCCCCGCGAGGCCACGGTGACCGGGCTCCTCGCCCTGATGCTGCTCACGGAGGCCCGCAGCGCCGCCCGCACCGGCCCGCACGGCGAGCTGATCCCGCTCGACGAGCAGGAACGCACCCGCTGGGACCGGGCCGCGATCGCCGAGGGCACGGCGCTGGTGGAGGAGGCCCTGACCGAGGGCCCGCCGGGGCCGTACCAGCTCCAGGCGGCGATCTCCGCGCTCCACGACGAGGCGCGCGCGCCCGAGGACACGGACTGGCCGCAGATCCTCGCGCTGTACGACGTCCTGGTCGCCGACTGGCCCGACCCGATGGCGGAACTCGGCCGCGTGGTCGCCGTCGCGATGGCGCGCGGCCCGGAGGCGGGCCTCACCGAACTGACCGCCCTGGAACCCCGCCTGAAGGACCACCACCGCCTCTGGGCGGTCCGCGCCCACCTCCTGGAACGCACCGGCGCGCCCGAAGCCGCCCGCGCCGCCTACGAGGAGGCGGCCCGCCTCACCCTCAGCCTCCCGGAACGCCACTACCTCAATACGAAGGCCGCCCGCCTGGGCCCCGACCCGACCTGAACGCGGGCGTGCCCCAGGGGTGGGGTCCCCGGGGGGCACGTGTGCGTGGTGCGGTCGGACGGCGGTCAGTCCGTCGCCAGGCCCTTCAGGCGCTTGGCGATCTTCGTGAGGCGGGCGCCCTGGTAGCGGGCGGCCTGGAGGGTGTTCTCGTCCGGGGCGCCGTTCGCGGCGGGGTGCGAGGTGCCGTAGGGGTTGCCGCCCGCGGCGTAGACGGACGCGTCCGTGTAGCCGGGGGAGACGATGACCGAGCCCCAGTGGTGGAAGGTGTTGTAGAGCGCCAGCAGCGTCAACTCGTTGCCGCCGTGCACGTTGTGGGCGCTGGTGAAGGCGGTCGCGGGCTTGTCCACGAAGGCGCCGCTCGACCACAGGCCGCCGGTCGTGTCGATGAACTGCTTCAGCTGTGCGGCGATGTTGCCGTACCGCGTCGGCGAACCCAGTGCGTACGCGTCGGCCCACTCCAGGTCGTCGAGCGTGGCGATCTCCACATCACCGGTGGCGTCCACATGCGCGCGCCACGCCGGGTTGCCGTCGATGGCGGCGTCGGGGGCGAGCTCGGTCACGCGCCGCAGCCGGACCTCCGCGCCGGCCTTCTCGGCACCTTCGGCGACGGCCTGGGCGAGCTGGTGCACGCTGCCGGTGGACGAGTAGTAGATGACAGCGACCTTGACGGACATGACGTACCCCTTAACCGGATTCACTTCCGCTTCAACTGCTCTCCGAGCGTAAACGGATAGTCATCCACTTTGCAAGGAGAACCCCGCGAGAACCGGATAGCGCTCCGTTATGCTCGGGGCAAGGGCGGCCGACCGAAAGGGATCGATCGGAGCGACTGGCAGGTGGAGGCGGAGATGGTGAGCGCGAAGGACCCCCGGGCGACCGACGCCCACGACGCCGGTGCCGCACCGGTGAACCCGGCGCCCCGGAGGTCCGGGGCGACCCCGGAGACCCCCTCGCCGCAGAAGACCCGGGCGACCCCGGAGACCCCGGCATCCCCGGAGACCCCCACGCCTCCGACGGCCGAGGCGAGGTCCGCGTCCGCGGTCGGCGCCGGGGCCCGGCCCCTCGTCGCCATACCCCCCGCCCTCACCCTGCTTCCCGGCGCCGGGGGGCCGGGCGTGCCCGAGCGGGCCGATGCCGCGCGGAACCGGCGCAAGATCCTCGACGCCGCCGCCCGGATCGTCGCCGAGGTGGGGCCCGAGGCCGTCACCATGAACCAGGTCGCCCACGCCAGCGGCATCGGCGTCGGCACCGTCTACCGCCGCTTCGGCGATGTCGCCACGCTCCTGTGGGCGCTCCTCGACGACCGGGAGCGCCAGTTCCAGGAGGCGTACATGAGCGGCCCGGCGCCGCTCGGCCCCGGCGCCCCCGACGACGAGCGGCTGCACGCCTTCTTCGACGCCCTCGTCGACCGGGTCATCGAGCAGCGCGAGCTCCTGCTCGCCGCCCAGGCCGCCGCCCCCAGCGCGACCTTCACCAGCGGCGCGTACCTCGCCATGCACACCCACGTCACGATGCTGCTCACCCGGCTCCGGCCCCAGGCCCAGGCCCAGCCCGCACTCCTCGCGCATCTGCTGCTCGCCCCGTTCTCGCCGAGCCTGATGCACCACCTCACCGTCGAGCGCGCGCTCTCCGCCGAGGAGCTCAAGGCCGGGGTGGACGAGCTGCTGAACCTGGGGGGATGAGCGCCGCGAGCCCGTCGAGGACGCGCGCCAGACCGAAGGCGTAGGCGTGCTCGGGGCTGTACATGCCCTGGTACGCGACGGCCGCCGCCTCCCCCACCCGCGACGCCAGCGGGAACCGTTCCGCGTCGAACATCCGGGCCAGCAGCGGCGCGTGGGCGTCCCACCACTCGTGGTCGGACATCGCGCTCTCCCGGTCCACGGCCCGCGCGTCCAGCTCCGTACGGGCGGCGGACTGCACGAACCCGAGCAGGTGCGTCAGCGCCGAGTCCATGGCCACGTCGTCGAGCCCGAGCCCCTCGAAGGCGCCGAGTTCGTGCTCGTACTTCGTCATCACCCCCGGGCCGAGCGGCGGCCGGTGGACCCGCAGCTCCGCCAGCCAGGGGTGGCCCAGATACAGGGCGCGGTTCTCGTCGGCGACCGACGTCACCCGCTCCCGCCAGGACTCCTCCGGTACGAAGGGGGCCCGGGGCATCCGCTGGAAGACCAGGTCCAGCATCAGGTCGAGCAGCTCGGCCTTGCCGGGGACGTACGTGTAGAGCGTCATCGGCGTCACGCCGAGGCGCTGCGCGACCGCGCGCATGGTGAGCGCGTCCAGGCCGCCCTCGTCGGCCAGACCGATCGCCGCCTCCACGACCGCGTCGACGGTCAGCCCCTGCCGAGGGCCGCGCCGGCCCTCCGGGAGCGGCGTGGCACCGTCCCGCCACAGCAGTTCGAGGGTCCGCGCCGGATCCCCCGCGCCGCTGCTCCGCTCCTTCGCCATGTCATCCATTCTCGACCCGTCGTCGCAGGTCAAACCATATTTCCATTACTTTGTACGCTGTATAGAGTAACGTGGCTCCGGTACTGGGACCACCATCGGAGGGCGCAGCCATGACCACCCCCGCCGCAGCGGACAACCACCACGTCATCCAGGTCCGCGGGGCCCGCGAGAACAACCTCAGGAACGTCGACGTCGACCTCCCCAAGCGCCGTCTCACCGTCTTCACCGGCGTCTCCGGCTCCGGCAAGTCCTCGCTCGTCTTCGGCACCATCGCCGCCGAGTCGCAGCGCCTGATCAACGAGACCTACAGCGCCTTCCTCCAGTCCTTCATGCCGGCCCTCGGCCGGCCGGACGTGGACGGACTGCACAACCTCAGCGCCGCGATCGTCGTCGACCAGGAGCGGATGGGCGCCAACTCCCGCTCCACGGTCGGCACGGCGACCGACGCGTACACGATGCTGCGGATCGTCTTCAGCCGCCTCGGCACCCCGCACGTCGGCACCTCGGGCGCCTTCAGCTTCAACCTCCCCGAGGGCATGTGCCCCCGCTGCGAGGGCGTCGGCCAGATCTCCGACATCGACGTCGACGAGCTCGTCGACCGGACCAAGTCCCTCAACGAGGGCGCCATCACCGTTCCCGGGTACGCCGTCGACTCCTGGATGTGGCAGGTCATGGCCCACTCCGGCTTCTACGACCCCGACAAGAAGCTGGCGGACTTCACCGAGCAGGAGTGGGAGGACTTCCTCCACAAGCCGTCCTGCAAGGTGAAGGTCGGCAGCAACAACTTCACCTACGAGGGCTTGGTGGTGAAGCTCCAGCGGACCGTCCTCGTCAAGGACCGGGACGCGATGCAGGCCCACATCCGCGCCTTCGTGGACCGGGCCGTCGTCTTCCGCACCTGCCCCGAGTGCGACGGCACCCGCCTCACCCGGGCCGCGCTGTCCTCCCGCATCGACGGCGTGAACATCGCCGAGTGCTCGGCGATGCAGATCAGCGACCTCGCCGCGTTCGTGCGCCGGATCGAGGACCCTTCCGTCGCGCCGCTCCTCGCCGGTCTGCGCGAACTGCTCGACTCGCTCGTCGAGATCGGGCTCGGCTATCTGAGCCTGGACCGGGCCTCCGGCACGCTCTCGGGCGGCGAGGCCCAGCGCGTGAAGATGGTGCGCCACCTCGGCTCCTCCCTGACCGACGTCACGTACGTCTTCGACGAGCCGACCATCGGACTGCACCCGCACGACATCCGGCGCATGAACGACCTGCTGCTGCGGCTGCGCGACAAGGGCAACACCGTCCTCGTCGTCGAGCACAAGCCGGAGGTCATCGAGATCGCCGACCACGTCGTCGACCTCGGCCCGCGCGCCGGTTCCAACGGCGGCGAGATCTGCTACTCCGGCGACGTGCCGGGCCTGCGTGCCTCCGGGACGCTGACCGGCGAGCACCTCTCCCACCGGGCGAAGCTCCGCCCCGAGGTACGGCCGCGCACGGGCTCGCTCTCCATCACGGGCGCGGACCAGCACAACCTGCGGAACGTGAGCGTCGAGATCCCGACCGGTGTCCTGACCGTCGTCACGGGCGTCGCCGGCTCCGGCAAGTCGTCCCTGATCCACGGGAACCTGCCGGGCCGCGAGGGGGTCGTCGTCGCCGACCAGTCCCCGATCCGCGGCTCGCGCCGCTCGAACCCGGCCACGTACACAGGTCTGCTGAACCCCATCCGTACCGCCTTCGCCAAGGCCAACGGCGTCAAGGCTGCGCTCTTCAGCGCCAATTCGGAGGGCGCCTGCCCGAAGTGCAACGGACTCGGGCTCGTCTACACGGACCTCGCGATGATGGCGGGCGTCGCCTCGGTCTGCGAGGAGTGCGAAGGGAAGCGCTTCACCGCCGAGGTGCTCGCGTACACCCTCGACGGCAAGAACATCCACGAGGTCCTGTCGATGTCGATCGAGGAGGCCTACGACTTCTTCACGGCGAAGGGCCAGGCCCGCACGATCCTCGGCCGCCTGAAGGACGTCGGCCTCGGCTACCTCCGCCTCGGCCAGCCCCTCAACACCCTGTCGGGCGGTGAGCGCCAGCGTCTGAAGCTGGCGATCCACATGGCGGAGAAGGGCGCGACGTACGTCCTCGACGAGCCGACCACCGGCCTCCACCTGGCCGACGTCGACCAGCTCCTGGCCCTCCTGGACCGGCTCGTCGAGGCGGGCAACACGGTCGTGGTCATCGAGCACCACCAGGCGGTCATGGCCCACGCCGACTGGCTGATCGACCTCGGTCCGGGCGCGGGCCACGACGGCGGCCGGATCGTCTTCGAGGGCACGCCGTCCGAGCTGGTCGAGAAGGGCGAGACGCTGACGGCACGCCATCTGCGCGAGTACGTCGGCGCCTGATCCCCGGCCGTGGGTGCGGTCCGGTCCGCCCTCCGCACCCACGGCTCCGCCGCCGGCCGGCCCGTCCGCACACTGAAACGATCTGGACCCGGACCTCGGCCGCGGCGCACCATCACGCCCATGGCGACCTTCCTCCTTCTTCACGGCTTCCAGAACCACCGCCCGCCGGGCCACTGGCACCACTGGCTCGCGGGACAGCTCGCCGAGCGCGGGCACGAGGTGCGCTATCCGCAGCTGCCCGAGCCGGACGCGCCCGTACTGGAGGACTGGGTGGCGGCGCTGCGCGCGCAGCTCCACCCTCCCGCCGAGGGCGAGTTCGTCGTGATCGCGCACAGCCTCTCCGTCCTCCTCTGGCTGCACGCCGCCTCGCCCGACGTCGACCGGGTCCTGCTCGTCGCCCCGCCCTCCCCCGCCGTGACGGCCTCGATCCCGGAGATCGCCGCGTTCGCCGCGGGACTCGACCTCGACTCCGTACGGCTCAAGGCGCCGGCGCGGCTCGTCTACGCCGCGGGGGACCCCTACTGCCCCGAGGGCGCCGACGTCCCCTACGGCACACCGCTCGGCCTCGACATGGACGTGATCCCGGGCGGTGAGCACCTCACCCCGGACTCCGGGTACGGGGAGTGGCCGTCGGTCCTCCGATGGTGCGAGGACCCGGAGACCAGGCTCGGGCCCCGCTAGAACCGGGCAGAGCGCCGGGGCCGCGGCCGTCACCCTCCCGGGCGAACGATCACGGAGTCCGCCCGCCGCCCCGCGCGCACTGCCTAGGGTGGCGAGCCATGAGGTGGCTCAGCCGGGGAACCGCAGTCGAGAACGCCGTCGTCGCCGGGCAGATGCGGAGCTTCTACAGAGGGCTGTCGGCCGAGACCCGCAAGGACCCCCGGCTGGTGGCCCAGGCGTACGGCGAGCACCTCTTCCACCGGCGCCGGCGCAGGCTCGTGGACGAGAAGCGCTTCGCCGCCTCGCGCTTCCACGTCGGCATCGGCGTCGCCTCCGACGACTTCGCCGACCTGACCAAGCGGGCCGTGCTGGTCTCGGACACCCTCCTGCTCTCCCACAACGGGGCGGGGCACCGCCACCACGTCAGGCAGCTCTCGAACCGCGGATCGTTCATCCCCCGGACCGAGGAGGAGGAACGATCCGGAGTCCTGCCCACCGGGACCAGCACCACGGAAGACCTGTACATGCACTGCCCGGACCCGAACCGGCTGGGCCGCTGGCTGCTGCAGACCGAACCGTTGCTGCGCGCGGGCTGCGCCTGGTACCTGCCCACGTACTCGGTGTCCCGTCACACCACTCGCCACGGATACGCGGGGGAGCCGCTCGACCCCACCTACGAGCACCACTCCGACCCGGTCACGGACTCGGACGTGCCGAGCCTGCTCGACTTCGCGGCCACCGGGCGCCGGGTCGTCGCCCAGAGCCACACCCCCGCCGTGCTCAGCCGGCTCGTGATCCCGGTCGTCGAGGAACTGGAACTTCCCTTCGTCGACGGCGTCTCGCTGGAGGAGTTCAGCCGGATCACCGTCGGGGAGTTCGGCTCCTACCAGGCCCATCGCGGATGGTTGCGGATGGAGCTGGCCAACGTCGACAGCGCGCTCGACGCGGAGGGGCAGCAGAAGGAGCTGATGAAGATCGGCCTCCGGATGCAGGACGGGGTCCGGGGCATGCAGGCCCAGATGAACCAGGTCCGCCGCAAGCGGGCCGTCGCCGTGACCGGCGCGGTCGTCGGCACGGTCACCGCCAGCCTGGTCGCCGTCTACGGCCCCGCCCTCCAGTCGGCGCTCACGGCCGTGGTGGGCGGGGCGGCCGGCGGGCTGTGGGGGGCGTTCCAGGCCGGGGCCGACAACAGCCCGCGCACCCTCCGCGAGAACGCCTGGTACTACGTCTGGACGCTCTCGCGCGCGACGAACCGGAACCCCTGACGCGGACGCCCGGGCGGGGCACACACCGGGTGGGCGAGCCCATGACCGGATCGGGTGTCAGGCCGTGCGGCCCGGCCGCTCGGGCGCGATCATCGACGTATGACCACCGAGATCCACCTCGCCCAGCAGCCCGAGGCCGACGAGCTGCTCGGCCGCTCCCCGCTCGCCGCGCTCGTCGGCATGCTGCTCGATCAGCAGGTGCCCATGGAGTGGGCGTTCTCCGGGCCGTACACGATCGCGCAGCGGCTCGGCACGGACGATCTCGACGCGGGGCAGATCGCCGCGTACGACCCCGAGGCGTTCGGCGCGCTGCTCTCCGCGAAGCCCGCCGTGCACCGCTATCCGGGTTCGATGGCCAAGCGGATCCAGCAGCTGTGCCAGTTCCTCGTCGACGAGTACGGCGGTGACGCCGAGGCCGTCTGGGCGGACGCGGAGAGCGGGGCGGAGCTGCTCGCGCGGCTGAAGGCGCTGCCCGGTTTCGGGGTGCAGAAGGCGCAGATCTTCCTGGCCCTCCTCGGCAAGCGGTACGGCGTCCGGCCCACCGGGTGGCGGGAGGCGGCGGGGGCGTACGGCGAGCAGGGCTCGTACCGGTCGGCGGCCGACATCACCGGTCCGGAGTCGCTGGCGAAAGTTCGTGCCTTCAAGCAGGAGGCCAAGGCCGCCGCAAAAGCGGCGAAAGCGCAGAAAGCAGCCGGGAATTGAACGCTCCGGATGTCAATCCTGCTAAATCCGACATGAATTGTGCCGGAGCTGTTCACAGGAGCCATCAGAGATCGCTAACTTCCCCTCAACCTCGTCCTTATCGGGAAGGAACTCTGTGAACGCATCCTCTCGCAGAGCCGCGGCCACTCTGGCCGCAGCCGCACTCGCGACCCCGCTCCTGCTGGCCACCGCCTCCCCCGCCACCGCCATCGCGGACCCCGGGGCCAAGCCCGCCCGGGACGCCGCACAGCTGGCGAAGAAGCTGGTCCGCGAGACGTCCGGGAAGGACGCCTACAAGCACCTGCAGAAGTTCCAGGCGATAGCCGACTCGGCCGGCGGTCACCGCGCGGCCGGCTCGCTCGGGCACGACGCCTCGGCGGCGTACGTGTACCAGCAGCTGAAGAAGGCCGGCTACAACGTCTCGTACCAGAAGTTCGACTTCATCTACACCCAGACGCTGGCCGAGAAGGCCTCCGTCCTCTCCCCCGCGCCGCGTGATCTGGTGATCTCGGCGATGACGTACACGAAGTCGACCCCGGTCGGCGGCATCAAGGCCGACCTCGCGGCCGTCCCGGTCGACGCGGACGGCACGACCGGCTGTGAGCCGGGCGACTTCGCGTCGGGCACCTTCACCGGCAAGATCGCGCTGGTCAAGCGCGGCGGCTGCACCTTCGCCGTCAAGCAGGAGAACGCGGCCGCGGCGGGTGCCGTGGGCGCGATCATCTACAACAACACCGACGGCGCCCTCTCCGGCACCCTCGGCGACCCGGCCGCCGGCAAGATCCCGACGGGCGGCGTCACCCAGGCCGAGGGCGCGAAGCTCGCCGCGGACCTCGCCAATGGCCCGGTGAACGTCTCCTTCGAGATCCGTCAGCTCCAGGAGAAGCGTTCCACCAACAACGTCATCGCGGAGACGAAGGGCGGCAACGCCGCCAACACCGTGATGCTCGGCTCGCACCTGGACTCGGTGACCGCCGGCCCCGGTATCAACGACAACGGCTCCGGCTCCGCCGGTCTGCTCCAGGCCGCCCTGGAGCTCGCCGAGTCGAAGGACAAGGTCCGCAACAAGGTCCGCTTCGCCTGGTGGTCCGCGGAGGAGAACGGGCTGCTCGGCTCCGAGCACTACGTCGCGAACATGAGCGAGCTGGACAAGAAGGAAGTCAAGCTCTACCTCAACTTCGACATGATCGCCTCGCCGAACTACGGCCTGTTCGTCTACGACGGCGACAACTCCGACAACGTCGGCGCGGGCGCCGGTCCCGAGGGCTCCGCCCAACTGGAGCGGGACATCAACGACTTCATGGACAAGCGCGGCCTGCCGCACGAGGGCACCGACTTCACGGGCCGCTCGGACTACGGCCCGTTCATCGAGATCGGCATCCCCTCGGGCGGCACGTTCACCGGCGCCGAGGGCATCAAGACGGCCGCGCAGGCGGCCAAGTTCGGCGGGACGGCGGGTGTCGCGTACGACGTGAACTACCACGCGGCCGGTGACAACCTGTCGAACGTCAACATGAAGGCGTTCGACGCCAACATCGACGTCATCGCCAACGCCGTGGGCACCTACGCCCACGACATCAGCTCCCTGCGGAAGCCGGTCGTCTCCGTCCCGACGGAGGGCGACGCGGGCAGCGGCGGCGGCCTCCACGAGGACCACGGCCACGAGGTCACGGAGTAGTAGCCCGGGCGGCGGAAGCGGCTACCGCTTCCGCCGCGCCGTACCGAAGAGCGACCTCGAGATCTCCCGCCCCAACTGCGTCCCGATCGAGCGGGCCAGCGACTTGAACATGCCGCTGTCCACCACCTGCTCGACGAGCGACTCGTCCTCCTTCGGCGCCCGCGCCGTCGGCTTCGGCCGCGCCGCCTCCCCTTCCGCCGGCGTCGCCCGATCCGCCTGATCCGCCCGATCCGCCTGCTTCGCCTGCTCCGCCGAGAGGCGTTCGTACGCCGACTCCCGGTCCACCGCCTCCGCGTACCGCCCCCACAGCGGCGACCCCTCGACCGCCGCCTCCAGCGCGTCCGCCGCGATCGGACCCATCAGGGACTCCGGCGCCCGCAGCCGCGTCGCCGCCACCGGCGTCGGCGCGCCCGTCTCGCTCAGCACGGTGATCACCGCCTCGCCCGTACCGAGACCCGTCAGGACCTCCTCCAGGTCGTACGCCGAGTTCGGGAACGTCCGCACGGTGGCCTTGAGCGCTTTCGCGTCGTCCGGGGTGAAGGCCCGCAGCGCGTGCTGCACCCGGTTCCCCAACTGAGCGAGCACGTCGCCCGGAACGTCCTTCGGGGTCTGCGTCACGAAGAAGACCCCGACGCCCTTCGAGCGGATCAGCCGCACGGTCCGGGTGATCGACTCCAGGAACGCCTTCGACGCCCCCTTGAACAGCAGATGCGCCTCGTCGAAGAAGAACACCAGCTTCGGTTTCTCCAGGTCGCCGACCTCCGGCAGGTCCCCGTACAGGTCCGCCAGCATCCACATCAGGAACGTCGAGAACAGCTGCGGCTTGTCCTGCACCGCCGGCAGCTCCAGTACGGACACCGTCCCGCGCCCGTCCGCCGCCACCCGCAGGAACTCGCCCGTGTCGAACTCCGGCTCCCCGAAGAACCCGCCCGCCCCCTGCTGCTCGAACGCCGTGATCGACCGCAGGATCACCCCGGCGGTCACCGTCGAGAGCCCGCCGATCCCCTTCAGCTCCGGCTTCCCCACGTCCGACACGAGGAAGGCCACCACCGCCCGCAGGTCCTTGAGATCCACCAGCTCCAGACCTTTCTGGTCCGCGTAGTGGAAGATCAGCCCGAGCGACTGCTCCTGCGTCTGGTTCAGCTGGAGCACCTTCGACAGCAGGACGGGCCCGAAGCTCGTCACCGTGGCCCGTACGGGAATCCCCTGACCGACTCCCCCGAGCCCGTAGAACTCGCACGGGAAGCCCGTCGCCTTCCACTCCTGACCCACCTGCGCCGCCCGCTCCCTGACCCTCTCGCCGTCCGCGCCCGGCGCCGAGATCCCCGACACGTCGCCCTTGATGTCGGCGAGGAAGACCGGCACCCCGTTCGCGGACAGTTGCTCGGCGACGAGCTGCAGGGTCTTCGTCTTTCCGGTGCCGGTCGCGCCGGCGACCAGACCGTGCCGGTTGAGCATCGGCAGCGGGATGCGGATACGCGCGTCCGGGTGACATTCGCCGTCCCACAGCAGCGCGCCCAGCTCCAGGGCCGGTCCGGAGAAGGCGTACCCCGCCGCGATCCCGGCGACCGGAGACTGCTCGCTCACGCTCATGACGGAACCCCTAGTCCGGATTCGTGACGGTTTGCCCCAGCATCGCACCGGCTCCGCGTGGCTGCGCCGGGAGCCGCTTGCCCGGTAGGCTTTCCGTGTGATCTTCAAGCGCATCGGACAAGGCCGGCCGTATCCCGACCACGGCCGGGAAAGCACCCGGCAGTGGGCGGACGTCGCCCCGCGCCCGGTCCGCCTCGACCAGCTGGTCACCACGAAGGGCCAGCTGGACCTGGAGACGCTGCTCGCGGAGGACTCCACCTTCTACGGCGACCTCTTCGCGCACGTCGTGAAGTGGCGGGGCGATCTCTACCTCGAGGACGGGCTGCACCGCGCGGTGCGCGCGGCGCTCCAGCAGCGGCAGGTCCTGCACGCCCGCGTCCTGGAGATGGACTAGCGCCACGCCCGGGTCCCGGAGTTGCCGCGGAGCCACGCCCGCGTGCCGGAGACGACTCCGCGCCGACACGCCGATCTGACCCTTTCGGGGGCTCCGCCCGGCCATCCGGACGCGATCACATGATCGTCAAGTATCCAATGCCGACGGACGGCATTACGCTGCGTCCATGAGCATGCTCACTCCCCCCGGAATGGGCGGAAAATACCGCATCACGGGCGACAAGTACCCCCGTATGCGCCGCCCCCGGCACCGTCGCAGGATCGTCCTCGCGGCCGCGGCCGCCGTGGTCGTGCTCGGCGCGGCCGGGTGGGGGACCGTGCAGCTCGTCGACGTGTTCTCCGGCGGCGACGAGGACACGAAGACGACGGCCGGTCACCGCACCGACTGCAAGCCCGTCCCCAAGGCGACGACAGCACCCGGCGCCACGCTGCCCAAGCCCGCTCAGATCACGGTGAACGTCTACAACGCGACCCCGCGCAGCGGCCTCGCGAAGTCGACCGCCGACGAGCTCAAGAAGCGCGGCTTCGTCATCGGCAAGATCGGCAACGCCCCCGCCGCGTACGACAAGAAGGTCGCCGGCGCCGGGATGCTGCTCGGCGCCCCCGGGGCCACCAAGGGCGCTTTCCCGGTCCTCGGCACCCAGCTGAAGGGCGTCACGACGAAGACGGACACGCGCGCGACGGCGGACGTGGACCTGATCATCGGGACGGCCTTCAAGAACCTGGACCCGAAAGCGACGGCGGACGCCGCCCTGGTCGCTCTGAACAAGCCCAAGGCCGCGCCCGCCGCGAAGTGCTGAAGGTCCGCCGCTGACCGACTAGTCGGCCGTGCCGTACATGCGGTCACCCGCGTCGCCCAGGCCCGGGACGATGTAGCCGTGCTCGTTCAGGCGCTCGTCGACCGAGGCCGTCACGACGGTCACCGGCGTGCCCGCCAGCTCGCGCTCCATGATCTCGACGCCCTCGGGGGCGGCGAGCAGCACGACCGCGGTGACATCGTCCGCACCGCGCTTGATCAGCTCCCTGATCGCCGCGACGAGCGTGCCACCGGTGGCCAGCATCGGGTCCAGGACGTACACCTGGCGGCCCGAGAGGTCCTCCGGCATCCGCGTCGCGTAGGTCGACGCCTCCAGCGTCTCCTCGTTGCGGATCATGCCGAGGAAGCCCACCTCGGCGGTCGGGAGCAGCCGGACCATGCCGTCGAGCATGCCGAGGCCGGCGCGGAGGATCGGGACCACCAGCGGCCGCGGGTACGACAGCTTCACACCGGTCGTCGGCGTGACGGGGGTCTCGATGTCGACCTGCTCGGTCCGCACGTCCCTGGTGGCCTCGTAGGCGAGCAGGGTGACCAGCTCGTCGGCGAGCCGGCGGAAGGTCGGGGAGTCGGTGCGCTTGTCGCGCAGCGTGGTGAGCTTGTGGGCGACCAGCGGGTGATCGACGACGTGGAGACGCATGGTCACACAGTAGCCCGCACTGGCATCAACCCATGCCCTGGAGGGAAGGTGGGGGCACAGGACCCAGTCGTGGGGTGGTGTGGCCCATGCCCGACCCGGCAGACCCGGCACAGCCGCAGGACGCCAGGAACCACGGCGGCGAGAAGCCGCCCGAGACGGACGCGGAGCGCCGCAGGCGCCGCGCCCAGTTCCTGCGTGAACTGCACGAGGCGAAGGCGCTCCGCGACCGCGTGCAGCCCCGGCGCGCGCGGGCGGCCAGGATGCGCCAGCAGATGCGGATGAGGACCTTTCGCTGGTGAGGGCCACGGCGCCGGGCCGGCGTCGTGCGCCGCCCGTGCGCCGGGGCCGTGCGCCGGGTCCGCGCACCCACCCGTCGGGCGTCCGGATCAGACTGATGCACGACGCAAGAGCCGAAGACCTCTCCTGAAGCCGCTGTTTCTGCCACGATGCCGATTGGGCGGGGCATCGGAAGCGCGCCGCCGGATCGTCACACCTCTGATCAGTGGGAGAGTCACGGTGTACTTCGCCGCACTGCTCGCGCGCACCGAAGACGGGTGGGAAGCGAGCGACACGGAGCTCGACGACGTGGAGACCCTGTCGGATCTGATCGATCTGGCCCGCGAGGCCTCGGTCGACGACGACACGGTGATCGTCTTCATCGAACAGGAGGACGCCTGGTTCGGCGTCCTGCGGATCGAGGGGGAGGACGACCCTCGCATCTACGTGTCGGACGGAGCGGCCGCCGCCCGCTCCTCGTACGGGGAGATCCTCACCAAGGAGATCCTCGGGGACGACCTGGACGACGCCGACACCCTGGACGACCTGAACCTCGACGGTACGGAGGACGGCGAGCCTCTGGACCGCGACGACGACGACGAGGACGAGGCGGGTGCGTCCGTCGACGCGGTGCCCGCCGCACCGGTCGGCGACCGGCTGATCCTCGCGGACCTCGGCATGTCCGAGAGCCAGCTGCAGGAGCTCGACAGCGACGCACTCGCCGAGATCGCGGACGCACTGGGCGCCGCGGAGGTTCTGGAGACCGTTCGCTAGTGACCGAAGCAGTACCCGATCCCGACCCCGTACCCGGTCCCGAAGCGGCACCCGATCCCGTACGGGATCCCTGGCGGGAGTCCATGCGGCTCGCCCTCGCCGAGGCCGACCGGGCCGCGCTGGCCGGTGACGTACCGGTCGGCGCGGTCGTGCTGTCCCCGGACGGCACGGTCCTCGCCCTCGGACACAACGAGCGCGAGGCGACCGGCGACCCGACCGCCCACGCCGAGGTCCTGGCCCTGCGCCGGGCCGCGGCGAGGACCGGGGAGTGGCGGCTGACCGGCTGCACGCTCGTCGTGACCCTGGAGCCCTGTGTGATGTGCGCCGGCGCGCTCGTGCAGTCCAGGGTCGACCGGCTGGTGTTCGGCGCGCTCGACGAGAAGGCGGGCGCGGCCGGTTCGCTCTGGGATCTCGTACGGGACCGGCGGCTGAACCACCGTCCGGAAGTGATCCACGGCGTCCTCGGCGAGGAGTGCGCGGAGCAGCTGACGGCCTTCTTCCGGACCCGCTGAACCCGCCTCCGACCTGCGCGGCGATACGGATTTCATCGCTGGGGCATCTTTGGGCTAAGCTCTCTCTCGGTAGCGTGTCCGAGCGGCCGAAGGAGCTCGCCTCGAAAGCGAGTGTGGCGCAAGTCACCGAGGGTTCAAATCCCTCCGCTACCGCTGGTAGATGAAGGGTCGGTCCCGATGGGACCGGCCCTTCTTCTCGTTGGGTCGGCTGCGGGGCGCCGTACAACCAATGCGCGCGGTCGGTGGTCGGACGGGGCGGGACGCAGTGCCGTGCGTTCCACCCGGTTCCCAGGAGGATCGTTCCTTGCTGTCACAAAGCTCTGGCCGACGCCGTCTTGGTGCTTCGATCGCCGCCTGTCTCGCCGTCACCCTCGGGGCCGGTGTGCTGACCGCTGCCCCGGTGGGTGCGGCGGAGGTCCCGGTCGCCACCGAGGGGTCGGGGGGTCTGCTGCCGGCGGTGCCGGGCGCCTGGCTGGCATCCGCGGGCGCGAAAGGCTTCCTGACGTACGTTCCTTATGACGGCGAGGACGCGAGGTTGCGCTGGACCCCGTACGAGGGCGGCGCGACACGCGACCTGGCGTATCACGTGGTCGACGGCACCGCCGCCACGTCCGGGGAGATGGTCGTCACGTTGAGCGAGATCTACGGGACCTCGGCGACGGACATGACCACCGGCGCGTCGTTCGGCCTGCGTGCGGTCGACGACGGTGTGGACTCCCTCTATGCCGGTACGGCGGGCCAGGCCCTGTTCGTCAGCGGGGCCACGAACCTGTGGATGCAGACCAAGGACGCCGAACCCCGCGCCGTGCAAGGCCTGGAGAACGTCGCTACCGACGGGGTGTATCCGGGGGACGCCACGCACGGCCTGGTCACCGCGAGCGTGGGAGGCGAGTGGCGTGTCGGCCTCATCGACCTGACCAGCGCCACGTTCACCAGCCCCTACCCGGCCCACGCGCGGAACCCCGTCGTCTCGGGGAACCGTCTGGCATGGGTCGAGGACGACACCGCCACGAAGACGGTGCGGGTGGTCGTCCGCGACCGGACCACCGGCGCCGACACGATCGTCCCGGTCCCCGCTACGACGGCAGGCCAGAAGCTGGAGATCCGCCTCCTCGGCGACTGGGTGACCTACGGCGGGACGGCCCTCCACACGAAGACCGGCGAGACGTTCGGGTTCCTCGACCGCGTCGACGCCGCTTCCACCACCCCCGACGGCTCGGCCCAGATCGTCCAGGGCCGTAGCGCCGCGGAGGGCGAGGGCATCTTCCGCGTCACGCCCGGCGTGGACGGCCGGCCGACGGTCCGGCTCCTCGCGCACGCCGGCACCCCCACCTCCGCCCTGCACGACTTCGACAACAACGGCCTGTCCGACCTGCTGGGCCGGGACGCCTCCGGGGGGCTGTGGCGCGACAGCGCCAAGGACGGACAGCCGCGGTCGCGGATCGGCGGCGGCTGGCAGATCTACGACAAGATCGAGACCGTCGGCGACATCGCGGGAATGATCAGCCCCGGCTACACCCCCGAGCTCGTCGCCCGCGACAAGGACGGTGTGCTCTGGCTCTACGAGGGCCACGTGTACGGCGGCCTCAGCAAGCGGGTGCGAGTCGGCGCGGGCTGGCAGACGTACGCCACGATCACCGGCGGCAGCGACCTCACCGGCGACGGGCGACCCGACGTCGTCGCCGTCGACAAGGCCGGCGCACTCTGGCTGTACCGGAGCACGGGCGACACCACGCGCCCCTTCGAGTCCCGCAAGCGCATCGGCACCGGCTGGAACATCTACAACCAGGTCGCCGCCGTCGGAGACCTCGCCGGAGGCCCCGCCGGGGACCTCGTCGCCCGCGACAAGGAGGGCGCGCTCTGGCTCTACCTCGGCAAGGGCGACGGCACGTACACGCAACGCACGAGCATCGGCGCCGGCTGGCAGACGTACTCCCAGCTCATCGCCGCCGGAGACGTCGACCACGACGGCAAGGCCGACCTCTTCGCACACCACCCGGGTTCGAAGGCCGTCTACCTGTACTCCGGCACCGGCGACCGTCACAAGCCCTTCAGGGCCCGCAAGGTCTCGGATGTCCATGCGGGGAGCACGTACAACCACATGAGCTGACCGCTCTGTACGCGAAAGGCCCCGGACGCGCTGTGGGCGCGGCCGGGGCCTTCTCGTCGGACGGGGGAGCGGCATCGGGGGGACAAGCCGCTCCCCCCGATGAGAACCGGTCCTGCAAGTCCTCGCCGCGGTCAGGGGGGAAGCTCGCGGCGTGGACCCCGCAGTGAGGGCCGGTTCCTCGACCCCTGCGGATTCCTGCCAGATCCGCCGGGCTCGACATCCATGCTGCTCTGCCGTCACCCTTCCGGGGGGCGGCAAAGGACCCCGATCACCGGGCCCTTGGTCCATAAAGGCCCGGTGAAGTGGCCGAGACGGCTCCGTTAGACTCACGCGTCCACGCAGGGGTGCAGACAGGGGAGGGCGCGGCAGATGGCGCAAGCGAAGAAGGTCGCGCTCTACGCGCTCGTCGTCTTTGTGCTGTACACGATCATCAATTCCCCGGACAGGGCCGCCGATCTCGTCCAGGTAGGGTTCGAGGGCATATCGTCCGCCGCACAGGGCGTCGGCGAGTTCATGACCGAACTCGTCAACTAGAACCACCGACGAGGAGTCCTGCTGTGATCCGCCATCTGGTCCTGTTCAAGCTCAACGACGGCATCGCGAAGGACGACCCGCGTGCCCTCGCCGCGGCCGAGGCGTTCGACGGTCTGGAGAAGGAGATCCCGGAGCTCGGCTTCTGGGAGTGCGGCTGGAACGTCTCCGAGCGGCCCATCGCGTACGACTTCGCCATCAACTCGGCGGTCGAGGACACCGATGCGCTCCAGCGCTACCTGGACCACCCCGCCCACCAGGCCGGTGTCGCCCTGTGGCGCGAGATCGCCACGTGGGTGATCGCGGACTACGCGTTCTAGACACGTTCGGTTCTTTTCCGGAAGGCCCCCCGCCGTCATGGCGGGGGGCCTTCCGGCCGTTGGCGTCCGCCCGACGCCGTCAACACGTGGTTATGCGGTGCTTGCACACAGTGGACATGTCTTGTGATGCTATGACCGCTTTTGACGGATGAGTTGACCGTAGTTGACCAGCAAAAGGGGTGGCGTGAACGTGCCGGCCAGTACAGCGCCTCAGGTCCCGCCCCAGAACGAGGCCGGCGACCCGGACACCCCGCGCCCCCGACCGCAGAACAACCGCCCCCAGGGCAGCCGCCCCCAGAGCACCCGGGGCGCCGACACCCGCGCGCTCACCCAGGTGCTCTTCGGGCAGCTCAAGGGGCTTGAGCCGGGCAGCCCGGAACACGACCGCGTCCGCGGGGCGCTGATCGAGGCCAACCTCCCGCTCGTGCGGTACGCGGCGGCCCGCTTCCGCTCCCGCAACGAGCCCATGGAGGACGTCGTCCAGGTCGGGACCATCGGCCTGATCAACGCCATCGACCGCTTCGACCCCGACCGCGGCGTGCAGTTCCCGACCTTCGCGATGCCCACCGTCGTCGGCGAGATCAAGCGGTACTTCCGCGACAACGTCCGCACCGTGCACGTGCCGCGCAGGCTCCACGAGCTCTGGGTCCAGGTCAACGGCGCCACCGAGGACCTCACCACGGCCCACGGCCGCTCCCCCACCACCGCCGAGATCGCCGCGCGCCTGAAGATCGGCGAGGACGAGGTACTGGCCTGCATCGAGGCCGGGCGTTCGTACCACGCCACCTCCCTGGAGGCGGCGCAGGAGGGTGACGGACTTCCCGGACTGCTCGACCGGCTCGGCTACGAGGACCCGGCGCTCGCCGGGGTCGAACACCGCGATCTCGTACGGCATCTGCTCGTCCAGCTGCCCGAGCGCGAGCAGCGGATCCTGATGCTCCGCTACTACAGCAATCTGACGCAGTCCCAGATCAGCCAGGAACTCGGCGTCTCGCAGATGCATGTGTCAAGGCTCCTCGCCCGGAGCTTCGCCCGATTGAGATCCGCAAACAGGATCGAGGCGTAACCGAAACGGGTATACCGGCTCGGAGCAGTTCCGCGGCGGCCCAAATGCCGTACACCCCTTGTTTCCTGCGGATATTCACCCACGCCATGTCGACAAGTCACTACAGCGTGTTGCCGACATGTGACATTCTGCTGGAACCGCGTTTGCCGCAGCCCCGCCTCCGGTATTCAGGTGGAGGCTGCGTTCCTCCGATGGTCGTGGCCGCCGCGACCGTCCGCGACCTCAAGGGGGTGGCATGTCCGCAGAACAGGGCAGCTCGAAGGTGCTCACGCTCACGCCCGCGCAGACGCCTGTACCGATGCCGGTCCAGCCGACGGCCGAGAGTGCCGAGCCCGCCGCGCCGCTTGTTGTCACGCCGGAAGCCATCGACACCCGCACGCTCTCCCGCTCCCTCTTCCTCCGGCTGCGCGCCCTGGACGACGCCGGCGCCGCCGCGGAGAGCCCGGAGCGGACGTACGTCCGCGACACCCTCATCGAGCTCAACCTGCCGCTCGTGCGGTATGCGGCGGCCCGGTTCCGCTCCCGCAACGAACCGATGGAGGACATCGTCCAGGTCGGCACGATCGGCCTGATCAAGGCCATCGACCGCTTCGACTGCGAACGGGGCGTGGAGTTCCCGACGTTCGCGATGCCCACGGTCGTCGGCGAGATCAAGCGCTTCTTCCGCGACACCTCGTGGTCGGTGCGCGTGCCGCGCCGGCTCCAGGAGCTGCGGCTCGCCCTGACGAAGGCCAGCGACGAGCTCGCCCAGAAGCTCGACCGCTCGCCGACCGTCCCCGAACTCGCCGCCGTGCTCGGGGTGTCGGAGGAGGACGTCGTCGACGGCCTCGCGGTGGGCAACGCGTACACCGCATCCTCGCTCGACTCCCCCTCCCCGGAGGACGACGGCGGCGAGGGCTCGCTCGCGGACCGGCTCGGGTACGAGGACACGGCGCTGGAGGGCGTCGAGTACCGCGAGTCGCTGAAGCCGCTGCTCGCCAAACTCCCGCCCCGGGAGCGGCAGATCATCATGCTGCGCTTCTTCGCCAACATGACGCAGTCGCAGATCGGGGAAGAGGTCGGCATCTCGCAGATGCACGTCTCGCGGCTCCTGACCCGCACCCTGGCCCAGCTCCGCCAGGGCCTCATCGCCGACTGAAGTTCGCCGTTCCGGTTCACAACTGACATGGCGTCAGCAACACTGACGCCATGCGGCGACAGAAGTCACTTCTGACGGTGGTCGCGCTCTGCCTCGGCGGAGCGCTGACCGCGTGCGGCGGAAGCGAGGAAGAGGGCTACGCGGCGGTCGGCGCGGGCTCCACCCCGAGGGACGCGGTGCGCCCGTCGGGATCGGTCACGCTGATCCCCCTGGACTCCCCGTCACCATCGGCGAGCGGTACGACCTCGAGCACGTCGTCCCCCTCACCCCGCCCACCGGGCGCGGCCCCCGGCCCGACCCCGGCACCGTCCACCGGCGGTACGGGTACGGCTCCGGGCACCGACGCGGGTACGGGCACGGGCACAGGCGCCGGGACCTCGCGTCCCGGCACGACACCCGGCCGCCCCGGCACTACCCCGCCCCCCACCGCGACCGCACCGCCGCCGGGCGCGACGACCTCCCCACCACCCCCGGCGACGCCCGCCACCCCCGCCACGCTCACCCTCTCGGCCCCGGTCCTCGCGGACGGCGACAAGCGGTGGTGCGAACGCGTGACGATCACCTTCCGCAACACGGGCGGCACGGCGGCCACTTCGGGCACGGTCACCTTCGCCACCCACATCATCGGCGCGCTTGGCGTCGACTGGGCGACGATCGAATCGGCCCAGCCCCTCCCCGCCCCCATCGCGGCGGGGGCGGCGAGGACGGCGACGTACACGGTCTGCGTGGACTCCTGGCGGGTCCCGCTCGGCATGCGCGTCGACACCCAGAAGGTCACGGCGACATGGAAGTGACCGGGGGATCGTCCGGGACGTGATGCGCGCTGCGGTGCCGGCGCAGCAGCACGTTGGCATCGGTCTCCGCGCTCCAGTCGAACCGGGCACGCGCCGCCGTCCGCCGCGCGGCGAGCTCCGCGCAGTCCGTGCAGCCCGGCACAGGCACGGGCGGCCGGCTCAGCTCGTACTCCACCTCCGCCCGCTCGTTCGCGGCCCGCACGCCCGCGCTGAGCCGCTCGGCGGCCGTGGCGGGCCGTACCCGCGCCGGATCCGCCTGCCACTCGCGCCCACCCCCGACGGGCCGCAGCATGGCGTACGGCCCCGCCTCCCCCCGGTACTCGCCCACCTTGCGGACGGCGGGGTCGTAGACGAACCCCCCGCACTCCATCTGCCCTGCCATTCCACAGCTCCTCACCCGATCGGGCGACTACTCTCAGTGGCTAAAGCGTTGCTCAATGGAGAGGGCGGCCACAACGCTCGCCGCGTGCCAAGGACCCACTGTCACAAGGGGGGGTGGAGTGAGCCGACGTAACGCCACGGGGGGTACGGCCGCGACGACGGCCGGGGTCTTCGGCGAGGTGCTGCGGCACTACCGGGAGGCGGCGGGGCTGACGCAGGAGGGCCTGGCACGCCAGATCCCGTGCGACCGCTCGCACGTGGCCCGGGTGGAGGCGGGCACGCGGGTCCCACAGGACACGTTCGCGAAGGCGTGCGACGAGCTGTTGGGGACGGGCGGGGTGTTACTGCGGCTGTGGGGTCGGATCGACTGGTACCCGGAGGTCCAGCACCCGGACTGGTTCGAGCGGCGCGCGGACATGGACGCCAAGGCCGTGATCCTTCGGGAGTACCAGGTACACGTCGTGCCGGGTCTGCTCCAGACCCCGGAGTACGCCCACGCCCTGTTCTCCCGGGCGACGAGCGGCGCGGAACTGGAGGAGCGGGTCCGTGCCAGGTTGAGCCGCCAGCGACGTTTCCTGTTGGCGGACGGCCCGTTGTACTCGGTCGTACTGGATGAGAGCTGCCTCCGGACCGTCATCGGCGGCCCGGCCGTCATGCGCGCGCAATGTGCTCACCTGCTCCAGGTGGGCGGACTCCCCAACATCTTCCTACAGATCGCGCCGGCTCGCGATGCCGACCTGCACCGCCCGAACACGTCACTGTCGCTGATCAAGCTGCCCGACGGGCACGAATGGGTCTACTCGGAGTCGCTCGACAGCGGGCACTTCAGCGACGATCCGTCCGTCCTGCTCCGGCACACCCAGACCTATGATGGGCTTCGGGCGGATGCTCTGTCGGCCCGCGAATCCACCGCCCTGTTAGGCGACTTGATCGAAGGGTACGGACAGCATGGAGAGGCACGATCTGACTCCCGCGGCGTGGATCAAGAGCAGCTACAGCGGAGACAACGGCGGCAACTGCCTCGAAGTCGCCCCCGGATTCCCCGGCCTCGTCCCCGTGCGTGACAGCAAGGCTCCCGAAGGACCGGCCGTCGTCTTCGACCGCCGGGCGTGGGACTCGTTCGTGAGGTCCCTGTGAGCGGGATGCTGCCCAAGGGCACCAAGGTGCTCTCCATCGGGCTGCACCCCCGGTCGCTCGACTACCGGAAGATGCCCGAGGGCGTCACCAAGGAGTCGCTCACCGCACGCATCGAGGCTGCGAACTCCGCCTTGCGGGAGGCCGGGTTCGACATCGTCACGTGTCTGGTCGACCCCGACCCCGACACCGCCGAGGCGGCCGTCGCGGAAGAGCTCGGCGCCGGGTCGTTCGGGCTGGCGATGATCGGCGGGGGTGTGCGGATGGTTCCCGAGCACACCCTCGTGTTCGAGCGGGTCGTGAACGTGATCCTGGCGACCGCGCCCGGCATCCGGCTGTGCTTCAACTCCTCGCCGGAGACCACCGTCGACGCGTTGCGGCGCTGGATCGAGCCGTAGCCGTACGCCTCGGGCTCAGGCGAGGAACAGCGCGGCGACCGCCGGGGCCGCGTACATCATCGGCCAGACCACGTGCGCGTACGAGCGGGCGCGGATCACGGTGATGAGGGCGCCGGTGAAGTACAGGGCCACTCCGATGCCGGCCGCGAGGCCGATCGCCGGGACCCACAGGCCGACGACGAGGCCCGCCGCGCCGGCCGCCTTGGCGAGGCCGAGCCAGGTCCACCAGGACCGGGGGACGCCGTACTCGGTCAGCGGCTGGGTCACCCACGGGGCCTTGATGAAGACCGAGAGCGCCGAGAAGCCGACCATGAACGCGGCGACGGCGGTGACGACGATGTAGGTGGTGGACATCTCGGGCTCCTGGGTTCGGGGGTGGCGAGCGTTTCTCGCTCGTACACCCCACTGACGGAGAGCGCCGCCGCTGTGTGACAGGTACCGGCGGAGAAATAGGGTCACGTTCATGGATGCCAGTGCGGAGCACGCGATGATCGCGGTGCCGGCGGGGCCCGTCACCCTCTCGGACCGCCGGACACAGCGCAGTTGGACGGTCGAGGTCGCGCCGTGTCTGGTCGCGACGTACCCCGTCACCCGCGGCCTGTACGCGCAGGTCACCGGCGATACCCGGGGCGGGGAGCTGCCCGTCGAAGGCGTGTCGTGGTGGGACGCGGTCCGGTTCTGCAACGCCCTGTCAGATCGCGAGGGGCTCACGCCCGCCTACCTGATCCCGGCGGACGACGGCGGGGACGTCGAACGGAACACCTCGGCCGACGGCTACCGCCTGCCGACCGAGGCGGAGTGGGAGCACGCCTGCCGGGCCGGAACGGCCGGACCTCGGTACGGACCCCTCGACGAGATCGCCTGGCATCGCGGCAACTCCGAGGAGCGGATCCACGAGGTGGGCGGCAGACGGCCCAACCCGTGGGGGTTCCACGACATGCTCGGCAACGTCTGGGAGTGGTGCTGGGACGTCTACGACGCCGAGGTCTACGGCAGTTACCGCGTGCTGCGCGGCGGCGGCTGGTTCGACGAGCACTGGAGCTGCCGGGCCTCGGTGCGGCGCCGCAGCCACCCCGCCTTCCGCGTGGACGACGTCGGGTTCCGCCTCGCGCGGTCCGCCGGGCACTGACCGGAGCACCGGGGGGCGAGGACGCGGACGACCCTCCGGCGTCCTCACCCAGGTGAGTGGATCACACCGTCCAAGCAGCTCAGCGGGGCCGAGCCGTCGGCCGCATCCCCGCGGGCATGGCCGGAGTCTGTGGACCGTCACGCAGGACGGCCCGATCCGAGAGGTCTCCATGTCCACGTTCACTGGTATGCGAAGAGCCCTGGGGCGCGGCGGGCTCGCGGTCGCCGCGAGTCTGGCGCTCGTGCTCGCCCTTCCGGGAGCGGCACTGGCCGCCCCGGGAGATCTGGATCCCGGCTTCGGGGGCGACGGCACTGTGCTCACCGATGCCGGCGGGGAGGAGGCGGGCCAGGACGTGGTGGTGCAGGCCGACGGCAAGATCGTCGTCGTCGGCACGGACGCGCCGGACTCGTTGGGAAACTTCGCGCTGGTCCGCTACCTCGCGGACGGCAGTCTGGACTCCACCTTCGGTGACGGTGGAAAGGTGTCCACCGACATCGGTGGTTTCACCGAGACCGCCGAGGCGGCCGCGGTACAGGCCGACGGCAAGATCGTCGTGGTCGGGAGCGCCGCGACCGACTTCGAGACGTGCTGCACGTTCACGGTGGCCCGTTACACCGCCACCGGCAGTCTGGACACGACGTTCGGCGACGGCGGCGTCGCCTTCCTCACCGCGTTCGGCCAGCCCGCGGCGGCTCTGGACGTGGCGGTGCGTTCCGACGGCAGGATCGTCGCCGCCGGGTATGCCGGCGGCCGCTTCGCGGCGGCGCGCCTCCTGGCGGACGGCACCCCGGACACCAGCTTCGACGGCGACGGCACGGTGGCCACGGACCCGGACCCGAGTCCGGAGGCGGGCGGATCGGGCCGCTCCCTCGCCCTGCAGTCCGACGGCAAGGTCGTCGTCGGCGGCGAGGTGGGAACCACCCGCTTCGACTTCATGCTGATCCGCTACAACGCCGACGGCAGCCTGGACACCGGGTTCAGCGGTGACGGCATGGTGCGCACCGACTTCGGCGCCTACGAGGGCGCCGAGGAGGTGGCGGTGCAGGCCGACGGCAAGATCGTCGCCATGGGGAACACCGACGCGGACGCCGCGGTGGTCCGGTATCTCGCCAACGGCAACCTGGACACGAGCTTCAGCGGTGACGGCAGGGTGACCACCGCCGGTGGAGCCGCCAGGGACGGGTTCGTGCAGTCCGACGGCAGAATCCTCGTCGCGGGCAGGGGTGGTGGCGACGGCGGCGACTTCGGGCTGATCCGCTACAACCCCGACGGCGCTCCGGACCCCGGCTTCGGGACCGGCGGCAGGGTGACCACCTCTTTCGGCGGCACCGACATCGCCAACGCGGTCGCGCTGCAGGCCGACGGCAAGATCGTCGCGGCCGGCAACGGCGGGCCGAACACCGACTTCGCGGTCGCCCGCTACGAAGGAGGCGGAGGAGCCCCGACACCGCCCTCGGTCGACGTGTCGGTGACCAAGACCGGGCCCGCCACGATCAGCATCGGTGACCAGGCCACGTACACGATCCGGGTGACCAACAACAGCACGACGGCGACGGCCACAGCGGCCTCGGTCTCCGACACACTGACCGGCGGTTCCGGGACCCTGCTGTCGGCCACGCCCAGCCAGGGCGGCCCGTGCACCGTCAACCCCACCACGATGACGTGTCCGCTGGGCAACCTGGCCCCGGGCGCCTCGGCCACCATCACCGTGGTCGCGGAGCCGCGCGCCACCGGCACCCTGACGGACTGGGTGGCGACGGCGGCGGTCGAGACCGATCCGGTGCCCGGCAACAACAACGCCAACGCCGCCACCACGGTGAACAACGCCCGCGGCTGCACGATCATCGGCACGAGCAACTTCGAGACGCTCAACGGCACCTTCGGCAACGACGTCATCTGCGCGCTGAGCGGCAGCGACACCGTCAACGGCGGAGGCGGCAACGACACCGTGTACGCCGGACCCGGCAACGACCTGGTCAACGGTGGCAACGGAGCCGACCGTCTGATCGGGCAGAGCGGCAACGACCGCCTCAACGGCGACGCGGGCAACGACAACCTCGACACCCGGGACAGCGTCAACGGCAACGACGCCGCCTACGGCGGGACCGGTTTCGACACCTGCTCCACCGACACCGGCGACTTCCGCAACAGCTGCCCGTAGCGGGACGAACCGGCCGGTCCGGCCGACCTGTCGACCGTCACCGGAACCCGCGGAGGGTTCCGGTGACGGTTCACGTCGGGCCCGACCCAGGGCCGGCCCTCGGCTTCCGGCCGGGGCCGGCATGACGGCTCCGGCCCGGCTCAGCCCCTAGCCCAGGGCCAGCCACGCCACCGCGGCCAGGACGACGATCGCGGCGACCACGCCGACGATGAGGCCCACGCGGGGGCCGGAGGACTGGGGGGCAGCCGCCGCCTGGCGGCCGCCGCCCTGCGGGGCGCCCTCGTCGACGAAGGCGCGGAACATCTGGGTGCTGCCGGCGGGGTCGTAGTTGCCCTCGGGGCCGGGGCCCTGACCGTACGGAGCTTGGGGGTTGTGTGCCATGAGCCAGGACCCTAGCGAACCCCGGCTTCCCGCCCCAAGCCCCGGCAGGGTCCGGGCACCGGTCCAGCACGGCTCCGGCACTGATCCCCCGCACCCTCCCCCGCACCTCTCCCCCGGCCTCCACCTCCCGTCCCCACCCCCTTTGCCGATTCTTTAGCGCCGTTTGACCGATTTAGTTTGCCTGGAGCAACCATCCATCTCTATGGTTGCCCTAAGCAACAAGATGCATCGGGTCATGGGGTCACAGTGGAGAAGCCGAACCGGTACGAGAACCTCGCCCGACAGGTCAGCGCCATCGGCGCGGTCAAGCGCGGGATGGCCCGTTCGCTGCCCGCCGACTGCCCCAGCGGATCGGCCATCGTCCTCGCCCTGCTCAAGCACGACGGGGACATGAGGATGAGCCGGATCTCGGAGCGGATGGCCGTCGACATGTCGGTCAGCAGCCGCCACGTCTCCCACGCCGTCGACCGCGGCTGGGTCGAGCGGCTGCCGGACCCCGCCGACAGGCGCTCCCGCATCCTGCACCTCACCGACGAGGGCAGGGAGAAGCTCGACGAGCTCGACCGCCGGCTGACCGCGATGCTCACCCGCAACCTGGCGGACTGGTCCGACGACGACGTCGAACTGCTCACCCACCTGCTCGCCCGCCTCCGCGACTCGTTCGGGGACTGCCGGGCCCACCACGCGTAACAGCAAAGGACGTTCATGGCCACGACCACACCCGCCCCGCCAACGCAGGCGGGCGGCCACACCTCCGACGGTGCGCCCATGTCGCACCGGCAGATCATGGAGGCGCTCTCCGGGCTGCTGCTCGGCATGTTCGTCGCCATTCTGTCGTCGACGATCGTCTCCAACGCCCTTCCGCAGATCATCACCGACCTGGGCGGCGGCCAGTCCGCCTACACCTGGGTCGTCACGGCCGCGCTTCTGTCCATGACCGCGACCACCCCGCTCTGGGGCAAGCTCGCGGACCTCTTCTCCAAGAAGCTGCTCGTCCAGATAGCCCTGATCATCTACGTCGCCGGCTCGGTCGTCGCCGGCCTCTCCCAGAACACCGGCATGCTCATCGCCTGCCGTGTCGTCCAGGGCATCGGCGTCGGCGGTCTGACCGCCCTCTCCCAGATCATCCTGGCCGCGATGATCGCCCCGCGTGAGCGCGGCCGGTACAGCGGCTACCTCGGCGCCACCTTCGCCGTCGCCACCGTCGGCGGCCCGCTGCTCGGCGGAGTCATCACCGACACCGACTGGCTCGGCTGGCGCTGGTGCTTCTACGTCGGCGTGCCCTTCGCGCTGATCGCGCTCCTCGTCCTGCACAGGACGCTGAAGCTCCCGGTCGTTGGGGTCCCCCATGCCGGAGGCCAGGGGAGCAAGGTCAAGGTCGACTGGACCGGTGCCTTCGTCATCAGCGCCGCCGTCTCCCTCCTCCTGATCTGGGTGACCTTCGCGGGCGACAAGTACGACTGGATGTCCTGGCAGACGGCCGCGATGGTCGGCGGCTCCGTGGTCCTCGGCGCGCTCTTCGTCCTCGTCGAGTCCCGGGCGAGCGAGCCGATCATCCCGCTGCGCCTCTTCCGCAACCGCACCATCACCCTGGCCTCGGTCGCCTCGCTCTTCGTGGGCGTCGCGATGTTCGCCGGCACGGTCTTCTTCAGCCAGTACTTCCAGCTGGCCCGCAACGAGTCGCCGACGATGTCCGGCGTCCTCACCATCCCGATGATCGCCGGTCTGTTCGTCTCCTCGACCGTCTCCGGCATGGTCATCACCAAGACCGGCCGGTGGAAGGCCTGGCTGGTCAGCGGCGGTGCCCTGACGACCGGCGGACTCGGCCTGCTCGGCACGATCCGCTACGACACGGAGTACTGGCACATCGCGCTCTTCATGGGCGTCATGGGTCTCGGCCTCGGCATGATGATGCAGAACCTGGTGCTCTGCACGCAGAACCAGGTCGCCCCGGCCGACCTCGGCTCCGCCTCCTCCGTCGTCACCTTCTTCCGCTCGCTCGGCGGCGCGATCGGCGTCTCGGCGCTCGGCGCCGTGCTGGCCCACCGGGTCACGAACTACGTCCAGGACGGCATGGCCGCGCTCGGCCCGAAGGCCGCGGGCGTGAGCGGCGGCGGTACGGGCGGCGGCATCCCGGACATGGACAAGCTGCCGGCCCCGATCCGTACCGTCATGGAGGACGCGTACGGCCACGGCGTGGGAGACGTCTTCCTCTACTCGGCCCCCTTCGCGCTGCTCGCGTTCCTGGTGACGCTGTTCATCAAGGAGGTCGCCCTGAAGAGCGGTTCGGCCCCGCAGGCCGACGCGGCCCCGGTGGCGACCGAGAAGCCGGCGGCCGTCACCGCCGACGCGGTGGCCACCGTCTCCACCGGCCTGACCGTCAGCGGCACCGTCCGTACGGCCGAGGGCACGGACCTCGCCGGCGCGACGCTCACGCTGATCTCGCTCGGCGGGCAGCAGCTCGGCCGCGCGGTCGTCGGCGGTGAGGGCCGGTACGCCCTCGACGCGCCGGCAGCCGGTTCGTACGTCCTCATCGCCTCCGCCGACGGCTTCCAGCCGCAGGCCTCCACGGTCGTCGTCGACGACGGTCCGCTCGCCCACGACGTGCTCCTGACCGGGACCAGCGGGCTCACCGGCGCGGTGACCTCCGCCGAGGGCGGAACGCCCGTGGACGGGGCGATGGTCGTGATCACGGACGTACGGGGCGAGGTGCTGGCCACCGGCAAGTCCGGCGCGGACGGCGGCTTCGTCTTCGGCGAGCTGGTGCCGGGCGCGGTCACGGTCGCGGTCACGGCCGCCGGACACCGCCCGCAGGCGCTGCCCGTCGAGATCGGCGGCCAGGGCGTGACCCGGCTCGACGTGGCCCTCGTGGCCGGAGCGGTCGTCCACGGGACGGTCCGCGCGGGCCTCGACCACCGGCCGCTGGCCGACGCGCGGGTGACCCTGGTCGACGCCGCGGGGAACGTGAAGGCCTCGGCGACGACGGACACGGAGGGCGCGTACGCCTTCGCCGACCTGGACACCGGCGAGTACACGCTCATCGCGACCGGCTACCCGCCGGTGGCGGGACGGCTGACCGTGACCGGGGCCGGGGTCGACGGCCACGACATCGAACTCGCCCACCCGGGCGAGTGACCGACTCCCGGCCGCGCTCCGAGCGGAGGCGCGGCCGGGTCCGGGGCGGCAGGGGTCATGGGGACGGCCTGCCGCCCCGTCTGTTCTTTCGTAGTGAGGGTTGAGGGTACGGATGGGACTGCACGCACAGGTACGGACCCGCGACGGGTGGCCGGTCGAGCACGCGGTGGTGACCGTGACGGACGCTTCGGGCGGACAGGTCCTGCGGGCGGGGGCCGACGGGGACGGAGTCGCACGGGCGGAGGGCTCGCTGGCGCCGGGGCCGTACACGGTGGTGGTGACCGCGCTCGGCTACGCGCCGGACGCGCGCACGGCGTTGGTCGGCGGGACCGGGCGGGCGGACGTCGGGACGGTCGTCCTCGCCCGCGCGGGCGGTACGGAACTGCCGCCGCCGGGCACCTGGGCCGTGGACGCGGCGCACTCCTCGGTCGGCGCCGTGGCCCAGCACCTGGGGATCTCCAGCGTGCACGGCCGGTTCACCGAGTTCACCGGCCGGATCGAGATCGCGCCGGACGTCCTGGCCTCGCGTGTGGAGGCGGTCATCGCGGCCGGGTCCGTCGACACCGGCAACGGCCCGCGGGACAAGCACCTGCGGTCCGAGGACTTCCTGGACGTGGACCGATTCCCGGAACTCACGTACCGCAGCACGGCCCTGCGGGCGGCGGGCCCGGACCGGTGGACCGTGGACGGCGAGCTGACCCTGCGGGGCGTCACGCGGCACGTCCCGCTGGATCTCACGTACCTGGGGACGGGCGCGGATCCGTGGGGCGGAGTGCGTGCGGCGTTCCGCGCCGAGGCCGAACTGCGGCGCGAGGACTTCGCGATGAACTACAACCAGGTGGTGTCGGCCGGCATCGCGGCGATCGGCGCGACGCTTCGGGTGACCCTGGACATCCAGGCGGTACGGGAGGACTGAGGCCTCGCCGCGACGTCAGGAGGCTTCGCCGGCCTCGCGCGCGACCATGACCTCGATGCCCGCGACCAGCACGTCCAGGGCGTAGTCGAAGTCGCGGTCCCAGATGTCGCTGACGCTGCCGTGCGAGGCCCGTTCGTCGAGGATCTCCGCCATCGGTTCGAGCGCCTCCACGAACTGCGGATCGTCGCGGAAGGCCTTGATCGACTCACCGTAGAAGTCGTCCTGGGACATGCCCGCCTCGTTCGCCCGGCGCTCGAACTGCGACTCGATCGTCCCGTAGCCGTACACGAACTGGAAGACCGCCGACATCGCGCTCGGCTGCCGGTGCAGCGGCAGGCCGGTGTCCCTGACCGCGTCCTGGATCTTCGTGCCCACGGCGATCGCGTGCGGGCCGATGTTCAGGTACTGGCCCGCGCACGGCGACATCCACGGGTGGCGCACCAGCATCCGCCGGTAGTCCAGGGCGAGCACCCGGACCCGGTCCTGCCACCCCCCGGCGGCATCGACCGCGTCGAGGTCGATCTCCCCGTACACGGAGTCGACGGCGTACTCGATGATGTCGTCCTTGGTGTCCACGTACCAGTAGAGCGACATCGCCGTGACGCCCAGCTCGGTCGCCAGCTTGCGCATCGAGAGGCCGGCCAGGCCGTCCTCGTCCAGCATCCGGATCGAGGTCGCCACGATCCGGTCGCGGTCGAGGCCGGCCGGGCCGCCTCCGCTGCGCGGCGTCCGCTGCTCGAGCCACACACTGGAACGCGCCGGGTTCTTGGCGCGGTCGGCGGCCTTGACCATCGCGTTCCTCCGTGAGCTCACCTGTCAGCGGTCCGTCACCATGCTATGCAGCCGCCTGCCGCTTCTCGGACCGCTCCGCCCTCCGCAGCAGCGCCGCCGCGACCAGACCGCCGACGAAGACGGCGACCGCCCCGACCAGCTGGCTGGTCTGGAGGCCGGCGGCGAAGGCGTCGGAGATCTCGGCCCGTTCTGCCTCGCTTCCGGCCGCCGCGAGGGCCGCGGGCAGCGAGGTCGCGGTGACGGCGACAAGCGCGGCGAACCGGGCGTTGAGCACGGCGCCGAGGACGGCGACGCCCAGTCCGTTGCCGAACTCGGCGAGCGTGCCGTTGATTCCGGCGCCCACGCCCGCCTTCTCCGGCGGGATCGCGCTCATGATGGCGTTGGCCATGGCGGGGGACGAGACGGCGATACCGGCGCCCATCAGGACCAGGCCGAGGAGCATGCCCCAGTAACTGCCGTCCGTGCCGCCGCCGAGGACGGCGATCGAGGTGAGGCCGCCGGAGACCAGGGTCATACCGATGAGGACCGCCACCGGGGTGCCGATCCTCATCACGAGCTTCGGGCCGAGACCGGTCAGGTTGAGGCCCACGATGGTCAGCGCGAGCGGCGCCATCCGCAGACCGGCCTCCAGCGGCTCGTACCCGAGGACGAACTGCAGGTGCTGGGTGAGCAGGAAGAGCGAGCCGCCCATGCCGAAGACGACGAGCAGCGAGCCGCCGATGGCACCGATGAACTTCTGGTTGCGGAAGAAGTGCATGTCGAGCATCGGGTACGGGGTGCGCAGCTCCCACAGCGCGAAGGCACCGAGGACGGCGGCGCCGAGGGCGGCGGGGACCAGTACTTCGGCGGAGGTCCAGCCGTGCTCGGGGCCGGTGATGATCGCGTACACGACGGCGGTCATACCGATCGTGGAGAGCAGCGCGCCGAGCAGGTCGGGGCGCTCGCCCTGCGGGTTCTTCGACTCCGGTACGAGCTTGAGGACGGCGACCAGGCCGATCAGCGCCACCGGGATGTTGATGAGGAAGATCATTCCCCACCAGAAGTGGTTCAGGATGGCCCCGCCGATCAGTGGGCCGCCGGCGAAGCCGAGCGAACTGACGGTGGACCAGAGGGCGATCGCCCTGACCCGCTCCGAGTCGTCGAAGATCTGCATGACGACGGCGAGCGTGGTGGTCATCAGCAGCGCGCCGCCGACACCCATGCCGGCCCGGGCGGCGATCAGCTGCGCGGTGGAGCCGGCGAGTCCGGCGGCGAGCGAGCCGAGGCCGAAGAGGGCGAGGCCGACGGCGAGGAGCTTCTTGCGGCCGTAGCGGTCGGCGGCGTTGCCCGCGGTGAGCAGGAGGCCGGACTGGACGAGCGAGTACGCGTTGATCATCCACTGGATGTCGCTGGTGGACGCGTGGAGTTCGGAGGTCAGCGAGGGGATCGCGACGCTCAGGACGGTGTTGTCGAGCAGCACGGTGAGCTGGGCGAGACAGATGACGCCGAGGATCAGCCAGCGCTGCGGGTGTCCGCCGGTGGTGGCGGGCGAGGAGGCGGCGGTCGTCGCCGTCATGGGTCCCCCTTGTACGGTGTACGGGAATCAGGTCTCGTACACCGTACAAGGGACTCTCTTACGCTGTATAGCGATTACTTCTCGCGGGTCAGGTCGTAGAGGGTGGTGCCGTCGACGGTGACCTGTCCGAAGGTGGCCGTGACCCATGCGGAGATCTCCGAGTTGCCGCCCATTCCGCCACCACCGCCTCCGCCCGTGCCGCCTCCGCCGATGAAGTAGTGGATCTTGCCCTGGGCGACGTACTGCTTGAACTGGGCCAGGGTCGGGGACGGGTCACTGCCGTTGAAGCCGCCGATCGCCATCACCGGTTCTCCGGTGGCGAGCTGGTAGCCGGCGGCGTTCTGCGCGCCGATGGCCGCCGCGACCCAGGTGTAGCCGTCGGCGCCGTCGAGGAGGGTGGCCCTGGCCTCGGAACCGACGGTCGCGCCGTTGAGCAGGCCGCCCATACCGCCACCGCCGGCGCCCATGCCGCTGCGCTCCATGCCTTGGGGCGGGGCGCCGCCGGGCATCTGACCGGTGGGGGCCTGGCCTTGGCCCTGGCCCTGGCCTTGACCTTGGCCGCCCGGCATCTGGCCCGTGGGGGCCTGGCCTTGGCCCTGACCGCCGGGACCGCCGGGCATCTGGCCGCCCGGGCCCCTGCCGCCCTGCCCCTGGCCCGGGCCGTCGGCCATCCGCATGCCGCCGCCCGGGCGGCCGCCCATCGCACCGCCCGACGGGCCCGCCATCACGATCGAGCCCTGGTGGCCGGTGCTCAGCGTCTCCAGGGTGTACGCGAACGGCCCCGCGAGCCCCGCCGCCAGACCGAGCCCCGCGATCCCGAACCCGATCCGCCGGTCGAGCCGCCCCGCGAGCAGCAGCCCGACCGCGGCGGCCGACCCCACGACGAGGACCGCCCAGCGCAGCCACGGCAGCCAGTCCGGCGTCCGGCCCAGCAGCACGTACGCCCAGACCGCCGTCGCCGCGACCGTCCCCGCGAGCGCCGTCGAGGCGAGGAACCGGCCGCGCTCCTCCCACAGGACGCTCGCGCCCATGCCGACGAGCGCCGCGACGTACGGGGCCAGGGCCACCGTGTAGTACTCGTGGAAGATGCCGGCCATGAAGCTGAACACGGCCAGCGTGATCAGCAGCGAACCGCCCCAGACCAGGAACGCGGACCGGGCCGTGTCCGTACGGGGCGCCCGCCAGGTGACGACGAGACCGGCCACCAGAAGGATCAGCGCGGCGGGCAGCAGCCAGGAGATCTGGCCGCCGACGGCGTCGTTGAACATCCGCCCGATGCCGGTCTCACCCCAGCCGCCGCCACCACGGCCCCCACCACCGCCGCCACCGACGCTGCCGGTCTCGTCGCCGTTGATCCGGCCGAGGCCGTTGTAGCCGAAGGTGAGCTCCAGGAAGCTGTTGTTCTGCGAGCCTCCGATGTACGGACGCGAGGACGTCGGCCACAGCTCGACCAGGGCCACCCACCAGCCGGCCGAGACGATCATCGCGAGCCCGCCGAGGGCCAGTTGCCCGATCCGGCGGCCGAACCCGGCCGACGCGCACACCGCGTACACGAGCGCCAGCGGCGGCAGGATCAGGAACGCCTGGAGCGTCTTGGCGAGGAACGCGACACCGAAGGCGACCCCGGCCCACACCAGCCACTTCGCGCCGCTCTTCGCGTCCTCGAGGGCCCGCAGCACGCAGTACACGGCGACCGTCATCAGCAGCGCGAGCAGCGCGTCCGGGTTGTTGAAGCGGAACATCAGCGCCGCGACCGGCGTGAGCGCGAGGACCGCGCCCGCGATCAGCCCGGCGCCCGCGCCGAAGCGGCGCCGTACCGCCGCGTAGAGCACGCCGACGGTCGCCACGCCCATCAGTACCTCGGGGAGGAGGATCTGCCACGACCCGAGCCCGAAGACGCGCACGGACAGGGCCATCGGCCAGAGGGCGGCCGGCGGCTTGTCGACGGTGATGGCGTTGGCGGAGTCGAGCGAGCCGAAGAAGAACGCCTTCCAGCTCTCGCTGCCCGCCTGGACGGCGGCGGAGTAGAAGGAGTTGGCGTAGCCGGAGGCGCTCAGGTTCCAGACGTAGAGCACGGTGGTGACGGCGAGGAGCGCGAGGAAGGCGGGGCGCACCCAGGGGGCGTCCTCGGCCCGTCCGCGCCAGACGCGGGCGAGAGGGCCGCCGGGAGGCGCGGCGTGCGCGCCGTGGGCCGCCGGTGGCGCTGTGTCGTACGTGGTCGTGGTCATCGCGTGGTCCTTGCGAGCGAGGTGTCCGGGAAGACCCAGAGCCGGAAGAGGAGGAAGCGCACGACGGTCGCGGCGAGGTTGGCCACGATCAGGACGGCGAGTTCGGTGGAGTGGGCGGCGTCGCCGGTGGCCGCGCCGAGCGCCGCGAGCGAGCCGCTGGTCAGCGCGAGACCGATGCCGAAGACCACGAGTCCCTGCGCCTGGTGGCGTACGGCACGGTCCCGGCCGCGCACACCGAAGGTGAGGCGGCGGTTGGCCGCCGTGTTGGCGACGGCGGAGACCAGAAGGGCTGCGGCGTTGGCGAGCTGGGAGCCCATGCCGAGCCGGAAGGCCGAGTACAGCGCCACGTAGAAGAGCGTGGACAGCACGCCCACGGCGCAGAAGCCGACCAGCTGCCGGGCCAGACCGCCGGGCACGCCCGCGAGTTGCCGGTCGCGCGGATCGTCCCCGAAGGGGCGGGCGAGCCGGTCGAGCGGCAGCGAACCGGTGGCGAGCGCCCGGCCGACGCGCCAGACGCCCTTCAGGTCGTCGGTCGCGGTCCGCACGATGTGGACGGTGGAGTCGGGGTCGTCGACCCAGTCGACGGGCACCTCGTGGATGCGCAGCCCGGCCCGCTCGGCGAGGACCAGCATCTCGGTGTCGAAGAACCAGCCGGTGTCCTCGACCATCGGCAGCAGGCGCTCGGCGACATCGCCGCGTATCGCCTTGAAACCGCACTGCGCGTCGGAGAACCGGGCGGCGAGCGAGCCGCGCAGGATCAGGTTGTACGCCCGCGAGATGAACTCCCGCTTCGGCCCGCGGACGACCCGCGAGGAGCGGGAGAGCCGGGAGCCGATCGCGAGGTCCGAGTGGCCGGAGATGAGCGGCGCGACGAGGGGGAGAAGGGCGTTGAGGTCAGTGGAGAGGTCCACGTCCATGTAGGCGAGGACGGGTGCGTCCGAGTGCGACCAGACGGTGCGCAGCGCCAGGCCGCGGCCCTTCTGCTCCAGCCGTACGGACCGTACCTCGGGCAGCGTCGCCGCCAGCGCGGCCGCCACCTCGGGGGTCCGGTCGGTGGAGGCGTTGTCGGCGACCGTGATCCGGAAGCCGTACGGGAAGGTGCGGGAGAGGTGGTCGTGGAGCCGCAGGACGCACGGCTCCAGGTCCTTCTCCTCGTTGTAGACGGGAATCACCACATCGAGGACGGGCCGCCCGGCCATCCCCACAGGCAGGTGGTCCCGGGCGGGGAGGGTGCCCGCGATCGTTCGGGTTCGCATGGCACAGACCCTCGCCAGGGCGGCTGTCACGGCTGTGAGAACAGCCTGTGCCCTGCCTGTGAGTCCTGCGGGGCGGGACGGTGCTCCTCGGGTTGCGTGGGCTGCGTGGGCTCAACGGGCTCCGTGGGGAGCGCCACGGCGAAGACGGTCGTTCCCGGGCGGCTCCGCACGGTCACGTCCCCGCCGTGGGCGGCCGTCACCGCGCGGACGATGGCGAGCCCGAGCCCGGTGCTGCTGCCGCCGCCGGCGGCATGGCGGGTACGGGAGGCGTCCCCCCGGGCGAAGCGCTCGAAGACGACGGGGAGGAGCTCGGGCGGGATGCCAGGACCGTCGTCCTCGATCTCGACGAGGGCGCGGCCGCCCTCCGGCCGTACGCGCGCGGTGACGATCGTGCCGGGCGGGGTGTGGGTGCGGGCGTTGGCGAGCAGGTTGACCAGGACCTGGTGGAGACGGGCGGCGTCCGCCCGTACCGGCACGGCGGAGTCGGGAAGTTCGAGCCGCCAGTGGTGATCGGGGCCCGCCGCGCGGGCGTCCGAGAGCGCGTCCACGACGAGCGGTGCGAGATCGGTGCTCTCGTACGAGAGCGGGCGTCCGGCGTCCAGCCGGGCGAGCAGCAGCAGGTCCTCGACGAGGCCCGTCATCCGGGTCGCCTCGGACTCGATGCGCCCGAGCGCGTGCCGGGTGTCGGGCCCGCACTCCTCCCGGCCGCGCCGCGTCAGCTCCGCGTACCCCCGGATCGAGGCCAGCGGGGTCCGCAGCTCATGGCTGGCGTCCGCGACGAACTGCCGTACCCGGGTCTCGCTCTGCTGGCGGGAGTGGAGAGCGGAGTGGACGTGGTCGAGCATCCGGTTGATGGCCGCGCCGACCTGCCCGACCTCGGTCCGCGGATCGGCCTCGGGGACGCGGTGGTGGAGGGCCGGCTCACCGCTGTGGAGGGGGAGTTCGGACACCTGCGTGGCGGTGGCGGCGACCCGCCGCAGCGGGCGGAGCGCGATCCCGACCAGCGCACCGCCGGCCAGCGAGGCGGCGACGAGACCGGCGCCGGTGACGCTCACCTCGACGAGGATCAGGGTGGACAGCGTGTCCTGGACGTCGGACAGCGGGATGCCGACGAGATAGTCCCCGCGGCTCCCGGAGGCGTACTCGACCCGGTAGTCGTCCATGCCCGGCAGCTCGACGGTGTGGGGTGCGCCGTCGCGCGGAACGGCGGCGAGGGCGGCGCGCTGGGCCTCGTCCAGGGCCTGGGCACGGTACTTCGGACCGTACGCCCCCTGCTCCTCCTCCTCGGAGACGGCGGCGTCCCGCAGCTCACCGTCCACGACGGACGCGCCGATCGTGCCGAGCGGGGCGCCGGGTCCGGTGACGAAACCGAGCACCTCCGGTGTGCCGCCGGGGGTGAGCCCCGGCATGTTCTGCGGCGGCCCGGCGGCCCGGTTGGCGACGCCCCGCAGCTGCCCGTCGGCCTGGTCGTACAGATAGGACCGGAACGCGATCGTCGTCACCGTCCCGATCACGGTGGCGACGATCGCGATCAGGGTGACGGCGGAGACGACGAGCCGCGTACGGAGCGACCAGGAGCGGGGGGCTCGGACGGGGGCTCGGACGGGGGCTCTCATGGGGCCTCGCATGGGTTGCCCCTATTCCCCCGGCTTGATGAGATAGCCCGCCCCGCGCCGGGTGTGGATCATGGGGGGCCGCCCCACGTCGATCTTCCGGCGCAGGTAGGAGATGTACAGCTCGACGACATTGGCCTGGCCGCCGAAGTCGTACGACCACACCCGGTCGAGGATCTGCGCCTTGCTGAGCACCCGGCGCGGATTGCGCATGAGGTAGCGCAGCAGCTCGAACTCGGTCGCGGTGAGATGGATCGACTCGCCGCCGCGCGTGACCTCGTGACTGTCCTCGTCCAGGGTCAGGTCACCGACGGCGAGCAGCGACTCGCTCCGCGCGTGCGCCGCACCGGACCGCCGGATCAGCCCGCGCAGCCGCGCCACGACCTCCTCCAGGCTGAACGGCTTGGTGACGTAGTCGTCCCCGCCCGCCGTGAGCCCGGCGATCCGGTCCTCGACCGCGTCCTTGGCGGTCAGGAAGAGCACCGGCACGTCCGGCTGCTCGCGGCGCAGCCGGCCGAGCACGGAGAGCCCGTCCATGTCGGGCAGCATCATGTCGAGGATCACCGCGTCCGGCCGGAACTCCCGCGCCTCGCGCAGCGCCCCCGCCCCGTCGCCTGCGCTGTGCACCTGCCAGCCCTCGTACCGCAGGGCCATGGAGAGCAGCTCGGCGAGCGAGGCCTCGTCGTCCACGACGAGAACACGGACGGCGGAACCGTCGGGCCGGAGCATGTCGGTGCGCCCGCGGGGCCTGGTCGCGGTCGGTCGGATCGCAGTCATACGGCCACGCTGGCCGGACGTACTGAGATCTCCCTTTCCGCTACCTGTGAATTCCCTGAGAAACCTGCGGGAAGAGCGCGGCGCCGTTCTCGTACAGGACGCGGCGCAGCCAGTCGTCCCCGAGGCCGAGCCGTTCGAGGGCGTGGAGCTGGTGGACGTACGGATAGGGGATGTTCGGGAAGTCGGAGCCGAGGAGGATCCGGTCGCCCAGCGCGCGCAGCCGGGGGAGTTCGGCGGCGGGGAAGGGCGCGAGGCGTTCGCTGAAATCGGTGAAGGCCATGGTGGTGTCCAGGTGGACGCCCTCGTACCGCTCGGCGAGGTCGAGGAAGTCGGCGTACTCGGGCATCCCCATGTGCGCGACGATCAGCCGCAGCCGCGGATGGCGGGCGAGCAGCTGTCCGACGGGCCCGGGGCCGGTGAACTTTCCGGGGGTGGGCCCGGAGCCGCAGTGGACGACGACGGGCGTGCCGGCGTCGGCGAGGAGGCCCCAACCGGCTTCGAGGAGCGGATCGTTCGGGTCGAATCCGCCGACCTGGAGGTGCACCTTGAAGACGCGGGCACCGTCGTCGATCGCCTTGCCGACGTACGCGGTCGCGTCCGGTTCGGGGTAGAGGGTGGCGGTGTGGAGGCAGTCGGGCGTACGGGCGGCGAAGCCGGCGGCCCAGCCGTTGAGCCAGGGGGCCATGCCGGCCTTGTGCGGGTAGAGCATCGAGGTGAAGGCGAGGACCCCGAATTCGCGGAGGAGTGCGACCCGCCGGTCCTCCTCGTCGCGGTAGGTGATGGGCCACTCCACGCCGGTGAGGGGGCCGACGGCGTCGAAGTAGGCCCAGACCTTGTCGAGGACGTTCTGGGGCATGAAGTGGGTGTGGACGTCGACGAACCCGGGGATCCCGAGTCGCCGGGCGAGCTGCCGCGTCGTGTCAGCCGCGCTCAAAACCGTAACTCCGCTCGACCTTGCCGATGTGGACGCTGTAGCTCTCGTACCAGTGCTCCCTGCCGTGACGCTTCGCGGCCTGGTGCTCGGCGTTGTCCCGCCAGGCGTCGAGGGAGGCGAGGTCCCGGAAGTACGCGACGGTGATGCCGATGCCGCCGGGAGTGCGGGCGGACTCGTGACCGAGGAAGCCGGGAAGCTCGCTGACGATCTTCGTCATGCGGTCGCTGGTCTCGGCGTATCCCTCGGGGGAGTCGGGACGGATCGAGGTGAAGACAGCGGTGTAGTAAGGCGGTTCGAGGCCCGCCACCAGGTTCGGGGTCATGTGGATCACCCTCCGCCGGGCAGGGCGGCCGTGTCCATAAGGGCCGCCCGAAGGGATCCAAGTCTTTACCCGGTCCCGTCGCCGCTACATCGGGAACAGCTCGTCCTGGACGTCGGTGTCCGCCTTCCGCACGGGCACGGTGACGCGGTGGCCGGGGTCCACGGAGACGAGCCCCCACCCGCGGACGACACGCGTGTCGACGGCGAGGCAGCGCCCCGCGGCGTCACGAAGATGCAGGTCGGGCCCGGCGGCGGCGAGGAGGCGCCCGGCGACGACACCGTCGTCGACGAGCTCGGTGACGGCGCCGGAGAGCGGCGGCAGACCGTCGAGCCCGAACGCCTCGGCATGGTCGTACGCCTGGAACTCCAGCCGCTCCAGCGTCTCGGCCCATCCGGAGAGCCCGGTGGCACGCCCGTACAGCTCCTCGATCTCCCGGCGGCGCGCGTCCGGGCCGGGCAGGTCGTGCCGTACGGCGCGCTTACGGGCGTACGGGATCCGGTCGGGCACCTTCAGGGCGTGCCGCAGCAGCTCCTCGGTCCGCCGGGCGGCCATGAGCGGCCCGCGCCCGAGCCAGCCGAAGGCGACGGCCCCCTGCTCCAGGAGGCGGGCGTCACCGCGCTCCTCGGCCGTGATCCCGACCTTGGTCATCCCGGGCCCGAACCAGGCGAGATACACGCGGTACGTCCGGGGGTCGTCGGCGATCGTGTCGGCGGCGACCGAGTGGACCCGGTCGAGCCGCGCGCACTCGGGGCACTGCCCGCCGGTGGCGCGGGCGGGCACGGTCGCGTCGAGCGGGCAGGGGTTCCCGCGGGCGCCCGGGCAGCGCCGCGGCCCGACGGCCCGGAAGGCGACCTGCTGCCCGTACGCGAGCACGGACACCCGCCCACCGTCCCAACGGAGCCCGGGCACACCCCCGCTCCACCGCATCCCGACACACCGCCACGTCACGGAACCAGTCTGCTCCGAGCCACTGACAACGGAAGCGGCGGGACCGGCGGGCGGGCTTCAGGGGGTCCGGGCCGTACGACCACGTGGTCGCCGACGCGGTCGCCGGTCACCGGTCACCGGTCGCCCCGAGCCGGATCCCCCACCCCACCCATGCCCGTCCCGGCGCCCCCTCCCCCGAACGGCGCACGCGCGCCTGCGCGCCATGGCCGGTACCGCCGTACCCCTAGTACCGCCCGAAACAGGCCAAGGTGAACCTGGGTCAGAGGACGACGCGATAGTGGGTGGTCAGCCGCCGGTCGTCGCCCAGGACGTGGAAGGCGAGACCGGGCGGCTGGTCGCGATCGGCGGGGCGGTCGCCCTCCCAGGGCATGCGCAGGGTCCAGGTGACGGCGGGCCCGACGATCAGGGGACGGCCGGCGAAGGTCGAGGCGGCGGCGGTGTGGGCGTGCCCGGTCAGGACGGCGACCACCTGCGGGTGGGCGTCCAGCAGGGCGGCGAGCTGCCCGGGCTCTTCGAGCATTCCGGCGTCGGGCAGCGGGTGGTGCAGCGCCACCGGCGGCTGGTGGAAGGCGATCAGCGCGGGGGTGTCCCGCGGCAGCGCGGCGAGTCGGGTGTCGATCCAGTCGAGCGTCGCCGCGTCGAGACGGCCCTCGTCGCGGCCGGGGATGGTGGAGTCGCACATCAGGACGGCGACCCCGCCGACGTGGTGGATCCGGTTGACGGGCCCCGGATCGGGCGCCTCCCCGAGGAGCGCCTTGCGGTAGGCCGGGCGCACGTCGTGGTTGCCGGGGCAGGTGAGGACGGGAAAGGGGGCCGCCAGGATGCGGGCCGCTTCCTCGTACTCGGCTTCGGCGCCGTGATCGGCGATGTCTCCGGTGACCAGGACGGCATCGACCGGGCGGGGCAGGGCCCGGAGGTAGTCCATGACACGGGCGGCGCGCCGGGTGGCCCGCTCGCTGCCGTCCAGGTGCAGGTCGCTGATCTGCGCGAGCAGCAAGGTCATCCCTGGGCTCCTAACGGAATAAATTCGCTTTACCATTAGAGACCATAGAGTGGCCGAGGGAATGTGATCAAGTGGCTGACGACCGGACGGGGAAGGAGACGTCGATGGAGCGCTGGGCGGCACTGGAACTGGCGAGCACGATCCGCCACGATGGAGAAGGCGGCGTCACCGACGACCTCGCCACCGCAGCCGGAACATCCCGCTGGCTCCAGACGCAGGCCGACCACCTCCCGGCGCAAGGGATCGCAGCGGACGAAGACCTCAGGACGGAGCTCATCGAGCTGCGCCAGGCGATCCGGGCGCTGTTCGCTCGGGCGGTCAGCCCCGCACCGCCCAGCCCGGCGGACGCCCGGCAACTGATGCCGTCCGACAAGGCATTGGCGCACCTCAACGCGGTCGCCGCGCGCGAACCGATCACCCCGCAGCTCACCTGGCCCCCGAACGGCACGCCGGCACTCCACCTGTTGTCGACGGAGGGCACACCAAGGACACGCCTCCTGGCGACCCTGGCGCGCGCCGCGATCGACTTCCTGGCCGGCCCGCAGCGCGAACACCTACGCGCCTGCAGCGCACCCCGCTGTGTGCGCTACTTCGTCAAGGCCCACGGCCGCCAGGAATGGTGCAAACCCGCCTGCGGCAACCGCGCCCGAGCGGCCCGCCACTACCAGCGCCACCACGCACCCCCACCGGACGCCTCCACCCACCCCTGACGGCGGGTTGGGGTCCTGCGACGGGCGTACGACGACGGCGGTGCGCTGTCCGACGGCACGGGCGACCGACGGCTGACGGCCGTTGCGGTACGGCGCTGCGGTACCGCATGCGCGGCAGCGGCTTCACCGTGATGGCCTGCTGTTCCCGTCGACCCGCGCGCTTGACGTGCGCTTGCCTCGCCCTCGGCTGCCTCAGGGGTTCAGGACGCGAGATCGAGGGCTCACGGCGGATATGGGTCACAGGCCCTTCCATCGCCGTCTCGGTCGAGATGCGGCGCGTAACCGGGCTCGCCCCTGAAAAGAGGCGTGGCGCCCGCAGCTCGCACCTCGTCGCAGTTCTCGTAGCGTGGGGAAGCTTCGCTGGGTAGCTGCTCCGAGCCGTTCACCTCGCGTACGTCAGCGGCGACGATCGTGCCGCGGTGAACAGTGAAGGTGCCTTCGAAGACCCGCAGCGAGCCGTCGGTCTGCGTGGCCTCCAACCTGATCGAGACGGTGTCACCGTTTGCGCGGAGTACGTGAACTGTGTCGTGGGCGGTAGTGGCGAAGCCGTCCACGAAAGCTGCGTAGGAGTCTGCGAAGTTCTTGCCCCCGAGCTCCCAGGCACGTCGATAGTCCTGAGCGTTGATGGCAGCGAAGTACTCGCGCACAACGGACGGTGCGTCGGCGACGGTCGAAGGAGCCGTCGGACGGGAGGACACAGGCGCCGGTCCGCCCATCCACGCTGGCACCTGAACCTGGGAACCCCCGGTCTCCGGGGCCGTTGTGGCGCTCCGAACAGCGTCGGCGGGTCTACGCCGAGGCGAGCGTGGAGGAGGTGCGCTCCACGACCGGCAAGCTCTGCGCCCGCCTACTTCGATGCGGCCGCGACAGTCAGCGTGTAGTCCACACCGGTCGAGAAGTCACCCGACTGCTAGTCCACTGGCGTGCGCTGGCGTTGATGTCAGCCGCTGTTGCGGCAGCTCCGGGTGCCGTTGTCCCGGCCTTCGCAGTGGACCTGTGAAGGCCGGGACACCGATGGGTGGGGTGAGCGACGGTGGTGGTGGCGACCCCAGGACGCGGCGTCGATGGTGCGGCCGCGGTCGTCGCAGAGGGTGGCCTTGTCGGAGTTGGGGTCCCAGACGGTGGTCCTTCGGTGCCCGGAGCGCTCCTGTACGGCCCGCTCTCCGGTGGCGGCCGCATCAGTGGGCGCTCCGTAGGTCGTGTTGCCCGCCAATCGGCTTTTGATCGCCGCACACTGAAGTTCTTCAGCGCAGCAACGTCGAGAAATGGAGCCCCGATGGCGAGCCAGCCCATTCTGTTGTTTGACGGAGACTGCGGTTTTTGTGGCAGAACAATCGAGATTGTTCGGCGCACCGTTCAGCCGGGGGTGCAATTCGTCCCCTGGCAGTACGCCGACCTCGCCGCCCTGGGCGTCACCGAAGCCAGAGCCGACCGCGAGGTCCTCTGGATCAGCCCGGTCGGCGGCGAGGTCCACGGTGGACCACGCGCCCTGTCTGCCGTGCTGATGTGCGGACGAAGGCGCTGGTGGTGGCTCGGGCTCGCCCTTCGAGTGCCGCCCGTCAACTGGATGGCACGCGGTGTCTATCGGGTCGTCGCGAAGAACCGCCATCGCCTACCGGGCGGCACAGCCACCTGCTCTCTCCCTGCCCACATGCGGGGGAAGCCGGACTGTTGACTCCTACTCCGGTGAGGGCTGCGGCGGTACCACAGCGGATGCTGTCCCGACCGCGGCCTCCGCTCTCCTGTTTCCTGTGCGCTGGAAAGTGCGCCGCCACAGCCTTCCCAAAGCGCGGTAGAAGCGGTCCGGCAGGAACGCGGCGTCCGCGACGATCATCGCGCCCGAGAAGAGTGGCAGCCCCATGAGCACCGCGATATTCACGTGCATGCCCAACAGCAGGATAAGGACAGGGTATTTGAGCCTGCCGAACAGGACGAACGGAAACGCGACCTGCACCAGCACCGTCAGATAGCCGACGACGGCGATCAACACGTGATGGCCGGCGACCATCTGAGACAGCTCGGGCCAGGGCCGGAACAGGTCGATGTTCAGGACGTAGTGGAGGGCGGTCCCATCACCCCACTTGGGGCCCTGCACCTTGTACAGGCCCGCGCATCCGTAGAGGAAGCAAACCTGGGCGGCGATGACGAGCATGCCGCAGTTGTGCAGCACCGTGGTCAAGACAGTGCGGGCGTCGCCGAGATGGTGCCGGAGATCGCCGCCCCGCGGATCTGACGTCTTGCCCGCCGACGCCTGGAGCCGGGCCCGGCGGGCGTCGAGGGACCAGCGCCGGCCGCACGCGGTGAAGACCAGGTAGACAGCCATGAGGACCATGAGATTGTCCCCGCCGTCCGCCATGAAGAGCGCCCTGGCGTGGAACGACACCACCACGACCGCGAACAGCACGGACACCGCCCGCGTCCGCCAGCCCAGCAGGAACAGCGCACACGTGACCAGAGCGACGGCGTAGCAGACCTCGAAGTACACCCGGCTGTCGGACAGGGTGAGAATGCTGGCCCAACCGCTCTGGTCGAACATCTGCCTGGCCAGCGTGGGCGTCCACGGTGATCCAGGGCCCCACATCTCGTTGCGATGCGGAAACTCGCGGAGCAAGAAGACGAGATAGAGCAGCCCGTACCCGATGCGCAGCACCGCCGCCGCATACAGAGACACCGGCCGTTCGGTCAGGAGGCCGAGGCATGCGTGAACGCGGTCGAGTACGCGTCGCGGCATGAATACGACTGCCCGCCCGGTGGTACGTTCCGACACTTTCGGCGCCACGACCGATTCCTGCTCAGTCCGTTGCATTGGAGGCCACCTTCCACCAGGGCAGATACCGTGTATCGGCCCGCGCCGGTGCCGCTGCGACCGGGCGGGATTCAACCGCTGCGCCGGGCGCAGCGATAGGCAGCGTGATCACTCGCAGCTGGATGGAATCGAAGGGGCCGCCATGTTGGGCGGCGACGCGATCTGCCGCGATGTTGCGCAGATACTTCTCGATCATCAGAGCCCGCTCCGAGCGCGGCTGATTGTCTCTGCCATGCGTTTTGAGGAACGCGTTCCAGGCCTGGCGCAGCATGTTCTGTGCCGTATGGCTGGGGAAGACGTTGTGCTTTACGGCGGAATCGTCCACAGCAGTCAGATCGATCCAGTCACTCACCTGGGCGGTGCCGTCTGGTGCTGTCTGCTTGACCCTCGCCGAGATCTGCCGGTTGACGGACTGGGGATTCGGGGCGAAGAGCCGCCAGTTCTGCTCGAACACGGGCCGAACCCACGCGTTGACCTGCTGGCTGTACGCCTTCGAGACGGCGTTCGGAGGCGCCACGTACAGAAACACCAGAAGTACATGAACCAGGGTCACTGCCAGGCACAGGGCCACCGCGGCTCCTGTTCCAGCGCTCAGCAGGCGAGGTGGCCCCGAAATCTCACGGGCGCTACCCGCTCCCCCGCCGCCGTCCTGCGTTGCCGGCTCAGTGCCGGTCCGCTGCGGATACTTCTCGTTTGTCGACCCAGCACCGCTCAGCACGCCCCACCCGGTCCTTCCGATCCTGACTGTTCGCACCTGCTGCTCCTGCTTCCGCCGGCGGTGCGCGACGGAATCGATGACGATCCGCCGCGCACCACCCGTCTCACATCCAGTGCGGAACGTGCCACTCGTACTCGCCGTGCTTGCCCGGCTTGTACGGCCCGTAGTGGTGGCCGGGCTTGTACGGCCCGTCGTGGTGGCCCGGCTTCCCCGGCTTCCCCGGCTTCCCCGGGGAGTCGCACGCGCAGTCGCCGTATCCGCCCGTCTCATGCCCGCCCGTGTCGTGCCCGCCCGTGTCGTGCCCGCCCGTGTCGTGCCCGCCCACGGCGGCATCACCCGTCGCGGCATCACCCGTCGCGGCGTCACCCGTCGCGGCGTCACCCGTGGCGGCATCACCGGTCGCGGCATCACCGGTCGCGGCGTCACCCGTCGCGGCGTCACCCGTGGCGGCATCACCGGTCGCGGCATCACCCGTCGCGGCGTCACCGGTCGCGGCGTCACCCGTCGCGGCGTCACCCGTGGCGGCATCACCGGTCGCGGCGTCACCCGTCGCGGCGTCACCCGTGGCGGCATCACCGGTCGCGGCATCACCCGTCGCGGCGTCACCCGTCGCGGCGTCACCCGTGGCGGCATCACCCGTGGCGGCATCACCGGTCGCGGCGTCACCCGTCGCGGCATCACCCGTGGCGGCATCACCGGTCGCGGCATCACCCGTCGCGGCGTCACCCGTGGCGGCGTCACCCGTGGCGGCATCACCGGTCGCGGCATCACCCGTCGCGGCATCACCCGTCGCGGCATCACCAGTGGTCGTGGTGGTCGCGGCGTCGCCGGTGGTCGTCGTGGTGGTGTCTTCACACAACGGCCTGGTGATCACGTTGTTATTCAGCGTCACGGCCGCGTTGCGGGCCAGCACACGGCCCTCGATGGTCGCTCCACTGTTGACAGTGATCGATGTGAGCGCCATGAGAGTGCCCACGAAGGTCGAGCCGGATCCGAGCGTGGCCGATTCGTCGGTCACCCAGAACACGTTGCACGCCTGGGCGCCGTTCTGAAGGACGATGCTGCTCCCGGATGCCGTTGTCAGTCCCGCAGGCACCTTGAACACCCAGACGGCATCAGGGTTGTTCTGGGCATCCAGGGTCCACGTCCCGTTCACCAGGAGACCGGACTCGACGGCGTATGTACCCGGAACCAACGTGGGAGTCACGGGCGCCGGGGAAAGGTTGAATTCCGTGGGCTGCCCGAAGGCGTTGTCGTACGCGGTGCCGAGATCGGCCTTCGCCCCTGCAGCCGCCGCGCCTGCGTAGATCGTCCCGTCCGTCACCGTCCCGGGCGGGAATCCCGTAACGGCCGTTCCCGGAGATACACCGACATCTCCGGTGACCATAGAATTGCCTTCGTTGGTGACCGTCGAACCGGCCAGCACTGCGAAGCTTTCCGCAGTACCCAGCGGGACAACTGTTGCTGCATTTGCTCGTGTTGGCGTAACTGCCACGACGGCAACAGCGACCAGCAGGGTGAGTACCCCCGCGATCCAGGCCGTCATCGTGCGCCGTTGCGGCGCATCGGGAATGTTCAGTGTCATCGAGGAGCCAACTCCTGTTAGGGGGTGGTGGCGTCCGGCGTTCCTCGTCAAACGGAATCGCCTCTTCTGTCGGCGGCATATTACGCAGACACCCAACCCAGGTGGCGATTCACTCGGGTGATGTCGCCGAAATCATCAATACACATCAAGGAATGTACGATCAATATTGAGCCGACTGGCCGCCCCCCATCGGTGCGGCGATCCACCGTCGACCACTGTTCAGGGGAGCCATGAATTCGCCGTAGCAGAAATTCCCCTCACCTGGACGGCGGTTGCCGCAGGATTGGAGAGGCGGGCAGTGCATGTCCCCTAAGGGTTGTCCCGTAAATGATCTATGAGCGCCTCGGGCGCGGGTCCAGCTCGCCAGGGTGGTAACGCAGCGTCGGTGGTGACCAGTGCGGACGGCCCTGGGCCGACAACTCGGGGAAGGCGAGTCCGGGAACGCCGTCAGCAGCGCCGGTCCCGAGGGGTGCGTTCCGGCTGCGCCGGCATGGCCGGCTGTTCTTGCCCCGCCGGTTGTCGCCCCCTCTATCGCGGCGTGGAGCACCGCTCTGTTCGGGGCATCATCGAGCGGCAAATTACATGGTCACAATCCGTTTCCACCGCGGCCGGAGCCGACGGCACGGCGGATGATCAACAGTCGGTGCTCCGTGCCAACCTGCTGGCTCACGCAGAGCATTGAAGCTGGAGGTACACCGACCGTGGCGGCGAACAACACCCCCACCGTCAGGGGACGACGACTGGGAGCGGAGCTGCGCCGGCTCCGTATGGCCAGCGGTCTGACCGGGACGCAGGTGGCGGCGCACCTGCTGGTTTCCCAGGCCAAGGTCAGTCACATGGAGACCGGCCGCCGTGCCGTCAGTCCCCGCGACGTGCGTGATCTGTGCTCGCTCTACGGCGTCACCGACCAGGATGTCGTCGATTCCCTGACGGAGCTCGCCGGGGAATCGGGCCGGCACGGTTGGTGGCACGCGTACGGCGACATCCCCCACAGCGTGTATGTCGGCCTGGAGGCGGAGGCCGCCTCCATCGGTGCCTTCGAGGCCATGGTGATCCCCGGTCTGTTGCAGACGCCCGCCTACGCGGCCGCGGTCATCGAGGAAACGATCCCCCTGGTCACGGTCGAGCAGGCCGCCGCGCGCCTGAGGGTGCGGCTTCGGCGTCAGCACCGGCTCTACGACCCTGCCCGCCGCCTTCACCTGTGGGTGGTCCTGGACGAGTCGGCCCTGCGGCGCGTCGTCGGCAGCCGGGAGATCATGCGCGAGCAGCTGGAGCACCTGCACACGCTGAGCACCGAGCCGCACATCACTGTGCAGGTCCTTCCTCACACGGCGGGCGCTCACCCTGGCCTTGCGGGACAGTTCTCCCTCCTGCGGTTCCCCGACAGCCGCGAGGCAGTGGTGTACCTGGAGAGGTTCACCAGCGGCCTCTGCCTGGAAAGGCCGGCCGACGTGCAGCAGTACCACGCGGTGTACGCGCACCTGCAGGCGCAGGCCCTCAGCCCCGGGCACACCCGGCACTTCATCACCGACACCATCAAGCTCTACACATCATGAGGAGCACCTGGTCAGAGGTCACCCGAACCAGAGTGCAGCTCGGGGAAGCCTCCTTGGCCGAATCCCGGCCATCCTCATTACGGGACAGTCACCGGGCCCCACCAGCCGACCGGCCTCATCTCCACCACGTCGACCGGCCGGGCCACCGACCCCCGGAGCCTGAACCCGGATGCTCACGGTTCTCTGCACCAACGCCAAGGTGCGGCGGCTCCGGGCGCACGACCTGCGCCACACCTGCCCCTCGCTGCTGCTCGCTCAGGGCGTGGACGCCCGCACCATCATGGAGACGCTCGGGCACGGCACGATCACGATGACGCTCGACACCTACGCCCACGTCATGCGGACGACGCTCAAGGCGGCAGCCGATCGAATGGATGACGCCCTGGGCCTTGACGACACCGGCGAGGAAGAGGGTGAGGCTCCCGAGGAGACGCCGGCCGCCTGATCGGTTCGGCCGCCCGCGTTGATGTCACCCGCTGATGTCAAAGGCCCCCTGGACGATGTCCAGGGGGCCTTTGACCTGTGTGCACTCGGCAGGATTCGAACCTGCAACCTTCTGATCCGTAGTCAGATGCTCTATCCGTTAAGCTACGAGTGCTTGTGCTTCTCGGCTTTTTTCTTGCCGGTCGGCGTTGCGTGGACAACATTACATGACCTGCGCCGTAGCGCGAAATCCATTAGCCAGACCCCCTCTGACCTGCGGAAACGCCATCCTGGGGGTTCTCCTCCGCCCCCGTGGCGCCGCCGTACGGGTGAGCCTCGATCCGTCGTCCGGGGCCGGGAACGGCCGAAGCCCCGGCCTGTGGGGCCGGGGCTTCGGGTGGGGCGGAGGCGGAGGGATTTGAACCCTCGATGGGCTTTAAGGCCCAAACCGCATTAGCAGTGCGGCGCCATAGACCGGACTAGGCGACGCCTCCATGCACTCTCACGCGGGCGTGAGTGGTGCGTGCAGATGATGACACAGGCGAGCCTGGTGTCACCAATCGCTTCTCACCGTACTAGCCCTCCGGGGCGGAGAGCAAAGCCCCTCGGCGCACCCCGGTTGCGCAACGAACGGCAGTACGGAGCGTTAGAGGAGACGGGCCCGCGCCCCCGGCCCATCCGCCTCCCTGGAGTTCGTATGCTGCGCAGCCTCGTCCTCGCCGCCCTCGCCGCCACCACGACCGCCGCCGCCGGCCTCGGTGGCGTGGGAGGGCTCGGGCCCCTGCCCTCCCTGCCGTTGCTGTCCTCGCCCGACACACTGACCGTGACGATCACCAGCAGCGGCCACCGGAACGCCGACGGCACCTTCCGGCTCGAGTGCGGCGACAGGCCCGGCGGGACCCACCCGGCCGCCGCGCGCGCCTGTGCCCGCCTCGCCGGACACGCCGAGGCGGGGAAGGACCCGTTCGCGCCCGTCGCCAAGGACCGGTTCTGCTCCCTCCAGCACGGCGGGCCCGCCGCCGCGCACATCACCGGGCAGTGGCAGGGCCGCGCCGTCGACGCCCGCTTCTCCCGGGCCGACGGATGCGAGATCGAACGGTGGGAGAACCTGGAGCCCGTACTGCCCCACGTGCGGTGATGAGGTGAGGATGCCGTCGGGATGTTGCCGGGGGCATGCGACCTCCCCCCGAGACCGCCGGGCCTGCCTTTAGACTCCCTCTCAGTGACAGGCTGCGGTCCGGAGGGCAAGATGGGGCCGGCCAGCCGGGCAAGGTGCAGTGGGTCAGGGAGGAAGCGTCGTCGTGAGCAGCAGGCCATCCCGAGGCGCTGCTCGCCTCGCAGCCATACTTGACGCCCTCCCCGACGGCCTCGTGCTCGTCAACTGCAACGGCACGGTCGTCAACGCCAACACCATCGCCCTCGGCATGTTCGAGACCCCCGGCACCGCACTCGTCGGGCGCGGGCTGCTCGATCTGCTGCCCGGGTTCGACTCGCGCCTGATCCCCGGCTCCATGCGGCGCCCCGAGGGCACCGACGAACACGGCCGTACGAAGCCGACCCGGATGATCGCCCGCCGGACGGACGGCAGCGAGTTCGCCGTCGAGGTGACCAGCGCCAGCCTCGAGGACGGGCGCGAGGCCTACGACTCGTACACCGCCTACACCGGCGACGAGCTGCTCATGCTCGTCGTCCGCGACCTCACCGGCACGCTCGACACCGAGGCCGAGCTCGCCCGCTCGCAGCGCCAGACCGAGATGATCCTGCGCGCGGCCGCCGAAGGCGTCGTCGGTACGGACACCGACGGACGGGTCGTCCTCGTCAACCCCGCCGCCGCACAGATCCTCGGCTACCGGGCCAGCGACCTCGGCGGCAAGGACCTGCACCCCCTGATCCTGCACTCGCGCGCGGACGGCGAGCCCTTCCCGTACGAGGAGTCGCCGCTCGCCGACACCCTCAAGTCGGGGCGCAAGCACCGCGTCCGCGGGCAGGTGCTGTGGGCGAAGAACGGATCTCAGGTACCGGTCGACCTCACGACCGCTCCCGTACGGGACGGGGACCAGCTCGTCGGCGCGGTGATGACCTTCACCGACCGCCGGCCGTACGAGCAGCTCGCCGAGGAGCGGACGAGCGAGCTCGCCGCCCTCACCGAGAAGCACGACGCCGAGCTCGCCGAGCTGAAGAAGAGCCACGAGGAACGGGCGACGGCGGACAAGGAGCGGTACGAGGCGCTGGCCGCCCGGCACGAGCAGCTGACGGCCGTCCTCGGCGAGTCGCTGCGCGGGCCGCTGGAGGAGCTGCGGACCGAACTCTCCACCCTCGCCGCAGACGACGCCGGACAGCTCTGGCCCGAGGCCAACCAGCTCCTGCACCACCTGGCCGCCGGATACGCCCGGATGACGACCCTCGTCGACAACGTCCTCGGCTACCAGCGCCTGGACGCCGGGACGGAGACGCTCGGCACGTCCGTCGTCCTGCTCGACACGGTCGTCACGGCCGGCGTCGACGGGGCCGTGGAGCTCATCGGGCCCGGCCGGGCGCAGTTCGCCGTGCACGCCCCGCCGATCGAGGCCGAGGTGGACGCGGGCCGGCTCGCGACCGCGCTCGCCCATCTCGTCGCGGACGTCGCCGGAGTCGACTCCACCGGCAAGGCCCGCGTCGTGCCGGGCGCCGGGTACGCCGACTCGACGATCGTGGTGGCCGCCGCGCAGCGCGGTGACGTCGTACGGATCGAGGTCCGCGGACCGTACGCCGGTGGCGACCCCGTCCACCAGCCCATCGTCCGCGGCATCGTGGCCGCGCACGGCGGCGTGGTGCAGACGCACGAGGTGCCGGGGATGAGCGGCAGCGCGTACGTCCTCGAGGTGCCGCTCGGCGCCGGGAGGGGGACGGTCACGCCCCCGCCCGCGCCCCCTGCGCCCGCTGTCGCGTCCGCCTCGGAGCAGGCGGGCGCGCCGTCCGACGGGGCCGCGCTCGCGCTGCCCGCGCAGGCCTCGGACACGAACGGTGGCGGACGGCGGCGCGCCCGGCGTGCGTCCACCGACGCCTTCCTGGACAGCCCGGTGGCCGCCGAGGGCGGCGACGCCGGCGCCGTCGAGCCGACCGGACGTCGCCGCGGCCGTACGGAGCAGGCTCCGGCCGCTCCCGCCGAGCTGATCCCGGCCCAGAACGCGGGCACGGCGGGCGGTTCGGGAGAGAGCGCGGCCTCCTCCGGTGCCGTCGAGCCGACCGGGCGCCGTCGCGGCCGGCCCGCCGAGGGCTCCGTGGTGACCGCCGCCGAAGGCGCGCAGGGCCGTGCCGCGCTCGGCGACACCGTGCCCCCGCAGGGCGTGCCCGTCCCCGCCCAGGGCGTCCCGGCCGAGGCTCCCGCCCTGGCCCGGGCCCTGCCCGCGGCGAGCGGCGACGAGACGGGCGCGCCGCAGCCCACCGGGCGCCGCGCGCGCCGGGCGCTCGCGGCGCAGGAGCGGACCGCGGCCGCCGAGGCCGGGCCCCGTACGCCGTTCGCGCTGCCCCCGGCCGACGCGGACCGCGCCGCGGAGCCCGAGAGCGCTCAGCACCCCGCGCGGCAGGCACAGCCGCAGGCCGTACCCGCGTCGCAGCCGGCACAGCCGATGCCGCAGGCCATGCCGGTTTCGCCGCCGACGCCCATGCCGATGCCGATGCCCATGCCCGTGGCGGCGCCGATGCCGATGACCGTCGGCGACGAGGCTCAGCACGACGCCGTGCGGTCCGGGCCGGACGCCGACCACACGCCGCCGCACCCGCTGCCCGAACCGACCGGTCGCCGCCGGAACACGAGCGGACCGCAGGAGACGACCAGCGGCACCGGCACCGGTTCCGTACCGCTGCCTCCGGAGATGCCCGCGCCTGCCGCCGGGCCCGCCGCGACTGCCGTACCCGCCGCGACTGCCGCTCCCGCCGCCGCGCCGAAGGAGCCGAAGGACGGGACGCAGGGTGGGCGCGCGTTCAGCGTGCGGACGCTCGGGCAGGGCGTGCCCTTCGCCCAGCAGATCGCCGCACAGCAGATCGCCGCACAGCAGACCGCCGCACACCAGAACGGGCAGACCCCGCCGCCCGCCGGGAGCAACGGCTCCGGGCGGCGGCGCAAGCTCGCCACCCCGCCCGAGGGCGACCGGCCCGCACCCGCCGCCGTGTCCGCGGCACCCGCCGAGCCCGCGGGCAAGCCGCACCCGCAGACCAAGCTGGCCCCCGCGGCCCCCGAAGGCCGCTCGTACGCCATAGGGGCCCCCGCCGAGGGTGCCGCCGAGGGCCCCGAGCCGCTGGACGGTCCCGGCGGCGCGGTCGAGGTCGCCCACCAGCCCGTGCCGCGGCCCCTCGACGACGAGCTGCCCCCCGAGCCCCTGGACAACCCGCGCCGGCTGCTCGTCTGGCCCGCGCCGGACGTCTCCACACAGCAGGCGCTGAGCGACCGCGGCTACCGGCCGGTGATCGTCCACTCCCGCGAGGAGGTCGACGCCCAGATCGCCGCCTTCCCGGCCGCGCTCTTCGTCGACCCGCTGACCGGGCCCATCACCCGTACCGCGCTCCAGTCGCTCCGCCAGGCGGCCGTCGCCGCCGAGGTGCCCGTCCTGCTCGCGGCCGGGCTCGGGCAGGCCACCCGGGAGGCGGCGTACGGCGCCGATCCCGCCGTACTCCTCAAGGCGCTGGCGCCCCGCGACAGCGAGCAGCACCCGTCGCGCGTGCTGCTCATCGAGGAGAACGACGACATCGCGCAGGCGCTCGCCGCCACCCTGGAGCGGCGCGGGATGCAGGTGGCACGGGCCGCGGCCGACACCGACGCGGTCACGCTGGCCACCCAGATCCGGCCGAACCTGGTGGTGATGGACCTGATGCAGGTGCGCCGCCGGCGCGCCGGGATCATCGACTGGCTGCGCGCGAACGGGCAGTTGAACCGCACCCCGCTCGTCGTCTACACCTCGGCCGATCTCGACGAGGCCGAGCTGCCGAAGCTCTCGTCCGGCGAGACGGTCCTCTTCCTCGCGGAGCGTGCGAACAGCAACGAGGTGCAGGCCCGGATCGTCGACCTGCTCGCGAAGATCGGCACCAACTGAGAAGGAGGGGGCGCGGTGTCCACCGCGCCCCCTCCCTCCGTACGGACTACAGCTGGGTGACGTCCAGCTCGCCCTCCGCGTACTGCCTGCGGATCACCTTCTTGTCGAACTTGCCGACGCTCGTCTTCGGCACCGCGGGCACGATGGCCCAGCGCTCCGGGAGCTGCCACTTGGCGATGCCGCCCTCGGTGGCGAGGAAGTCCTTCAGCGCCTCGTAGTCCGCCGTGGCGCCGTCCTTCAGGACGACGGTCGCGAGCGGCCGCTCGCCCCACTTCTCGTCCGGTACGGCGACGACGGCGGCCTCGGCGACCTCCGGGTGCGCCATGATGGCGTTCTCCAGCTCGACGCTCGAAATCCACTCGCCGCCGGACTTGATGACGTCCTTGGCGCGGTCGGTGAGGGTGAGGTAGCCGTCCGGGCTGATGACGCCGACGTCGCCCGTCTTCAGCCAGCCGTCCTCGCTGAACTTGTCGGCGGGCCGAATCGGGTCGCCGTCGACGCCGCCGAAGTACGAGCCGGCGATCCAGGTTCCGCGCACCTCCAGCTCACCGGCCGACTCGCCGTCCCAGGGCAGCAGGTCGCCGCCGGGGCCGACGAGGCGGCCCTCGACACCGGCCGGGAAGCGGCCCTGCGTGACGCGGTACGACCACTCCTCCTCGGCGGTCAGACCGGCCGGCGGGTGGGCCATGGTGCCGAGCGGGGAGGTCTCCGTCATGCCCCAGGCGTGGCAGAGGCGGACGCCGAGCCGGTCGTACGCCTCCATGAGGGAGGGCGGACAGGCCGCGCCGCCGATGGTGACCTGCTTCATGGAGGAGAGGTCGCGGGGGTTGGCGGTGACCTCGGCGAGCAGGCCCTGCCAGATGGTGGGGACGGCGGCGGCGTGGGTCGGCTTCTCGCGCTCGATCATCTCGGCGAGCGGGGCGGGCTGGAGGAAACGGTCCGGCATCAGCATGTTGATGCCGGTCATGAACGTGGCGTGCGGCAGGCCCCAGGCGTTGACGTGGAACTGCGGGACGACGACGAGCGTCGTGTCCGCGGCCGTCAGACCCATCGACTCGGCCATGTTGACCTGCATGGAGTGCAGGTAGATCGAACGGTGGGAGTAGACGACGCCCTTGGGATCCCCGGTGGTGCCGGAGGTGTAGCACATGGCGGCGGCCGCACGCTCGTCGAGCTCGGGCCAGTCGAAGGTGGTGGGGCGGCCCGCGATCAGCTCCTCGTAGTCGTGCACGCGGGGCGTCACCCCGTCCAGCGCCGAACGGTCGCCGGGACCCGCGACCACGATGTGCTCGATGGTCGGCAGGTGGGGGAGGAGCGGCACGAGGAGGGGAAGCAGCGAACCGTTGACGATGACCACCCGGTCGTCGGCGTGGTTCACGATGAACGCCAACTGCTCGGGGGGAAGCCGCAGGTTGAGGGTGTGCAGGACCGCACCCATGGAGGGGATCGCGAAGTACGCCTCGACGTGCTGCGCGTTGTTCCACATGAGCGTCGCGACCCGCTGGTCGCCCGTGACTCCGAGCTCGTCGCGCAGGGCGTTCGCCAACTGGGTCGCGCGGGCGCCCGTCTCCGCGAAGGTCTGGCGGTGCGGCTCGGGCTCCCCGGTCCAAGTGGTGATCAGGGACTTTCCGTGAATCGTCATCCCGTGGTTCAGGATGCGGGTCACAGTCAGCTGTACGTCCTGCATGGTGCTCAGCACGGCGTCCTCCCGGTGGGCGCTACGTGGCAGTAAGGGTGTGGAGATTCTGCGCACGTACCGCTCGGTATGTCACTACCCGGGAGTACGGAAATTGCCAGTGACCGCTGGCAGAGGCAGCGGCGTCAGCGTACGGGGGAGAGTTCCGGGTCCTCGCGGAGCTTGCCGAGCGCACGCGACACCGCGCTCTTGACCGTACCGATCGAGACGCCCAGCACCTCGGCCGTCTGCGCCTCGCTGAGGTCCTCGTAGTACCGCAGGACGACCATGGCCCGCTGGCGGTCGGGGAGCTTCATCACCGCGCGCCACATGGCGTCGTGCAGCCCCTGCCGCTCGGCCGGGTCCGGCTCGGGCAGCCCGGCCGGCTCCGGAAGCTCCTCGCACGCGAACTCGTCGACCTTGCGCTTGCGCCACTGGGACGTGCGGGTGTTCAGCAGCGCGCGCCGCACATAGCCGTCCAGGGCGCGGTGGTCCTCGATCCGCTCCCAGGCGACGAACGTCTTGGTCAGCGCGGTCTGCAGCAGGTCCTCGGCGTCCGACGGGTTCGCGGTCAGCGAGCGCGCGGTGCGCAGCAGCACGGGCCCGCGTGCCCGTACGTAGGACGAGAACGACGGGTAGCCGGCGGCCGTGGAGGCGCCGACACAGACGGGGCCGGGAGGTGGCGGAGTCATGACTCCACGCTAGGAGCGGGTACGTGGGCGGCGGATCGGCCCCAGGTCCCGAACCGCACTCCCCCTCAGGTTGTAGGGGTGGGGATGGCTGGACCTCCTGAAGGTGGAGGTGGGGTGAGCCTGGAGTCAGGGTCGGGGCCGGCCGGCGCCTCAGCGGTCCGCGCCCAGGATCAAACCGGACGTAGGGACTCCGGTGCCCGCCGTGACCAGCGTCCTGGCCGCGCCCGGTATCTGGTTCACGGACGTGCCCCGTACCTGCCGCACGGCTTCCGCGATCCCGTTCATCCCGTGCAGATACGCCTCCCCCAGCTGGCCTCCGTGGGTGTTCAGCGGCAGCGCGTCCGCCGCGACGAAGTCGGCCGCCTCCCCGGGGCCGCAGAACCCGAACTCCTCCAGCTGCATGAGGACGAACGGGGTGAAGTGGTCGTAGAGGATGCCGACGTCGATGTCTCCGGGGGCGAGACCGGAGGTCTGCCACAGCTGTCTCGCCACCACGCCCATCTCGGGCAGGCCGGTCAGGTCGTCGCGGTAGAAGCTGGTCATCGCCTCCTGGGCGCGTCCGGCTCCCTGGGCCGCGGCGACGATCACCGCGGGCGGCCGGCGCAGGTCGCGGGCGCGCTCGGCGGAGGTGACGACGATCGCTTGGCCCCCGTCGGTCTCCTGGCAGCAGTCGAGGAGCCGGAGCGGCTCGACGATCCAGCGGGAGGCGGCGTGGTCGGCGAGCGTGATCGGCTTACCGTGGAAGTACGCGGCGGGGTTGGTGGCCGCGTACCGCCGGTCGGTGACGGCGACATGGCCGAAGGCGTCCGGGGTCAGCCGGTACGTGTGGAGGTACCGCTGGGCGATCATGGCGACCCAGGAGGCCGGGGTGAGCAGCCCGTAGGGCAGCTGCCAGCCGAGCGCGGCGCCCTCGGCGGAGGGCTCGCGCCGCTGGACGCCCGAGCCGAAGCGGCGCCCGGAGCGTTCGTTGAACGCCCGATAGCAGACGACGACCTCGGCGACCCCGGCCGCCACGGCGAGGGCGGCCTGCTGGACGGTGGCGCAGGCGGCCCCGCCCCCGTAATGGATGCGGGAGAAGAACGACAGCTCGCCGATGCCGGCCGCCTGGGCGACGGTGATCTCCGGGCTGGTGTCCATGGTGAAGGTGACCATGCCGTCCACGTCGGCGGGGGCCAGCCCGGCGTCGTCGAGCGCCGCGTGCACCGCCTCCACGGCCAGCTTGAGCTCGCTGCGGCCGGAGTCCTTGGAGAACTCGGTCGCCCCGATCCCGGCGACCGCGGCACGCCCCCCGAGCCGGTCGGCCCTCCGGATGCTCATGCCCCTGCCCCCTTCGCCTCGGGCGCCGACTCCCGCTCCGGCAGGCTCACCGTCACCGTGCCCGTCACGTGGTTGCCGAGCCCGTTGGCGCCGACCACGCGCACCTGGGCCGTGGCGCCCTCGACCTCGGTGACCATGCCCGTCAACGTCAGCGTGTCCCCCGGGTAGTTGGGCGCGCCGAGCCGTATCGCCACCTTGCGCAGGACCGCCCCCGGGCCGAGCCGGTCGGTGATGTACCGCCCCACCAGGCCGTTCGTCGTCAGGATGTTCATGAAGATGTCGGGGGAGCCCTTCGCCCTGGCCAGCTCCGCGTCGTGGTGCACGTCCTGGTAGTCCCGGGAGGCGACGGCCCCGGCGACGATCAGGGTGCGGGTGATCGGGATCTCCAGCGGCGCCAGCGTGTCCCCGGCCTTCATGAGCGCTCTCCGTTCGCGATCAGGTCGCCCAGTTCGGCGAGGAGTTCGGTGCCGCAGCCGAGGTAAGCGTCGAGCTGTCTGCCCCAGAGGAAGTGACGGTGGACGGGGTGGTCGAGGTCGGCCCCCATGCCGCCGTGGAGGTGCTGGCCCGCGTGGACGACCCGCTTTCCCGCCTCCGACGCCCACCAGGCTGCGGTCAGCGCGTGCTCGGCGGCCTCCAGCCCCTCGTCGTGGCGCCAGGCCGCCTCGTAGGCCGTCACCCGGATCGCCTCGGTGTCCATGTGGGCGTCGGCGGCCCGCAGCTGGACGGCCTGGTGGGTGGAGAGGGGGCGGCCGAACTGCTCCCGTACCGAGGTGTACGCGACGGCCCGGGCCAGCGAGCCGGCACAGACCCCCGCCTGGAGCCCGGCGAACACGATCCGGGCCGTGGCCAGCACGTCCGCACGGGCGCCCATGCCCCCGATCCGCTCGCCGCGCGCGCCGTCGAGGACGAGCCGGCCGGCGGCCCAGGGCGCGGTGAGCTCCACGGGCACGACGGAGGCTTCCGCCGTGGACACGAGCCACAGGGCGCCGTCCTGGTCCGGTACGAGGACGTGGGTGGCGTCCCTGAGCCAGGGCACCCACTCCACCGCCCCCGTCAGACGGCCGTCCCCGTCGGCCCGCACGTGTCCGGCGGGCGGGAAGGCACCGGTCGCCACGCTCGTACCGTCCCGGAGCCCCGGCAGCAGCCGCTCACGCTGCTCCTCGGTGCCGTGCCGGGCGACGGCGAGGAGGCCGAACGCACCGCTCGCGGCGAACGGCACCTGCGCCGTCGCGCGGCCCTGCTCCTCGGCGAGCAGCACGAGGCCGAGCAGCCCGATCTCCTCGACCGCACCGGGCAGTCCGGCCGCGCACAGGGCCTTCCACAGCTCGGCGTCCGTGCCCGAGCCGGCCGCCGCGAGCCGCTCGTGCGTGGAGAGGTCACCGAAGATCCGCGCCGCCAGCCCCTGGGCCGCGGTCTGCTCCTCCGTGGGCGTGAAGTCCATGTCAGCCCTCCCCGCCGTCCTGCGCCCGGAAGACGGGCAGCTCCAGCTCGTCGTCCACGCGGAGGAACTCCAGCCGGACCGGCATCCCGATCCGGACCTTGTCGTACGGCACACCGACCACGTTGCTGACCATCCGTACGCCTTCGGTCAGTTCGATCAGACCGACCGCGTAGGGAGGGTCGAAGGCCGGGAAGGGCGGGTGATGCATCACCACGTACGAGAAGACGGTCCCCTCGCCGCTCGCCCCGACGGTGTCCCACTCCGGCGAGCCGCAGGCACCGCACCCGGGCAGCCAGGGGAAGCGGAGGGCCGCGCAGGCCGCGCAGCGCTGGATGAGCAGCCGGTGCGCGGCGACGCCCTCCCAGAACCCGGCGTTGTCCCTGTTGATCACCGGCCGGGGCCGCCTGGCCACGGGCTCGCCGCCGCGCTTCGGCTTCGGTGCCGCCGGCGCGTACTTGAGGATGCGGAAGCGGTGGGTGCCCGCGAGCTCGCCGCCGGCTCGGATGTCCATCCGGGTCGTGACGAAGTGCCCCGTCCCGAGCTTGGTGGTCTTGCGCTCCGACACCGACTCGATCACGGCGTCGAAGGTGATCGCGTCGCCCGGCCGCAGCGGCCGCGGATACTCCTGCTCGCAGTCGGTGGCGACCACGGAGGTGAACCCCGCTTCGTCCAGGAGCGTGAGCAGCTCGTCGTACGCCCCGGACCGGTCGGTGTGGCCGGACAGGCCGCCCATCGTCCACGCCTGGAGCATGGTGGGCGGCGCGACGGCGTCCGGCCCCCTGTACGCCGGGTCGGTGTCCCCCATCGCCTCGCACCAGTGCCTGATCATGGGCTCGTTGACCAGGTCCTTGCCGGCGCCCGCGGTGGCGGCGGGCTGCCCTTCGTACGCCTTCAGCCGCTCGTACAGGCCGTCCGGACCGTTCCTCATCGCCGCCCCCTCCCCTTCATGCCGAGTCGCATCGTCGCGACGATCTCGCGCTGCACCTCGCTCACCCCTCCCCCGAAGGTGTTGATCTGCGCGGCGCGGTTCATCCGCTCGAGCTCACCGCCGTCGAACTCCCCCGGCGACCCCGCTCGCACGAGACCCGCTCCGCCCGCGATCTCCTGACATATTCGGTACACCTCCACCGCCGATTCGGTTCCCGCGAACTTCACCCCGCTGGCATCCCCGGGGGCCGGCCGACCGGCCCCCACATCCCCCACCAGACGCCAGTTGAGCAGGCGCGTCGCCGCGAGCCGGGCATGCGCCTCGGCGGCCCGGATCCGTATCCACGGCTCGTCAATGCGGCGCCGCCCCGTCACCGGATCGGGTGTGCGGGCCAGGCGGAGCGCCGCCTCGTAGAAGTCCTCGGCCTGCATTCCGATGGCGGCGAGGGCGACGCGTTCGTGGTTGAGCTGGTTGGTGATCAGCCCCCAGCCCCCGTTCTCCTCCCCGACGAGGTTCCCGGCGGGGACGCGGAGGGAGTCGTAGTACGTCGCGGTCGTCGTCAGCCCGCCGACCGTCTCGATCGGCGTCCACGAGAAGCCGGGGGCGTCGGTGGGGACCAGCACGATGGAGATGCCGCGGTGCTTGGGGGCCTCGGGGTCGGTGCGGCAGGCGAGCCAGATCCAGTCGGCGTTCTGGGCGTTCGAGGTGAAGATCTTCTGCCCGTCGATCAGCCAGGAGTCCCCGTCCCGTACCGCCTTGGTGCGGAGCGAGGCCAGGTCGGTACCGGCCTCCGGCTCGCTGTACCCGATGGCGAAGACGGTCTCGCCGCGCAGGATCCGGGGGAGGAAGTACGCCTTCTGCTCCTCGGTCCCGTACTTCATCAGGGTCGGGCCGACGGTGTTGAGCGTGACCATCGAGACGGGGGCGCCCGCGCGATAGGCCTCGTCGAAGAAGACGAACTGCTCGTCGGGGCCGCGGCCCTGTCCGCCGTACTCCGGCGGCCAGCCGACCCCGAGCATCCCGTCGCCTCCGATACGGCGCAGCAGGGCGCGCTGCGCTGCGCCGTCGGTGGCGGGCGGCGGGCCGTCGGGCATCACATCGCGGAAGTACGCGCGGAGTTCGGCGCGCAGCCGCAGCTGCCGCTCGGTCGGGGCGAGGTGCACGGCGACGGCCTCCCGTGGGTACGGCTAAGGTTTCTGACTGTCCGTCAGATACCGGAGCGGTGTCAAGGTCACGGACGCGGCGGGCCGTCCGGGCGCGCGCCGCGGACGAACCCGGAACGCGCGCAGCGGCCCGTGCGCCGGCGCCGAAGCGCCGCCGCACGGGCCGCTGTTCACCCCGTGGTGATTCCCCCCGTCGGGCCGGACCCCAGCTGTCGGCTAGAGCCACCAGGGGTAGAAGTTGACCGTCGCGTTCGACTGGTCGATGGCGGTGAGCCCGGAGCCGTTCACGCTCGCGGTGTTGTTCTGATTGGACGCACCGGACCCGGTGGCTACCTGCTGCGTGGTCGTCGAGTTGCCGAAGTTGTCGCCGCCCACGCCGCTGCCGATGATGGAGGCGACGCTCGTGTTCGATCCGTCGCCCGCGAATCCGCCGTTGTCGGCCTGCGCGACGCCACCGAAGAGAGCGGCGGCCAAGGGCAGCGCGGCGGCAGCGGCGAGAACGCGGGCGGTACGGATGCTTGCCATGTCTTTTCCTCCGTGAGCTGAGCTGAAGCTGTCGTGCCGAAGCACTGAAGTACGGCTGGTTCCAAGGCAGTTGGCCGACCGCCTCGGTCGTTGTGCTCGACGTCGCGACTCCAGAGTTGCCCACACAATCCCCGGCGAACCACCCCTCAGCAGCCGATTCCCCCTCAAGCGTGAGGACAAGTCGATAAACCCCCTTCCCGAACCCGAAGACGCAGCTCAGCGGGCCAGGGGCCGGATCACGCCGCTGCGGCCGCACCACCGCAAGAGGGGAAGCGTTCCGGCAGATTTTCAGCCAATCCTCCCCTCTTCCTTTTTTCGAACGCATGTACGAAACTGAGCTCATGGCCACCTCCGACCGGCGCTCCGCCACCCTGGCCCTGGCCCACGCACTGTCTGCGGCAGAGCGCGGCCTCCCCGTCATCCCCCTGTCGTCCTCCAAGCTCCCCGCGCTGCGCTCACCCCACCGGGACGACTCTCACCCGGTCGTCTGCCACGGCGAGTGCGGCCGTCCCGGGCACGGCGTGCACGACGCGACCACCGATCCCGCGGCCGTACGGGCACTCTTCGCCGCCGCGCCCTGGGCCACCGGCTACGGCATCGCCTGCGGGCGCCCGCCGCACCACCTCATCGGCGTCGACCTCGACGTCCTCCACGGAGACGCCCCCGCGGACGCGTCGGCCGAGCTCCGCCTCCTGGCGCTCCAGCACCTGTTCACGCTGCCGTCCACGGTCACGGTCCTCACCCCGAGCGGCGGCCGCCACCTGTGGCTGACCGGGCCGCCGGACGTCGTCGTCCCGAACTCGGCGAGCCGCCTCGCCCCCGGCGTCGACATCCGCGGCGCCGGCGGCTACCTGGTGGGACCGGGCTCGGTCACCGCCAAGGGCGCGTACCGGCTCGCCCCGGGCAGCGAGGACCTCGACCCGGCACCCTGCCCGCGCACCCTCCTCGACCTGATCGCGCCGCCCACGCCACCCCCGCGCCCCCACCACGCCCCGACGAGCCCGCGCCACGGCCGCGGGCTGATCCACTTCGTCCGCACCGCCCACGAGGGCCAACGCAACACGCGCCTGTTCTGGGCGGCCTGCCGGGCGTACGAGAACGGCCTCGGCGACTCCCTCGCCGACGCCCTGACGTCGGCGGCGGTCCACACGGGCCTGACCGAACACGAGGCCCGCACCACCATCCTCTCGGCGGCCCGCCTCACCCGGCACGCGGAAACCGACGCACCGACCGGGCGCGGTCACCTCGCGGGGTGACACGCACGCACGACGAAGGGGCGCCCCGTGACCGGGGCGCCCCTTCTGGTCAGCACAGCTGCTGACGTGCTGCGGTGGGTGTGGGATTTGAACCCACGGTGACTCGCGCCACGACGGTTTTCAAGACCGTTCCCTTAGGCCGCTCGGGCAACCCACCCATGCCCCGCCTCACCTGCTGCGGAGCGGCTACAGCCTACCGGGTGGGCGCATGCGGCGGGGATGGAAGGGCTCGTCAGGACCACTGGGTCTCCGCGAGCGAGCTGACCGGCTGCGGCTTGCCGATGACGGCCACGGCGATGAAGAAGTTGATCTGACCGATCGCGATGGTCAGGGTGGCCAGCGCCTTCTCGTCGTAGTGCTTCGCCACCTCGGCGTACAGCTCGTCCGTGACGCGCTCCCTGCCGTGCGGGGCGGGCTGGAGGGTGGCCTCCACCAGGGCGAGGGCGGCGCGCTCGGCGTCGGTGAAGTACGGGGCGTCCTGCCAGGAGGCGACCGCGGTGATCCGCTCCTCGGAGACCCCGGCCTTGCGCAGGAATCCGGTGTTCAGGGTCGTCAGGTAGGTGTTGCCGACGATCTGCCCGGCCCGCAGGTGGATCAGGTTCATCGTGGTGCGCGGCACCGAGCGGTTGCCCGTGGCCCGGAACAGGGCGGCGCCGATGTCGTCCAACTCGGGCACGAAATCGGCCGGGTTGGGCATCCGGGAGATGGTGGGGTTCGTCATGGCTGTGCTCCTTCGCTTCGGTCTGGCCGGCGTCTTCACAGCACTGACGGAGCGGTGGGCACACATGTGACAGGGATACGGGAGAGATTTTCCTGGGGTTCGGAGCGGGCCCGGACCACGGCGGCAAACCGCCCCGCGCCGGGTCCCGTTCGGGGCGGCGCGGGGATCGGCTCGGACGGTCAGTTGTCGCCCGTGCGTTCGCCGAGGGTCACCGTGGTGGTGGCTTCCTTGCCGTCGCGCTCGTAGGTGATCTTGATCGAGTCGCCCGACTTGTGCGTCCAGATCTCGCTGATCAGCGTCGGGCCGCTGTCGATCTGGCGGTCGCCGAAGCCCGTGATCACGTCGCCCGGCTTCAGGCCCGCCTTCGCCGCCGGGCCGTCCGCGATGACGGCCGGGGTGCCGCCCGCGCCCTCGTCGGCGATCGTGGCGCCCTCGCCCCGCTCCGTCATGTTCACCGTCGCGCCGATCACGGGGTAGACCGGCTTGCCCGTCTTGATCAGCTGCTCGGCCACGTTCTTGGCCTGGTTGACCGGGATGGCGAAGCCGAGGCCGATCGAGCCCGCCTGCGTCTGGCCGAGGCCGCTGCCGGTCGACTGGATCGCCGAGTTGATACCGATCACCGAGCCGCTCGCGTCCAGCAGCGGGCCGCCGGAGTTGCCCGGGTTGATCGAAGCGTCCGTCTGCAGGGCGCTCATGTACGAGTTGCTGCCGCCGGAGCCGTCGCCCGAGGCCACCGGGCGGTTCTTGGCGCTGATGATGCCCGTCGTCACCGTGTTCGACAGGCCGAAGGGCGCGCCGATCGCGATCGTCGAGTCGCCCACCGCCACCTTGTCGGAGTCGCCGAGCGGGAGCGGAGCCAGCCCCTCCGGGGCCTTCTTCAGCTTCAGGACGGCCACGTCGTAGCCCTCCGCGCGGCCCACGACCTCCGCGTCGTACGTCTTGCCGTTCGAGAAGGTCGCCGAGAGCGTGCCGCCCTCCGCCGCCGACGCCACCACGTGGTTGTTGGTGACGATGTGGCCTTCCTTGTCGTAGACGAAGCCGGTGCCCGTGCCGCCCTCGCCCTCGCTGTCCGTGCCGCTGCCGCTGCCGCCGGACTTCGCCTGGATGGTCACGACGCTCGGCAGCGCCTTGCCCGCCACCGCCGCGACCGTGCCCGGGTCGCGCTTGAAGGCCGCCGGCGAGTCGCCCGCGGCGACCGTCGTCGAGCTGATCCCGTCGTCGCCGCGCTCGGCCGCCCAGTAACCGATGCCGCCGCCGACGCCACCGGCAACCAGAGCGGCCACGAGGACCGCCGCGACGAGTCCGCCGGTCCGCTTCTTGCGCGGAGCCTCCGGGACGGGCGGGACGGGCGCACCCCAGGCCGGAACGGTCGGCGGAGGCGGGGGCCAGCCACCTGCCGCCGCCGCGGCCGGGACCTGAGCCGGGGCCGGGGCGTGGGCCTGAGCCGGGGCGTGGGCCTGAGCCGGGGCGTGGGCCTGGGGAGCAGGCTGAGCCTGAGTCTGGGGAGTGGTCGGGGCCTGAGGCCCGGCCGGGGCGTGGGTCGGTGCCTCGGCCTGGGTCGGTGCCTGCGGTTCCGCCGCGGCCGGAGGGCCTGCCGGCGCCTGCTCGTGAGCGGCGGGCGGGGCGACCGGGGGCGTGGGAGGGGCGGGAGGGGCGGACGGGGCACTCGGGTCCGCCGGAACCTCGGTGCCCTCGTTCTCGGTGCTCACAGCTCTCTCCTCGTTCACTGCACGGGTGGATGCCATCACTAGGGTGCTGCGAACAGCTTTTCCCACAGGCCGTCAGGCCACTGTAAGGCGGAGCTGTGCATCCGCACCCCATTCTTTATATACGGACAGAACGGACGCGATCCGCTACGGCCGCCCCGCCAATGGCACCATGACGCGGTGACCCACGCACGGCAGCACCCCCGGCCGCACTCGAACCCCGCCCCCGTCCAGGTGGTCGCCCACCGCGGGGCCTCCGAAGACGCCCCGGAACACACCCTCGCCGCCTACGTGAAGGCCATCGAGGACGGCGCCGACGCCCTCGAGTGCGACGTCCGGCTCACCGCCGACGGCCACCTCGTCTGCGTCCACGACCGCCGCGTCAACCGCACCTCCAACGGTCGCGGCGCCGTCTCCGCCCTGGAGCTCGCCGACCTCGCCGCCCTGGACTTCGGCACCTGGAGGGGCCGCGAGGAAGCGGGCGAGAGCCCGGACTGGAAGGACTCCGGACTCACCTCCGTACTCACCCTGGAACGTCTCCTGGAGCTCGTCTCCGACGCCGGGCGCCGGATAGAGCTGGCCATCGAGACCAAGCACCCCACCCGCTGGGCGGGCCAGGTGGAGGAGCGGCTGCTGACCCTCCTCAAGCGGTTCGACCTCGCGGAGCCGGCGGATCCGGCGGATTCCGCGGTGCGCGTCATGAGCTTCTCCCCGCGCTCCCTCAGCAGGATCGCCGCTGCCGCGCCGACCCTCCCCACCGTCTCGCTGTCGCAGTTCGTCACCCCCCGGCTGCGCGACGGACGGCTGCCCGCGGGCGCGCGGATCGCCGGACCGTCGATCCGGATCGTCCGCCACCACCCCGCCGTGATCCTGCGACTCCAGAAGGCCGGGCATCAGGTCCACGTATGGACGGTGGACGAACCGGAGGACGTGGAGCTCTGCGAGCGGCTCGGCGTGGACGCGATCATCACCAACCGACCCAAGCAGGTGCTGTCCCAGTTGGGCCGTCTTTGATCCTGTTTCCCTCCTCACGCATCCCCTTCTTCCCCACCCGTCACAGGTGTACAGGGAGTGCACCGGCGCGTTCGGTCCGTACTCGATCGTCACGAGTGCGTCACCGCACGCTCATGAGGCGGTTTCCGGTCCAGGCCATTGGGGCATCCACACCGTGGCGTGGGGCAAAGGAGGTCTCGGGGGTGGCGTTGGTGGTGGCACAGGAGGTGCCCACGTCGTCGAGCATGGCCGTACCCCATGGCCCTGCGGGCGTGGGTGAGGCGAGACATCGCATGCGGGAGCAGCTGAGCCGCAGCGGGATGTCCGAATCGGTCGTCGACGATGCGGTACTGATCCTTTCCGAGCTGCTCAGCAATGCCTGCCGGCACGGCAGGCCGCTGGGGCGGGCAGAGATGGGCGATGGGGATGTCCGTGCGGCCTGGCGCGTCGATCCGTCGGGTGGCCTGACGGTCGAGGTGACGGACGGCGGTGGTCCGACCCGGCCCGTTCCGTCGACGCCCTCGGTCACCGCGCGCGGCGGCCGTGGGCTGAACATCATCAGTGCGCTGGCTCAGGACTGGGGCGTACGGGACAACGCGTCCGGCGAGGTGACGGTCTGGGTGGTCGTCACCGAAGGCCATCGCCGCGAGGACTTCGCCGCGCGGGTCGGCGGCGGCCAGGGCTTCGAGTTCCTGGACGCGTACGACGACCTGGACTGACCCCGGACCGCGTCCGGCACCGGGCCCCGTCCGGGACGGGGCACGCCCCGGACCGCGTACGACCGGCCCCGTCCGAGACGGGGCACGCCCCGGACCACGTCCGACACCGGCGACGTCCCGGGTCGCACCCGACACCGGCCCCGTCCGGGACGGGGCCCGTCCCGGACCACGTACGACACCGGCGACGTCCCGCGCCATGTCCGGCACCGGCCCCACCCGGCACGGGCCCGACACGGGCCCCGCCCGGTGAACGTGGCCGCTTGAGTCCCTCGGCGCTTCCGTACGGCTAGGCTCGCCCGACACAGAGCCGTGCACCGAGCGCGGCCTGCACCACACGCACTGCCGCTATCGGGAGAAGCCACACCATGGCCAAGAAGCGCCCCCAGACGAAGGCCGTCAAGGCACAGGTCACGAACGGGGAGATCCCGGTCGTCGGCGCGCGCGAGCCGTGCCCCTGCGGGTCGGGCCGCCGCTACAAGGCGTGTCACGGCCGGGCCGCCGCGCACGCCGTGACCGAGCTGGTCCAGCGCCCCTTCGAAGGGCTGCCCGGCGAGTGCGACTGGGTCGCGCTGCGCGAACTGGTGCCCGCCGCCACCGTTCCGCTCACCCTCAAGGACGGGCTGCCCGAGGGCGTGCCGTCCGTGACGCTCGCGACCGTACTGCCCATGGCGTGGCCCGCGCTGCGCCGCGACGACGGCTCCGTCCTCCTCGCCCTGCAGAACGACTCCTCCTCCGGCGACCTCGCCCGCGATCTCGCCGACACCCTCCTGCGCGCCCTGGAGGCGGAGCCGGGCACTCCGGTCTCCGGCCGTCGCGTTCCGGCCGAGGGCCCGCGCCTTCAGGATCTGCTCGACCCGAACAGCGATTTCACGCCGGTCGTGCACACGGGCTTCGAATTCTGGATTCCGGAGTCCTCCGACAACTCCAACCCGGAGGTCGGTGCCTCCCTGGAGCGCGCCAACGCCGCCGCGATCCCCACGGTCAAGCTGACCGGCGTGGACTCGTCGTACTGGTGCGAGACCCCGGAGAAGAACCACCTGCGCTGGGTCATGCCGCACCCCGAGGAGAAGCTCCTCGACGCGCTCGCCCGCCTGCACGCCGCCGGTACGTCCTCCCTCGGCGACGACACCCGTCTCGTCGGCTCCTTCCGGGCCCACGGCCTGATGGTCCCGGTCTGGGACCTGCCGACCTCGATGCGCGCCGAGGACTGCGAGAAGCCGGCCGCCGAGTTCGCCGAGCGGCTCGCCGCGGCGCTGGCCACCGACGCTCCGCTCACCCCGGAGGAGCGCCGCGCCCGGGGCGGTCTCACCAACCGCCAGGTCACTCTGAGCTGACCCCCGTGATGCGCGTGGTGATGGCGGGGACTGACAGACCGACCAGTCGGTGACATCCGCCACAACTCCTCGTGCGGCCAGGTAAATCCCTGTCCGAATAACCGAGATCGAATTTGCGAACAGCAGATCTCTTGTTACCGTTCTAGAAGCCCGGTCGCTGGTGCATCCCCCGTCGCCAGCGATCGGGTCTTCTCATGCCCGGACGGATCCCGTCCCGAGGCTCAACTGCCGCCCGGTGCGGCCATGTTGCTCCCCGCCCGCAGCAGCAGCGGCGTACTGCCTCCCTCTCCCGAACCTGCGAATTCCGCCACGGCCGAATATGCCGAAGCGGCGCCCCGCGAACGCTCCCGCGGCGTCTCACAGGCCCCCGGTTCGTCCCGCGCCGGAACCGAGCAACGCACTTGTACGGTCCGCCCCGCAGGCCCCATAAGAGTGAGTACGGAGTCGAGCTGCTGGCCGCCGGCGTTGCGGTAGTACGTACGCGCCCAGGTGTCGGGCCCCTCCGTCAGCACGCACGTCTGCGCCTCGATCCCGTCGGGGGACGTCAGGTCGGGACCGCAGTGCGAGGCGCGGCCGGGAACGTCCGCGGGGGCCTGCGCGGCGGCGGCGGAGTTCTCGGGCGCGGGGGTCGGCGGGGCCTCGGGGGCGCCGAGACCGAGCCCGGGCAGCAGCCCCCCGTCGGCCCGTCGCCCGGCGTCCGGCGCGCGGTCCTCGGCGCGCGGCTTGGCGTCGGCGTCCGGACCCGGACCGCCGGCCTGGCCGGCGAGAGCGGCCAGCGGCAGCAGCGTGGCACACACCACGACGGCCCCGAGCCCGATCATGCGGAGATTCATGGGACCCACCTGCCCGGCTGGCTGCGACGTGAGAACGGCAAGAACGGCAAGAACCGCGTGCGCTACGTGATCAACGTGAACGGTGCGCCGAAGATATCGGCGGATCGGCGGCGCACAGCGCGCCGCGCGCCCATTTCCCGTACAAGTCGGGCAGCCTCACACCCGTACGGGTGAGGCAGCCCGGCGAACACCGCCCGTCCGAGCCCCTCGACCTGTCGCCCCGTCGACGCGCCGCGCGTCGCCCCCGGCCCTTCCGCCGCGCGTCGCCTCCGGCCGGTCCGTCCCCGCCCGTCAGTACGCGAGCCTGCTGCCGCCGCCCGGCGCGCCCGTGCTCGCCTCCACCAGCGCGTCCACGACCGCCTCCACGTCCGGCAGCCAGGGCCGGGCCGAACCCTCCAGCGGCGCGCGCTCCCAGCGCACCTGCCCCGGCCCCGCGACCGACGGCGGCAGCAGCAGATAGCCGCCCTCACCGTGGAACCGCAGCGAGCTGGGCACGCTGTCCTTCGCGTAGAGGAGCTCGCCGAGCTGTTCCAGGCCGTACGGAGCGACAAGCAGCGACCAGCGCGTGGGCGTCGCCACCACAGGCCCCAGCCGCATGCCCATCGTGTCGAGGGCGACCAGGGCTCGCGCCCCGGCGACGGCCGGCAGGCTCACCGCGCAGGGCGCGGTGCCTCCGGTGGCCAGGACCACCGGGGCGTCCGGGCGCCGGCCCCACCACCAGCGGATCATGCGCTCGTCGGTGGTGGCCGCGAGCAGTCCGGGGTCGAAGGGATGCGCGCCGGGGACGACACACCCCGGGTCGGGGCAGGCGCAGCCGGCCCCTCTGGACGTACGGGTCGTCGCCTTCAGCCCCACGCCGGGCAGCACGGGCCATCCCCACTCGGTGGCGCATACGAGCGCCGCGTCGAGCTGGACGGTCCTTTCCCTGCGCCGGAACCGGAACCTGCGTCGCCTTCCGAGGATCTCGCGCATGAGCGCTCGTTCCTTTCCGTTGAACGCCGAATCCACATCACACCATGTGCAGATCACTTCACTGTGCGTATCAGCGCGTACAAGGTCGGCGGTTCACCGCTCCATGTGGGGCGGGAGGGGCCGAGCTGAGGCTCGTCGTCCACTTGAGGGGGCGCGGCCTGCGGCGATGAGGACGCCCAGGCACCCTGCCAGGTTCCGGGGCGGTTCCAACTGCCCCTGGCCATCACCGATTACGTACCCGTCACGTTCAAATCAACGCGCTTTCAAACGACGCCAGTCGACCGCAAAAGGTGCGTCGAGGGGGCAATTTTCGGCCAACTTGGCCCGCACTTCAACCCTTCTGCCAAATCCCACGGACACCACAAGTCCCGTGGGGACAATGCTGGACATCGCTCCTCTTGTGCGTGTACATGTGGATGCATTGCTAGCGGCGCAGATTGACATGGGGGTTTGCGATGCTATTGAGCGAAACGCACCGGTCGGAAAGTCAGCCGACATGAGCGCCCCACACCTGCCGAAAGTGGCTGGAATCGATTCCACGGTTCCCTCGCCCGCGCACACTACCGCGCCTGTTCCGCCCGTACACCCGTCCGCGACAGCCCTCCCGGCGATCCCCGGCGCGATGATCCAGGACCGGCTGGCCGGCTGGGTCTCCGACCTCACCACCCTCCACGAACTCACCGAACGCCTGGTCAAGACCGGTTCGCTCGACGAAGCGCTGCGCGAGGTGCTGCGCGCCGGAGCCGCCCTCGTCGGCGCCCGTCGCGGCATGGCCGTCCTCGAACCCGGCGACGGCCTCGGACCCACCTCCACCATCGGCCTCGGACTCGCCCACGCCGACCTCGGCACCATCGAGACCGTGCCGCGCAGCGCCACCTCGTACGGCCGCATCCTCGACGGCCTCCCCGAACCGGCCCACGAACCGGCCGCCGCACGGGCCGTCCCCGATCCGGCCGGCGCCCACGGCTTCCCCGATCCGATCGCCGCGCCCCCTTCGACCGCGACCCCCCACCCGATCACCGTTCCCGATCCGATCGCCGTCCCCGACCTGCTCGGGGAGGCCGGGCTCGACCCGCGCCAGCGCGAAGTCGCCGCCCGGCTCGGCTACGCCGCCAGCTACGCGCTCCCCCTCGCCACCGAGGCGGCGGGCAAGCTCGGCGCCGTCGTCTGGCTCTACGACGAACCCGCCGAACCCGCCGAACGCCAGCGCCATCTCGTCGGCCTCTACAGCCGCCACGCCACCGAGCACCTCGCCCGCCTCCTGGAGCTGGAACGGGCCCGCGTCCAGGTCGCCACCATCGCCGAGGAGCTGCTGCCCAGCCGCCTCCCCCGGGTCCCCGGCGTCCAGCTCGCCGCCCGCCACCACACCGGCCCCCAGGGCGGCGGCGACTGGTACGACGCGCTGCCGCTGCCCGAGGGCGCCCTCGGTCTCGCCGTCGGCTCCGTCTCCGGGACCGGCCCCAGCGCGCTCGCCGCGATGGGCCGGCTGCGCGCCTCCCTGCGGGCGTACGCGGTCATGGAGGGCGAGGACCCCGTCGCCGTCCTCTCCGACCTGGAGCTCCTGCTCAGGCTGACCGAGCCCGCCCGCTCGGCCACCGCGCTCTTCGCCTACTCCGAGCCGAAGCAGCGCAAGCTCGTCCTCGCCGGAGCCGGACACACCCCGCCGCTGATCATCGGCGACCACCGCACGGAGTTCGTCGAGACCTCGCTGTCGGCACCGCTCGGGATGCTCGCCTGCTGGGAGGCGCCGAGCATCGAGATCGCCCCCGCCCCCGGAGAAACGGTGCTGCTCTACACCGACGGGCTGCTCCGCAGGACCGGCGACCCCATGGACCGGGCCTTCGCACGGCTGCACGCGGCCGCCGCGAGCGTCCCGAAGGCGGACCGCAGGGACCCCGGAGCCATCGCCGACCACGTCCTGCGGACGATGCTGCCCGAGGGCCTCGCCCACGCCGTCGACGGAGAGGACGTCGTCCTGCTCGCGGCCCGCTTCGAATGAGCCCCGCACGGACCACGCGTCCTCGCCGGAGCCGCGCCGCGCATGAGCTGCGCGTAGGCCGGAGGTGACTCAGCGGTAATGGGTCTTACGGCCCTGGGCCCCCTTCCGTACGACCGTACGATGGAGGGGGTTCAGTGTCGTACCAAAAGGAGACCCCCGTGGCAGACGAGCTCACCCCGGAAACCCCGGACGAGACCGAAGAGCCGATCAAGCAGCGCAAGAACGGCCTGTACCAGGGCGTGTCCGACGAGCTCGCCGAGAACATGAAGTCCGGCTGGGCCGACACCGAGCTGCGCGGCCTGGAGCCGATCGCCCAGGCGCGGCACACCGCCGACCGCCGTGCCGCGCTCTCCGCCCGCTTCCCGGGCGAGCGCCTCGTGATCCCGGCCGGCAACCTGAGGACGCGCTCGAACGACACCGAGTACAGCTTCCGCGCGTCGACCGAGTACGCCTACCTCACCGGCGACCAGACGCAGGACGGCGTCCTCGTCCTGGAGCCCACGAAGAGCGGCCACAAGGCGACGATCTACCTGCTGCCGCGCTCCGACCGCGAGAACGGCGAGTTCTGGCTCGACGGCCAGGGCGAGCTGTGGGTCGGCCGCCGTCACTCCCTGACCGAGGCCGAGCAGCTGCTCGGCATCCCGGCCAAGGACGTCCGCGAGCTGACCGCCGCGCTCAAGGAGGCCACCGGCCCGGTCCGCGCCGTCCGCGGCCACGACGCCGGCATCGAGGCCGCGCTGACCGACAAGGTCACCGCCGAGCGCGACGAGGAACTGCGCGTCTTCCTCTCCGAGGCCCGCCTCGTCAAGGACGAGTTCGAGATCGCCGAGCTCCAGAAGGCCTGCGACTCCACCGCCCGCGGCTTCGAGGACGTCGTCAAGGTCCTCGACAAGGCCGAGGCCACCAGCGAGCGCTACATCGAAGGAACCTTCTTCCTGCGCGCCCGCGTCGAGGGCAACGACGTCGGCTACGGCTCCATCTGCGCCGCCGGCCCGCACGCCACCACCCTCCACTGGGTACGCAACGACGGCGCGGTCCGCCCGGGCGAGCTGCTGCTCCTCGACGCCGGCGTGGAGACCACCGAGCTCTACACCGCCGACGTGACCCGCACCCTGCCCATCAACGGCCGCTACACCGAGCTCCAGCGCAAGATCTACGACGCCGTGTACGAGGCGCAGGAGGCGGGCATCGCCGCGGTGAAGCCCGGCGCCGCCTACCGCGACTTCCACGACGCCGCCCAGCGCGTGCTCACCGAGAAGCTCGTCGAGTGGGGCCTGGTCGAGGGCCCGGTCGACCGCGTCCTGGAGCTCGGCCTCCAGCGCCGCTGGACCCTGCACGGCACCGGCCACATGCTCGGCATGGACGTCCACGACTGCGCCGCCGCGCGCACCGAGGCGTACGTCGACACCACCCTCGAGCCGGGCATGTGCCTGACCGTCGAGCCGGGACTCTACTTCCAGGCCGACGACCTGAGCGTGCCGGAGGAGTACCGCGGCATCGGCGTCCGCATCGAGGACGACATCCTCGTCACCGAGGACGGCAACCGGAACCTCTCCGCCTCGCTGCCGCGCCAGGCCGACGAGGTCGAGGCGTGGATGGCCGCCCTGAAGGGCTGACCGGCCGGCCTGAAGGCGCGTACGAGAGAGGGCTCCCGCCGACCGTGACGGTCGGCCGGGGCCCTTTTTCGTACGCGCCGTCAGATCACGTCAGCGCGAGCGGGGCGTCCGTACGCCACTTCACGATCTTGTCGAAGCTGACCAGTGCCCCGCCCCGGCCCGTACGGCCGAAGTGGACATGGTCCGCCAGCTCCTCGATCAGCCGCAGACCCCGCCCGTTCTCGGCGTCCGCGGCGGCGGAGGTCACCGGGCACCCGGCCGCCGAGAAACCCGGCCCGGAGTCCGCCACCTCGATGTGGCAGGTCTCGCCGTCCAGATACGCGGTGACCCGGTACTCCGCCGAGGCCGGGCCGGAACCGGAGTCCCCGCCGTGCTCCACCGCGTTGGCGCACGCCTCGGTCAGTGCGACCGACAGTTCGTAGGACACATCGGGGTCGACCCCCGCCGTCTCCATCGTGCCGAGCAGCAGCCGCCGGGCGAGCGGAACGCTCGCGGCTTCGCGCCTCAGATGGAGGGACCACCAGATGCTCATGCTTCAGCCTCCTGGCTGCGGCTCGACATGCTGCGGCGCGACATACCGTTACCTATTGCCGCCCTATGAGGTCCGTAAGCGCCTCGGCACCACAAGAGCGCTCGTTCGGCGGATGTGTACACGCCGTGCGCCGGTGTATGCCGGTCCCGACACCCCGCCGCAGACCCTGCCCGGCGTCCCATCCGGCCCCCCTTCCGACGCCCCATCCGGCGCCCCGCCCGAAGTCGCCCCGAAGGCACCAAAGGTGATCTTCCGGACCTGCCTCATGCGGGGCACGGGCCTGGTGCAATGATGGGCCCGCCATGTCTGCCCCCGCGCTCGCGCCACGCCTGCTGAGGGCCGCGGTGTTCACCGCGGTCTGCGTCGTGCTGTCCGGGCTCGGACACGCCCTCGCCGCATGCGCGGGCATCGCCCTGTGGACACTGGCCGCCGGCTTCCTCGCGATCTTCGGCGTCACCGTGCTCTTCGCCGGACGGGAACGCTCGCTGCCCGTCATCGTCACCGCCCTGGCCGGCGGACAGCTCGGGCTGCACGTCCTGTTCGGGCTCGGGCAGCGGCCGCTCTCGGCCGGCTCCCTCGGTCCGGTCACCGACGACGCGCTGATCCGGATGGCCGCCAAGATCGTATGCGGCGGCGGGGCCACGTCCCTGAGCGCCGCCGACGCCACCCGGATCATCAGCGACGCCGGCCTCGACCCGGCCGACGCCGCCGCCACCGCGCACACGGCCCACGCCGCCCACCTCGCGGCCGGAACGGCGTCCGGCGCCGAGATCCTCCCCGACCTGCCGATGGTGCTGGGCCACCTCCTGGCCGCACTCGCCACCGGCTGGCTCCTGCGCCACGGCGACCTCGCCCTCGGCCGGCTCGTCCGGCTCTCCACCCACGGGGCGACCGAACTCGCCGAAGGCGCCCTCGTCCGCTCCCTGCGCGCCGCGCTGACTCTCGTACGGGCCCTGCTCGCCGGCCTCCCCGGACTTCCGGCCGCCGGACCGCGCCGCCTTGCCCGTACCGCGGACCACACCTCGCCGCCCACCGGCGCCGAGGCACTCCAGCACACGGTCGTCCGGCGCGGCCCTCCGGCCGCCGACTGCGCCCTCGCGGCCTGACGCGGACCGCTCACCGAGAGCGGGCCCGCGGCTCTTCGTACGCCCGTACCAACCGGATCACACCCTTCCGGCCCTCGGCGTGCCGGAACCCCGACCCTTCTCACGAGCTGGAGTGTCCTGTAGTCATGAACGTTTCCCGTATCGCCCTCACCGGTGGCATCGCCCTCTCCTCCGTCGTGCTGCTCTCCGGCACCGCCTTCGCGCACGTCGGCGTCCAGCCGCAGGGTGAGGCCGCCAAGGGCGGCTACGCGACGGTCAACGTCAAGGTCCCCAACGAGCGCGACAACGCCTCCACCATCAAGGTCGAGGTCAACTTCCCGGCCGACCACCCCCTCGCCTCCGTGATGCCGCAGCCCGTCCCCGGCTGGAAGTCCGAGGTCACCAAGTCCAAGCTCGCCAAGCCGCTGGAGCTGCACGGCAAGACCATCAACGAGGCCGTCACCAAGGTCACCTGGACCGCGGACGGCTCGAAGATCGGCCCCGGCCAGTTCCAGCAGTTCCCGCTCTCCCTCGGCCAGCTGCCGGAGAACACCGACCAGCTCGTCATCAAGGCCATCCAGACGTACGACAACGACGAGGTCGTCCGCTGGATCGAGGAGGCCAAGGACGGGGCCGAGCCCCAGTACCCCGCGCCCGTCCTGAAGCTCTCCGCGGCGAGCGACGACCACCACGGCGGCGGCGGCGCCAAGACGGACGACAAGGCCGGTCACGACGACAAGGCCAAGGACGAGGCCAAGGGCGACAAGGCCCACACGGAGAGCGCCGCCCACGCGGACTCCGACAGCAGCGACACCACCGCCCGCGTCCTCGGCGTCGTCGGCATCCTCATCGGTGTCGCGGGTGTCGCCTTCGGCCTGCTCGCCGGCCGCCGCCGCTCGGCCTGAACCGAGAGAACCACGAGAGAACGAGTTCCATGTCCGTCCAGAAGACGAACGACCCCAGCACCGACGCGCGGACCCGGCCCAGCCGCCGCGCGCCCCTGATCGCCGCCGCCGTCGCGGTCGTCGCCGCCCTCGCGGTGACGGCCGCGGTCGGCCTCGGCGGCGGAGACGACAAGGCCGCCGGATCCGGCAACGGAACGGTCGCCGCGATCTCCGGCGGCAGCGACGGCACCAAGGCGGCGACCGTCCTAGACCGCCCGTTCACCAAGCCCGACCTCGTCCTCACGGACACCAAGGGCCAGAAGTTCGACCTCCGCGCGCAGACCAAGGGCAAGCCGACGCTGATCTACTTCGGCTACACGCACTGCCCCGACGTCTGCCCGTTGACGATGAGCAACATCGCCATCGCCAAGAAGCAGCTCCCCAAGGCCGACCAGGACAAGCTCCAGGTCGTCTTCGTCACCACCGACCCCGAGCGGGACACCTCGGCCGAACTCGGCAAGTGGCTCCCCGCCGCCGGCGACCCGTCCTTCATCGGCCTCACCGGCGACTTCACCACGATCCAGGCGGGCGCCCGCCAGATCGGCATCGGCATCGACCCGCCGAAGAAGGAGAAGGACGGCTCGGTCGTCTCCATGCACGGAGCGCAGGTGATCGCCTTCTCGCCCACGACCGACCAGGGCTACGTCCTGTACGGCGAGGACACGAGGGTCGAGGACTACACCAAGGACCTGCCGAAGCTCATCAAGGGGGAGAACCCGTGAACCGCCGCACCACCACCCTGATCGCCGCCCTCGCCCTCACCTCCGGGCTGGCGCTGACCGGGTGCTCGACCGACAGTTCCGCCGGAGCCGCCGGAGCCACCGGCAAGCCCGAACTGAAGGTCAGCGGCGCGTTCATGCCGCAGCCCGTGATGGACATGGCCGGCGGCTTCCTGACCGTCAAGAACGACAGTGCCACCGCGGACAAGCTGACCTCCGTCACGAGCCCGATCTCGGACGACGTCCAGATCCACGAGACGAAGAACCAGAAGATGCAGCAGGTGAAGTCCTTCGACATCCCTGCCAACGGCGAGCTGAAGCTCGAACGCGGCGGCAGCCACATCATGTTCATGGCGCTGAAGCAGAAGCCCAAGCAGGGCGACAAGGTCAGCATCGAGCTGCACTTCGAGAAGTCCGACCCGATCAAGGTCGACCTTCCCGTCGAGGCCGCCACCCACAACCCGAAGCAGCACTGAGCTACTTGAGGGACTGACACACACATGCCCACCACCACCGCCCCGCGCCTCGGAACCGCCCTGGCGCGGCTGCTGCTCGTCGCGGCCACGCTCCTCGGCGCCCTGCTCGCCGGCGCAGCCCCCGCGTCCGCGCATGCCGCGCTCACCGGCAGCGACCCGCAGGACGGGGCGGTGGTCGCCACCGCCCCCAAGGACGTCAACCTCACCTTCTCCGAACAGGTCGCCATGAGCGACGACTCGATCCGGGTCCTCGACCCGGCGGGCAACCGCGTGGACACCGCCGAGATACGCGACCTGTGCAGCGGCTCGATCGTCAGGTACGGGGTCGGACTCCGCGCCGGCCTGCCCGAGGGCACGTACACCGTCGCCTGGCAGACCGTCTCCGCCGACAGCCACCCCATCGCGGGCGCCTTCACCTTCTCCATCGGCGCCCCCTCCCAGACCACCGTCGCCCTCCCCGACCAGGAGGTCGGCGGCGGACTCGTCGGCGCGCTCTACGGCATCGCCCGCTACCTCTCGTACGCCGGCTTCGTCGTCCTCGTCGGCGGCAGCGCCTTCGTCCTCGCCTGCTGGCCGCGCGGCGCGAGCGTCCGGCCCCTCCAGCGGCTCGTCGTGCGGGGCTGGCTCACCCTGACCGCGGCCACGCTGGCCATGCTGCTGCTCCGCAACCCGTACACCGGCTCCGGCGAACTCGCCGACGCCTTCGACCTCGGCGGACTCGGCTCCGTCCTGGAGACGAAGACCGGCGCCGCGCTCATCTCCCGGCTGCTGCTGCTCGGCGCGGCCGCGCTCTTCGTCGCCGTGCTCTTCGGGACGTACACCAAGCGGACCGACGAGAAGGAGAAGAAGGACCTCACCTTCGGGCTCGCGATCGGCGGCACCGTCGTCGCCGCCGGTATCGCCGGCACCTGGGCCCTCGCCGAGCACGCCTCCACCGGCATCCAGCCGGGGATCGCGATGCCCGTCGACCTGCTGCACCTGCTCGCCGTCGCGGCCTGGCTCGGCGGACTGACCGCGCTGCTCGTCGCCCTCTACCGGGCACCCGGCATCGAGCGGACCGCGGTGGAACGCTTCTCGAAGCTCGCCTTCGGTTCGGTCGTGGTCCTCGCGGCCACCGGGCTCTACCAGTCCTGGCGACAGGTCGGCTCCTGGTCCGCGCTGACCGGCACGTCGTACGGACAGCTGCTCCTGGTCAAGGTCGGGCTCGTGGCCGTCCTGGTCGGTATCGCCTGGATATCCCGCCGCTGGACCCAGCGCCTCGGGGAACCGGCGGCGTCCGACGCACCCGCCGAAGAGACCGCGCAGGACGAGAACGACCGGGAGGAGGACGCTCAGGACGAGGACGGCCGGGACGAGGCCGCCCAGGACGAGAACGACCGGGAGGAGGCCGCCCAGGAAGAGGACGGCCGGGACGAGGCCGACCTGGCAGCGAGCGACCGGGAAGAGGAGGCCCTCGACCCCGAGCGGGCCGCGCAGCTCGCCCGGCAGCGGGCCGCCGTCGCCCTCGCCCGTACGAAGCGGGACCGGGACGCCGACCCCGAGCGCACCGGCCTGCGACGCTCCGTCCTGACCGAAGCCGTGGTCGCCGTCGTCCTCCTCGCCGTGACGACCGTCCTGACCTCGACCGAGCCCGGCCGCACGGAGGAAGAGGCGGGCCGCTCGCAGTCCGCCTCCGGTTCGACCGCGGTGCCCGAGCGGCCCGTCGACATCCGGCTGCCCTTCGACACCGGCGGCCCCGCGGGCAAGGGGACCGTACGGCTCAGCCTCGACCCCGGCCGGACCGGCGCCAACGTGCTCCACCTGTTCGTCGACGGCCCCGACGGCCGCCCCCTGGACCTGCCCGAGATCAAGGTCGCCTTCACCCTGAAGGCGAAGGACGTGGGCCCGCTGCCCGTCGTCCCCGAGCGGATCCAGGCCGGACACTGGAGCGCCAACGCCGTACAGATCCCGATGGCCGGCGACTGGCAGATCCAGGTGACCGTCCGCACCTCCGACATCGACCAGACCACCATCGACAAGAACGTGAAGATCGGCTGACCGACGTGAGCGACAACGACAACCTTGAGATCTCCCGGCGGCGGCTGCTCGGCACGGTCGGCGCTGCGGGCGCGGCCGGCCTCGCCCTCGGCGCTGCGGGCGGCACCGGGGTCTATGCGGCGGTCGCCGACTCCGGCTCCTCGGCCTCCTCTGCCGCCGACGGAACGGCGCTGGCGACCGTCGGCTCCACCGAGGCGATGTTTCACGGGAAACATCAAGCGGGGATCATCACTCCGCTTCAGGCGCGCGGCCATCTGATCGCCTTCGACCTCGCGCCCGGGGCCGGCCGCAAGGAGGCCGCCGCGCTGCTGCGCCGCTGGTCGGCGACGGCCAAGGACCTGATGGCGGGCAAGCCGTCGACCGACGACACCGGTATCGCCCTGGACGCCGGACCCTCCTCCCTGACGGTCACCTTCGGCTTCGGCCACTCGTTCTTCGGCCGTACGGGACTCACCGCCCGCCGCCCCACACAGCTCGACGCACTGCCCGCCTTCTCCGCCGACGCCCTCGACCCCAAGCGCTCCGAGGGCGACCTCTGGGTGCAGATCGGCGCCGACGACGCACTGGTCGCCTTCCACGCACTGCGCGCCCTGCAGAAGGACGCCGGCTCGGCTGCCGGTGTCCGCTGGCAGATGAACGGCTTCAACCGGTCCGCAGGTGCCACGGCCAGGCCGATGACCGCCCGCAATCTCATGGGCCAGGTGGACGGAACCGGCAACCCGAAGCCGTCCGACCCCGACTTCGACCAGCGGATCTTCGTCCCCGCCGGGGGCGGGACCGGCGCCTCCGGGGCTCAGGAGTGGATGGCCGGAGGCTCGTACGCCGTCGTCCGCCGGATCCGCATGCTGCTCGACGACTGGGAGAAGCTCTCCCTGGACAAGCAGGAGCGGGTCATCGGACGCCGCAAGTCCGACGGCGCCCCGCTCACCGGAGGAACCGAGACCACCGAACTCGACCTCGACAAGACCGGGCCCGACGGCAAGCTCGTGATCCCGGACAACGCCCACTCGCGGATCTCCGCCCCCGAACAGAACGGCGGAGCGGCCATGCTGCGCCGCCCCTTCTCCTTCCACGACGGGATCGCGCCGGACGGCACCCCCGACGCGGGGCTGCTCTTCATCTGCTGGCAGGCCGACCCGCTCAGGGGCTTCGTCCCTGTTCAGCGCAAGCTCGACCGGGGCGACGCGCTCTCCCCGTTCGTCCGGCACGAGGCGAGCGGCCTCTTCGCCGTGCCGGGCGGGGCAGCGGAGGGCGAGTACGTGGGCCAGCGGCTTCTGGAGTCCTGAAAGCCCGGCGCCTATTAGGGTGACCGTATGTCAGCCACCCGGTATACGTATCTCGGCCCCGAAGGCACCTTCACGGAGGCCGCGCTGCGTACGCTGCCCGAGGCCGCGACCCGGGAACTCGTCCCGATGGTCTCCGTACCGGCCGCGCTGGACGCCGTACGCAACGGAGAGGCCGCCGCCGCGCTCGTACCGATCGAGAACTCGGTTGAGGGCGGCGTCACCGCGACGCTGGACGAGCTGGCCTCCGGGGAACCGCTGATGATCTACCGCGAGGTGGTCCTGCCGATCGCCTTCGCGCTGCTCGTCCGGCCGGGCACCAAGCTGTCCGAGATCAAGACGGTCACCGGTCACCCCGTGGCGCAGCCGCAGGTGCGGAACTGGCTGCGCGGTCACCTGCCCGACGCCCTGTGGGAGTCGGCGGCCTCGAACGCGGACGGGGCCCGGCTGGTGCAGGAGGGCCGGTTCGACGCGGCCTTCGCCGGCGAGTTCGCGGCGGCGACCTATGGCCTGGAGGCCCTGGTCACCGAGATCCACGACGCGGAGAACGCCGAGACCCGGTTCGTCCTGGTGGGCCGTCCGGCCAGGCCCTCGGCGCGGACGGGCGCGGACAAGACGTCGCTGGTGCTGTGGCTGGGTGATGACCATCCGGGTGCCCTCCTCGAGCTGCTCCAGGAATTCGCGGTGCGCGGGGTCAACCTGATGCTGATCCAGTCCCGTCCGACGGGCGCGGGGATCGGCAACTACTGCTTCGCCGTGGACGCCGAGGGCCATGTCTCGGACCGGCGCGTGGGCGAGGCACTCATGGGTCTGAAGCGGATCTGCCCGAAGGTGCGGTTCCTCGGTTCGTACCCGCGGGCGGGCGTCGCGGTCGAGGACGTACGGGCGCTGCGGCGCGGGACGTCGGACGCGGAGTTCATGGCGGCCTCCGATTGGCTGGCGAGGGCCCAGGACGGTCGGGCCTGACCTGATAGTGCCCCACCGCCTCCTTCGCCGGGGGCGGTCGTCCACAGGCGTGAACCACTAGTCCTACCTGCATATTTTCCGTCCACGCCCCTAGTTATCCACAGGCGACCCTCTCGGCCTGGGGACAAGTCGATATGGCTGGGGAGTGAGGTCGACAAATCACCCCAGTCGGCTTTCTGTCACCCACAGGGCGCAGCCCGCCTCACGTCACCCCCATTCCGTTGATCAACTCTTTAGAGCGAGTGAGATCAAGGAATTCCCACCCGGAAGAGTGCGCCGGGGTGGTTTGATCATGATTGCGCCCAGGAATTCGTTCACGATCCACAGAAGTTCCGCACAGCCTGTGGAAAACTTTTCAGGACAGGCCTCCGCTGTGGAGAAGTCCGCGCACCCACGGGGCGGTTCGGTCAAGCCGCGCGCCCGTCCGCCCCTTTTCGGGGGCCCCTGTACCGTTTATTGACGAATAGGGAGAGCATTTCCCAATGCCGGCAATTCGGGCATAGCAACACGCACGGCTATATCGGGTGGGGTGGGACGAGCGCGCACCGGTAGCCTGGTGGGGTGATTGACCTTCGCCTGCTCCGTGAGGACCCCGACCGTGTTCGCGCCTCCCAGCGCGCCCGTGGAGAGGACGTCGAACTCGTCGACGCCCTGCTCTCCGCCGATGAGCGGCGCAGGTCGTCCGGCGTCCGCTTCGACGAGCTCCGATCCGAGCAGAAGGCGCTCGGCAAGCTGATCCCCAAGGCCTCCCCCGAGGAGCGCGCCGAGCTCCTGCAGAAGGCGGAGCAGCTCAAGACCGACGTCAAGGCCGCCGAGGCCGAGCAGAACGAGGCCGACGAGACGGCCCGCAAGCTCCTGCTCCAGCTCGGGAACATCGTCCACGCGGACGTGCCCGTCGGCGGCGAGGAGGACTTCGTCGTCCTGGAGACGCACGGCACGATCCGCGACTTCGCGGCCGAGGGCTTCGAGCCCAAGGACCACCTGGAGCTGGGCGAGGCGCTGGGCGCCATCGACGTCGAGCGGGGCGCCAAGGTCTCCGGCTCGCGCTTCTACTACCTGACGGGTGTCGGCGCCCTGCTGGAGCTGGCCCTCGTCAACGCGGCGATCGCGCAGGCGACCGAGGCCGGGTTCATCCCGATGCTGACGCCGGCGCTGGTCCGCCCGCGCGCCATGGAGGGCACCGGCTTCCTCGGCCAGGCCGCGGAGAACGTGTACCACCTGGAGAAGGACGACTTCTACCTCGTCGGTACGTCCGAGGTGCCGCTCGCCGCGTACCACATGGACGAGATCATCGACGCGGACAAGCTCCCGCTGCGCTACGCCGGCTTCTCGCCGTGCTTCCGCCGTGAGGCCGGCACGTACGGCAAGGACACCCGGGGCATCTTCCGGGTCCACCAGTTCGACAAGGTCGAGATGTTCTCGTACGTCGCTCCGGAGGACGCCGAGAACGAGCACAAGCGGCTCCTGGAGTGGGAGAAGCAGTGGCTCACCAGCCTTGAGCTGCCCTTCCAGGTCATCGACGTGGCCACCGGCGACCTGGGCTCCTCCGCCTCGCGCAAGTTCGACTGCGAGGCCTGGATCCCGACCCAGGGCAAGTACCGCGAGCTGACCTCCGCGTCGAACTGCGACGGCTTCCAGGCGCGCCGCCTGTCCGTGCGGATGCGCGACGAGCGGGGCGGCAAGAAGGTCGTCCAGCCGCTCGCGACGCTGAACGGCACCCTGTGCGCCGTGCCGCGCACGATCGTGGCGATCCTGGAGAACCACCAGCTCCCGGACGGTTCGGTGCGGGTGCCCGAGGTCCTCCGGCCCTACCTGGGTGGCCGCGAGGTCCTGGAGCCGATCTCCAAGTGAGCTCCTTCCCGTACAAGCTCGTCGCGACGGACCTCGACGGCACGCTGCTGCGCGCCGACGAGTCGGTCTCGGAACGTACGCGTGACGCTCTCGCCGCCGTGGTGGCGGCGGGGGCGGCGCACATCGTCGTCACCGGCCGGTCCGTCCCCTGGACGCGGCACATCCTCGACGACCTCGGCTACGAGGGACTCGCGGTGTGCGGTCAGGGCGCGCAGGTCTACCACGCGGGCGAACACCGGCTGCTGACCTCGGTCACCCTGGACCGGCAGCTGGCCGGTCTGGCGCTGTCGAAGATCGAGGCCGAGGTGGGACCGCTGGCCCTGGCGGCGAGCCGGGACGGTCTGGACGGCGCGGTGCTGATCAGTCCGGACTACCGGGTGCAGGAGGGGCCGCTGCCGTTCGTCCCCTTCGAGGACCCGGCGGAGCTGTGGTCCGCCCCGCTGAACAAGCTCTACATCCAGCACCCCACGCTGTCGGACGACGAGCTGGCGGGCGCCGCCCGGCAGACGGTCGGCAGCCTGGTGGACGTCGTCATGGCCGGCCCGGGGATCGTCGAGATCCTCCCGCTGGGTCTGAGCAAGGCCACCGGCCTCTCGCTCGCGGCCCGCAGGCTCGGCGTGAAGGCGGCGGAGACGATCGCCTTCGGCGACATGCCGAACGACATCCCGATGTTCGGCTGGGCGGCGCGCGGCGTGGCGATGGAGAACGCGCACGAATCCCTGAAGGCGGTCGCGGACGAGGTCACGACCTCGAACGAGGACGACGGCATCGCGGTCGTGCTGGAGCGCCTGCTCGCGGCGTAGGCGCGGGGCCCGTACCCGTACGGGCCTCACCGCTTCGCTACGGCCCCGGGCCTCGGCGGCCGGCTGTCACAGCATGGTCGCCGCCCGCCCAGGGGTCACGCGGAGGATGCGCGGATCGAACGCGCGCGGGCGTGAACCCGACTACGGCTTAGCAAGCCGCTGCCTTACCACTCGGCCAATCCTCCGGGTGGGCGGCCTCGCGCGGAGAACCCGCGCGCTCGAAGCGGCCGCCCCGGCGGCGCTAGGGGGCGCCGCCCTGCAGGGAGCTCGACGGACTCGAACTCCGGCTCGAACTGGTGTCGGTCATCGTCGCGCTCCTCCCCGGTCTCGTGGCCGGCCCGGCGGCCTCACAGCGGGCGTCTCCCGCACAACTAGTGTGCGCGTGGCGGAGGTTCGGAAGCCACCGAATTACCGCGCGGGACGCCCCGGGTGAGCGGCCGGCAGGCCAGACCGACGGCGAGCGAGATCGCGTGACCCAGATCCGTGTACGTATGGCTCGTGAACAGCGGTACGGCGAATAACGTCAGCGCTCCCGCCAGATAGAGCCACCGCCAGGGCCGCGGGATCCGGTAGGTCAGGATGCCGACCGACGCCGCGAGCCCGTAGCTGACGCCGATGTCCACCACGTGCGCCATGCTGCGCGGCACATCGTGGTCCTGGATCGCCTCCAGGACGACCTTCTGGCTGATGAGCGTGGCCGCGATGTGGGCCGTGGCGACCGTGACGAGCCAGCGCGGCGTGCCGAGCCAGCGCTCGACGGGCGCGTGGAAGACCTCGAACAGCACCGCGTACAGCAGGAAGTTCGCCGGGTTCTCGATCCAGAACGCACTGCCGAGCAGCGCCCGGATCGGGTGGTGGGAGAGCTGGTGGAGATTGCTGCTGTTGCGGTGCAGCAGGTAGTGCTCCAGGCCGTCGGACGACAGCGCGATGACGATGCTGGTGATCGCGATGACGAGCAGCCACACATGCGTACCGGGTGACGAACGCACCCACGACCTGATCGGTCGGGACGGTTCGCCACCCGGCGCACCACCAGAAAGGGTTTCACACGGCACGTTTCAGTGCCTATCACCCTGAACCGGGAGAGTTCTCAGAAATTGATCATGTGTCCGGCAAGACCGTGGACCGCTTCCTTCACGGCCTCGCCCAGCGTCGGGTGCGCGTGGACGTTCCGCGCGACCTCGTGGACCGTCAGGTCCCACTGCTGGGCCAGCGTCAGCTCGGGCAGCAGCTCGGTGACGTCGGGGCCGATCAGGTGCGCGCCGATGATCTCGCCGTACTGCGCGTCGGCGATGATCTTCACGAAGCCGGTGGAGTCGCCGAGGCCGTGCGCCTTGCCGTTGGCGGTGAACGGGAACTTGGCGACCTTGACGTCGTACCCCTTCTCCCGCGCCTGCGCCTCGGTCCAGCCGAAGCTGGCGATCTGCGGCTGGCAGTACGTGGCGCGCGGGATCATCGGGTAGTCGAGCTCCATGGTCTCGGCGTCCCCGATGGTCTCGGCGGCGACGACACCCATGGACTCGGCGGTGTGCGCGAGCATCAGCTTCGCGGTCACGTCACCGATGGCGTAGATGTGCGGCACGTTGGTGCGGCAGCGGCCGTCGACCTCGATCGCGCCGCGCTCGGTGAGCGCCACGCCGGTGCTCTCCAGGCCGTAGCCGGAGACGTTCGGGGCGAAGCCGATGGCCTGCAGGACCTTGTCGGCCTCCAGGACCTTCTGCGCGCCGTCCTTGCCGGTGACGGTGACGCGGACCTGCGGGCCGGACTCGTCGATCGCCTCGACGCGGGTGGAGGTGAGGACGTCGATGCCGAGCTTGCGGTACTGCTTGGCCAGCTCCTTGGAGACGTCCGCGTCCTCCAGCGGCGCGACCCGGTCGAGGAACTCGACGATCGTCACCTTCACGCCGTAGTTGTGCAGGACGTAGGCGAACTCGATGCCGATCGCGCCGGCGCCGGCGATGATGATCGACTGCGGCACGTCCTCGGCGAGGATCTGCTCCTCGTACGTCACGACGCGCTCGCTGCGGGCGGTGCCCGGCAGGAGCCGCGGGGTGGCACCGGTGGCGATGATGCAGTTGTCGAAGGTGATCGTCTGCGTCGTGCCGTCGGACTTGTCGACCTGCATCGTGTTCGCGTCGACGAAGGTGCCGCGGCCGTCGAACTCCGTGATGCCGTTCTTCTTCATCAGGAAGTGGACGCCCTTGACCCGGCCGTCCGCGACCGTGCGGCTGCGGCTGAACGCCTCGCCGTAGTCGAAGGAGACCGTGCCGTCGACCTTGATGCCGAAGGTCTTGGCCTCGTGGTTGAAGATGTGGGCGAGCTCGGCGTTGCGCAGCAGCGCCTTGGTGGGGATGCAGCCGACGTTCAGGCAGACACCGCCCCAGTACTTCTCTTCGACGACCGCGACCCGCTTGCCCAGCTGGGCGGCGCGGATGGCAGCGACGTAGCCGCCGGGGCCAGCTCCGAGTACGACGACGTCGAAGCGGTCTGACATGACTGACTCCCGAGGGTGGTGAGGGTGTTCGGTCCCGTACGGAGCCACAGTAGTCCGGCGCCCCTCGGAGGGCCTCGGGCGTCAGTTGTAGGATGACTGGGCAACCGGGCCAATGAGGGTGGAGTGTCGCATGGCGGTGGAGTGGTGATGGCGCTGAAGGCGGCGGGGCGGACCTCGCTGGTGGATTCGGTGGTCGAGCAGCTGCGGGAGCAGCTGGTCCAGGGCGAGTGGGCCGTCGGCGACCGCATCCCGACCGAGCACGAGCTCGCCGAGCAGCTGGGCGTCGGCCGCAACACCGTCCGTGAGGCGATCCGGGTCCTGGTCCACGCGGGGCTCCTCGCCTCGCGTCAGGGCAACGGCACGTTCGTCCGCTCGACCGCCGATCCCGCGGCCGTCCTGCGCGGCATGCGCCATGCCGGCGCACGGGACGTCCTGGAACTGCGGGTGGCGCTGGAGGCGGAGGCGGCGCGCCTCGCCGCGGTACGGCGGGACACCCACGACCTGCTGCGGCTGCGGGCCGCCCTCACCACCCTCCGCGAGGAGGGCGACCGTGACGCGGACGCGGACCTGGCCTTCCACCTGGCCGTCGTCGCGGCCACGCACAACGCGGCCTTCACCGAGGTGTACCGCTTCTTCTCCACCCAGGTGCACGAGGTGCTCGTGGAGGCGCTCGGCGACCGGGAGATGCCGCCGGTCGACATCGACGCGCACGAGGCGCTGATCGCGGCGATCGAGTCGGGGGACGCGGAGGCGGCGGAGACGCAGGCCCGGGAGCTGTTGCGGGTGCCGATGGAGACGGTGACGGCACTGACGGGGGAGTCGCCCGCGGAGGAATCGTCGGAGGAGAAGCCGGCGGAGGGTGAGTCGCGGTGAGGACGGATGCGGGCAGCCCGGTCCTCGGCGCGCCGTCCGAGGACGGCCCGGCCACCGCAGCCTCCCAGGTCACCGACGTCACCCAGGCCACCCGATCCCAGTCCGCCGCCACGCAAGGGGCCTCGGGGCGGCGCGCGTTGCTCGCGCACCCGCTGCTGCTCATGGCCGCGATCGTGCTCGCCTCGCTCAACATGCGGGCGGCGCTGGCGAGCGTGGCTCCCCTGGTGGGTGAGATCGCGGCGCAGTACGGCCTGTCGTCGACGGCCAGTTCGCTGGTGACCTCCGTACCCGTCCTCTTCCTGGGGGCGGGCGCGCTGGTGGCGCCGGGGCTGGGACGGCGCTTCGGCGTCGAACCGGTGCTGCTCGCGGCGCTGTTACTGCTCGGCCTCGGCATCCTGGTGCGCGTGCTGCCGTCGGTGTACGCGCTGTACGGCGGCGGTGTCCTGGTCGGTACGGCGATCGCGCTGCTCAACGTGTTGATGCCCGGCCTGATCAAGCGGGACTTCCCGGACCGGGCCGCGTCGATGACCTCGCTCTACACGGGCGCGATGATCGCCGGTGCGACGGTGGTCGCGGCGGCGTCGGTGCCGCTGGAGGAGGCCTTCGGCGGGAGCTGGGAGGCGTCACTGGCCTTCTGGTCGCTGCTGGCGGCGCTCGCCGCGGTGTCCTGGCTGCCTCAGGTGCTGCTCGCCAAGGGCCGTACGGAGCGAGGGGGTCGGCCGTACGCCGGTCACGGGGGCCGTGCCGCGCCGGCGCCCGCGCCCGCGCGGAGCGTCTGGCGTTCCGCGCTCGCCTGGCAGGTGACCCTCTTCATGGGCCTGCAGTCCCTCTGGACGTACGTCCTGATCGCCTGGATGCCGACGATCTTCACGGACCACGGGATGAGCCGCTCCACGGCCGGCGTGCTGTTCGCCTTCAACACCCTGACGCAGGTGGCGGGGGCGTTCGCGGTGCCGCTGCTCGCGGGCCGGATGCGGAGTCAGCGCCCGCTGGTCGTCCTCGTCACGACGCTGGTCGCGGCGGGTTACGCGGGGCTGCTGGCCGCGCCCGTCGAGGGCGCCTGGCTGTGGTCCGCGCTCCTCGGCGTCGGACAGGGCGGAGGCGTCGGCCTCGCCCTGACCCTGATCGTGCTGCGGGCCGGCGACGCGGTGACCGCGTCCCGGCTCTCCGGGATGGCCCAGACCGTCGGCTATCTGCTGGCCGCGGCCGGACCGCTGGTCGCCGGCGCGGTGCACCAGGCGACCGGCTCGTGGACGGTGCCGATCGTCATGGTGCTTGGCGTCTGCGCGACCGCTCTGGTGGTGGGCCTGCTCGCGGCCGGGGACCGCAAGGTCTGACCACGCAGGACCACCCGCCCGAGATCTCATGACATGTACCGAGGCCCCCTCGCGGGGGCCTCGGTACGGCGCCGTCCCGCTCGGGGCGCGGGGTGCGTGCCGTCCTGCTCGGGGACTCGTGCGTGCCGTCCCGCTCAGGGACTCGTGCGTGCCGTCCTACTCCTCGCCCGCCAGCTTCAGCGTCCGCAGCTTCTGGCCCGCGTACCAGGTCGCGAGGACCGTCACGCCGATCAGCAGCGACACCGCCGTCGCCAGGCCGACGTCCGAGGTGACCAGACCCTCGCCGCTGACCTTCTGGGCGACCGCGAGCGCCCACTGCTGCACGCTGAGCGTCTTCGCCCCGGAGATCAGGGAGCCGAACAGGGCCTCCCAGACCAGCGCGTAGACGAGCCCGATGACGACCGCGTGCCGGCTGACCGTGCCCAGCAGCAGGAAGAGGGCGCTGTACGCGATGGAGGCGACCAGCGCCGCGACGGTGTACGCCACCGCCACCTGCTGCCCGTTGCCGTTGAGGATCATGCCGGCGATGAAGGTCGGCACCGCGGAGAAGACCATCGTCACGGCGATCGCGACGATCAGCTTGGTGAAGATGATCGACGGCCGCTTCACCGGCTTGGACAGCAGGTAGACGATCGAACCGTCGTCGATCTCCGGGCCGATCGCGCCCGTTCCGGCGATGACACCGATCAGCGGCACCATCGTGGCGAGCGCGAAACCGCCGAGGACATCGGCAGCGACCTGGTCGTCGGCGCCGTTGAACATCCGTACCGCAGCGGCGATCAGCAGCAGGAACGCGGGAAGAAGGAAGAGGATCAGCGCCCGCCGGCGGCCGAGGAGGGCCCGGTAGGTGAGCCGGGCGACTGTGGGGTTGTACATCGGTCAGGCTCCTTTCAGGCCGCTACGAGGTACGAGAAGACCGATTCGAGGGACTCGTCCGAGGGCGAGACCGTCAGCAGCCGGATCCCCTGCGCCCGGGCGACCCGGGGCAGCAGTTCCGTGAAGCGGCCGAAGTCCACCGCCTGGATGCGCAGGGCGCCTTCGGCGAGGTCGACCTCGATGCCGGCCGTGGACGGGTCGGCGATGAGCGCGGCCGCGAGCGCCCGGTCGTCGCTGGACCGTACGAGATAGCGGTGCGGCCGGTCCGTCATCAGCCGGCGGATCTTGCGGAAGTCGCCGGAGGCGGCGTGCCGCCCGGCCACGATCACCTCGATGTGCGAGGCGAGCTGCTCGACCTCCTCCAGGATGTGCGAGGAGAAGAGCACCGTGCGGCCCGCGGAGCCCATCCGGCGCAGCAGGTCCATCAGCTGCATGCGCTGGCGCGGGTCCATACCGTTGAACGGCTCGTCCAGCAGGAGCACGGACGGGTCGTGGACGAGGGCTGAGGCCATCTTCACGCGCTGGCGCATGCCCTTGCTGTACGTCGCGATCTTGCGGTCCTGCGCGTACTCCATCTCGACCGTGGCGAGCGCGTGCTGCGCCTCCTTGTCGCCCAGGCCGTGCAACTCGGCGTTGGCGACGACGAATTCACGCCCGGTGAGGAAGTCGTACATCGCCTCCCGCTCGGGCACGACGCCGATCTGCCGGTAGACGGACTCGTTGCGCCAGATCGCCGCGCCGTCGAGGGTGACCGTGCCCGTGGAGGGGGCGAGGAAGCCGCCCATCATGTTGATGAGGGTGGACTTCCCGGCCCCGTTGGGGCCGAGGAGGCCGGTGACGCCGGGGCCGATGGTCATCGTGACGTCGTTCACGGCCACGACGTTGCCGAACCACCGCGAGGCGTGGTCGATGTTGATCGTGGTCACAGTCCGACCTTTCGATAGCGGCGCATCAGGACTCCGTACGAGCCGGCGATGAGCGCGAGGACGACCAGCAGGTACACCACGCCGACTCCGGCGCCCGGGCCCACGCCGTCCCCGCCGGGGAAGGAGGTGCCGGCGCCGAGGAAGGCGGTCTGCACTCCGTCGATGAGCGTGATCGGCGAGAACAGGCCGATCCACTTGATGGCGTCGAGGTTGTCCGTGCCGTAGGCGATGCCCTGGAGCGTGGAGACCGCGCCGAAGGAGATCACCAGGGTCGCGATGACGGCGGCGACGCCGAAGCCGCGCCGCGGGGTGAGCGCGGCCATGACCAGGCCGATGCCGCCGAAGAGCAGCGAGAGCAGCGCCACGGAGACGAGCCCCTGGCCGAAGCCCGCGGCCTGGTCGGAGAAGTCCAGCTTCGCGAGCAGCGCCCCGACGAAGAGGATCACCAGCGGCGCGGCCGTCAGGACGAAGAGCGCCGATGCCATCGCCCCGTACTTGGCGAGGACGTAGTCCATCCGCTCGATCGGGCGCGAGAAGTAGAGCGGCACCGTCCTGAACCTCAGGTCCCGGGAGACGGACTGGGGGGCCTGGGCGGCCAGGTAGATGCAGATCACGAGCTGGAGGTAGATCGCGTAGGCCGTGTAGTCGAGCGGCAGCTTGTTCGCCTTGGTGACGACCGCGACCGCCACGATGATCAGCGCGGGAACGCACATCACGGCGAAGAGGATCATCGGCAGCACCTTGGACTTGGCGCTGCGGCCCAGTCCGTACGCCCCGCGCAGCGACTGCGAGAACAGCGCACGGCGCGCGTAGGCGCGGCCGAGGCGCGGCCCGTCGTAGTTGCGGTAGCCGATGTTGTGGATCTGTGTGGTCTCGGGGGCCTGGGAGCTCATCGCGCCGGCACCTCCTCCTGCTGCTGGGCGTCGGGGCGGAAGACCTCGGCGATGTGGTGCCGCCGCTGCTCCATCCGTACGAGACCGAGGCCGAGGTCGGCGACGGTGTCGCGGACGAGGTCGTACGTCTCCTCGCCCGCGGCCTCCACCAGGAGGATGTGCCCGGCTCCGGGCAGCCCGTCCTCGAGACCCTCGTGGAGGGTGACGCCCGCGGCGGCGAGCGCGGCGCGCACGGCCTGGGCCCCGTCGGGGTGGGTGTCGGAGTCGGTGACCTCGACCGCGAGGGTCGTGGTGATCTGGGTGAAGTCGCTGGTGGAGCTGGAACGCAGCAGCCGGCCGCCGTCGATGACGACGACGTGGTCGCAGGTGCGCTCCAGCTCGCCGAGGAGGTGGGAGGTGACGAGCACCGAGATGCCGAAGTCGGTCCAGACCCGGCGGATCAGGCCGAGCATCTCGTCACGGCCGACCGGGTCCAGGCCGTTGGTCGGCTCGTCGAGGAGGACCAGCTGCGGGTCGTGGACCAGCGCCTGGGCCAGCTTCACCCGCTGCTTCATGCCGGTCGAGTAGCCGCCGATGGGGCGGTACCGCTCCTCGTACAGACCGACGTGGCGCAGGGTGTCGGCCGTCCGCTCGCGGGCCGCGGTGGCGGGCAGACCCGACATCCGCGCCATGTGGACGACGAACTCGGTCGCCGAGACGTCCGGCGGGAGGCAGTCGTGCTCGGGCATGTACCCCACCCGTTCACGGATCTGGGCGCCGGAGGTGGCGACGTCCAGGCCGAGCACGTGGGCGCGGCCTTCCGTGGCGGGGGACAGGCCCAGGAGGATTTTGATCATCGTGGACTTGCCGGCTCCGTTGGCACCCACCAGTCCGGTCACACCGGGCCCGATGTCCAGGGAGAGCCGGTCGAGAGCGGTCACCCGGGGGAACCGCTTGCTGAGGCTTTCGGTGGCGATCACAGTCACGGTTCGAAGGTAGTGGTGTGCGCCACAGCAGTCGTCAGCCCAACGGCTCGATCCATATACGACTCCAGGCGTACAGACCCGTAAGGGAGTCGAGACCAAAGTCTTTCCGCGGAAGCCCCCGCCGGGTTTTCCACAGGCGTCCTGCACACCCCTTGACGTAGCCGCCGGGCATTGTCACATTCATCAGTGTCAAGTTACGACCACGTAGCGCACACACGGATGTTCATGGGACGGACGGGTGGCATGGCCTCAGCAGTGACAAGCGAACTGACCGCGGAGCTGCGGGGGTTCCGGGAAGTGCAGCGCCTCTCGTACGAGTGCGCGGAAGCCGTCGCGGCGCAGCTCAGGCCCGGCGTGACCGAGCGCGAGGCCGCGAAGATGCAGCGCGACTGGCTGTACGAGCGGGGCGTGCGGGACTGGTTCCACCGGCCCTTCGCCTGGTTCGGCGACCGCACGGCCTTCGTCGACTTCAAGATCCCGCTGCAGTTCTTCCCCACGAACCGGCGCCTCGAAGCGGGGATGCCGTTCATCCTCGACATGGCGCCCGTGTACAAGGGCTACACCTCGGACATCGGCTACTCCGGCTGTCTGGGCCTCAACCCGGTCCACGACAGACTCCTCGCCGACCTCCGGGCCCACCGGGAGCTGATCCTGGCCGAGGTGCGCGAACGCCGCACGCTGCGGGAGATCTACGAGGACGTGGACCGGCTCATGGTCCGCCAGGGATACGCCAACCGGCACCGCGCGTATCCCTTCGGCGTGATCGCCCACAAGATCGACCGGGTGAAGGAGCGCCGCTGGTCCCCCACCCTCTTCGGCTTCGGCACCCAGTCGCTCAAGGGCCTCGCGAGCGACGCGATCCACGGTCACCGCGACGGCTGGTCGCCGCTCTGGTCGCCGTACACGTTCTCCGACCACCCGCCCCGGCCGGGGCTGTGGGCGGTCGAGCCGCACCTCGGATTCCGGGGTACGGGAGCGAAGTTCGAGGAGATCCTCGTCGTCACCGACTCGAAGGACCCCGAGCAGAGCGCTTTCTGGCTGGACGACGACCTGCCGCACGTGCGGCGCTGGAACGAGGAGGGGGCGGCGGCATGACGGCGGCACTGAACGGGGCGCGGGAGCGCTGGGTCCGTACGGGCGGGATCGAGCTGTGCGTCGCCGAGCTGGGCGACACCGACCGGCCGACCGTCCTGCTCGTGCACGGTTACCCCGATTCCAAGGAGGTCTGGACGGAGGTCGCGCACCGGCTCGCCGAGCGGTTCCACGTCGTGCTGTACGACATCCGGGGCCACGGACGGTCCACGGCACCGGCTCCGCTGCGCGGCGGGTTCACGCTTGAGAAGCTGACGGACGACTTCCTGGCCGTCGCCGACGCGGTGAGCCCGGACCGGCCCGTGCACCTGGTGGGACACGACTGGGGCTCGGTGCAGTCCTGGGAGTTCGTGACCGTCCCGCGCACCGAAGGACGCATCGCCTCCTTCACCTCCATGTCCGGCCCGTCGCTCGACCACTTCGGGCACTGGATCAAGCAGCGCATGACGCGGCCCACCCCGCGCAGGGTCGGCCAGCTCCTCGGCCAGGGCGCCAAGTCCTGGTACGTGTACATGCTGCACACCCCCGTCCTGCCCGAGCTCGCCTGGCGCGGACCGCTCGGCAAGCGGTGGCCCAAGCTCCTGGAGCGCGTCGAGAAGGTCCCGGCCGGCGACTACCCGACCCCCTCGCTGCCCAACGACGCCGCGCACGGCGCCTGGCTCTACCGGGACAACGTCCGCTCGCGCCTGCGCCGGCCGCGCGCCGACGCGTACGCCCACGCACCCGTGCAGCTGATCACCCCCACCGGCGACGCGTTCCTGTCCGAGCGGCTCTACGACGACCTCGCCGACTGGGTCCCGGACCTGACCCGGCGCTCCCTGCCGGCCAAGCACTGGGTCCCGCGCACCCGGCCCGACCAACTGGCCTCCTGGATCACCGAGTTCGTCCAGGCGAACGAGGACCCGGCCACCAGGGCTCCGAGCACGGCCGCGAAGAGCGCCGCCGATCCCGTGTACGCAGAGCGGTTCGGTGGCCGGCTGGTCCTGGTCACCGGCGCGGCCAGCGGCATCGGCCGGGCCACCGCCTTCGCCTTCGCCGAGGCCGGCGCGCGGGTCGTCGCCGTCGACCGGGACGGCGAGGGCGCGGCCCGTACGGCTGAGATGGCCCGGCTCATCGGCGCCCCCGAGGCCTGGGGCGAGACCGTCGACGTCAGCGACGAACAGGCCATGGAGAAGCTCGCGGCCAAGGTCGCGAGCGAGTACGGAATCGTCGACGTGCTCGTCAACAACGCGGGGATAGGTCTCTCGGGCTCGTTCTTCGCGACGACCAGCGAGGACTGGAAGAAGGTCCTCGACGTCAACCTGTGGGGCGTCATCCACGGCTGCCGGATCTTCGGCGGTCAGATGGCCGAGCGCGGCCAGGGCGGCCATATCGTCAACACCGCCTCCGCCGCGGCCTTCCAGCCCTCCCGCGCCCTGCCCGCGTACAGCACGTCGAAGGCGGCCGTGCTGATGCTGAGCGAGTGCCTGCGCGCCGAGCTGGCGGGGCAGGGGATCGGGGTCTCGGCGATCTGTCCTGGGATCGTGAACACGAACATCACCGCGACGGCCCGGTTCGCCGGGGCGGGCGAGGAGGAGGAGAAGCGGCGCCAGAAGAAGGCCTCCCGGCTGTACGGGCTGCGCAACTACCCTCCGGAGAAGGTCGCGGACGCGATCCTGCGCGCCGTGGTGCGCGATCTGGCCGTCGTCCCGGTGACACCGGAGGCGCGCGGGGCGCACATGATGTCCCGGTTCGCCCCTAGGGCGCTGCGCGCGATAGCCCGGCTGGAGCCGCCCGCGTGAGAACCCGTACGGGCGGTGGCCACGGGGCCGGCGGCCGTGCGGGCGGTGGCGGGGCGGCCACGGCCGTACCCCGTCACGGCCGGCGGTCGTACCATCCCTCGCGGGAGAGCTCCCCGCGCAGGACCGCGATCGGGTAGCAGGATCGAGCGCGTGGGAGTGGGTTTGTCGGAGCAGACAGCACAGGGGGCGGCCGGGGCACAGGCCTCCCCGGCGGAGTACCGGATCGAGGATCTGGCCCACCACAGCGGTGCCACGGTCCGGACGATCCGCGCCTACCAGGACCGTGGCCTGCTGCCCCGGCCCGAGCGCCGGGGCCGGTCCAATGTGTACGGGGACACGCATCTGGCCCGGCTGCGGCAGATCGCGGACCTGCTCGACCGCGGCTACACCCTGGCCTCGATCAAGGAGCTGTTGGAGGCCTGGGACGCGGGTCGCGGTCTCGGCGGCGTCCTGGGTCTGGTGGCCGAGGTCGACGGACCGTGGACGGACGAGGAGGCCGACCGGATCTCCCGTGCGGATCTGGACGCCGCGTTCGGCGGCAAGCCCGACGAGGATGCGATCCGGGAAGCGATCGAGCTCGGCGTCCTGGAGCGGATCCCGGACCGGGAGAACGAATTCCTCGTTCCGAGCCCACAAGAGCTGGCGGTGGCAGCGGAGTTGTACGAAGCGGGCGTACCGCTCTCGGCGATCTCCGGACATCTGCGGGAACTTCGCGTCCAGGTCGAGCACATCGCCTCGCGCTTCCTGGAGTTCACGACCGAGCACGTCTTCGCCCGCTATCTGGAGCACCGGCCGCCGACGGACGCCGACGCGGTCGAGGCGGCGGCGATGGTGCGGAGGCTGAGGCCGCTCGCCCAGCAGACCGTGGACGCCGAACTCGCGCGCGCCATGCGTCTGTTCGCCACCCGGCACCTCCAGCACCACCTGTCGCCCGAGCCCCCGCCGGTACGTGACGACGAGCCCCGCCCGGTGGTCCTCCCGTCCGGCACGATTCGGGCCGTGCAGCGTCTGGTTGGCGCCGAGAACGCGGCGGCGTTCATCGCGGCGGCCGCCGAACGCGAGGTGCAGACACGCACATTGGACTCACTCGCCTCAAATCACCCTGACAGTAGCGAAGTAGCCCAAATGGGCTGATAATCCAGACTCGTTGTCCACAGAATCGCCAATTCCCCTGTGGATAACTACAGTTCGCTGTGGATCAAACATCCTGTGCGAATTTCATTGGTCGGCGGATCCGCCCTCCGGCATCCTGGCGTCATGAACAGACCGATGGACGAGAGACGCACCGTGAAGGTGTCGAAGTACCTCTCGAAACACCTGCGGCACCAACCCGAGCGGATCGGACTGGTCCTCGACGCGCACGGCTGGACCGAGATCGACGACCTCCTGCGCGCGACGGCCGCGAACGGCTTCCCGATCACGCGCGCCGAACTGGACCACGTCGTCGCCTCCAACGACAAGAAGCGCTTCGCGATCGAGGGAACGCGGATCCGCGCCAGCCAGGGCCACACCGTCGAGGTCGACCTCGACCTGCCGCCCGCGGAGCCGCCCGCGTACCTCTATCACGGTACGGTCGCCGCCCGGCTGGACGCCATCCGAGCCGAAGGCCTGCGCCCCATGGCCCGCCACCACGTCCATCTCTCCCCCGACCGGGAGACCGCGACCCGCGTCGGCGCCCGCCGCGGACGCCCGGTCGTCCTCAGCGTGGACGCCGGAGCGATGCACCGGGCCGGCCATGTCTTCCACGTCAGCGCCAACGGCGTCTGGCTGGCCGACACCGTCCCCCCGGAGTTCCTCCGCTTTCCCGGCTGAGAGATCCGGACCGGGCCCCGCTGCGGCATGATCGTTCCCATGACACACCCGCATCTGCCCACCACCGAGTCGGCCGTCACCGCGATCCGCGAGATCGCCCACGAGTACAACCTGGAGATGATCGTCACCGACGACATCGGTGCCGACCAGACCTCCCGGCGGACCGCAGCCGGTGTCTTCACCGTCCTCGACCCGGACGGCTCGCTCCCGCACGAGGCCCTCGTCGAGCTCGGCGGCTCCCCGGCGGTCACCGTCCGCCTCTTCCCCGAGGACGACGCCAAGATCACCGTCGACGGCGTGGACTTCGAGGACGTCCCGCGCGACTCCGTCCCCGCCTTCGTACGCTCCGTCCACGGGGGGCTGGCCTATGTGAAGGGCCGTTTCTTCCCGCCCGGCTGGCGCCTGATCGTGCCGCTGCCCGGTGACGAGACGTACAAGGAACTCATCCTCGACGAAAGCCTCACCCCCTGGCTGAGCCGTCAGGTCCGCTGACACGGGGCGGCCCCGCCGCGCCCTGCGCGGTTCCCGCCGGCCGCCGTAGGCTCGTGGGCATGACCTTGCGCCTGAGCACCGTGATCCTTCCCGTCCACCGCTGGCACGACGGCGGCCGCGAGCGCTGGCAGCGTGCCGAGGAGCTCGGCTTCCACGCCGGCTACACCTACGACCACCTGTCCTGGCGGACCTTCCGCGACGGCCCCTGGTTCGGCGCCCTGCCCACCCTCACCGCCGCCGCGACGGCCACCGAGCGGCTCCGTCTGGGCACCCTGGTCACCTCGCCCAACTTCCGCCACCCGGTGACGCTCGCCAAGGAGCTCATCTCCCTCGACGACATCTCCGGCGGCCGGGTCACGCTGGGCATCGGCGCCGGCGGCAACGGTTTCGACGCGACCGTGCTCGGCCAGGAGGCCTGGACACCGAAGGAGCGGGCCGACCGGTTCGGCGAGTTCCTGCCGCTGCTCGACCGGCTGCTGACCGAGGACGCGGTGACCGAGCGGGGCATGCACTACGCGGCGGAGGAGGCCCGCAACATCCCCGGCTGCGTCCAGCGCCCGCGGCTGCCCTTCGCGGTCGCCGCGACCGGCCCGCGCGGACTGAAGCTCGCTGCCCGGTACGGCCAGGCCTGGGTGACGACCGGCGACCCGAAGCTGTACGAGGAGGGCACGCCGGAGCAGTCCGTCGAGGCCATCCGCGGCCAGGTCGAGAAGCTCGGCAAGGCGTGCGCGGAGACCGGCCGGAACGTGGCCGACCTGGACAAGATCCTGCTCACCGGCTTCACGCCGGACCGCGGCCGGCCGCTGGAGTCCGTGGACGCGTTCGTCGACTTCGCGGGCCGCCACCAGGCGCTGGGCTTCACCGAGATCGTGATCCACTGGCCGATCCCCGACTCGGACTTCGCCGCCGACCAGCGCGTCTTCGAGCAGATCGCCACCGAGGCGGCCGGCCAGCTCGTCTGACGCCCGGCGCGCCTGACACCGAGGGGGCGTGGCGCGGGGCCAGAGGGCGTGGAACCTGCGCCGGGGGGCGCGCGTCGGGGCAGGAAATGCCCCTCTCAGATGTGCGCCCCCTCGCACGCCCGTGCACCAAGTGCGAAAGAATGGACCGGTGACCTCACCCCACTCCGCGCGCCGCGCCGCCCCGGCCACCCGACTGATCGCCACCGACCTCGACGGCACACTGCTGCGCGACGACAAGTCCGTGTCGGAGCGCACGATCGCCGCGCTCGCCGCCGCCGAGCGGGCCGGCATCGAGGTCTTCTTCGTCACCGGCCGCCCGGCCCGCTGGATGGACGTCGTCAGCGACCACGTCCACGGCCACGGCCTCGCGATCTGCGCCAACGGCGCGGCCGTCGTCGATCTCCACTCGGGAGGAACGTTCCTGGAGGTGCGTCCGCTGGCGCGGGACGTCGCGCTCGACGTGGTGTCGACGCTGCGCGCCGCCGCCCCCGGCACCTCCTTCGCGGTCGAGTTCACCACCGGCATCCACTACGAGCCGAAGTACCCGCCGTTCTTCCTCGACCCGGGTGCCACCGTCGCCTCCGCCGAGAAGCTGCTGTTCGAGGAGGAGCCGGGCGCCGCCGCCCCGGTCCTCAAGCTCCTCGCCCAGCACCCGGACCTCGACCCCGACGACTTCCTCGCCACGGCCCGCGCGTCCGCCGGCGCTCTGTCCTCCATCACCCGGTCCAGCCCGACGGCGCTGCTCGAGATCAGCGGCCTCGGCGTCTCCAAGGCGTCCACCCTGGCGCTGTGCTGCGCCGAGCGCGGGATCTCCGCCGAGGAGGTCGTGGCCTTCGGGGACATGCCGAACGACATCGAGATGCTCAGCTGGGCGGGCCGTTCGTACGCCATGGGCAACGCCCACCCGGACGTGATCGCCGCCGCCTCCGGCCGTACCGTCGCCAACAACGAGGACGGCGTGGCCGTCGTGATCGAGCGCATCCTCGCGGGCACGCTCGACGACTGACACCCCGGGCCCGGCTCGACACCGGGTACGGCTCGACTCCGGGTACGGCTCGACTCCGGGCCCGGCTCGATGGCGGGCCCGGCTCGGCGGGCCCGGCTCGACGGCCGGCCGGCTCCGGGGCCGGCCGGTACAGGTACGGCTCCGTCGCCGGTACGACTGCGGTGCCGGTACGGCTCCGGCACCCCCGCCCCGCCGGCGGTCCTACAGCGGGGCCTGCCACACCACCGTCGTACCGCCGCCGTCCTCGCCGATTCCCGGGCCGCACCAGCTCGACCCGCCCAGCGACTCCGCCCGCCGCGTCAGGTTGCGCAGTCCGCTGCGCCGCCCGCCCTCCGGGATGCCGACGCCGTCGTCCGCGACGGAGAGCCGTACCCCGGCGGTGCCGTCGGGGAGCTCGACGCCCGCGTCGACGACGACGTCGATCCGGGTGGCCCGCGCGTGCCGGAAGGCGTTGGACAGCGCCTCGCGCAACGCGGCGATGAGGTTCTTGCCGGTGAGTTCGCCGACCGTCGAGTCGATCGCCCCGAGGAAGCGGTGCGCGGGCTTGAAGCCGAGCGGGACGGCGGCCATGTTGATCTCCCGCAGCACGCGGGTGCGCAGCCCGGAAGGGGCCTCGGCGGGACCCTGCTGGAGGGCGAAGATCGCGGTACGGATCTCCTGGATGGTCACGTCGAGTTCGTCGACGGCCTTGCCCACACCGTCGCGCACGGCGGGCACGACCGACCTCCGCTGGGCGCTCTCCAGCATCATGCCGGTGGCGAAGAGCCGTTGGATGACCAGGTCGTGCAGGTCACGGGCGATCCGGTCACGGTCCTCGTAGACGGCGAGCCGCTCCCGGTCGCGCTGGGCCTCCGCCATCATCAGCGCGAGCGCCGCCTGGGAGGCGAACTGGGTGGCGAGCGTCCGCTCGGCCTCGGTGAACGGCCTGCCGCCACGCGCGCGTGGCGTGGCGAGCGCACCGAGCACCCTGCCGCCGCTCTGCAGGGGCAGCAGCATGCTGGGGCCGTACAGCGCGGCGAGGCGGCTGGCCATGCGTGGGTCGGTGGAGGCGTCGTCGACGAACACCGCCTCGCCTTCGAGGAGTCGGTCCACCACGGCGCTCTCGGGCGGGAGCACCATGCCCAATGCCTTGGACGGCCGGTCGGAGGAGACGGCGACGATCTCCAGACCCCCGTCAGCGGCGGGCAGCAGCACGATCCCGGCGGCCGCGTCGGCCAGCCTGCGGGCCTGCTCGGCGACCACCGTGAGGGCGTCGTCCGCGTCGCCGCCGGAGAGCAGGGCCGTGGTGACGGCCACCGATCCGTCGATCCACCGTTCGCGCTGGCGGGCGGCCTCGTAGAGGCGGGCGTTGCCAATGGCGATACCGGCCTCGGTGGCGAGGACCCGGACCATGTGGACGTCGTAGTCGTTGAACTCGCCGCCGTCCTTCTTCTCGGCGAGGTAGAGGTTGCCGAAAATCTCGCCCTGGACCCTGATCGGGACCCCGAGGAAGGTCCGCATCGGAGGGTGTCCGGGCGGGAATCCGGCGGAGCGGGGGTCGGTGGACAGATCGGCGAGACGGATCGTCTGGGGGTCGAGGATGAGCGCGCCGAGCAGCCCGGCGTGGCCGTCGGGGCGGCGCCCGATCCGGCGGGCGACCTCCTCGTCGACGCCGTAGGTGACGAAGTCGGACAGCCCCTTGCCCTCCTCGTCGACGACGCCGATCGCCGCGTAGCGGGAGCCGGCGAGTTCGGCCGCCGTCTCGCAGATGCGGTCGAGGGTGGAGTGCAGTTCGAGCCCGGTGCCGACCGAGCGCATGGCTTCCAGGAGCTGCGGCACGCGCGCGGTGAGCTCCGTGGACAGGCCCTGGAGGCTGCGGGTGGCCTGGGTGGCGGCTTCCAGGGGGTCCGGGAGATCAGGCACGGCGGCGGTCATGGCCTTGAGCCTAGTAAGTCCTATTTGGCGAGAAAAGTCGGACGCTCCACGGCCGCCCCCGAAGTCTCGCCGAAGGCTTGCCCGGAGGCCTCCCCCGACACCCGTCCCGGCGTGAGCAGCAGATCGGTCTCGCGCTCCTGCTCCAGCATCCGCCGCAGCGGGCCGTCGGCCCCTGCCAGCTCCGCGTAGGGCCCGCGCTGCACCGTCCGGCCCTCGTCGAGGACCACGACCTCGTCGACGGCGTCGAGGCCGTGCAACCGGTGGGTGATGAGGACCGTGGTGCGACCCTCGGTGGCGAGCAGCAGATCGTCGGTGAGGGCGTCCGCCGTGGCGAGATCGAGGTGTTCGGCCGGCTCGTCCAGGACGAGGACGGGGAAGTCGGCGAGGAGGGCCCGGGCAAGCGCGAGACGCTGCCGCTGGCCGCCCGAGAGCCGCGAACCGTGCTCGCCGACCAGCGTGTCCAGCCCGTCGGGCAGACCGTCCACCCAGTCGAGGAGCCGGGCCCGGCCCAGTGCCACGCGCAGCTCGTCGTCGCTCGCGCCGGTGCGCGCCAGGCGAAGGTTCTCGCGGATGCTGCTGTCGAAGATGTGGGCGTCCTGGGCGCAGAGCCCGACGAGGCGCCGGACATCGTCGCCGCTCAGCTCGGCCGCCTCCACCCCGCCGATCCGGTACGAGCCGGTGTCGGCGTCCAGGAAGCGGAGCAGCACCTGGGCGAGCGTGGTCTTGCCCGATCCGGAGGTGCCGACGACGGCGACGCGCCGCCCGGCCTCCAGCGTGAGCGCGAAGCCGCTGAGCGCCTCCCTTTCCTGCCCCGCGTGCCGTGCGGAAAGACCGCTGACCTCCAGCGGGAAGGGGCTCTGCGGCGGTGCGGCGGGCCGCTCGGGCTCGTGTACGGGGACGGGGGCGTCCAGGACCTCGTACACCCGCTCGGCGCTGCGCTTGACCCGCTGGCGGTACTGGACGGCGAGGGGGAGGCCGGTGACGGCCTCGAAGGCGGCGAGCGGGGTCAGGACGACGACGGCGAGCGCCACGCCGGCGAGGCGGCCGTCGAGGACGGCCTGGACGCCGACGACCGCGGCGGCTGCGACGGTCAGGCCGCAGACGAGCGCGGAGAGCCCGGCCCCGAGCGCGGTGGCGGCGGCCTGCCGGCGGGCGATGGCGGTGAGCGTACGGTCGGCCGCTCCGGCCCGGTCGGTTCGGTCCTTCAACGCTCCGGCCACCGTCAGTTCGGCACAGCCGCGCAGCAGGTCGACGACGCTGACGGCGAGGGCGCCGCGGGCCGGCGCGAGCTGCCGCTCGGCGCGGCGGGCCAGCATCCCGCTCAGCAACGGCACGGCGACACCGGCGACGAGGAGCCCCAGGGCGAGTACGGCCCCGGCCTCGGGCAGCAGCCAGGCGGTGAACCCGACGGAGCCGGCTCCCACGACGAGGGCGGCGCCCGCGGGCAGCAGCCAGCGCAGCCAGTAGTCCTGGAGCGCGTCGACGTCCTGGACGAGCCGGGAGAGCAGGTCGCCGCGGCGGGTGCGGCGCAGTCCGGCGGGGGCGATGCGCTCCAGGCGCCGGAAGACGGCGACCCGGAGTTCGGCGAGCATCCGCAGCACCGCGTCGTGGGAGACGATCCGCTCGGCGTACCGGAACACGGCCCGGCCGATGCCGAACGCCCGCGTGGCGGTGACGGCGACCATCAGGTAGAGCACCGGGGGCTGTTCGGAGGCACGGGAGATGAGCCAGCCGGAGACCGCCATGAGTCCTACGGCGGATCCGAGCGCCAGGCTCGCGAGCAGCAGGGCCAGGCCCATCCGCCCGCGCAGCTCTCCCGCCATGGCGCGCACCCGCCCGAAGACGGAGCGCTCCTCTCCCGTGTCCGCGCAACCCGGAACGCCGGCCGATGCCCCGGCCTCGGCGCGCGTCCCGGACTCCGCCGCTCCCTGGGCGGGCACGGTGGACGACCAGGCCGTCTCGTCCAGGGGCGCGGCGGGCCGCCGCTCCCCGGGGGCGCTCGTCGGCGCGAGCTCCACCACACGGTCCGCGACCGCGAGCAGGGCCGGGCGGTGGACGACCAGGAGGACCGTACGGCCCGCGGCGAGGCGGCGGACCGCGTCGACCACAGCCGCCTCGGTCTCGCCGTCCAACGCGGCCGTGGGCTCGTCCAGAAGCAGCAGGGGCCGGTCGGCCAGGAACGCACGGGCCAGGGCGAGGCGTTGACGCTGGCCCGCCGAGAGACCCGCGCCGTCCTCGCCGAGCACGGTGTCGACACCGGCCGGGAGGGACCGGAGGAACCCGTCCGCACCGGCGTCCCGCAGGGCCTCCCGTACCGCGTCGTCGGAGGCGTCCGGGCGGGCCAGGCGGACGTTCTCGCCGATGGTGCCCGCGAACAGATACGGCCGCTGCGGCACCCAGGCGATCCGCGACCGCCACTCCTCCACATCGAGCGTGCCGAGTTCGGCGCCCCCGACCCGGACCGAGCCGCCCTCCTCCGGGGTGGCGAAACCCAGCACCACATCGAGGAGCGTGGACTTCCCGACCCCGCTCGGCCCCACGAGGGCGACGGTCTCACCGGGTTCCACGACGAGCGAGGCCCGGTCCAACGAGGGCTCGGAACGGCCCGGGTGCCGGACGGTCACGTTCGCCAGCTCGATACGGGTCGACGCGGGCACCGCGCCGGTGCCGTGCTCGGGCGCCGGGGTCTCCAGTACCTCGAAGATCTCCTCAGCGGCGGCCAGTCCCTCCGCGGCCGCGTGGTACTGCGCGCCCACCTGGCGGATCGGCAGATAGGCCTCGGGCGCCAGGACCAGAATGACCAGACCCGTGTACAGGTCGAGGTCGCCATGGACCAGCCGCATACCGATCCCGACCGCGACCAGCGCCACCGAAAGCGTCGACAACAGCTCCAATGCGAAGGAGGAGAGGAAGGCGATGCGCAGCGTCTTCATCGTTGCCCGCCGGTACTCCGACGTGATGGCGCGGATCGACTCGGCCTGCGCCTTGGCACGTCCGAACACCTTGAGCGTCGGCAGCCCGGCCACCACGTCGAGGAAGTGGCCCGAGAGCCGGGAGAGCAGCTTCCACTGACGGTCCATCCGGGCCTGGGTGTACCAGCCGATGAGGATCATGAAGAGGGGGATGAGCGGCAGGGTCACGACGATGACCGCCGCCGAGACCCAGTCCTCGGTGACGATCCTCGCCAGGACCGCCACCGGCACCACGACCGCGAGCCCCAGCTGTGGCAGATAGCGCGCGAAGTAGTCGTCGAGCGCGTCCACTCCGCGGGTGGCGAGAGCGGCCAGCGAGCCGGCCTTCTGGCCGCTGAGCCATCCCGGCCCGAGCGCGGCCGCCCGGTCGAGCAGCCGCCCGCGCAGTTCGGACTTGACCGCCGCGCTCGCCCGATGGGCAGCCAGTTCGGTCAGCCAGGAGACCAGTCCCCGCCCCGCCGCGACTCCTGCGAGCAGCAGCAGGGGCGTGGTCAGGTCGGAAACCGACAGGCCCTTCTGGAAGGCCCCCACCACCACCTCGGCGATGAGCATCGCCTGGGCGACGACCAGCGCCGCCCCAGCCAGGCCGAGCGCCACGACCGCTCCGAGGAAGAAGCGGGTGGCCCTGGCGTACCGGAGCAGACGCGGATCGATCGGTTTCACGTGAAACATCCCCCACTAGTGAGCAGCGTCGGCGATGTGCTGGGTACCGATGCGCTTGCGGAACACCCAGTAGGTCCAGCCCTGGTAGAGCATCACCAGCGGAGCGGCGATCGCGGCACACCAGGTCATGATCTTCAGGGTGTACGGGCTCGACGACGCGTTCGTCACGGTGAGGCTCCACGCCGGGTCGAGCGAGGACGGCATGACGTTCGGGAAGAGCGTGAAGAAGAGCATCGCCACCGCCGCGGCAATCGTCACACCCGACAGCGCGAACGACCAGCCTTCCCTCCCCACCTTGATCGCCCCGATGGCGCCGACCAGCGACACCACGGCGACGAGCATGGCACCCAGACTCCAGCCGTCACCCTTGTCCGCCTGGGTCCAGAGCAGGAAGCCCAGCGCGAGGACGGCCGTGACGAGACCCAGCTTCAGCGCGAGCGCCCGGGCGCGGGCCCGGATGTCCCCCACCGTCTTGAGCGCGGCGAACACCGTCCCGTGGAAGGTGAAGAGGGCAAGGGTGACCAGGCCGCCGAGGAGCGCGTACGGGTTGAGCAGGTCACCGAAGGTGCCGACGTACTCCATCTCGCTGTCGATCTTCACGCCGCGCACGATGTTGCCGAACGCCACGCCCCACAGCACGGCGGGGATGAGGGAGGTCCAGAAGATGGCCTCCTCCCAGTTGCGCTGCCAGTTCTCCTCGGGCCGCTTCGCGCGGTACTCGAAGGCGACACCACGGATGATCAGACAGACCAGGATGATCAGCAGCGGCAGGTAGAAGCCGGAGAACAGGGTCGCGTACCACTCGGGGAACGCCGCGAAGGTCGCGCCGCCGGCCGTGAGCAGCCACACCTCGTTGCCGTCCCAGACGGGACCGATGGTGTTGATCAGGACCCGCTTCTCGGTACGGCCCCGGGCGAGCAGCTTGGTCAGGACGCCGACCCCGAAGTCGAATCCCTCGAGGAAGAAGTAGCCGATCCAGAGGACGGCGATGAGTACGAACCAGACGTTGTGGAGTTCCATACCTCGATCTCCTGAGCCTCAGTACGAGAAGGCCATGGGCCGGTCGGGGTCACGGTCGTCCCCGCCGATCTTGGTGGGCGGGTTGAGGTCGGACTCGGTGAGCTCGGGCGGTCCGGCCTTGACGTACTTCACCAGCAGCTTGACCTCGATCACGGCGAGCACCGCGTAGAGCAGGGTGAAGACGATCATCGAGGTGAGGACCTCGCCCTGGGAGGTGCCGGGGGAGACGGCGTCCATGGTGCGCAGCACGCCGTAGACGACCCACGGCTGGCGTCCCATCTCGGTGAAGATCCAGCCCCACGAGTTGGCGATCAGCGGGAACGCCATGGTCCAGAGAGCGATGATCCAGTACCACTTGCCCAGGCGGGGGCTGAGCGCCTTCCGCCTGAACAGGACCAGATTCGGCACCTCGTCCTCACCGGTCCGCAGCCCCGGCGACAGCAGGAACTTCTTACGGGTGAGCCAGAGGCCGAGCATCCCGATGGCGAGCGAGGCCATGCCGAAACCGATCATCCAGCGGAAGCCCCAGTAGGCGACGGGGATGTTGGGCCGGTAGTCGCCCGGGCCGAACTTCTCCTGCTCGGCCTTGTTGATGTCGTTGATGCCCGGGACGTACGAGCTGAAGTCGTCGTTGGCCAGGAACGACAGCAGGCCCGGGATCTCTATGGCCACCTTGTTGTGACCCTTGTCGACATCGCCGTACGCGAAGATCGAGAACGGCGCGGGTGCCTCGCCGTCCCAGAGCGCCTCGGCGGCGGCCATCTTCATCGGCTGCTGCTTGAACATGACCTTGCCGAGCAGGTCGCCGCTGATGGCGGTGCCGAGTCCGGCGATGATCAGGGTGATCAGACCGAGCCGCAGCGAGGTCCGCATCACCGGGACGTGCTTCTTGCGCGCCAGGTGGAAGGCGGAGATACCCACCATGAACGCACCACCGACCAGGAAGGCGGCCGTCATGGTGTGGAAGAACTGGGTGAGCGCGGTGTTCTGGGTCAGGACCAGCCAGAAGTCGGTGAGCTCGGCCCGGCCGCGCTCCTCGTTGATCCGGTAGCCGACCGGGTGCTGCATCCAGGAGTTGGCCGCAAGGATGAAGTACGCGGAGAGGATCGTGCCGATCGACACCATCCACATACAGGCCAGGTGGATCTTCTTCGGCAGCTTGTCCCAGCCGAAGATCCACAGGCCGATGAAGGTGGACTCGAAGAAGAAGGCGATCAGCGCCTCGAAGGCGAGCGGCGCCCCGAAGACGTCGCCGACGAAGCGCGAGTAGTCGGACCAGTTCATGCCGAACTGGAACTCCTGCACGATGCCGGTGACGACACCCATGGCGATGTTGATCAGGAAGAGCTTGCCCCAGAACTTCGTCGCCTTGAGGTACTTCTCGTTCTCCGTGCGCACCCAGGCGGTCTGGAGACCGGCGGTGAGGGCGGCCAGGGAGATCGTCAGGGGGACGAAGAGAAAGTGGTAGACGGTGGTGATGCCGAACTGCCATCGCGCCAAGGTCTCTGGCGCCAGAGCTAGGTCCACGTCGTCTTCTCCTTACCTTGCCGTGAGCACATCGGCAGTTTGCCCCTTTAATCCCGCCATTCCAGGGAGGAACGGGACACGCTTGTGAACGCGTTCACATTCACAAGCATTATGGCTCATACGAAATCCGTATGTAAGACCGGGGGTCCCCCCACCGAAGGTCACCCCTTCCCAGGACCTTCAACATATTGTTGAATCCTGGCTATGACCCTTCAGATCCGTATCTCCTGGCCCGCCGGACACACCACGGCGACCCTCGACGAAACCCCCACGAGCAAGGCGCTCGTGGGGGCTCTCCCGATCTCCTCCACCGCCCGGACCTGGGGCGAGGAGGTCTACTTCGACACACCGGTCTCCACCGCCGTCGAGGCCGACGCGCGGCAGGTGGTGGAGCCGGGCACGGTCGCCTTCTGGACCGAGGGCGACGCCCTCGCACTCCCCTACGGCCCCACCCCGATATCCCGGGGCTCCGAATGCCGGCTCGCGAGCCCGTGCAACGTGCTGGGCTCGCTGGACGGCGACCCGCGCGTCCTGGCCACCGTCAGGGACGGTGACCTGATCCGCGTCGAGCACGTCGAGGCCTGACCGACCGCGCTCCCACCATCCCGATCAGCCTCGGTCGATCAACCTCGCTGATCAGGCTCGGTCGACCAGGCTCCGTTGATCAAGCTCCGTCGACCGGCCTCGTGTGATCAGGCTCCGTTACGGAAGCCCTCCGCCGTCTTCAGGAACAGGTCGTTGGCCTCGCACTCACCGATCGTGACGCGCACGCCCTCGCCCGCGAACGGCCGCACCACCACGCCATGCCGCTCGCACTCCGCCGCGAAGTCCAGCGTCCGCTCACCGAGCCGCAGCCAGACGAAGTTCGCCTGAGTGTCCGGCACGGTCCAGCCCTGGGCCACGAGCCCCGCATGGACCCGCTCGCGCTCGCCCACCAACGAGCCGACCCGCCCGAGCAGTTCGTCCTCAGCCCGCAGCGAGGCCACCGCCGCGTCCTGCGCCAGCTGGCTCACACCGAACGGCACCGCCGTCTTGCGCAGCGCCGCCGCCACCGGCTCATGGGCGATCGCGAACCCGACCCGCAGTCCGGCCAGACCGTACGCCTTGGAGAACGTCCGCAGCACGGCGACGTTCGGCCGGTCGCGGTACAGCTCGATGCCGTCCGGGATGTCGGTGTCACGGACGAACTCGCGGTACGCCTCGTCGATCACCACCAGGACGTCGGAGGGCACCCGGTCCAGGAATCGCTCCAGCTCGGCGCGGCGCACCGCCGTGCCCGTGGGGTTGTTCGGATTGCAGACGAAGATCAGCCGCGTCCGGTCGGTGATCGCCTCGGCCATCGCGTCGAGGTCGTGCACCTCGCCGTCGGTCAGCGGCACCTGCACGGAGGTGGCGCCGCTGATCTGCGTGATGATCGGATACGCCTCGAAGGACCGCCAGGCGTAGATCACCTCGTCGCCCGGGCCCGAGGTCGCCTGGAGCAGCGACTGGGCCACGCCGACCGACCCCGTGCCCGTGGCCAGGTGCGAGACCGGGACCCCGAAGCGGTCGGCGAGCTCGTTCATCAGGCCCGTGCAGGCCATGTCGGGGTACCGATTGAAGGCCGCGGCCGCGGACAGCGCGCTCTCCATCACACCCGGCAGCGGCGGATACGGGTTCTCGTTGGAGGACAGCTTGAAGGCGACCGCACCGCCCGCGGCGGCCGGCTTGCCCGGCTTGTAGGTGGGGATGCCGTCCAGCACGGCCCGCAGCCTCGGGCCGGCCGCACCGGTCCCGCCGGCCGCACCGGTTCCGCCGGTCTCGCTCACTGCGCTCACTGTGGTCCTCCTCGACCGTCCGTACCACCAATACTCCTCACCTTATGAGGATTCGCCTCCGCTGCGAATGGGCTGTGGACAACGGAGTGGGGAACCTGTGGACGAGCGGGGGAGCGCGGGCTCGGGTGGCGCGCGCCGGTGGCGGGCGCCGTGGCGCGCGTCGCCCGTAGAGGTGAGTTGAGACCTCTTCGAGACATGACCTTCTTGGCAGGCCCATGCGGGTCGACAACCGCAGATCACACCTGGGAGGCCTTAACTCACTTGGTTTCTAAGGTAATTGGCGATTTTTGATCATGCAGAAACGTGCCTGTCAACGGGTGCATATGCGAGCGTCCCAACCACCCGGCCTCGCCCTACTATCGGCTCGCCATGACAGCAGCAGGGAAGCACCAGGTGAGCCGGGCACAGACCCGGGGAAGCCGGCAGGGGCGAGCGGGCATCCGGGATGTGGCCGCCGCCGCCGGGGTCTCCATCACGACTGTCTCCGACGCGCTCAACGGCAAGGGCCGGCTCCCGGACGCCACCCGCCGCCACGTCCGCGAGGTCGCAGACCGGCTGGGCTATCGCCCATCCGCGGCGGCCCGCACGCTCCGTACCGGCAAGTCGGGCCTCATCGGCCTGACCGTGACGACCTACGGGGATGAACCTTTCACCTTCACCGAATTCGCGTACTTCGCGGAGATGGCCAGAGCCGCCACATCGGCCGCGCTCGCCCGTGGCTATGCCCTGGTCATCCTGCCCGCCACCTCCCGCCATGACGTCTGGTCGAACGTCGCCCTCGACGGCACCGTCGTCATCGACCCCTCCGACCACGATCCGGTCGTCACCGAGCTCGTCCGCCAGGGCCTGCCCGTCGTCTCCGACGGACGCCCCGCCGGCACGCTCCCGGTGACCGCCTGGGTCGACAACGACCACGAAGCCGCCGTACTCGACCTCCTCGACCACCTCGCCGCCGCCGGCGCCCGCCGGATCGGCCTTCTCACCGGAACCACCACCGACACGTACACCCGCCTGTCCACCACCGCGTACCTCAACTGGTGCGAGCGGGTCGGACAGGACCCCGTCTACGAGGCCTATCCGGCGCACGATCCGTGCGCGGGCGCCGTCGCGGCCGACCGGCTGCTCGCCCGCCCCGACCGTCCCGACGCCGTCTACGGACTCTTCGACCCCAACGGAACCGATCTGCTGGCGGCGGCCCGCCGCTACGGACTGCGCGTACCGGACGATCTGCTGCTGGTCTGCTGCAGCGAGTCGACCGTCTACGCCAACACCGAACCGCCCATCACGACCCTCTCGCTCAAACCGCGCCGGATCGGCACGGCCGTCGTCCAGCTCCTCATCGACGCCATCGAGGGGATCGACACCGACGGACCGGTCGAGCAGGTGATACCGACCGAACTCATCGTGCGGACGTCGTCCCAGAGGCGTTCGCCGCGCACGACGGTCAGTCCGCCCCGGTCACCCTCGAAGGACTGACGAAGCACGCGTACGCGCCGAAACCCGGCCCACGTCGGGTCGGGTGGGGTCGGGTACGGACCCGGAGCCGGACACAAACCAGGCCCCGGCCCTGCCCCGACCCTGGACTGGACCTTCTCAATTCGGGCGAAACAACCGGTGAACCCGGAGTGGACCCGGATTCACCACCCCTGGTGCGTCACACAGGCGGACCCTCATTCCTATGATGGGCGCACGACACCGCGGACCACCCCGACCAGGCCGGTCCGCGATGTGCAGGGCATCGCGACGGTGGTGGAGGGGTCGATGACTCAGGGGGCCGGGCAGGAACCCGTGGTGCGCACGGCGACACTGCGTGATTTCCGCGTACCGCCGTACGCCCGGGTGCCCGTGCAGGGCCAGGCCCCGGAGCCCCCGGCCGGGCACCCCGTCGTGCCGTACGAGCCCGGGGCGCCGGTCGGCCCGGGCACACCCGGCGAACCGGGCGTACCGTCGGCCGAATCCGGCGCCGCCGGCGTGCTGGCCCGCGAAGCCGGTGCCCCCGGCGCTGCCTTCGAACCCGGCACGTCCGGCCAGCCCGCCGCGCACGGGTCCTCCTTCGAACGGGTCGAGTTCGTGAAGCCTGTCGAATTCGTCGAACCTGCCGAGCCCGCCGAGGCGCACGAGCCCGTCGAGTTCGTCGAGTTCGTCGAGGCGCACGAGCCCGTCGCGCCGTTCGAGCCGGCGCACCCCGCCCGCGTCACCGTCACCGACCCCACGCTCCTCCTCGGCCGGCCCTCCTCCGCCCTCTCCGCGCTCTCCGCCCTGACCACCGTCACCCCCGCCGCCGCGGCACCCGGCCACCCCGGGAACGCCTTCCCGGACGACGAGTTCCCCGAGGGCTACACCCCCACCGAGCGCGACCTCCCGGTGATCAACCGGGGGGACACCGTCCAGGTCCACGTGGACCCGGCCCCGGCGCCCGCCCCGGCAGGCGAAGGCCCCGGCCCCCTCTTCGTGGTCGGCGACGTCCACGGCTATCTCGACGAGCTCGTCGAGGCCCTGCGCGAGCAGGGGCTCATCGACGAGAACGGCGCCTGGGCCGCGGGCAACGCCCGCCTGTGGTTCCTCGGCGACTTCACCGACCGCGGCCCCGACGGCATCGGGGTCATCGACCTCGTCATGCGCCTGTCCGCGGAGGCCGCGGCCGCCGGCGGCTACTGCAAGGCCCTGATGGGCAACCACGAACTGCTGCTCATCGGCGCCAAGCGCTTCGGGGACACCCCCGTCAACTCCGGCGCCGGCACCGCCACCTTCCAGGCGGCCTGGCTGCTCAACGGCGGCCAGAAGCACGACATGGACCGCCTCCAGGACGTCCACCTCCAGTGGATGTCCCGGCTCGACGCCGTGGTGGAGGAGGACGGGCATCTGCTGATGCACTCCGACACCACCGCGTACCTCGACTACGGCAGCACCATCGAGGACGTCAACGAGACCGTCCACGAGATCATCAACCGGAACGACGCGGACGAGGTCTGGGACCTGTTCCGCAAGTTCACCAAGCGCTTCGCCTTCCGCGACGACGCCGGTCCCCAGGCCGTCCAGGAGCTGCTCGCCACGTACGGCGGCGGCCGTGTCGTGCACGGTCACAGCCCCATCCCGTACCTCCTGGGCCAGGTCGGCACCGAGGACGGCGAGGGCGGCTCGGGCCCGATCGTCGACGGTCCGCATGTGTACGCGGACGGTCTGGCGATCGCCATGGACGGCGGAGTGACCATGGCCGGAAAGCTGCTGGTCGTCCAACTCCCCCTGCATGGCTGAGGCATAACCCTGCGCATCCGGGGAAGGCGATTTCGGGAAACCCCCTGTCACCCTGTGCCATAACCGCAATACCATCGGATCATCCGTAGCAGGCTCTCCTCCGTTTCCGCCCAACTGGCCGTTCCCCACGGTCAGCAAGGCCCTACGGAGCATCGGGGGATGCACATGAACGTGGCTCCGCACCTGCTGACCGAGGATCGTGCCGAGTACGTGCGACTCCTCGACGACGCACTGCGTAACGCGCACGACCATCCGGATCTCGCCGAGACCGGGAAACGGCTCACGGCCGAACAGCTGCGCGCGATGGCGCTGAACGCGACGGCTCTGATCACGGCCGCGGCGGCGGTCGAGTACGACCACTTCGTGAAGGTCCGCGAAGAGGGCCGCTCACCGACCGGTACGAGCGTGATGAACGCCGTCCTGGCGGCGGAGGGCGAGGGGCCGAGCGCCGGACCGGGCGCGGGCATCGTCGCGATCGTCACGGTCCTGGCACCGGTCCTCGCCGGCACGGCCGCGGTGATCTTTCTGCTGGTCGGCGCCGTACTGAAGGTGCTGGCACCCACGCTCGCGTTCGCCGACACACTGCTGACCGCGGGGTGGTTCTTCGGCGCCGTCGCCGCCGCCGGCCTCTTCTGCGCGGCGGTCGGGCTGCTACTCACGGCGCTGCGCAACCGGTCGACGCAGGTGGCCGCGAGCGATCCACCACCCGCCGAAGCCGACGACGAGCTGTCCCGCGCCCGCGAGGCCTGGCGCCGCGCGCTGGTGGAACGGGGCATCGTGCCGTTCCTGCGCGACGCCCTCGCCGCCCCCGCCCCCTTCCCGGCCACGCCGCCCGTCGCGCCGCCCCGTACCGACCGCATACCGAAGATCGGTTACAGCGGCCCGGACTTCAGCAGCCCGAACGAGGGCGCCTCGGGCACGCGCCCGACGTTCAGCAGCCCGGACTTCACCAGCCCGGACTTCGGCTCGCCGGACCACCACGGGCAGGAGTAGCCGGGCCCGGAGGACGGCCGAGGACACCGGCCGGATCAGGCCATGCCCGCTCCGTAGAACGCCGCGGCGGGCACGAGCCGCACGGCCCCCCGGCCATGCGGTCCGACCCGCCGCTTCGTGCGTCCCGCCACACATACGTACGGAAGCGCGCCGCTACTCAGCCAGCGGCAGATACACCCGGTTGCCCGCGGCCGCGAACTCCTTGGACTTCTCCTCCATGCCGGCCGCGATCTCGTCCGACTTGAGGTCGCCACCGTGCTCCCGGCGGATGTCCTGCGAGATCTTCATCGAGCAGAACTTCGGACCGCACATCGAGCAGAAGTGCGCGGTCTTCGCGGGCTCGGCCGGCAGCGTCTCGTCGTGGAACTCGCGGGCCGTGTCCGGGTCGAGTGCCAGGTTGAACTGGTCCTCCCAGCGGAACTCGAACCGCGCGTCCGACAGCGCGTCGTCCCACTCCTGCGCCCCCGGGTGCCCCTTGGCCAGGTCGGCCGCGTGCGCCGCGATCTTGTACGTGATGACACCGGTCTTCACGTCGTCGCGGTTGGGCAGGCCCAGGTGCTCCTTGGGCGTGACGTAGCAGAGCATCGCCGTGCCCCACCAGGCGATCATCGCGGCGCCGATGCCCGAGGTGATGTGGTCGTACGCCGGGGCGACGTCCGTGGTGAGCGGGCCGAGCGTGTAGAACGGCGCCTCCTCGCAGATCTCCTGCTGGAGGTCGATGTTCTCCTTGATCTTGTGCATCGGGACGTGGCCCGGGCCCTCGATCATCGTCTGCACGTTGTGGCGCTTGGCGATCGTGTTCAGCTCGCCGAGCGTGCGCAGCTCCGCGAACTGCGCCTCGTCGTTGGCGTCGGCGATCGAGCCGGGCCGCAGACCGTCGCCCAGGGAGTACGTGACGTCGTACGCCGCCAGGATCTCGCAGAGCTCCTCGAAGTTCGTGTAGAGGAAGTTCTCCTTGTGGTGCGCGAGGCACCAGGCGGCCATGATCGAGCCGCCGCGCGAGACGATGCCGGTCTTGCGGCGGGCCGTCAGCGGCACGTACGGCAGCAGCACGCCGGCGTGGACCGTCATGTAGTCGACGCCCTGCTCGGCCTGCTCGATGACGGTGTCCTTGTAGATCTCCCAGGTCAGCTCCTCGGCCTTGCCGTCGACCTTCTCCAGGGCCTGGTAGAGCGGAACGGTGCCGATCGGCACGGGAGAGTTGCGCAGCACCCACTCGCGGGTGGTGTGGATGTTGCGGCCGGTGGAGAGGTCCATGACCGTGTCGGCACCCCACTTGGTCGCCCAGGTCATCTTCTCCACCTCCTCCTCGATGGAGGAGGTCACGGCGGAGTTGCCGATGTTGGCGTTGACCTTCACCAGGAACCGCTTGCCGATGATCATCGGCTCGATCTCCGGGTGGTTGACGTTGGCCGGCAGCACCGCGCGGCCCGCCGCGATCTCCTCCCGTACGACCTCGGGGGAGACGTTCTCGCGGATCGCGACGTACTCCATCTCCGGGGTGATCTCGCCCCGGCGGGCGTACGCGAGCTGCGTCACGGCCTGGCCGTCGCGGCCCCGGCGGGGCTGGCGCGGCCGGCCCGGGAAGACCGCGTCGAGGTTCTTCAGGCCACCACGCGGCGACGTGTGCTTGATGCCGTCGTCCTCGGGGCGGACCGGGCGACCCGCGTACTCCTCCGTGTCACCCCGCGCGATGATCCAGTTCTCGCGCAGCGGCGGAAGACCCCGCCGTACGTCGGTGTCGATGGTGGGGTCGGTGTACGGACCGGACGTGTCGTACAGCGTCACGTCCTTGCCGTTGGTGAGGTGCACCTGACGGACGGGCACTCGGAGGTCGGGGCGCGAGCCCTCGACGTATCCCTTGTGCCAGCCCGGCTTGCGCTCGTCCTGGCTGGTGGCAGGCGTGCGTGCATCCTGAATGGTCATGAGACCGATCTCCCTACGCCGGCATTACCCGGTAACAGGTTCGGCGGTCGGCGCAGCCTCCTCCCGTACGTACATGAGTACGCCCGTACGGTGATCAGCGCCCTCTCAGCCCGGTGCTCCGAGCTCCCGCGTGTGCAAAGGTGGCACCACGCTAGCGTCAACCCGGCCATGCTGAACAGTGGGCCCCCGCCGTTCTTGCGATGATCGGTCGGTGACCTCCTCGCAGCAGACCCCGGAACCCGACGGCCACGACGAACACGGCGACGTCGGTCACGGGCACGGCCACACCCACAGTCATGGGCCGGCCGCGCCCGTCTCCCGGCATCTGCGCAGGGTCATCGCCGCGGTCCTGATCCCGTTCGCCACGGCCGTGGTGGTCGGGCTGGTCGTCCTGTGGCCCGGCGGCGCCCCGGAGCACGAACGCACGGGCGTCGGCTTCGACCGGCAGACCTACCAGGGCACGGTCACCAGGGTCGAGCAGGTCGACTGTCAGGACGTGAACGCCGCCCAGGTGCCGCCGACCGCGGACCCCTCGACGCCCCAGGGGCGCGAGGCGGCCAACGCGCAGCAGGGGCAGTGCGAGAAGGCGACGATCGAGGTCACGAGCGGCCCGGACCAGGGCCGCACCTTCACCGAGATCGTGCAGCCGGACGCACCACGGCAACTGGACGAGGGACAGGGCGTGGTGGTGGCGTACGCGCCCGACGCCCCGCGCGATCTCCAGTACTCGGTGACGGACGTCAACCGCAAGGTTCCGCTGGCCGTCCTCGCCGGGATCTTCGCCCTCGCGGTCGTGCTCGTGGGACGGATGCGGGGCGTGATGGCCCTGATCGCGCTCGCGATCAGCTTCATGGTGCTGACGCTCTTCATCCTGCCGGCGATTCTGCAGGGGTCGAATCCGCTGGTGGTGGCGGTGGTCGGATCGAGCGCGATCATGCTGATCGCGCTCTACATGTGCCACGGACTGTCGGCCCGCACCTCGGTCGCGGTGCTCGGGACGCTGATCTCGCTGCTGCTGATCGGGTTCCTGGGCTCGTACTTCATCAGCTGGGCGTCGCTGACCGGGAACACCGACGACAACACCGGTCTGATCCACGGTCTTTACCCGGAGATCGACATGTCGGGTCTGCTGCTGGCCGGCATCATCATCGGTTCGCTCGGTGTGCTCGACGACGTGACGGTGACACAGACCTCGGCGGTGTGGGAGCTGCACGCGGCGGATCCCCGGATGGGGCCGCGCGCGCTGTACCGGGCCGGGATCAGGATCGGCCGCGACCACATCGCGTCCGTGGTGAACACGCTGGTGCTCGCCTACGCCGGTGCGGCCCTGCCCCTGCTGCTCCTCTTCTCCATCGCGCAGAGCAGTGTGGGGACGGTGGCCAACAGCGAACTGGTGGCGGAGGAGATCGTCCGCACGCTGGTGGGGTCGATCGGGCTGGTCGCCTCGGTGCCGCTGACCACGGCTCTCGCGGCCCTGGTGGTCTCGGCCGACCGGCCGGGCGGCGGGGAGAAGCGTTCAGCCAGGGGCGGGCGCCGCCGCCGCGCCAAATGACGGGCGGGCGGTGACGGGACGGGGACCTCAGGACTGGGACGCGCCGGCCCTCGCGGACGAGCGCGGCTTGCTCAGCCCGCGTTCTCCTCCGCGAGGATCCGGCCGAGCGCCGCCTCCAGGTTGTCCTCGAAGTCACCGAATGTCCGTTCCTGACCGAGCGGAACGAGCTTGTCCGTACGGTCGAGGAACGCGACGAGCGGCGGAGCACTGGCCCGGAACAGGGCGCGGTCGCTGCCGACCTGGAGCCGGATGGCGACGTCCGAAAGGGCCTCGGGGTCGGTGGGCGCGATGTGCACATCGCCGTCCCCGCTCGGTCCGTTGATCCCGTCGAGCAGCAGCTCCCGACCGAACGCCCAGGTCACGGGGGCGTCTCCGGGGAGGTGGAAGGTCATCCGCACCGCGTAGGGATCCCGGGTCTCGTAACGCAGCTCCACCGGGATCCTGAAGGAGAGCTCCTCGGAGACGAGGAAGCTCATCAGAACCTCGGCCTGAACCGACTCTCGCATGATGTACCCCGCAGTAGATGAAGCAGTTGTGTAAACACAGCAGCTGAAAGCTGGGACCAAAACGGCCAGGAATGATCCCTCACGGCCCTCTTGACGCAATCGTGCTGTACGCACTAGCAGATCACAAGGAGTGATTTTTCAGATACTGATAGAGAAAGCGAAGCTACTGAAGAGCCTTCCGATCTCATTGCGTAGTCGATCGACTGCGGGCAGCAACCGTTCTTGCTGGTGAAGAGGGAGAGAAATGGCCATCGCGGCCGCGGTGGACCCCGCAGTGATGGGGATCGCGGCGCAGACCGTGCCGAGCGCATATTCCTGACGCTCCACCAGGGGCTCCATTCGCCCCATAGCGCCCAAACGTTCCAAAAGGGCACGCCGGTTACGCACCGTGTACGGAGTGATGGATTCCACCGGATGGCGATCGAGGTGGTCTTGACGAGTCTTCAGATCCAGTTGACTGAGCAGACACTGACCGATCGCATGCGCGTGACCCGTCTCGCGGAAGTCGGCCCACTCGTCCACGGCCGGGGCGGAGGGGGTGTCGGCAACGGCGACGAGCTCGATCTCACCCTCGCGGTAGATCGCGAAGTAGACGGGGACGCCGATCTCGTCGCGCCAGTGCGCGAGCGAGTCTTCGATCTTGGTGCGACGATTCTGCAGGTCTCCGCCGCCGGCCAGTCGACCGGCTGCGTCGCCGAAGACGAACACACCCTTCTCGCGCCGGAGATAGCCCTCGTGCGTCAGGGTGCGGAGCAGGTGGTACGCGGTGGGCAGTGGGAGCCCAGCCTCGCGCGCGAGTTGTTTGGCGGGAGCTCCGTCCTCATGGGAGCCCACGGCCTCCAGTAGTCTCAGCGCCCGCTGCACCGAGCCGATCAGGGTAGGAGCGGCGGACTGCATAGCCGTGGCCAAAGGTCACCCCCAGGCATGACGACGGGTGCCGTACACCCGCCCGCGGGGGCCGCCCCCGCGCGCCCGCCGCGGCCTGGGAACCGGTGGGGTCCATGGCGGACCCGCCCGGGACGGGGTGGACCCTCGCAGGTCGATGCGGAGGTCTACGCCAGTTTTCCCCGGGGCGGCAGAGCTGTGCCACTCTAATGGCAGCTCCCAGGCCTGGCCCTGGATTCCCGGGCCGCGTCCCCCGCCCGGGCTAACACCCGGGCGGCCCGCCCCTACCGCTCGGTAGCGTGTGCTACCAATCCTCGCGCGACGTCGACGAGGACATGAACTTCCGTACGACGTAGATCAGTCCACCGACGAGTGCGACGAAGACCAGCACCTTGAAGAGCAGACCGATCACGAACGTCGCGATGCTGGTGATCAGGCCGCCGAAGACGAACAGGGCGATGACGGGTATGGCGACCCACTTCACCCACCAGGGCATCCCCGCGAGAATCTCTCGTACCGCCATCGTGCTTCCCTCATCTCCGAAGAGTCCGTCCCACGCGCTCTGCGCCGGACACTCTCGATGCTAGGGGTGACACCTGTGCCCGCGGGGGCCTCGGAGCCCTTGCTCTCCCCTGATCCACCCCCTAGGGGAGTTCAGCTCTCCGGTGGTGAGAACACCACCATGACCCGCAGGTCCTCGGTGATGTGGTGGAACTTGTGGGCCACACCGGCCGGTACATAGACCACACTGCCGCGCGCCACCTGCGTCGTCTCCATCCCGACCGTGATCGCGGCCCGCCCGCTGACGACGAAGTACACCTCGTCCTGGCCGTGCGGCTGCTGCGGATCGAGCGAGCCGGCGTCGAGCGCGTACAGACCGACGGACATGTTCCGCTCCCGCAGGAACTGGAGGTACGCACCGTCGTTGGCGGCGCGCTCCGCCTCGAGCTCGTCCAGTCGGAATGCTTTCATCGTGCGTCTGCCCCTGCCGTTGGCCCGATCATGTCTGCCACGATCAGACACATGAAGAATTTCGTAGTCAAGACGCTCGCGAACGCGGGCGCATTGGGAGTGGCGATCTGGCTGCTCCAGGACATCACCCTGACCGGTGACAGCACGGGCAAGAAGGCCTGGACGCTCATCCTCGTCGCCCTGGTTTTCGGGCTGGTGAACTTCTTGGTGAAGCCGATCGTCAAACTGATCTCGCTTCCGCTGTTCATACTCACCCTCGGCCTGATCACGCTGGTGATCAACGCCCTGATGCTGCTGCTCACCTCCTGGCTGGCGGAGCAGCTCGATCTCAGCTTCCATGTCGAGGGCTTCTGGACCGCCGTCCTCGGCGGCCTGATCATCTCCGTCGTCTCCTGGGCGCTCAACGTCGTGCTCCCCGACGGGGACTGAGTGCGGACCATGACGTACCGCGTCTGCTTCGTCTGTACCGGCAACATCTGCCGCTCGCCGATGGCCGAGTCCGTCTTCCGCGCCCACGTGGAGGCGGCCGGCCTGGCGGGCGCGGTCGAGGTGGACAGCGCGGGCACCGGAGGCTGGCACGAGGGCGACGCCGCCGATCCACGGACGGCCGCCGTCCTGGAGGAGCACGGCTACGCCTCCGGGCACACCGCCCGCCAGTTCCGCGCCTCGTGGTTCCCCGCGCTCGATCTGGTGATCGCTCTCGACGAGGGCCACCTGCGGGCGCTGCGCGCGCTCGCGCCGACCCCGGAGGACGCGGCGAAGGTGCGGCTGCTGCGCTCGTACGACCCGGCGGCCGACGACCTCGACGTGCCCGACCCGTACTACGGAGGGACGGACGGCTTCGAGGAGTGCCTTGAGATGGTGGAGGCGGCGAGCGAGGGACTGCTGGCCGCTGTGAGCGAGAGTGTGGAGGAACGGGCGGTATGAGCAGGGACACGTTCGGGGGCGCCGAGGGCATCGGCGACGGGACACGGGCGGTACGGGCGGGCCTTCCCGAGCCGGTGAAGTACGAGCCGACCCTGCCGGGACCGGTCTTCGCCGCCCACTTCCATCTGCCGGGCGACCCCACCGGCCCCTATACGTACGGGCGGGACGAGAACCCCACCTGGACCCACCTGGAGCGCGCCATCGGCGAGCTGGAGGCGCCGGGGGAACCGGGCGTCGAGACGCTCGTCTTCGCCTCGGGCATGGCCGCCATCTCCGCCGTCCTCTTCTCCCAGCTCAGGTCCGGCGACACGGTCGTCGTACCGGCCGACGGCTACCAGGCGCTGCCCCTGGTGCACGAGCAGCTCAGGGCGTACGGGATCGAGGTCCGCACCGCGCCCACCGGCGGCGACGCCCAGCTGTCCGTACTGGAGGGCGCGCGGCTGCTGTGGATCGAGACGCCCTCCAACCCCGGGCTCGACGTCTGCGACATCCGCCGTCTGGCGCGGGCGGCCCACGAGGCCGGCGCCCTGGTCGCCGTCGACAACACCCTGGCCACCCCGCTCGGCCAGCGACCCCTGGAGCTGGGCGCGGACTTCTCCGTCGCCAGCGATACCAAGGGCATGACCGGGCACGGTGACATCCTCCTCGGCCATGTCAGCTGCCTCGATCCGCGGCTCGCGGCGGACGTGCGGCGCTGGCGCAAGATCGTCGGGGCCATCCCCGGCCCCATGGAGGCCTGGCTCGCCCACCGTTCCCTGGCCACGCTCCAGCTCCGGATCGACCGGCAGTGCACCTCGGCACTGGCCCTCGCGGAGGCGCTGAGCAAGCGGGCCGAGGTGACCGGGCTGCGGTATCCCGGACTGCCGGACGACCCCTCCCACACGGTGGCGGCGACGCAGATGAAGCGCTTCGGATCCGTGGTGTCCTTCGTCCTGCCCGACCGGGACCGGGCGGATCGGTTCCTCGGCGCGCTACGGCTCGTGGACGACGCCACCAGCTTCGGGGGTGTCCGCTCGACGGCCGAGCGGCGCGGCCGGTGGGGCGGCGACGCCGTGCCGGAGGGCTTCGTCCGCTTCTCCGTCGGTGCGGAGGACCCCGAGGACCTGATCGCGGACGTCCTGCGCGCCCTCGACGCGGCCGAAGCGGCCACAACCCGCTGAGGCTCGGCACGTGACGTCCGAGTGCCGTCCGTGTGCTTTCCGGAGCGCCCCGCACGGAACCGGGGCGCTCCGAGCCTCCCCCCTCATGGCTCGGAACACCCCGGGTTCCACGCGCGGAGACCGCCTGAACAAGGCTAGTTGACTCTGCGTCAGTGTCCAATCACGGTAGCGACAGAGACCTATCGACTTATTTATAGTTGGACGGTCCTGAGGCGCAGTCAGCCGACCGCCTGAGTCGAACGGCCGACGCGGCCGGGAGGGGGCGGACATGGATCTCGCCCTGCTGCGCACCTTCGTCGCGGTGCACCGGGCCGGCTCCTTCACCCGCGCCGCGGCCCTTCTCGGACTCTCCCAGCCCGCCGTCACGAGCCAGATCCGCACCCTGGAACGGCAGCTCGGCCGCCCGCTCTTCCTCAGACAGGCCCGTGGGGTCACCCCCACCACGATCGGCGACGAGCTCGCCCACCGTGCGGCCCCGCATCTGGACGCGCTCGTGGAGATCGCCGAGACCGGTCTGGACGAGGAGAACGGCGTCCGCACCCTCCATCTCGCCGGGCCTCCCGAGTTCACCTCGATGCGTGTGCTGCCCGCCCTCACTCGGCTGGTCTCCCACGGGCTCGCGGTGCGGGCCGCGTTCCCCGCCACGACCGAGGAGATCCTCGACGGGCTCGCCGCGGGCCACCACGATCTGGCCGTCGCCACCGCCCGCCCACGCGGAGGGCTCTTCAGCTCCACTCCGCTCTGCGACGAGGAACATGTGCTGGTCGCCGCCCCGCGCTGGGCCGCCCGGCTGGCGCCCGACCTGTTGCTGCGCAAGGGCGCCGTGGTCCTGGAGCAGCTGCCGGTGGTGGAGGTGCACGAGTCGTTGCCGTTCGTCTCCCGCTACTGGGCAGCCGTCTTCGAGACCAAGCCGGCCGCGACCGCCACCGTCGTGGCGCCCGATCTGCGGGCCGTCCTGGAATCCACGGCCGCCGGGGCGGGGCTGGCCGTCCTGCCCCGCTATCTGTGCGAGGAAGCCCTGGAGCAGGGCCGCCTCGTGGCGCTCCTCGATCCGCCGGTGCCACCACTGCGGACGTACTTCCTCGTCGTCCGGACCGGGACCCTCGCACTGCCGCACATCGCGCGGGCGCACGAGTGGCTGCTGCGAGCCTCCGGAGACTGGTGAGTTTCAGGACACCCGTGGCGGGCCATTTTCTTCCCATGACCGAACGTCCTGTGGTCAAGCGCACCGCACGCGCCATTCTGCTCGATGGAAACGACCTCATCCTGATCAAGCGCACGAAGCCGGGGGTGGATCCCTACTGGCTGACGCCGGGTGGCGGGGTCGAGCCCTCGGACACCACTGTCGTCGAAGCCCTCCACCGCGAGGTGCACGAGGAGCTCGGCGCCAAGATCACCGATGTGGTCCCCTGCTTCGTCGACACCGTCGAGCACATCGTCGACGGCGGTGTCTCGGGAGTGAAGGTCCAGCACTTCTTCGTCTGCCGGCTAGATTCGATGGACCCCTCACTGCGGCACGGCCCCGAGGTGGAGGAGCCCTGCGGCGAGTACGAGATCGTCCGGGTGCCGTTCAGCCGGGTCGGCATCGCCGCCGTCCATCTCGTGCCGCTGTCCCTGCGTCACTACCTGGACGGCAATATCGAGGGGGTCCGCGCGATGCACGCCCCCGACCTGGGTTAGGAGCTCGACAGGAGTTCCAGCTCGGGAAGGGAGTTCCTGGGTCAGGACGCGAGCTCGGTCAGGAGGTCGTGGCGGATCCGTTCCAGGGGGATTCCGATCCCCCGCAGGGTGTCCACCCCGCGCCGGATCATGCCGGGCGGGCCCGACAGATAGGCCTCGTACTCGGTCCACGGCCCGTACTGGCCCACGACGTCCGGCAGCTGGGCCTGGTCCTCCTCGGTGACCGGCCGCACCGACAGCCAGGGGTACGTCTTCTGGAGCCGCATCATCGTGTCGATGTCGTACAGGTCGTGGCCGCTGCGCGCCCCGTAGAACACCTCCACGGGGCGCCGGTCCCCGTGCTCGGCCACGTCCTCGACCAGCGCTTTGATGGGCGCGATCCCAGTGCCGCCGCCCAGGCACAGCAGCCCGTTGTCCGTGGAGTGGTCGACCGTCATCGACCCCGCGGGCGGGCCGAGGCGCAGGACGTCGCCTGGTCGCGCGTGGTGCACCAGGGCATTGGAGACCCAGCCGGCCGGGACCGCCTTGACGTGGAGGGTGAGCAGCCCGTCGGGGCGAGGCGCCGAGGCGAAGGAGTAGTGCCGCCACACACGCGGCCACCACGGCGTCTCGAGCGTCGTGTACTGGCCGGCGAGGAAGGTGTACGGCTGGTCGGGCCGCAGCGTGATCACAGCGATCTCCGGGGTCCGCAGATCGTGCGAGACGACCTCGGCCTGCCACCAGGCGGGCGCGTGCAGCTCGCTCTCGGCCGCCGCGTCGATCATGATCTGCGAGATCGTCGTGTACGTCCGCACCCAGGCGGCCTCGGTCTCCTCGTTCCAGGTCAGGGTGGCGTACCGGATCAGCGCCCCGATCAGCGCCTCGCCTACGGCCGGGTAGTGCGTCGGCCGGGTCCCGTACTTGCGGTGTCCACGGCCCAGGTTCTGGAGGTACTCGGTGAGTACGGGGGCGTCGTCCAAGTGCTCGGCCGCCGTCAGCAGCGCCTTGAGGAGGCGGTCGCGCTGGGTGTCCATCGCAGCGGGGAACATCGCGCGCAGCTCGGGGTGGCGGACGAAGAGCAGGGCGTAGAAGTACGAGGCCACCTTGTCGGCGACGGGAGCGATCTCCGCCAGGGTGCGGCGGATGAGGATCGCGTCGGGGGACGGCCCGTTGCGGGACGGCCGGTCGGAGGATGGCCCCGGGACTATCCGGGGCGGTGCTTCGCCGTCGTCGTGCACGGCCTCTTCCATCGTGTGCCTCGCCTCACGCCTACGGCTCTTGTCGCCGCAGCTTGACAGGTTTGGTCACCGGTTCGGACAGAAAGTGGAATTCTCGGGCATTAGCCCCGCGGCGCGAGCTAGGCTGCGCTCTTTCGGACCAGGTCGTACGCCTCGCGCAGATCGCCTCCGGTGTAGGCGTGGCGGGACAGCCCGGCCAGATGGTGATCGGCGTTCACCGCCACGGTGAGCGGCACGGCGGCGAAGAGTTCCGCGTCGGACATCGAGTCGCCGTAGGCCACACAGTTCTCCAGGCCCAGCCCGTACTCCGCGCAGAGCCGGCGCGCGATGCTCACCTTCGCCGCAGCGTTGAGGATGCCCGGACGGTGGATGGGCGCGGTGAACGGCACCGGTGGCCAGAGGGAGCCATGGGCTGCATCGGCCCCCCAGTCGAGAAGGCGCTCGACGAAGAAGTCCGGCGAGAGCGAGATGACGGCGCAGCGCCCTCCCTGGGCATGGATGTCCGCCCAGACCTCACGGATACCGGCCAGCCAGGGCGCCCCTTCGAAGGCGGCCGTGACCTGCTCCGTCGTCAGGGCGGACCACAGAGCGTGGGCCTGAACCGCGAACTCGTCGGGCGTCATGCCGTCCAGCAGAAAGCCGCGCTCCAGGGCGGCGATCTCCTCGGCGAGACCGAGCTGCCGCGAGATCTCCACGGCGGCCGCCGAGCCCCGGATCAGGGTGCCGTCGAGGTCGAAGAGATGGAGCCTGCCGGCGCCCGGGGAAGTGGTCATGTACGCCGAGGCTAGTACGTGTGGTTACTCCCCCTGTCAGACGCGAGGCGAGGGGGCGGGGCGGCACGGTGTTTCACGTGAAACATCTCCAGCGCCCCGCTCGACGGGCTCTCCTCGTCGTCCATGCCGCCGTCTCCGTGTCGTGGCTCGGGCTCAGCGTGGGACTGCTGACGCTCGGCATCACGGCCTACACGACCCGGGACCCCTCGCTCACCGAAGCCTCCTACCGTGCGATGAAGGTGTTCGCGGACTGGCTGCTCGCTCCGGTCGCGGTGGTGACCTTGGTGAGTGGGCTGGTCCTCTCCCTGGGCACTCCCTGGGGACTGGCCCGGCACCGCTGGGTCTGGATCAAGTTCTGGATCACTCTGGCCACGGCGACCGCGACCGTCTTCGCCCTGCGCCCGGAGATCGAGCACGCGGCGGCAGCCGGGGTGCCGGACGCCGGCCTGGTGTCGGCGCCGACGGTGTCGACGGCGGCCTATCTGTTCATGACCGCGATCTCCGTGCTGAAGCCCTGGGGACTGACGCGCCGGGGTCGTCGCCTGCGGGCACGGACCAGTTCCCGTAAAGCGGTGGACGAACGATCATTGCGTCCGACAGCCTGAGCCCCATGCCGACGTCGCTCACCCCGCTCGATCAGCTTCCCATCCGTATCCTCACCTCAGCGGATCTCACCGCCTGCGCCGATCTCTCCGAGGACCGGGGCTGGCTGCGTGAGGAACACAAATGGAACCTCCTGCTGACCGCGGGGACTGGGTACGGCATCGACGACCCCGACGGCAAGGGGCTGATCGCGGCGAGCGTGGTCACCTCGTACGGACCCGGGCTCTCCGCGATCGGCATGGTGCTCGTCGCTGAGCGGTACGCCCGCCGGGGAGTGGGGCGCCGTCTGATGCACCACGTGGTGGCCGAGGCCGGGGACACCCCGCTCACGCTCCATGCGACCCCGAACGGTCAGCCGCTCTACGAGCAGCTGGGCTTCGCCCAGACGGGCCGCGCGGAGATGCTCAAGGGCCACTTCACCGCGACGGAACCGGTCCCGGAGATCGCGACCCGCGCTGCCACGGCCGAGGACCTCCAGACGGTGCTCCGCCTGGACACCGAGATCTTCGGCCTGGACCGGACCCATATGATCACCCGCCTGCCGGCCTTCGCGGACCATCTCCGTGTCGCCGAGGAGGACGGCGAGATCACCGGCTTCGCCGCGGCCTGGCCCAACATGGACACCCATGTGATCGGCCCCCTGATCGCTCGGGACACGGCCACCGCACAGGCCCTCGTCGCCGCCCTTGCCGCCGCCACCGACCGTCCCCTGCGCACGGACATCGACGTACGCCATGAGGCGCTGCTGACCTGGCTCAAGGCGAACGGCCTCGCCTCGATCGCCTTCAACGCGGTCATGGTGCGCTCCCTGCCCGACCTGCCGGGCGACTGGGGCCGCCGGTTCGCACCCCTGACCGTCGCGGCGGGGTAGAGCCCGAGTAATTGCACACGCGGGCTTTTGCGCTCATCGTCTACTCTGGGAAAAGCCGCTCCGGACCGAGGAGAGACCATGACCGCGACCGCCCCCGCACTCACCGCCCTCTCCCAGGGGTGGTGCGCCCTCTCGTTGCTGCACGGCAGGATCGAATCCCACATCGAGCGCGCCCTGGAGTCGCAGCACGGCCTGAGCGTGCGCGAGTACTCCCTGCTCGATGTGCTCAGCCGCCAGCACAGCGGTCCGGGCGGGCACCTCCAGATGAAGCAGGTCGCCGACGCCGTCGTCCTCAGCCAGAGTGCCACCACACGACTGGTGACCCGCCTGGAGGACCGGGGCCTCCTGACCCGCTACCTCTGCGCCACCGACCGGCGCGGTATCTACACCGACGTCACCGAGGCCGGGATGGAACTCCTCACGGAGGCCCGACCCACCAACGACCGGGCGCTGCGCGAAGCCCTCGACGAGGCGGCCAAGAACCCGGAGCTGGCCCCCCTGGTCCGTGTCGTCGAAGGCCTGCACGTTCCCGCCTAGCCGCCCTCAGCGTCCTGTTTCACGTGAAACAGACGTTCAGAGGCCGCGCCACCCCGCCTCGTCCACTCCGCCCGGGATCGCGTCGCTCCGCTCGTACGGCTCCCGGGTGAAGACGAAGGACCCCAGATCGAGATGGCTCACCGAGCCGTCGGGACGCCGGACCGGGCGGAGCGTCTCCCCCAGGTAGTAGCCGTTCAGGCCGATCCAACCGCCCTCCGGAAGCGCCCGGAAGGTCGCCCGCCGTCCGACACCGCTCAGCGGTTCGAGGGTCGCGCCCCGGTCCGGACCGAGGCGCAGCCCGAACGCGTACGTGCCCCAGTACCAGGGCCCGGCAAGGTCCAGCAGCTCCTGGTCCACCTCGCCCTCGGGCATCGGCCTCCACGGCTCGGGGAACCTGGGCTCGGCCTCCGCCACGATCCGTACGAGATCGGCCGCCACCGACGCCATCAGGGGCCCGGAGGTGGCATTGGCGAGGGCGACCGCCGCGACGCCGTCCTCGACGCTCACCCAGAGACAGGCGACGAAGCCCGGCAGCGAGCCGGTGTGGCCGATCAGCGTCCGGCCGTCCCTACGCAGCAGCTGGACACCCAGTCCGTAGCCGCCCTCCCAGTCACCGGCACCGGGCGCCGACGCCGGCGTGCGCATCTCCTCGACCGAGGCCGCGCCGAGCACACGGTCGTCGCCCTGCGCGAGGAACCGAGCGAAGCGGCAGAGGTCCTCGGCCGTCGACCAGAGCTGTCCGGCCGGCGCCATCAGCCCCAGATCCTCGGAGGGTTCGGGCAGCATCACGTCCGCCCACGGGTGTACGGCCCAGCCGCCGGCGTGCGGAGCGACCGGCTGCACGCTCGTCCGCGTCATCCCCAGCGGCTCCAGGATCTCGCCGCGCAGCGCCTCCTCCCAGGAGACCCCACGCAGCGCCTCGATCAGCGAACCGAGCAGCGTGTACCCGGGGTTGGAGTAGTGGAAGTGGCGCCCCACCGGGTGGAGCACCGGCTCCTCACCGAGCACATCGGCCAGCTTCGGCCGTACCGTCCCGGGCGTCCGCTCCCACCACGGACCGGGGCTCTCCGCCGCGAGACCCGCCGTATGGGCGAGGAGTTGGGCGATGGTCGTCTCGCCGACGTCCGTGCCCGGAAGATGCTTCTCCAGAGGGTCGTTCAGATCGAGGAGGCCCTCGTCACGGAGCCGCATCACCAGAACGGCGGTGAAGACCTTGGTGAGCGAGCCGATCCGGTACTGCGTGTCGGCGTCCGGGGCGTGCCCGTCGACACAGCTGCGCGCCCCGCTCCACACCATGGCTCCCTCGCGGGCCACGGCCCCGACGAAGGAGGGCGTACGTCCCTCGGACTGGGCGACCGCGACACGGTGCAGCAGCACCCGTTCGGTACTGGGAAGCAGAGCTTCGAAAGGTGAGGTCATGGACCGATCCAACGCGCTGCCCGAGCGGGCGTCGACCATATTTCCCGTCGGATACCCGTGTGGCGGGCGCGAGTTCGGCTCCCCATGATCCTCACAGCTTGCCGGATCAGGGCGCGAGCGCCCTTTACGCGTCCCACCACGGCGTTCCAGGGCAGGACGTTTCTACAGGTCAGACCCGCCTCGGCGTTCCAGTCTCCCGGAAACCGCGCGTCGGCTTGCCCCGGCTTTCCTGGAACGGATTCTCTGTTGCCGGGCCGGACGGAAACGCCGACCGGCCGCGGATCACCGACAGCACACCACCGGGGGAACACATGAAGCTGACACACGCCACCAAGACGCTCCTCGCCGGCCTCACGCTGGTCAGCACGCTCTCGCTGACCGCCTGCAGCGGCGACGACGCCACCACGAACGCCAAGCCCACCGGCTCGGCATCCACCGCTCCCTCGGGCAGCAGCACCGGCACCGGCCCGACCGAGGCAGGCACGGACACCAGCGGAAGCGGCAGCGGAAGCGGCAGCGGCCAGAGCACCGGCAAGAGCAGCGGCGGTGGCAGCGGAAGCGGCGAAGAGGCCACGGCGGGCACGGGTTCCAGCGGCAAGCCGTCCGGCATCTGCCGCAGCGACGAGCTGGAGGTCAGCGCGGTCGACAACACCACCGACATGGTGGAGGGCATCGTCACGGTCCAGTTGAAGAACGGCGGCGGCCGTGACTGCACGATCCGCGGCTTCGCCGGCGTCGACCTGAAGACCACGGCGGGCGACACCCTGTCGGTGGCACGCAACGGCGACAAGCCCGTCTCCGGCGTTCTGAAGGACGGCGAGTCCGCTGCCTTCAACATCACGTTCCCGCTCAACACGACCGGCGGCACGGGTGTAAGCGTGTCCAAGATCCTCGTCACCCCGCCGAACGAGACGAAGACGATCACCCTGAACTGGCCGGCGGGCTCCCTCCCGGTCGACAACCCGGACTCCCCGAACCGCCCCCTCCGGATCACCCCCGTCGGCAAGGTCGGCTGATTCCCCGCCGACTGACCCCCCGTCGGCTGCTTCGCGGGTGTGCCCGCCTCCTGTGTCCAGGGATGCCCTGGACACAGGAGGCGATCAGGTCTGTGCCATGTCGACGAAGCGCGAGTAGTGGCCCTGGAAGGCCACCGTGATCGTCGCCGTCGGACCGTTTCGGTGCTTGCCGACGATGATGTCCGCCTCGCCCGCGCGCGGTGACTCCTTCTCGTAGGCGTCCTCGCGGTGGAGCAGGATGACCATGTCCGCGTCCTGCTCGATCGAGCCGGACTCACGAAGGTCGGAGACCATCGGCTTCTTGTCGGTGCGCTGTTCGGGGCCACGGTTCAGCTGCGAGAGCGCGATCACCGGCAGTTCGAGCTCCTTGGCCAGGAGCTTGAGGTTTCGCGACATGTCCGAGACTTCCTGCTGCCGGCTCTCGGACCTCTTGGCGCCGGACTGCATCAGCTGGAGATAGTCGATGACCACGAGCTTGAGCCCGGCACGCTGCTTGAGCCGGCGGCACTTGGCGCGGATCTCCATCATCGACAGGTTCGGGGAGTCGTCGATGTAGAGCGGCGCCTGGGAGACGTCCGGCATCCGGCGGGCCAGCCGGGTCCAGTCCTCGTCGGTCATGGTGCCGGAGCGCATGTGGTGCAGCGCCACCCGGGCCTCCGCCGAGAGCAGACGCATCGCGATCTCGTTGCGGCCCATTTCGAGGGAGAAGATGACGCTGGGCAGGTTGTGCTTGATGGAGCAGGCCCGGGCGAAGTCCAGGGCGAGCGTCGACTTACCCATGGCGGGGCGGGCCGCGATGATGATCATCTGGCCCGGGTGCAGTCCGTTGGTGAGCTGGTCGAGATCGGTGAAGCCGGTCGGGACACCGGTCATCTCGCCGCTGCGGGAGCCGATCGCCTCGATCTCGTCGAGCGCGCCCTCCATGATGTCGCCGAGGGGCAGATAGTCCTCGGTGGTGCGCTGCTCGGTGACCGCGTAGATCTCGGCCTGGGCCGAGTTCACGATCTCGTCGACGTCGCCGTCGGCCGCGTATCCCATCTGCGTGATCTTGGTGCCGGCCTCGACGAGACGGCGCAGCACGGCGCGCTCATGGACGATCTCCGCGTAGTACGCCGCGTTGGCCGCGGTCGGCACCGACTGGACGAGCGTGTGCAGATAGGAGGCCCCGCCGACACGGGTGATCTCGCCCCGCTTGGTGAGCTCCGCACCGACCGTGATCGGGTCGGCCGGCTCGCCCTTCGCGTACAGGTCGAGGATGGCCGCGTAGACCGTCTCGTGGGCGGGCTTGTAGAAGTCATGGCCCTTGATGATCTCCACGACGTCCGCGATGGCGTCCTTGGAGAGCAGCATGCCGCCGAGGACGGACTGCTCGGCGTCGAGATCCTGCGGGGGCACCCGCTCGAAGCCGGAGAGGCCGCCGTCCCAGGGGCCGCTGTCGCTGCCGCGGTCGTGCTGGTCCTCACGGCCCCGACCCCGTCCACGGCTCTCACCGCGAGGGCGTGCGACGGGCAGCCGGTCACTCGGTCCGCTGTCGGCCCAGGGGTCGTCCAAGGGCTCGGGAATGCTCACCAAGCCACCTCCTCCCGTCCGCTCCGCGGACCTCGCCGTGCCACTCTTTCTTACGCCACGGCTCGGACAAACAAGAGGCTTTGACTCCGCTTTTGGCGCGTCGTGCGCCGGACCACGGTAGGCCCGTCGGCACCGTCAGCCAATCTGGTTATCCACAGGGCCTGTGGGTGAACGACCAGATGCTGTGGAGAACTCCGCCGAACCTGTGCACGGACCGGGGGACAGCCATGTGGACAAACTCATAGCCCGCCCTGCGACACCACCCTGACCTGCACGTTTTCGATCCACGGGCTGTGGGGGAGAAAAACTTTTCCCTCCGGACCAAGATCAGAACAAACGGCGCACACCCGAAGCTCCACACCAAGGATATGTAAGGGCTCTAGTCCCATTGCATCTCTTACCTGTGGAAGATTAGATTGAGACCCATGACCCAGGCTCCCCCGACCCCCAAGGCTGTCCGTCGGCAGCACGACCGAGAGATCATCTCGCTCGCCGTCCCGGCCTTCGGCGCGCTCGTGGCAGAGCCGCTCTTCCTCATGGTCGACAGCGCCATTGTCGGACATCTCGGCACTCCCCAGCTCGCCGGTCTCGCCATCGCGGCAGCCCTGCTCACCACCGCCGTCAGTGTCTTCGTCTTCCTCGCCTATGCGACCACGGCCGCAGTCGCCCGCCGGGTGGGAGCCGGTGACCTCACAGCAGCCATCCGCCAGGGCATGGACGGCATCTGGCTCGCGCTCCTCCTGGGCGCGGCGGTCGTCGCCGTCACCCTGCCCGCCGCCCCCTGGCTGGTCGACATCTTCGGCGCCTCCGACACGGCCACCCCGTACGCCATCACCTATCTGCGCATCTCCAGCCTGGGCATCCCGGCCATGCTGGTGGTCCTGGCCGCCACCGGCGTCCTGCGCGGCCTCCAGGACACCCGTACACCGCTCTACGTGGCCATCGGCGGCTTCGCGGCCAACGCCGTTCTCAACGTGGGCCTCGTCTACGGCGCCGGAATGGGCATTGCCGGCTCCGCCTGGGGCACGGTCATCGCCCAGTGCGCCATGGCCGCCGTGTACCTCGCCGTGGTGGTCCGTGGAGCGCGGCGCCACGGCGCCTCCCTGCGGCCGGACGCGGCCGGCATACGCGCCAGCGCCCAGGCGGGCGTCCCGCTGCTCGTCCGTACGCTCTCCCTGCGGGCGGTCCTGATGATCGCCACCGCCGTCGCGGCCCGTATGGGCGACGCCGAGGTCGCCGCCCACCAGATCATCCTGTCCCTGTGGAGCCTGATGGCCTTCGCGCTGGACGCGATCGCCATCGCGGGCCAGGCCATCATCGGCCGCTATCTCGGCGCCGACGACGCCGACGGTGCCCGACAGGTCTGCCGCCGCATGGTCCAGTGGGGCGTGGTCTCGGGCGTCGCCCTGGGCGCACTTCTCATTCTCGCCCGTCCGCTCTTCATCCCGCTCTTCACCGGGGACACCACGGTCCAGGACACCCTGCTCCCGGCTCTCCTGGTCGTCGCGGTCTCCCAGCCGATCGCCGGCGTGGTCTTCGTCCTCGACGGCGTCCTGATGGGTGCGGGCGACGGCCCCTATCTGGCCTGGGCCATGCTGCTCACGCTGGCGGTCTTCGCCCCGGTCGCCCTCCTGGTCCCCGCCCTCGGCGGTGGGCTCACCGCCCTGTGGTGGGCGATGACCCTGATGATGACCGTCCGCATGCTGACCCTCTGGCTGCGCTCGCGCTCCGGACGCTGGATCGTCACTGGCGCCACGCGGTGAATGTTTCACGTGAAACGCCGTGTTTCACGTGAAACGGCGGCCCGGCAAGGAGCTGGGTTCCCGTGAGACGGCGGAAGGGCCGCACCCCTGGGGGTGCGGCCCTTCCGTACTGCTGAGAGCAGCGTTACGCGGCGACAACCTCGACGCCGAGCTTCGCGGCAACCTCGGGGTGCAGACGCACGGACACCTGGTGCGAGCCCAGGGTCTTGATCGGCGAACCGAGCTCGACGCGACGCTTGTCGACGTCGGGGCCACCCGCGGACTTGATCGCCGTGGCGATGTCGGCCGGGGTCACGGAGCCGAAGAGGCGGCCGGCGTCGCCGGAGCGAACGGCCAGACGCACCTTCACGCCCTCGAGCTGGGCCTTGATCTCGTTGGCCTGCTCGATGGTCGCGATCTCGTGGATCTTGCGGGCGCGGCGGATCTGCGCCACGTCCTTCTCGCCACCCTTGGTCCAGCGGATCGCGAAACCACGCGGGACCAGGTAGTTGCGAGCGTAACCGTCCTTGACGTCGACGACATCGCCGGCGGCACCGAGGCCAGAGACCTCGTGGGTCAGGATGATCTTCATTGGTCGGTCACCCTTTCCTTATCGCGCGGTGGACGTGTAGGGCAGCAGCGCCATCTCACGGCTGTTCTTCACGGCCGTGGCGACGTCACGCTGGTGCTGCGTGCAGTTGCCGGTCACGCGGCGGGCACGGATCTTGCCGCGGTCGGAAATGAACTTCCGCAGCATGTTCGTGTCCTTGTAGTCCACGTACGCGGTCTTGTCCTTGCAGAACGCGCAGACCTTCTTCTTAGGCTTGCGCACAGGCGGCTTCGCCATGGTGTTTCTCCTGTGTGATCAAGAAGTTTGGGTACGAGCTGCCTTCGAGGGGAGTGCCCTAGAAGGGGGGCTCGTCCGAGTAGCCGCCGCCGCTGGAGTTTCCACCCCAGCTGCCTCCGCCGCCCTGCTGCTGACCGCCACCGGCCGGCGCGCTGGTCGCCCACGGGTCGTCGGCGGGAGCACCGCCACCACCCTGCTGGCCACCACCGGAGTTTCCACCCCAGCTGCCGCCGCCCTGCTGGCCGCCACCGCCGCCGTAACCACCCTGGCCACCACGACCGGTGGTCTTGGTGACCTTGGCCGTGGCGTTCTTGAGGCTGGGGCCGACTTCGTCGACGTCCAGCTCGTAGACCGTGCGCTTGACGCCCTCGCGGTCCTCGTACGACCGCTGCTTCAGCCGGCCCTGCACGACGACGCGCATGCCTCGCTGGAGCGACTCGGCGACGTTCTCCGCCGCCTGACGCCAGACCGAGCAGGTCAGGAACAGGCTCTCGCCGTCCTTCCACTCATTGGTCTGACGGTCGAAGGTGCGGGGGGTGGACGCGATACGGAACTTCGCGACCGCCGCACCGGACGGGGTGAAGCGCAGCTCGGGGTCGTCGACAAGATTGCCGACGACCGTGATGACGGTCTCGCCTGCCATTGGATGAACCTCTCGGCGGGATTGCTTCTGGCTGCTTGCTGCTACTCGAACCCGATGACCTCTGAGCTAGATGCTCAGTGGGTCTCGGGACGGAGGACCTTGGTCCGGAGGACCGACTCGTTCAGGTTCATCTGTCGGTCGAGCTCCTTGACGACCGCAGGCTCGGCCTGCAGGTCGATGACCGAGTAGATGCCCTCGGGCTTCTTCTTGATCTCGTAGGCGAGACGACGACGGCCCCAGGTGTCGACCTTCTCGACCTTTCCGTTGCCCTCACGGACGACGGAGAGGAAGTTCTCGATCAGCGGGGAGACAGCGCGCTCCTCGAGATCGGGGTCGAGGATGACCATCACCTCGTAGTGACGCATGTGGAACCCACCTCCTTTGGACTCAGCGGCCACGGTCGTTCCGTGGCAGGAGGGTCGTGATGCGTAAGCAACGGTATCGGCCACCACTGACAACCCCCCTCGACGAGCGTGGGGAGCGTCGGGTCCGGGACGGACCTGGGCAGACACCGGTGCAGACCGTACAGAGTACCCGCACATCCGCTTCCGGTTGAAATCCGGTGGTGGGGGGACGCAATCTGTACACATCGGATGTCGGCGGCGCTAAGATGCGCCGCCGTCCCGCAGGCACGCCAGGAGGTGCCCCATGGCACAGGCAATGCGACCCGACCCCGGACATTCCCTCCTCGCCACCGACGGCAGGCCCCACCCGCTCCAGGACACCCTGATGGCGGTGACGCTCTTCCTCGGAGTCCTCTCCTTCATCACCGCGCAGTTCCACAGCCTGCACGTGCTGGCGTCCTGGGCCGGACTGATCGGCATCATGACCGGCGCGTCCGGCCAGTTCATCTCGGTGACGACGAGGGAACGCTTCGCCCTTATCGTCGGGCTCGGCGCCTCGGCGGTGGGCTTCTATCTCGGGATGTTCTACGGCGGCCTCATCTGAGGCATCCGGGTCGGCCACCGGCTGACGGACACACGTCCCATCGGGGCGCTCCCCGGTCACAGTAGGCTTCGGCGCGAGAGCCGGAGCCCCTGAACCGATGGGGACACACCTGCCGAGGAGCGCCCCGTGAGCCTGACCCTGAGGACCATCAGCCGTGAGCAGCATCTGGCATTCATCCAGAGCCAGCCCGCGGCGAGCCACTGCCAGGTCCCGGCGTGGGCTGATGTGAAGACCGAGTGGCGCTCGGAGAACCTGGGTTGGTTCGACAAGTCCGGTGAGCTCGTCGGCGCGGGCCTCGTGCTCTACCGCCAGCTGCCGAAGATCAAGCGCTACCTGGCCTATCTGCCCGAGGGCCCGGTCATCAACTGGTACGCCCCGAACCTGGACGACTGGCTGCAGCCGATGCTCGCGCATCTCAAGCAGCAGGGCGCCTTCTCCGTGAAGATGGGCCCGCCGGTCGTCATCCGCCGCTGGGACTCCGCCGCCATCAAGTCCGGCATCCAGGACCCGGACGTGAAGCGGCTGAAGGACGTCGAAGCCTCGCACATCGAGCCGCGTGCCTTCGAAGTCGCCGACCGGCTGCGGAAGATGGGCTGGCAGCAGGGCGAGGACGGCGGCGCCGGCTTCGGCGACGTGCAGCCGCGCTACGTCTTCCAGGTGCCGCTCGCCAACCGCTCGCTCGACGACGTCCTCAAGGGCTTCAACCAGCTGTGGCGCCGCAACATCAAGAAGGCCGACAAGGCCGGTGTCGAGGTCGTCCAGGGCGGCTACGAGGACCTCGCCGAGTGGCAGCGGCTGTACGAGATCACGGCCGTGCGCGACCACTTCCGCCCGCGCCCGCTCTCGTACTTCCAGCGCATGTGGACCGTCCTCAACAACGAGGACCCCAACCGCATGCGGCTGTACTTCGCGCGTCACGACGGGGTGAACCTCTCCGCGGCCACGATGCTCGTGGTCGGCGGGCACGTCTGGTACTCCTACGGAGCCTCCGACAACATCGGCCGCGAGGTCCGGCCCTCGAACGCGATGCAGTGGCGGATGCTGCGCGACGCCTACGCGATGGGCGCCACCGTCTACGACCTCCGGGGCATCTCGGACTCGCTCGACGAGACCGATCACCTCTTCGGCCTCATCCAGTTCAAGGTGGGCACGGGCGGCGAGGCGGTGGAGTACGTCGGCGAGTGGGACTTCCCGCTCAACAAGCTCCTGCACAAGGCGCTGGACATCTACATGTCGCGTCGCTGACGGCCCGGGCGTCGCGCCCGTAATCTCGTACGTAATCTCGTAAGTCTCGTACACACCTTTGATACACCGCAGCCATCAGAAAGGTTCCGGGCCGGCCATGGCGCTCTCCCTCTACGTCGACACCGCTCGCTGGCGGGCGCACCAGAAGTCCGTGATCGACCAGTTCCCCGGTCTGATCCCGGTCTGCAAGGGCAACGGCTACGGCTTCGGCCACGAGCGGCTGGCCGACGAGGTCACCCGCTTCGGCTCGGACATGCTGGCCGTGGGCACCACGTACGAGGCCGCGAAGATCAAGGACTGGTTCGGCGGCGACCTGCTGGTGCTCACCCCGTTCCGGCGGGGCGAGGAGCCGGTGCCGCTGCCGGACCGGGTGATCCGCTCCGTGTCGTCCGTGGACGGCGTGCACGCCCTCGTGGGCGCCCGTGTGGTCATCGAGTGCATGAGCTCCATGAAGCGCCACGGCATCCTCGAGGAGGAGCTGGGACGGCTCCACGCGGCCATCGAGGACGTACGCCTCGAAGGCTTCGCCCTCCACCTGCCCCTGGACCGCACGGACGGCACCGACGCGGTCGAGGAGGTCATCGGCTGGATGGACCGGCTGCGGGCCGCACGGCTGCCGCTGCACACCATGTTCGTCAGCCATCTGCGGGCCGAGGAGCAGGCCCGGCTCCAGCAGCAGTTCCCGCAGACCCGGTTCCGCGCCCGGATCGGCACCCGGCTCTGGCTGGGCGACCACGAGGCCACCGAGTACCGCGGGGCGGTCCTGGACGTCACCCGCGTTGCCAAGGGCGACCGCTTCGGCTACCGCCAGCAGAAGGCTGCCTCGGACGGCTGGCTGGTCGTCGTCGCCGGCGGCACCTCGCACGGGGTGGGCCTGGAGGCTCCCAAGGCGATGCACGGTGTGATGCCGCGCGCCAAGGGTGTGGCACGCGCCGGTCTCGCGACCGTCAACCGGAACCTTTCTCCGTTCGTCTGGGCCGGCAAGCAGCGCTGGTTCGCCGAGCCGCCGCACATGCAGGTGTCGATCCTGTTCGTGCCTGCCGACGCGCAGGAGCCGAAGGTCGGCGACGAGCTCGTGGCCCATCTGCGGCACACCACGACGCAGTTCGACCGGCTCGTCGAGCGCTGACCCGCGAGCGGGCGGGCTAGTCCGCTCGCGGGTCCCGCGGGACCCCTTCGCCGGGGAGTCCCCACTCCACGCGCGGCCCCTCCACGGCCGGGGCCGCGTGCCGGGCGGGGTGCGCCGCCCTGCCCCGTACGAAGACGTCCTCAGCGCCGTCCAGGACGCCCCCGGAGGGGTCGTCCGAGCCGTCCTGCCGCACCACGTCCCGTTCGGGCGCCAGGATGTCGCGCACGACCACCGCGCACAGGTACAGCGTGCCGACCAGATGCAGGACGATCGTGAAGTGGTAGCCGTCCGTCGGCAGCCCCTGCTTGTTGCCGCTGGTGGTGAAGGCCAGGTACATCCAGATGCCCAGGAAGTACATGACCTCGCAGGCCTGCCAGATCAGGAAGTCCCGCCAGCGCGGCCGGGCCAGTGCGGCGAGGGGGATGAGCCACAGCACGTACTGCGGCGAGTACACCTTGTTGGTCAGCACGAACGCGGCCACGATCAGGAACGCGAGCTGTACGAACCGGGGCCGGCGGGGCGCCGTGAGCGCGAGGACGGCGAGGGCCGCGCCGGCGAGCGCCATCAGCACCATGGTGTACGTGTTGGCGCTGCCGGGGGAGATCTGCTCTCCGGTGCGCTGGCTGATCAGCAGCCAGACCGACCCGAAGTCGACGTTCCGCTCCTCGTTGAACGTGTAGAACTGCTTCCACCCCGCGGGCGCGAGCAGCATCACCGGCAGGTTCACCGCGAGCCAGGCGCCGGCCACGCCGATCAGCGCCGCGCCGAACTCCCGCCAGCGGCCCGCCCGCCAGCACAGCAGGAACAGCGCCCCGAGGATCAGGAACGGATAGAACTTCGCCGCGATCGCGAGGCCGAGCAGGGCGCCGAACGCGAGCGGACGGCCGCGTGACCACATCAGTACGGCGGCCGAGGTCAGCGCCACGGCCAGCAGGTCCCAGTTGATGGTGGCGGTGAGCGCGAACGCGGGGGCCAGGGAGACCAGGAGGGCGTCCCAGGGGCGGCGGCGGTGCGTACGGGCCACGCAGACGGCCATGATGACGGCGCAGACCATCAGCATGCCCGCGTTGACCATCCAGTAGATCTGCTCGCGGTGCACGAGGTCGCCGCCACCGGGCGTGAGCCAGGCCGCGACCTGCATGAACAGACCGGTGAGAACCGGGTACTCCAGGAACTCTATGTCGCCGCTCAGCCGGTCGAAGTACGGCACCAGGCCCTCGGCGAACCCGCGTCCGACGAAGAGGTGGGGGATGTCGGAGTAGCAGGCGTGGGTGTACTGCGAGGTGGTGCCCCGGAACCAGGCCCAGTCGTAACACGGGATCTTCTGCACCATGCCGAGCGCAAACATCCCGATGGCCACCAGCGCGATCACCCGCACGGGGGTGAGCAGCCCGCCGCCGAGCAGGGCCCGGCGGCCGACCGGCCCACCGATCAGTTCGCTGCCCGCCGCGGCGACCTCGTCACGACGGGTGGGGCACACCGTCGCCGGGGTCTGTGACCGGTCCCGCTGCGTACTCGTCTTGTGGAGGCTCGGCATGGGGACATCCTGCCGTACGTCCCCGGGAAACGGTGAGGGCCGCCGTGCCGGGCGACGTACGTGTGCGTACGTGCCGGGCACGGCGGCCCTCAGGGCGCTACCGGGCGGGGTCCGGTGGGTGGGTCATTCGCCGCCCAGCCAGCCGTTTCCACCGCCCCGAGTCGTGGGGTTCCCGGTGTCCGTCGGTGTCGGTGACGTCGGGGTCGTCGGAGTCGTCGGTGTCCCTGTCGGGCCGCCGTCCTGGCCGCCGTCCTGTCCACCGTTCTGGCCGCCGCTGTCGTTGCAGGGCCAGTCCCACACGTCACAGGACTTGTCCGGGTCCGGCGACTTGCTGGGCGTCTGCGACGGCGACTGCGAGGGAGTCACGGTCGCGGACGGCGTCTGCGACGGGGTCTCCGTCGGCGTCGGGGTGGGGCTGGCAGCGCCGCCGCCGAACACCGGCTCCGCGTCCAGGTCCTCCGGCTCCGGGAAGGACTCGACGTCCATGCCCTTGAGCGCGTCGGTCATGTAGTCCTTCCAGATCTGCGAGGGGAAGGACGAACCGTGGATCTTGGGCTGGGCGCCGGTGCCGAACATCGACTCGAACTTGCGGCCCTGCTTGGTCTCGTCGTCGTCGAAGCGGTACATGTCGATCGCGGTCGAGAGGTTCGGCGTGTACCCCACGAACCAGGCGGAGTTGTTGCCGTCGGTGGTACCGGTCTTGCCGGCCACGTCCCGACCGGGGATCGCGGCCTTACGGCCGGTGCCCTTCGGGTTCTCGACGACATCGCGCAGGACGTCGGTCACGTTGCTCGCGATCGCGGAGGAGAAGGCCCGCTCGGTCTTCGACTCGTGCTTGTAGATGACCTGACCCTTCTCCTTCACCTCCTTCACGGAGAACGGATCGTTGCGCTCACCGTTGTTCGCGAAGGTCGCGTATGCGCCGGCCATCCGGATGGCGCTCGGGTCGGAGATACCGAGGGAGAACGACGGCACATTGGCCTTGACCAGCGAGCTCTCGCGCAGACCGGCCTTGACGGCCGTCTCACGGACCTCGTCGATGCCGATGTCCATGCCCAGCTGCACATAGGGCGAGTTGGCGGAGCGGATCATCGCCTCGCGCAGGCTCATCGGGCCGTAGTTGGCGTCATCGTCGTTGACCTGCAGCCACTCCTCGCCCTTCTCGTTGTGCCAGACGGTGCCGTCGTAGTTCTTGATCCGCAGCTTGTTCTTGCCGGAGTAGCGGCTCTTGTTCGGGTCGACGATCGTGCGGGTCGAGGAGTCCTGGACCTTGCCCTCGTCGGGGTCACGGACGCCGTACTGCATGGCCGCGGCCAGCACGAACGGCTTGAACGTCGATCCGACCTGCGCACCGGTCTGGTCCGCGTTGTTGGTGAAGTGCTTGGTGGCGTCGGTGCCGCCGTAGATGGCGACGATCTCACCGGTCTTCGGGTTGACCGAAGCACCGCCGAACTGGACGTGCGTGTCCGTCTTCGGCCGCTTCTTCGGGTCGATGTGCTCGTCGTAGACCTTCTTGATGGAGTCCTCGAGAGCCTTGACCTTCTTCTTGTCGAAGGTCGTGTAGATCTCGTAGCCGCCCTGGGCGAGCTTCTTCTCGTCCATCCCGGGGTGGTTGTTGATGAAGTTGGCCTTGGCCGTGCTCACCAGGTAGCCGACCTGGCCGGTCAGCTGGGCGTTCTTCTTCGGCGGCTGCACCTTGGGGAAAGCCGGGTACTTCGCCCGGTCCGCCGCGTCGAGGTGGCCGTCCTTGACCATCTCGCCGAGGATCCAGTCCCAGCGCTCCGTGGCGCGCGTCAGGTTCGCCTCCGGCGTCGCCTTGGGGTCGATCTCGGTGGAGCCGGCGGGGTCGTAGTACGTCGCGCCCTTGAGGAGCGAGGCGAGGAAGGCGCACTCACTCGGGTTGAGCTGCTTGGCGTCCTTGCCGAAGTACGTCCGGGCCGCGGCCTGGATGCCGTAGGCGCCACGTCCGTAGTACGCGGTGTTCAGGTAGCCCTGCATGATCTCGGGCTTCTCCATCTCGGCACCGACCTTGATGGAGATGAAGAGTTCCTTGACCTTTCGGGACAATGTCTGCGATTGGTCGTTCAGCAGGCTGTTCTTCACATACTGCTGGGTGATGGTCGAGCCACCCTGCGTCTGACCGCCCTTGGCCATGTTCCACACCGCGCGGCCGATGCCCATCGGGTCGATGCCGGAGTCGTCGCGGAACGTCTTGTTCTCCGCCGAGATCACCGCGTTCTGCATGTCCCGGGGAATCTGGTCGATCCCGACGATCTGCCGGTTGACCTCACCGCCGGTCGCGGCCATCTGCGAGCCGTCAGCCCAGTAGTAGACGTTGTTCTGAGCCTTGGCGGCCTCGTCCTCCTTGGGGATCACCACCTGGGAGTACGCGATCGCCGCCCCGCCCATCACCAGCCCGAGGAACGCCAGGCACAGCCCCGAGACGAGCTTCCACGACGGCACCCAGCGGCGCCAGCCGTACTTGTCGTGGCGCGGGTAGTCGATCAGGCGCTTCCTGCCCGGCGGGCGGCCGCCCCCGCGGCCGCGACCCGGGCCACCGCCCTGTCCGCCGCCTCCGCCGCCTCCACCGCCACGCCGGCCACCGCCGTGGCCGCCCGCGCCCCCGTCGGGCGCGCGCCGCCGGCCTCCGCGCTGTGCGGCACGACGGGCCTCGGCCCGTCCACCGTAGGTGGTCTCCTCTCCGTACCCAGACGAAGGGGAGCCGGTACTGACATCCCGTCCCTGGGCCGACCGGCGGCCCTGGGGCTGCTGGGCGGCGCGCCGGGCCGCCGCGCGGCCGCCACTCGGCGGCTGCGACTGCGGCATTTTGCGACGATGCTCGCTCATCGAACGACTACTCCTCGGGCAGGCGCGTACGCCTGGAAGCGGCAGTTGAGTTCCGGTCCCCCCGAAATGCGTACGGCAGAGCCTCACCGAAGGCCCCTCCGTACCGCAGCCGGTCACCCCGATCACTGACGCACTGCGGCGTCGCTCGGTTCCCGGTGGTCTGCATGCCGCACAGACTACGCACGGCCAAAACCCACCTAGGGCCGAAGTTCACCCCAAATCAGGCAAGTCGATTGCTGTGAATTGACGATGTGACGCCGGTCACTGCGGCCCCACTTGTCGCAGCAGGATGGCCGTTCTATCGTCGTGATGTATCGAGTCGATACATCAGTACGGCATAAGGGCACCCGACAGCGGAGGAGGCGACGGATGAGCAGGCGCTCGGGAATCCTCGAGTTCGCCGTTCTCGGTCTGCTCCGCGAGGCGCCGATGCACGGGTACGAGCTGCGGAAGCGGCTCAACACCTCGCTCGGGATCTTCCGGGCCTTCAGCTACGGGACGCTCTACCCCTGCCTCAAGACGCTGGTCGCCAACGGCTGGTTGATCGAGGAGCCGGGCAGCGCTCCCGAGGACGCCCTCGCCGCTTCACTCGCAGGACGCCGCGCCAAGATCGTCTACCGGTTGACGGCCGAAGGTAAGGAGCACTTCGAAGAGCTCCTCTCCCACACCGGTCCGGATACCTGGGAGGACGAACACTTCGCCGCCCGCTTCGCCTTCTTCGGTCAGACCGAGCGCGAGGTGCGGATGCGCGTACTGGAAGGCCGCCGCAGCCGGCTGGAGGAGCGCCTGGAGAAGATGCGCGCCTCCCTGGCCCGCACACGCGAGCGCCTCGACGACTACACACTTGAGCTGCAGCGCCACGGAATGGAGTCCGTGGAGCGCGAAGTGCGCTGGCTGAACGAGCTCATCGAGAGCGAGCGGGCGGGACGGGATCAGCGATCCGGTCCCGACGTCCCTGAGGGCGCCGCTCAGCACGACAACGATTCTGGAGAAACGGGCGGCCTGCCCCGGCACGGGGGCAGTACCCGGCCGGATCCGTCCGACGACACCGCCAAGTGAATCCCTGCATCCCGCAGGGCTTCCACGATCACACAGGGAGCAACCGGAATGGGTTCGGTTCGCGTAGCCATCGTCGGCGTGGGCAACTGCGCCGCCTCGCTGGTACAGGGCGTCGAGTACTACAAGGACGCCGACCCGGCGTCCAAGGTGCCCGGCCTGATGCACGTCCAGTTCGGCGACTACCACGTCGGTGACGTGGAGTTCGTCGCCGCCTTCGACGTCGACGCGAAGAAGGTCGGCCTCGACCTCTCCGACGCCATCGGCGCCAGCGAGAACAACACCATCAAGATCTGCGACGTCCCGCACTCGGGCGTCACGGTCCAGCGCGGCCACACCTTCGACGGCCTGGGCAAGTACTACCGCATGACCATCGAGGAGTCCGCCGAGGCTCCCGTGGACGTCGTCCAGGTCCTCAAGGACAAGCAGGTCGACGTGCTCGTCTGCTACCTGCCCGTGGGTTCCGAGGACGCCGCGAAGTTCTACGCGCAGTGCGCCATCGACGCCAAGGTCGCCTTCGTCAACGCTCTTCCGGTCTTCATCGCCGGCACCAAGGAGTGGGCGGACAAGTTCACCGAGGCCGGTGTCCCGATCGTCGGTGACGACATCAAGTCCCAGGTCGGCGCCACCATCACGCACCGCGTGATGGCGAAGCTGTTCGAGGACCGCGGTGTCCGTCTTGAGCGCACCATGCAGCTCAACGTCGGCGGCAACATGGACTTCAAGAACATGCTCGAGCGCGACCGCCTCGAGTCGAAGAAGATCTCGAAGACCCAGGCCGTCACCTCGCAGATCCCCGACCGCGAGCTGGGCGAGAAGAACGTCCACATCGGCCCGTCGGACTACGTGGCCTGGCTGGACGACCGCAAGTGGGCGTACGTCCGCCTCGAGGGCCGCGCCTTCGGTGACGTTCCGCTGAACCTGGAGTACAAGCTCGAGGTGTGGGACTCCCCGAACTCGGCCGGTGTCATCATCGACGCGCTGCGCGCCGCGAAGATCGCCAAGGACCGGGGCATCGGTGGCCCGATCCTCTCCGCGTCCTCGTACTTCATGAAGTCCCCGCCGGTGCAGTACTTCGACGACGAGGCCTTCGCCAACGTCGAGAAGTTCATCAAGGGCGAGGTCGAGCGCTGATGCGCTGATCCACTTCGTCGATCGAGGGTCCCCGGTCTTTCGCCCGGGGGCCCTCTTCGTATGTGAGTCTTGCTGCCATGTCCGTCGTACGTGATCTGCGCGTACTCCTGCGCCTGACGAACTTCCGCCGTCTGCTCGCCGTGCGTCTGCTCTCCCAGTGCGCCGACGGTGTCTATCAGGTGGCGCTGGCCACGTACGTCGTCTTCTCCCCCGAGAAGGAGACCTCCCCCGCGGCCATCGCTTCCGCCATGGCCGTGCTGCTCCTCCCGTACTCCCTCGTCGGCCCCTTCGCGGGCGTGCTCCTGGACCGTTGGCAGCGACGCCAGGTCTTCCTCTACGGGAACGTGCTGCGAGCCCTCCTCGCCTGCAGTACGGCGGTGCTGATGCTGGCTTCCGTCCCCGACTGGCTCTTCTACGCCTCCGCCCTGTCGGTGACGGCCGTCAACCGCTTCGTCCTCGCGGGCCTCTCGGCCGCGCTGCCACGGGTCGTCGATTCCGAGCGGCTGGTGGTCGCCAACTCCCTGTCTCCGACGGCCGGCACCGTGGCCGCGACCGCGGGTGGCGGCCTGGCCTTCGGGGTGCGACTCCTGTTCGAGGACTCCGACGCCGCCGTCGTGGTCCTGGGCGCCCTCCTCTATCTCTGCTCCGCCCTCGCCTCCCTGCGGATGCCCCGGGAGCTCCTCGGCCCCGACCCGGACCTCGTCCAGCCCCGGCTTCGCGCGGCGCTGGCCTCGACCGCCCGTGGTCTGGTGGCAGGACTGCGCCATCTGGCCGAGCGAAGGCTCGCGGCACGCGCGCTGGCCGCGGTGACCCTGATGCGCTTCTGCTACGGCGCCCTCACGGTGACCGTGCTGATGCTCTGCCGGTACGCCTGGAGCTCCACGGAGTCGGAGGGGCTCGCACTTCTCGGGCTCGCCGTGGCGTTCTCCGGGGCCGGCTTCTTCACGGCCGCCGTCATCTCGCCCTGGGCGATCGGGCGGCTCGGCCCCTTCGGCTGGATGATCGCGTGCGCAGGTGCGGCAGCCGTTCTGGAGCCCGCACTGGGGCTGTCCTTCGCGCAGACCCCTCTGATGCTCGCGGCATTCCTTCTGGGGCTGGTCACCCAGGGCGTCAAAATCGCGACGGACACGGTCGTCCAGATGTCCGTGGACGACGCGTACCGCGGACGGGTCTTCTCCCTCTACGACACCCTCTTCAATGTCGCCTTCGTGGGCGCGGCCGCGGTTGCCGCTCTGATGCTGCCGTCCGACGGCCGGTCCGTCCCCGTCGTCGTGATGGTTGCCCTCGTCTACGCCTCGATCGCGGTGGCGCTGTGGAGCCGACGCAAGGAGGGGTGATGTTTCACGTGAAACATCACCCCTCCTTCAATGCCGCGCGGCGATGTTTCACGTGAAACATCGCCGCGGACTCAGCTCTGAGTCGCCCACCACTCCTTGAGCGCCGCGACCGCCGCCTCGTGCCCCATCGGTCCGTTCTCCAGGCGCAGCTCCAGCAGGAACTTGTACGCCTGCCCGACGGCCGGTCCGGGACGGATACCGAGAACCTCCTGGATCTGGTTGCCGTCCAGGTCGGGCCGGATCGCGTCCAGCTCCTCCTGCTCCTGGAGCTGGGCGATCCGTTCTTCCAGTCCGTCATAGGCGCGCGAGAGGGCGCCGGCCTTGCGCTTGTTCCGCGTCGTGCAGTCCGAGCGCGTGAGCTTGTGCAGGCGCGAGAGCAGAGGGCCCGCGTCGCGCACATAGCGGCGCACGGCGGAGTCGGTCCACTCACCGGTCCCGTATCCGTGGAAGCGCAGATGCAGCTCCACCAGACGCGAAACGTCCTTGATCATCTCGTTCGAGTACTTCAGCGCCGTCATGCGCTTCTTGGTCATCTTCGCCCCGACCACCTCATGGTGGTGGAACGAGACCCGACCGTCCTTCTCGAAGCGCCGGGTGCGCGGCTTGCCGATGTCGTGGAGCAGCGCGGCAAGGCGCAGCACGAGGTCCGGTCCGTCCTCCTCCAGGTCGATCGCCTGGTCCAGGACGGTCAGGGAGTGCTCGTAGACGTCCTTGTGCCGGTGGTGCTCGTCACTCTCCAGGCGCAGTGCCGGCAGCTCCGGCAGCACATGGTCGGCCAGGCCCGTGTCGACGAGCAGACCGAGCCCCTTACGGGGGTGTGCGGCGAGCAGCAGCTTGTTGAGCTCCTCCCGGACCCGCTCCGCGGAGACGATCTCCAGACGGTCGGCCATCTCCGTCATCGCCGTGACGACCTCGGGGGCGACCTCGAAGTCGAGCTGGGCGGCGAAGCGCGCGGCGCGCATCATGCGCAGCGGATCGTCGGAGAACGACTCCTCCGGCGTCCCGGGGGTGCGCAGCACCCGCGCGGCAAGGTCGTCGAGGCCGCCGTACGGGTCGACGAACTCCTTCTCCGGCAGGGCCACGGCCATGGCGTTGACGGTGAAGTCGCGCCGGACGAGGTCCTCCTCGATGGAGTCGCCGTAGGAGACCTCAGGCTTGCGCGAGGTGCGGTCGTACGCCTCGGAGCGGTACGTGGTCACCTCGATCTGGTAGCCGCTCTTCTGGCAGCCGACCGTGCCGAAGGCGATCCCGACCTCCCAGACCGAGTCGGCCCACGGGCGGACGATCTTCAGGACGTCCTCGGGCCGCGCATCGGTGGTGAAGTCGAGGTCGTTGCCGAGCCGCCCGAGCAACGCGTCCCGTACCGAACCGCCGACCAGCGCGAGGCTGAACCCTGCCTCCTGGAATCGGACGGCGAGGTCGTCGGCGACAGGGGACACGCGGAGTAGCTCGCTGACCGCGCGGCGTTGCACCTGGCTCAGTGCAGTCGGGGTGTCTTCATTGGCGTTCGGCACAACAGAAAAGGGTACGTGCCCCGGCCCGCGCCGGCGTCCCCGTTTTCCCGGGGGCCGGTGATCCCGTCCCCATCGGCTGGAGCAGTCCCCGGCACTTGCTCACGGCGTGCCTCGTTACCATGCGTGGACACAGCAACGGGGAACCACCGGCACCATTGATTACGACGAGGACGGGCGAACGCGTGGCCGAGGCGGCAGACATCCAGGGGACCCTTCCCTCACCTGCCCGTCGGTGGCTGCGGCGCACGGCGTCCTTCCTCGCCGGGGCGCCCCTGCTTGCCGGGCTCCTGCAGGGTGCGGTGGCCCCACCCGCCGTCGCCGCGACCACCACGGCAACCTCGGCCGTCACCGCCGGGAACGCCACTGGATCGCGCACGGTCGATGTGTCTCTCAACACGCTCAAGCCGATCGCGCCGGTGGAGGGCGACACGGTCACGGTCTCCGGGACGGTGACCAACAAGGGCAAGCAGACCGTGACGGATGCCACGGTGGACGTCCGGGTCGGCCCCCGGATGACGAGCCGGAGCGAGATCGAGCAGGTCTCGGGCCGTACCGGTTTCAGGGCCGGCAGCGACCCCTTGCCCCTCGGCGGCCGCTACACGGTCAAGGTCCCCCGGCTTGCGGCCGGACTCAGCCAGGACTTCACGCTCTCCGTCCCGGTCGACAAGCTCGGACTCGACGACGAGGGCGTCTACCAGCTGGGCGTCTCCCTCTCGGGCCAGACCGCTTCCCAGCCCGGTACGCGTGTCCTCGGCATCGAGCGGACCTTCCTGCCGTACCAGCCCGAGGCGACGGAGAAGAAGACCCAGCTCACCTACCTCTGGCCGCTGATCTCCTCGGCGCATGTCTCCGCGGAGACCGGCACCGACGACCAGCAGACGCCGGTCTTCGAGAACGACGACCTGGCCGCCGAGCTCGCCCCCGGCGGACGCCTGGACCAGATGGTCACGCTGGGCAAGGAGCTTCCCGTCACCTGGGTCATCGACCCGGACCTGCTGGCCACCGTCGACGCCATGACGAGGAGCTACCAGGTCAAGGACGGCACGGGCACGGTGCCCGGCGCGAACCAGGCCGTAGCCGAACGGTGGCTGGACGCCCTGCAGAAGGCCGTGGCGGGCCGCAAGGTCGTCGCCCTGCCGTTCGCGGACCCGGACATCGCCTCGCTCGCCCATCGCGGCAAGGACGTCCCCGGCTCGCTGAGCCACCTCCAGCCGGCGACGGAGCTGGCCGGGACGACCGTGGAGACGATCCTCCACGTGAAGCCGTCCACCGACTTCTCCTGGCCCGTGGACGGGGCCGTCGACCCCTCGATCATGGACGTCGCGACCTCTGCCGGCGCGCACAAGGTGATCGCCCGCAGCGACAGCTTCCGGGACGACCTTCCGTACACGCCGACGGCCGCCCGTCCCATCGGAGGCGGCACCACCGCCGTCGTCAGCGACGCCTACCTCTCGACGGCCTTCGAGGGCGACATGCTCCCCGCCGGGAACTCGACCCTCGCCGTCCAGGAGTTCCTCGCCCAGACGCTCGCGGTCACCCTGGAACAGCCCGAACAGCAGCGCAGCGTCGTGGTCGCCCCCCAGCGGTTGCCGACCACGTCCCAGGCACAGACCATGGCGAGCGCGCTGCGCGGCCTGACGGCCCAGCGCTGGACCCAGCCGCTCGATCTGATCGCTGCCTCCGCCGTGAAGCCGGACCCCGACGCCACCACCAAGGTGCCGGGCGCCTCCCGCTACCCGCGGGCGCTGCGCAAGCAGGAGCTGCCGGTCGAGGCCTTCCGCGACATGAAGGACACCCGCGCGGACCTGGACGACTTCAAGGTCATCCTCACCCTGCCCGACCGCGTGGTGACGCCGTTCGGCAACGCGATCAGCCGCGAGATGTCCACCTCCTGGCGCGGCCAGGCCCCCTCGGCCTCGCTGTACCGGATCACGGTGCACCAGTACCTCGAGAGCCTCACGCGCGAGGTACAGCTGGTCGACAAGTCGGACCTCACGCTCTCCGGACGCAGCGCCACCATCCCGGTGACCGTCCAGAACAAGCTCCTTCAGGGCGTGGACGACCTCGTGCTGAGGCTCACCTCCGGCAACAAGACCCGACTGAAGCTCAACGGCGGCGACGCCGTCGCCGAACTGCCGGTCAAGATCGCCGCAGGACACAGCCAGTCCGTGAAATTCACCGCCTCGGCCAACGCCAACGGTCCGGTGCCGATGACGGCCCAGCTGTTCACCAAGGACGGCACACCGTACGGACAGGAGATGACCTTCACCGTGAAGGTCTCCGAGATCACTCCGACCGTGATGCTCGTCATCGCGGGCGGGGTACTGCTCCTCGTCCTCGCCGGCGCTCGGATGTACACCCAGCGCAAGCGCGCGGCCGCCCGAAACACCGAAGCGGAGGCTGCGGAGGCTGCGGAGGGCGACGATCCCGAGCAGCCGAGTGACCCGACACCGGACACCGGTCCCGAAAGCGGCGACCCGTCCGACGCGGGTGAGAAAGTGGACCGTTGAGCGATGTCGTGGCCGGTCGGCCGGGGACGATGAGGTGGGGTAACCATGAACGCGCCGTACGACGGTGACCGCGGCCAGGGCGCGGGCGGCACCGAGCCGTCCGGTGGTACGCCCTCGGCGACCCCGGGACCCGGCATGCCGCCGGGCTCCTCGCCGCAGCAGCAGCCCGCCTCGGACCCGTACGCACAGGATCAGTACGCCCAGGACCCCTACGTCCAGGACGCCTACACCCACGACCCCTACCAGGCACGGGACCTCTCCGCGCAGGATCCGGTGACGGAGGCGCTCTACGACCGCGCCGCGCACCCCCCGCCCCCTCCGGGCACCTACCAGGAACCGCAGCCGCTCTACCAGCAGCCCGCGGCGCCCCAGCACGCCCCTGACCCCCGGGTGTGGGCCCAGACCCCGGCCCCCGAACCGGACGGCCCCTCGCGCCATCTGCCCTACGGCGACGACGCCCGCACCGTGCAGTTCACCGGTGTGGACGATCTCGTGACCCGGGCCGGCGACGAGCAGCCCGAACCGGATGCCTTCGCCCACCTCTACCGGGACCAGCAGACGCCCGGCCAGGTGCCCCCGCCCGCCCCGGAGCCGAATCCGATGCCCGCCCCCGCACCGAAGAAGTCCGGCCGCGCCTCCGGGCTCCTGAAGTCCAGCGCGGTGATGGCGGCCGGCACCCTGGTCTCCCGTCTCACCGGCTTCGTCCGCAGCCTGGTGATCACCGGAGCGCTCGGCGCCGCTCTCCTCGGTGACACCTTCACCATCGCGTACACCCTGCCGACGATGATCTACATCCTCACCGTCGGCGGCGGCCTCAACTCGGTCTTCGTGCCGCAGCTGGTCCGCTCGATGAAGAACGACGAGGACGGCGGCGAGGCCTACGCCAACCGGCTGCTGACCCTGGTCATGGTGGCGCTCGGCGCGATCGTGGTCATCGCCGTCTTCGCGGCCCCGCTGCTGATCCGGCTGATGTCGAACACCATCGCCGACGACGCCGCGGCCAACAGCGTCGCCGTGACCTTCGCCCGCTACTGCCTGCCCACGATCTTCTTCATGGGCGTGCATGTGGTGATGGGTCAGATCCTCAACGCCCGGGGCAAGTTCGGCGCGATGATGTGGACCCCGGTCCTCAACAACATCGTCATGATCGTCACGTTCGGCCTCTTCATCTGGGTCTACGGCACCTCCGCCGAATCCCAGATGGGCGTTCAGACGATCCCCGACGACGGCATCCGACTGCTCGGCATCGGCACTCTGCTCGGCCTGGTCGTCCAGGCGCTGGCGATGATCCCCTACCTCCGCGAGACGGGCTTCCGCTTCCGCCCCCGCTTCGACTGGAAGGGCCACGGCCTCGGCAAGACGGTCAAACTCGCCAAGTGGACCGTGCTGTTCGTCCTCGCCAACCAGGCGGGCGTACTCGTCGTGACCCAGCTCGCCACCGCGGCGGGTGAGGAGTCCGGCAGGAACGGCGCCGGCTTCCTCGCCTACTCCAACGCCCAGCTCATCTGGGGCATGCCGCAGGCCATCATCACCGTCTCGGTCATGGCCGCCCTGCTGCCCCGTATCTCCCGCGCCGCACACGACGACGACCCCGGCGCCGTCCGCGACGACATCTCGCAGGGCCTGCGGAACTCCGCCGTCGCGATCGTCCCGGTCGCCTTCGCCTTCCTGGCGCTCGGCGTCCCGATGTGCACCCTGCTCTACGCCTCCAGCGGCGTCCAGGCCGCCCAGGGCATGGGATTCATCCTGATGGCCTTCGGCCTCGGCCTCATCCCGTACTCGGTCCAGTACGTCGTGCTGCGCGGGTTCTACGCCTACGAGGACACCCGGACGCCGTTCTACAACACGGTCATCGTCGCTGCCGTCAACGCGGCCGCCTCGGCCGCCTGTTACTTCGTGCTCCCCGCCCAATGGGCCGTCGTCGGCATGGCCGCCTCCTACGGCCTCGCCTACGCCGTCGGGGTCGGGGTCGCCTGGCGGCGCCTGCGCAACCGGCTGGGCGGCGACCTGGACGGCGCCCACATCATGCGGACCTACGCCCGCCTCTGCCTGGCCTCGCTGCCCGCCGCGGTCGTGGCCGGCGCCGTCGGCTTCGGTCTGTTGAAGGTCCTCGGCGAAGGCGCTCTCGGCTCGCTCGTGGCCCTGCTCGTCGGCGGCGCTGTCCTGCTCGGAGTCTTCTTCGTGGCGGCCAAGCGCATGCGGATCGCGGAGCTGAACTCCATGGTCGGTATGGTCCGTGGACGCCTGGGACGATAGGAAGACAGCTGCCGCACAACCATCGTCGGCTGCCGCGTGTCGTGCATAGCGGCCGACTGTGGGCACAATTGGCATGGCTGTTGGATGTGGCGCAACGGATGGGGAGGCAGGAACGACGGTGGCGGAACGTAGCACGGCTGCCGTCGACGTGGCCGACAACAGCGGTGACGACCCGCTGACCGCCAAGGCGGAGAAGGCCGCGACCGACGGGGTGGCGGAAGCGCAGGACACGGTGGAGCAGTCCGCCGAGGTCGCAGAGGACAACGCCGCTCAGCGGCAGAACGGCGAACAGCCCTCCATCGAGACTCCCGAGCTGCACAGCGGGCACAAATTGGCCAGGCGCTACCGCCTGGAGGAGTGCGTCACTCGTCTGGACGGTTTCAGCAGTTGGCGTGCCGTCGACGAGAAACTTCGGCGTGCCGTCGGCGTCCATCTGCTGCCGGCCGACCATCCACGAGCCCGTTCGGTCCTTGCGGCGGCCCGTTCCTCGGCGCTCCTCGGAGACCCCCGCTTCGTCCAGGTCCTCGACGCCGTCGAGGAGAACGACCTCGTGTACGTCGTGCACGAGTGGCTTCCGGACTCCACCGAGCTGACGGCGCTGCTCGCCGCCGGACCGCTGGAGCCGCACGACGCCTATCAGCTCGTCAGCCAGGTCTCCCAGGCCATGGCCGCCGCGCACCGCGAAGGCCTGGCGCACCTCCGTCTCACCCCGAGCGCTGTACTGCGCAGCTCGACGGGCCAGTACCGGATCCGCGGCCTGGCCGTGAACGCCGCGCTGCGGGGCATCAGCGCCGAGCGCCCCCAGCGGACCGACACCGAGGCCATCGGCGCCCTGCTCTACGCGGCCCTGACCCAGCGCTGGCCGTACGACAGCGACGCCTACGGCCTCTCCGGGCTGCCCAAGGGGGTAGGCCTGCTCGCTCCCGACCAGGTGCGAGCCGGGGTCCACCGCGGGCTCTCCGAGATCGCGATGCGTGCTCTGGCCAACGACGGCGCCACCGCCTCGCGCCAGGAGCCGCCCTGCACCACCCCGGACGAGCTGGCCAAGGCCGTCGCGGCGATGCCCCGCATCCGCCCGCCGGAGCCCGAATTCCCCTCCCCGCCCGACTACCAGCGCACGACCTATCAGCAGGGCACGTACGGCCGTCCGCAGGCCCGCCCGGGCGCCGCGGCGACCCAGCCCGTGGTCGTGCCCCCTGCCCCGCTGGAGAGCCGCACCGGCAGGGTCCTGAAGTGGGCCGTGTCCGCGCTGCTGATCGCCGCCCTCGGCCTGGGCAGCTGGCAGATCGCGGACCGGCTGCTCGACCAGGACAAGAACAAGCAGGCCCCGCAGACCACCCAGCCGCAGGACCACGAGGACGAGAAGGAGCCCGAGACGGGCAAGCCGGTCACGATCGCCGGCGCCCAGGACTTCGACCCGCAGGGCGACGGCGCCGAGACGCCTTCGGAGATAAAGAACGCCTTCGACGGCAACCCCTCCACGTCCTGGCAGACGTCCATCTACTACGGGTACTCGAACTTCGGCAGGCTGAAGGAAGGCGTGGGTCTCGTCCTGGACCTCGGCACGGTTCAGGACGTCTCCAAGGTGGAGGTCACCTTCCAGGGCTCCACCTCCGTGGAGTTGCGGACAGCGCCCGAGAACGCCGCGTCCCAGCCCACGGCAGCTGACGGCTTCACGACCGTCGCCTCGGGCTCAGGTACGCAGGTCGCACTCACGGCCGACAAGCCTGTGAAGACGCGCTACGTTCTCGTCTGGCTGACCGACCTGCCCAGCAGTGGCGGCGGTTACCGCGGCAAGATCGCGGACATCAAGATCACCAGCTGACGGCATCCGGGGAGGGGGCTCACCGTTGGACGAAGCCATAGGCAGCGACACCAGCGACCAGGAACTCCTGGCGCGCCATGTCGCCGGCGACCCCGATGCCTTCGGTGAGCTTGTGCGGCGCCACCGCGATCGACTGTGGGCTGTGGCGCTGCGGACGCTGGGGGACCGCGAGGAGGCCGCTGACGCCGTCCAGGACGCCCTGGTGTCCGCCTTCCGGGCCGCGCATACCTTCCGCGGTCAGTCGGCCGTCACGACCTGGCTCCACCGCATCACGGTGAACGCCTGTCTCGATCGTGCCCGCAAGGCCGCGTCCCGCAAGACCTCGCCCGTGGACGACACCGCGCGCTTCGAGCAGCTCCTCGAACCCGCGGAGTCGGCCGAGGCCCCCGCCGAACGCGAGGACCTCCACCGTGAGCTGGTGACGGCCCTCGCCACGCTCCCTGCGGATCAGCGCGCCGCTCTCGTCCTGGTGGACATGCAGGGCTACCCGGTGGCGGAAGCCGCCCGCATCCTGGACGTCCCCACAGGAACGGTGAAGAGCCGCTGTTCGCGCGGGCGCGCCAGATTGCTGCCCATGCTCAGCCATCTGCGCGCCGACACCGTGGGTAACGAGGGCCCCGACCGGGGAAGGAACCGGACGCCGGGGACATCCGTCCCACCGGTGTCGGGGCCATCGGATACCGGACCGAACGGGCCGGCTGCTGTGAAGGGCGGAGGTGGGCGCGCGTGACTTCCACGACCGGCAGGGCCGACACAGCACAGCACCCGGACGTCTCGGAGATCTCCGACCTGACCGAGGGGCTGCTCTCGCCGTCCCGGACGGCGGACGTGCGTCGGCATATCGAGGGTTGCTCTCTCTGCGAGGACGTACGGACCTCCCTGGAGGAGATCCGCGGGCTGCTCGGCACCCTGCCCGGCCCGCCGCGCATGCCTGCCGACATCGCCGGCCGTATCGACGCCGCCCTGGCCGCTGAAGCGCTGCTGGACGCCACCACCCCCGACATCGGCACGCATGTTTCACGTGAAACGGCGAGCGATCACCCCGATGCGCGTCCCTCTGCGGCGCCCGCACCCGCCCCGGATCGCCCGGCCGGCCACCCTCGCGTCACCACCGGCCGCGCGACCACCGGGCCTGGTCGCCCCAAGGCTCGCCGCCGCCGCGTCGCCGCTCTCGGGGCGGTCTTCGGCGCAGCGGCGCTCAGCCTGACGCTCTTCCTCACGCAGGGCGGCATGCAGACGCTGACCGGCGGCGAATCGGCCGACAAGAAGACCTCCACCGCCGCGAGCGCTGTCGGTGACGATCGGTTCGACGGCCGCCCGGTGGAGGCCCAGGTCCAGGAGCTGCTTCAGGGAGACGGCGTCAGGGCTCCCAAGACCTCCCCGGAATCGCTCAGCGACGAGGGCGGCAACACCCCGAAGCGGGGGACGGCCGAGACCCTGCCCGACTGCGTCAAGGCCGGCACCGGCCGCACCGACACGGTGCTCGCCTTCCAGAGGGGCGACTACCAGGGAACGCCCGCCTATCTCGTCGTCCTGCCCGAGGGCGCCGAGAGCACCCATGTGCAGGCGTATGTCCTGGACGCCTCCTGCGCCGAGAACGCGGGACAGGCCAAGGCCGAGGTTCTGCTGACGCAGACCTACCCTCGCTCCTGACTCCTCGCCGCGCCGTGCGGCATTCTCGGGAATGCTTGCCCCGTAGGATCCGTTGGGTGGGGTGAGAGTCACCGATACGACCGCCCCGTAGGCAGTAGGCAGTCCGCAGAGACGAGGAAGAAACCCGTGAGCGACGTCCGTAACGTGATCATCATCGGCTCCGGGCCCGCGGGTTACACCGCTGCGCTCTACACAGCGCGTGCGTCGCTGAACCCGCTGGTCTTCGAGGGTGCCGTGACCGCTGGTGGCGCCCTGATGAACACGACCGACGTGGAGAACTTCCCCGGCTTCCGTGACGGCATCATGGGCCCCGACCTGATGGACAACATGCGTGCCCAGGCCGAGCGCTTCGGCGCCGAGCTGGTGCCCGACGACATCGTGGCCGTGGACCTGACCGGCGACATCAAGACCGTCACGGACACCGCCGGCACTGTGCACCGCGCCAAGGCCGTCATCGTCACCACCGGCTCCCAGCACCGCAAGCTCGGTCTCCCCAAGGAGGACGAGCTGTCCGGACGCGGAGTCTCCTGGTGCGCCACCTGCGACGGGTTCTTCTTCCGTGACCAGGACATCGCCGTCGTCGGCGGCGGTGACACCGCGATGGAGGAGGCCACCTTCCTCTCGCGCTTCGCCAAGTCCGTCACGATCGTCCACCGCCGTGACTCTCTGCGCGCCTCCAAGGCCATGCAGGACCGCGCCTTCGCCGACCCGAAGATCAAGTTCGCCTGGGACAGCGAGGTCGCCGAGATCCACGGAGACCAGAAGCTCTCCGGCCTGACGCTGCGCAACACCAAGACGGGCGAGACCAGCGAACTGGCGGCGACCGGTCTGTTCATCGCCGTGGGCCACGACCCGCGCACCGAGCTCTTCAAGGGCCAGCTGGAGCTGGACGCGGAGGGCTACCTCAAGGTCGATGCCCCCTCGACGCGGACCAACCTCGCCGGTGTCTTCGGTGCCGGTGACGTCGTCGACCACACCTACCGCCAGGCGATCACCGCTGCGGGCACCGGTTGCTCCGCGGCACTCGACGCCGAGCGCTTCCTCGCCTCCCTCGCCGACAGCGAGAAGAGCGAGAAGCTCGCCGAGACCCCCGCGGTCTGACCCCCATCCTCACCACTCACACCCCGCAAAGTTAAAGGGAGGTTGCCGTGGCCGGCACCCTGAAGAACGTGACCGACGCCGACTTCGACGAGGTCGTCCTCAAGAGCGACAAGCCCGTCCTGGTGGACTTCTGGGCCGAGTGGTGCGGTCCGTGCCGCCAGATCGCCCCGTCGCTGGAGGCCATCGCCGCTGAGCACGGCGAGATCGAGATCGTGAAGCTCAACATCGACCAGAACCCGGCCACGGCTGCCAAGTACGGCGTCATGTCCATCCCGACGCTCAACGTCTACCAGGGCGGCGAGGTCGTGAAGACGATCGTCGGTGCCAAGCCGAAGGCCGCGCTCCTCCGCGACCTCGAGGGCTTCGTCGAGGCCACTGCCTGACACCCCCGTTTCACGTGAAACACCGACGGCCCGCCTCCTCAGGGAGGCGGGCCGTTGTCATGACGGTCGGAGTGGCTCGGTCAGAGCGGCCGTAGCGCCGGTTCCTTCTGGACGGCGCCCAGGAGTCGGTCCAGTGCCAGCTCCACGTCTTCCTTCCACGACAGCGTCGTCCTCAGCTCCAACCTCAGCCTCGGATACGCGGGGTGGGGCCGCACGGTCTTGAAACCCACCGCCGTGAGGTGGTCGGTCGGCAGCACACAGGCCGGCTCTTTCCACCGTGCATCCCCGAAAGCCTCGATCGCCTTGAAGCCGCGTCGCAGCAGATCCTTGGCGACGGTCTGCACCATCATCCGGCCGAGCCCCTGCCCCTGATAACCCGGCATGATCCAGGCCGTCATCAACTGGACGGCGTCCGCGGAGACCGGGCTCGTGGGGAAGGCCATGGAGCGCGGCACATAGGCGGGAGGCGCGTACAGCACGAAGCCGACGGGCACCTCGTCGACATAGACCACGCGCCCGCAGGACCCCCACTCCAGGAGCACCGCCGAGATCCAGGCCTCCTTCTCCAGCTCCGGCCGGCCCGCCTTCACCGCCGCTTCCCCGCTCACCGGGTCGAGCTCCCAGAACACACAGGAGCGACATCGCTTGGGGAGGTCAGGAAGGTTGTCCAGAGTGAGCGGTACGAGCCGACGCCCCACGGCTGTTCCCTCGCTTCCCACGGCCTTCGCAGTACGGATACGCCCTCCCAGAATCGTATCGATGGGGCGATCAGGGCGATACCGCTCGCAGGCAAAGGGCGGACCGTGTTCCGGCTTTCACCGGATCACGGCCCGCCCTGGGGTCACGGAGATCGACGCGGAAACCGTCGGCGCGGTCAGCCCTCGACGTCCTCGTCGCTCTGCTCGGAACTCCCCTGATCCATGACACGGCCCTCACCGGGTGCCAGGGTCGAGAGGATCCGGTCCAGATCGTCTATCGAGGCGAACTCGACGACGATCTTGCCCTTCTTCTGACCGAGGTCGACCTTCACCCGCGTCTCGAAGCGATCCGAGAGCCGCGAGGCCAGGTCCGTCAGCGCCGGGGAGACACGCGCCCCGGCCCGGGGGCCCTTGGACTTGGTCGTGGCCGTGGGCTCGGAGCCCATCAGCGTCACGATCTCCTCGACCGCACGGACCGAGAGCCCCTCGGCCACGATCCGGTACGCCAGCTTGTCCTGCGTCTCCGGGTCCTCCACGGAGAGCAGGGCACGTGCATGGCCGGCGGAGAGCACACCCGCGGCGACCCGACGCTGGACCGGAGGGGAAAGCCGCAGCAGACGCAGCGTGTTGGAGACCTGCGGACGCGAGCGCCCGATCCGGTCGGCCAGCTGGTCGTGGGTGCAGTTGAAGTCCTTCAGCAGCTGGTCGTAAGCGGCAGCCTCTTCCAGCGGGTTCAACTGCGCCCGGTGAAGGTTCTCCAGGAGCGCGTCCAGGAGAAGCTTCTCGTCCTCCGTGGCCCGGACGATCGCGGGGATGCGCTCCAGGCCGGCCTCACGGCATGCCCTCCAGCGGCGCTCGCCCATGATCAGTTCGTAGCGCTCGGCACCCAGCTGGCGTACGACGACGGGTTGCAGCAGGCCGACCTCCTTGATGGAGGTGACCAGCTCCGCCAGAGCGTCCTCGTCGAAGACCTCACGCGGCTGCTTCGGGTTGGGCGTGATGAAGTCCAACGGCAGCTCGGCGAAGTGCGCACCGGCCGGAGACTCCGGCTCCACCACAACGGGGGCCTCTACGACCGGCACCACGGAGTCCGGGGACTGCGGGCTCTGTGGCAGGGTCGCCACCTTCGCGGCGGCCACCCCTCGGTCCGAGGACAACGCCGGAACGGCCCCGGGAGAGGCAGAACCCGCCCCCACACCGGCGGTCGGCGTCTGCCGCTCCTGGGGAGCAGCGGGGATCAGCGCACCGAGCCCACGCCCCAACCCTCTACGTCGCTCACTCACTGGATCCCCTCCGACATGCTGTGCTGGCTGTTCTGGTTGCCCATGTGTCCGTGCTGCGGGTCGTAGTGAATACCGACACCTCGCAGCGCGATCTCACGGGCCGCCTCGAGATACGACAGCGAACCACTGGAGCCCGGGTCGTAGGTGAGGACGGTCTGTCCGTAGCTCGGCGCCTCCGAGATGCGCACGGACCTCGGGATGCTGGTCCGCAGCACCTCCTCGCCGAAGTGGCTGCGCACCTCGTCGGCGACCTGCGAGGCGAGCCTCGTCCGGCCGTCGTACATGGTGAGCAGGATCGTCGAGACATGCAGCGTGGGATTGAGGTGCCCACGCACCAGGTCCACGTTCCGCAGGAGCTGGCCCAGACCCTCCAACGCGTAGTACTCGCACTGGATCGGGATCAGTACCTCGGCGCCGGCCACCATGGCGTTGACCGTCAAGAGACCGAGCGAGGGCGGGCAGTCGATGAGGATGTAGTCCAGCGGCTGCTCGTACGCCTGGATGGCCCGCTGGAGCCGGCTCTCTCGCGCCACCAGCGACACGAGCTCGATCTCCGCACCGGCGAGATCGATGGTGGCGGGGGCACAGAAGAGACCCTCGACATCCCGCACGGGCTGCACCACATCGGAGAGCGGCTTGCTCTCCACGAGGACGTCGTAGATCGACGGAACCTCGGCGTGGTGGTCGATACCGAGGGCCGTCGAGGCATTGCCCTGAGGGTCGAGGTCGATGACCAGCACACGGGCGCCGTGCAGCGCCAGGGAAGCAGCAAGATTGACCGTCGTGGTCGTCTTGCCGACTCCGCCCTTCTGGTTGGCCACCACCATCACGCGTGTCTGGGCAGGCCGGGGAAGACCCTCGCCGGCACGACCCAGCGCCTCTACTGCCAGTTGGGCAGCACGACCGATGGGGGTGTCGTCCATCGGGGGCGGTGTTTCACGTGAAACATCCTCCCCCGCCGATTCGGTTCGGGGACCGGGGACCGGATCGGTCATCGGTCCCGCGATGTTGGCGTCGGACCGCAAGGATTCACTCTCCTCGGCTTCAGGCTCGCGATGGACAGAGCCTGCCATGCTTTCGGGGTCGTGAACCAGCGAGGCCCGTGGTTCTGTGGATGAATCCACCTCTGTGGACAATCCCGTCCCCCTCGCGAGCGGTTTCGCGAGGGGTTTGCGGTCCCGGGGCGTGGCAGCCGCGCGGCCGCGGCTGATGATCCCCTGCAGCAATGAGCGACGTTTCACGTGAAACACGATGCACGCGCAGTCGACCCAGGACCGTTCGACACTCCCGAAATACGTACGTATGGCAGCTTGTACGGATCAGTTGCGCAGTGTTGACGGCTTATATACGCCGCGTTGACAGCTCAGCGGCGGCGCCGGGTCCTGCTCGGGCGGGCGGCCTTGGCGCGCTTCGCGGCGAATCTCACACCGCCCGGGCTCTCGCCGACCTCCACGCGTACGACGGTCGACAGCGGGTCCACGATCCCCTCGCCGACCTGGAGCACGGACGTGGCCACCACACCCAGCTTGGAGAGCGCGGCACGGGCTCCGTCGATCTCCTCCTCCGCGGTGTCGCCCTTGAGGGCCAGCATCTCCCCGTACGGACGCAGCAGCGGAACGCCCCAGCCGGCCAGCCGGTCCAGCGGCGCCACTGCACGCGCCGTCACGACATGCACCGGAGGGAGCTTGCCGAGCATCTCCTCGGCGCGGCCCCGCTCCACCGTCACATGGTCCAGGCCCAGCAGCTCCACGACCTCCTGGAGGAAGTTCGTCCGCCGGAGCAGCGGCTCCAGGAGCGTGATCTTCAGGTCCGGACGGACCAGAGCCAGCGGGATGCCCGGCAGCCCGGCCCCCGAGCCGACATCGCACACGGTGACACCCTCGGGCACCACCTCGGAGAGCACCGCACAGTTCAGCAGGTGCCGCTCCCAGAGACGAGGTACCTCACGCGGGCCGATCAGCCCGCGCTTGACGCCCGCGTCCGCGAGGAGCTCCGCGTAGCGGACGGCCTCCGGGAAGTACTCGCCGAATACCGTCCGCGCCTGTTCGGGCGCAGGGGGGAGCTCCGCTGCCTCCGTCACGGGAACCGTCCTTCCGCACCGCACACATGGGTGCGAGCGCACTGTGGTGGCTGACTATCAGGCTGACAAGATCGGCCCCGCCTGCGAGCAGACGGGGCCGACACTGCGAGAGGGGTCAGGCAGGGAGTACGACGACGAAGCGCTGCGGCTCCTCGCCCTCGGACTCGCTGCGCAGACCGGCGGCGGCGACCGCGTCGTGCACGACCTTGCGCTCGAACGGGGTCATCGGGTCCAGCTTGACCGGCTCACCGGTCGACTTCACGTCGGACGCGGCCTTGGCGCCGATCTCGGCGAGCTCGGCACGCTTCTTGGCGCGGAACCCGGCGATGTCGAGCATCAGCCGGCTCCGGTCACCGGTCTCCCGGTGCACGGCCAGGCGGGTCAGCTCCTGGAGCGCCTCCAGCACCTCGCCGTCACGGCCCACGAGCTTCTGCAGGTCACGACCGCTCGAGTCGCTGATGATCGAGACCGCGGCCCGGTCCGCCTCGACGTCCATGTCGATGTCGCCGTCCAGGTCGGCGATGTCGAGCAGACCTTCGAGGTAGTCGGCCGCGATCTCACCCTCCTGCTCCAGGCGGGTCAGGGTGTCGCCACCCTCTGCGGCGGCGGAGGTGGTGCCTTCCGTCACGGATGGACTCCTTCTACTTCTTGGACGACGGGTGCTTCGGGCGCTGCTGGCCCTTGCGCTGACCGGACTTGCCCTGGCGGGAACCCCCGGAGTTGGCCCGGCTCGGCCGCGCGGGCTTGTCGCCCTGCGCCGATTCCTTGACCTCGTCCTGCGGCTTCTTCTCCAGCGACGTGGTGGGCTCCTCGGTGACCTCGACGGAGTCGGCGGCCTCCTCGGCACCCTTGGCCGTGCCGTGCTGAGCCGCGGCCTGACGCTTCGCCTTGGTCTGGCGCTTGGGCTGCTGACGCCTGACCGCGGCACCGCCCTCGGCCTCGGCGGTGACGGTGTCGCCCTTGATCACGGTGCCGTCGGCCTGGGCGGCGAAGCCGGCCTTGCTCAGACCCGCGAAGAAGCGGCGCTCGTTCTCGTTCCGGTCGCTGCCCTTGGCGACGATCGCCTTGACCACGTTCTTCCGGCGACGGCCGCGGACCTCACCGTGCGCACCGACGCTCTTCAGCAGTCGCTGCAGGTAGGCGTCCTGGGCCTTGCTGCCCGGAGTCGGGTTCTGGCTGATCACGTACATCTGCTGGCCCATGGTCCACACGTTCGTGGTCAGCCAGTAGACGAGGACGCCGACGGGGAAGTTGATGCCCATGACGGCGAAGATCAGCGGGAAGATGTACATGAGCATCTTCTGCTGCTGCATGTACGGCGTCTTCACCGAGAGGTCGACGTTCTTCATCATCAGCTGGCGCTGCGTGTAGAACTGCGAGGCCGACATCAGGACGATCATGACCGCGGTGACGATACGGACCGAGGTCAGCGACGCGTCGAGAGCGGCGACCTCGGCGGCGCTGTCCGTGAAGGTGGACGCCAGCGGAGCGCCGAAGATGTGTGCCTGACGGGCGCTGTCCAGCAGCGACTGGTTGATGACACCGATCGTCTTGCCCTCGGCGATGTGCGAGAGCACCGCGTACAGAGCGAAGAAGAACGGCGACTGAGCCAGGATGGGAAGGCACGAGGAGAGCGGGTTGGTACCCGTCTCCTTGTACAGCTTCATCATCTCTTCGGACTGACGCTGCTTGTCGCTCTTGTAGCGCTCCTGGATCGCCTTCATCTTCGGCTGGAGCGCCTGCATGTTCCGCGTCGACTTGATCTGCTTCACGAAGAGCGGGATCAGACAGATACGGATCAGCACCACGAGGGACACGATCGACAGGCCCCAGGCCCAGCCCGTGTCAGGGCCGAAGATCGCCCCGTACAGCTTGTGGAACTGGACGATCACCCATGAGACAGGTGTGGTGATGAAGCTGAAAAAATTGGCAATCGTGTCCACTAATCAGGCTCCTTGAGCATTGGGCGAAGTCTCTGCGGCCGGGCTCGTCTCGGCGGGGGACCCGCCCTTGTCGCCGCGCAGCGCGTTCCGCAGCAGTTCATGCCAGCGAGGACGCTTGCGCGGGGGTACGTGGTCCACGCCGCCGGGCGACCACGGATTGCACCGCAGAATGCGCCAGGCGGTCAGGGCAGTGCCCTTGATCGCGCCATGCCGGTCGATGGCCGTGAATCCATAGTGGGAACACGACGGGTAGTACCGGCAGACGGGCCCCAGAAGAGGGCTGATCGTCCACTGGTACAGCTTGATGAGAGCCAGCAGCGGGTACTTCATCGCGCGCCCCCTCCCAGGAGCCGCTGAAGAGCGGCGTCGAGGTCTCGGGCCAGCTGTGCGTGATCGGCGTCACCGGCTCCGGGCAACGCCCGTACGACCACCAGGCTACCGGGGGGCAGCTCGGACAGTCGTTCGCGGACGAGATGGCGCAGGCGTCGCTTCACTTGGTTGCGTACGACCGCACCGCCCACGGCCTTGCTCACGACGAAACCCGCACGCGTCGGGGGAGCGCTCTCCCCAGGCGCGTGCGGGTCCGTTGCACCGCTGCGTAGGTGGACGACGAGGAGCGGGCGACCGGCCCGGCGCCCTCGGCGTACCGCGGTTGCGAAGTCCTCGCGCCGCCTCAGCCGATTCTCGGTAGGCAGCACGTCATGACCTGTTTAAGCGGATCAGGCCGACAGGCTCGAGCGACCCTTGGAACGGCGGTTCGCCAGGATGGCGCGACCGGCACGCGTACGCATGCGCAGGCGGAAGCCGTGGGTCTTGGCGCGGCGACGGTTGTTCGGCTGGAAGGTGCGCTTGCTCACTCGGGGGCTCCAGAAATGATTCGTAGATGGCGGGACATCGCCTGGCTGTCACCGTGCGCCCACGAGTAGCTCGCAATACGCCCGAGTGCACCGCTTCACGATCACAGACCGTGATCTTTGCCCATCGGAGGCAGGCGGCAGCAGCCATCGACAACTCGACCTGGTTACGGTACGCGCGGCTACGCCATCCGGTCAAACCGACCGATCACCGGGGTCCATTGTGCACAGGCTGTGGACAACAACTTGAACCAGGTCATCCGCCACGACTACCGTGGCTGGACTCCTAAATCTTTTTTCCGTTCTGTCCTTACCTGTCCTGACGGACATCGACCTACCGTCCCGAGAACCACACATTCGTGGGACCAACGAGGAAGCGTGCCCTGTGGCTGACGTACCTGCCGATCTTGCCGCAGTGTGGCCACGCGTGCTGGAGCACCTCCTCGGAGAAGGCCAACAGGGCATCGAGCCCAAGGACAAGCAGTGGATCGAGCGCTGCCAGCCGCTCGCGCTGGTGGCCGACACCGCACTCCTCGCCGTCCCCAACGAATGGGGCAAACGCGTCCTCGAAGGACGCCTCGCCCCGCTCATCAGCGAGACGCTCAGCCGTGAGTGCGGCCGCCCGATCCGGATCGCGATCACCGTCGACGACTCCGTCGGCGAGCCGACCCCGCTCGCGCCCCCGGTCCAGCAGCAGCCGCCCCGCTACGACGAGCGGCCGCCGGCGGAGACGTACGAGAAGTACGACGGCTACGGCCACCGGCCCCTGCCGGACGACGGCCTGCCCACCGCGCGCCCCGCCTACCCGGACTACCAGCAGCAGCGCCCCGACCCGGGTTCCTGGCCGCGCACCCAGGAGGACCTCTCCTGGCAGCAGCCGCGCCTCGGCTCCTTCCAGGAACGCGACCCGTACACGGGCCCGCGCCCGCAGCAGCCCCAGCAGCCCCGGTACGACGAGCGGCCGTCCGCCTACGACCAGCCGCAGCGACCGGAGCGGGCCGAGCTGCCCGACACGCCTCGGCCCGGATCCGGGCCGCGCCACGGCGGTCCCGGTGGTCCCGGTGGTCCCGGTGGACACGGCGGCCCCGGTGGACACGGAGGCCACGGGGGAGGAAGCACCGGCGCGGCCTCCGGACAGGGGTCCGGCTCCGGCGCACCCGGCGAGCAGCACGCGCGCCTGAACCCCAAGTACCTCTTCGACACCTTCGTCATCGGTTCCTCGAACCGGTTCGCGCACGCCGCCGCCGTCGCGGTGGCCGAGGCGCCGGCGAAGGCGTACAACCCGCTCTTCATCTACGGGGAGTCGGGCCTCGGCAAGACCCACCTGCTCCACGCGATCGGGCACTACGCGCGCAGCCTCTACCCCGGCACGCGCGTGCGGTACGTGAGCTCCGAGGAGTTCACCAACGAGTTCATCAACTCGATCCGCGACGGCAAGGGCGACACCTTCCGCAAGCGCTACCGCGACGTGGACATCCTGCTCGTCGACGACATCCAGTTCCTCGCGAGCAAGGAGTCGACGCAGGAGGAGTTCTTCCACACCTTCAACACGCTCCACAACGCGAACAAGCAGATCGTTCTCTCCTCGGACCGGCCGCCCAAGCAGCTGATGACCCTGGAGGACCGGCTCCGCAACCGCTTCGAGTGGGGTCTGACCACCGACGTACAACCGCCGGAGCTGGAGACGCGGATCGCGATCCTCCGCAAGAAGGCGGTGCAGGAGCAGCTCAACGCCCCGCCGGAGGTACTGGAGTTCATCGCCTCCCGGATCTCACGGAACATCCGTGAGCTGGAGGGCGCGCTGATCCGTGTCACGGCCTTCGCGAGCCTCAACCGGCAGCCGGTGGACCTGGGGCTGACCGAGATCGTCCTCAAGGACCTGATCCCCGGCGGCGAGGACTCGGCGCCGGAGATCACGGCCGGCGCGATCATGGCGGCCACGGCCGACTACTTCGGCCTCACGGTCGAGGACCTCTGCGGATCCTCCCGCAGCCGCGTCCTGGTGACGGCCCGGCAGATCGCCATGTACCTGTGCCGTGAGCTCACCGACCTGTCGCTGCCGAAGATCGGCGCGCAGTTCGGCGGCCGCGACCACACGACCGTCATGCACGCGGACCGGAAGATCCGCGCGCTGATGGCGGAGCGCCGCTCGATCTACAACCAGGTCACCGAGCTCACCAACCGCATCAAGAACGGCTGAGAGAGCCGCTCCACACCGTCGAAGGGCGCTCCGGGACACCTCCCGGGGCGCCCTTCCGCATGCTCCGGGACACCTCCCGGGGCGCCCTTCCGCATGCTCCGGAGCGGTCCTCCGCGTGCTCCGGAGCGACCGTCCCGAGGGCCCGGGACGGTCGTCCGGGCGCTCCGCGGCGTCCTTCCGCATGCCCTGAGACGGTCTCCGGCGGCGGCCACACGCCTGTGCGCAGGCCGGGCTGTTCGATTTCTTGGGTGCGGTGGCGCGTTCTCCACAGATTGCGGGATGATCTTCCGTCCACAGGGTGGGGACTCCGGAGTTATCCGAATCCTCTCCACAGGCTGGGTGGGCCGGCGATCAAGATCCCAGGTCAGAGGGGTGTGGATTTGTTGGCAACCTTGATCCACAGGTTGTGGACGAATCTTTCGTCCACAGGGGGTCTTGTTGGTTGTCCACTGGCAACCCACAGGGGTGGGTCTGTTGCCCACAAGTTCTCCACACCCCTGTCCACTGTTCGGCAACGAAACGCCCGGGGTCACCGCGTCGAGTGAAAGCCGTCACACCAAGGGAGACGGTTGGGCTGTGGGGAACACGGGTAAAGCTGGGGACAGCGCTGGGGAGAAGTCCCCGTGGCCTGTGTACCGGGTGTGCAGAACTTTCGGGCGTCCACAGAGAACCCCTGTTGTCCACCGGTGCCACCCACAGGGGCGGTGGACAAAAAACCGAGGTTGACCTGCGCATATGGCGTTATCCACGGTTTCCACAGGCCCTACTACTACTCCCACCTAGAGTTAGCCCGGAATCCGCTTCGAAGTGGGGCCTGTGCACAACTCGAGCCGGGAGCCTCCTCGACCTCTTGTCGCGACTTGACCCCGAGCCGCACCGAGTGTCGGCGGCGTACGTCAGACTGGGTCCCGCAGTCGACGAAGAGCCAGCAACAGCAGGAGGCGGTTCCGGTGAAGATCCGGGTGGAGCGCGATGTACTCGCGGAGGCGGTGGCCTGGGTGGCCCGTAGCCTTCCGGCCCGTCCGCCGGCGCCCGTACTCGCGGGCCTTCTGCTGAAGGCCGAGGACGGCGCGCTGAGCTTCTCGAGCTTCGACTACGAGGTCTCGGCCCGTGTCTCCGTCGAGGCGGAGATCGAGGAGGACGGCACCGTTCTGGTCTCCGGCCGCCTGCTCGCCGACATCTGCCGCGCCCTCCCCAACCGCCCCGTCGAGATTTCCACAGACGGTGTACGGGCGACCGTGGTCTGCGGCTCCTCCCGCTTCACCCTCCACACCCTTCCTGTGGAGGAGTACCCGGCGCTGCCGGAGATGCCCACCGCGACCGGCACCGTGCCCGGTGAGGTCTTCGCCTCCGCCGCCGCCCAGGTCGCCATCGCCGCCGGCCGTGACGACACTCTGCCGGTGCTCACCGGTGTGCGCATCGAGATCGAGGGCGACACGGTCACCCTCGCCTCCACCGACCGCTACCGCTTCGCGGTCCGCGAGTTCCTGTGGAAGCCGGAGTCGCCCGACGCCTCCGCGGTCGCCCTGGTGCCCGCGAAGACCCTGCTGGACACCGCCAAGGCGCTGACCAGCGGCGACACCGTCACCCTGGCGCTCTCGGGCTCCGGCAAGGGCGAGGGCCTGATCGGCTTCGAGGGCGCCGGCCGCCGCACCACCACCCGGCTGCTCGAGGGCGACCTGCCGAAGTACCGGACGCTCTTCCCCACCGAGTTCAACTCGATCGCGGTGATCGAGACCGCGCCGTTCGTCGAGGCCGTCAAGCGTGTGGCCCTGGTGGCCGAGCGCAACACCCCGGTCCGGCTCAGCTTCGAGCAGGGCGTGCTCATCCTGGAGGCCGGCTCCAGCGACGACGCACAGGCTGTGGAGCGTGTGGACGCGCAGCTGGACGGCGACGACATCTCGATCGCCTTCAACCCGACGTTCCTGCTGGACGGCCTGAGCGCGATCGACTCCCCGGTCGCCCAGCTCTCCTTCACGACGTCCACCAAGCCCGCGCTCCTGAGCGGCAAGCCCGCCGTCGACGCGGAGGCGGACGAGGCCTACAAGTACCTCATCATGCCGGTGCGGCTCAGCGGCTGAGTGTGCTCGGGCGGCCGTCGACTGAGCGGCTGACCCCACAGGTGTGCAGCGGGGTCCGGGCGTAGGCTCGGACCCGGGTACACCGCACACGACGCTTAAGGAATCTCTGATGGAGCTCGGTCTCGTCGGTCTCGGCAAGATGGGCGGCAACATGCGTGAGCGCATCCGCCGCGCAGGCCACACCGTCATCGGATACGACCGCAACCCGGACCTCGCCGATGTCCACAGCCTGGAAGAGCTTGTGGGCAAGTTGAAGGGTCCGCGGGTCGTGTGGGTCATGGTTCCGGCCGGTGCCGCGACCCAGTCCACCGTCGACGAGCTGGCGAACCTGCTCTCCCCCGGCGACATCGTGGTGGACGGCGGGAACTCTCGCTGGACCGACGACGAGAAGCACGCCGAGGAGCTCGCCGCCAAGGGCATCGGCTTCGTCGACTGCGGTGTCTCCGGCGGTGTGTGGGGCCTCGAGAACGGCTACGCGCTGATGTACGGCGGCGACGCCGAGCACGTGGCGCGGGTCCAGCCGATCTTCGACGCGCTGAAGCCCGAGGGTGAGTTCGGCGCGGTCCACGCGGGCAAGGTCGGCGCGGGCCACTTCGCGAAGATGGTCCACAACGGCATCGAGTACGCGATGATGCAGGCGTACGCCGAGGGCTGGGAGCTCCTGGAGAAGGTCGACTCCGTCACCGACGTGCGCGAGGTCTTCCGCTCGTGGCAGGAGGGCACGGTCATCCGTTCCTGGCTGCTCGACCTGGCCGTGAACGCGCTGGACGAGGACGAGCACCTGGACCAGCTCCGCGGTTACGCACAGGACTCCGGCGAGGGCCGCTGGACCGTCGAGGCCGCCATCGACAACGCGGTGCCGCTGCCGGCGATCACCGCCTCGCTGTTCGCGCGGTTCGCCTCGCGTCAGGACGACTCCCCGCAGATGAAGATGATCGCCGCGCTGCGCAACCAGTTCGGTGGCCACGCGGTCGAGTCCAAGAAGTAGTCCACAGGCTGTGCACCGCTCGGTGCACAGCAGCCGGGGGAAGGTCGGCGCACACCATGCACGTCACGCATCTGTCGCTGGCCGACTTTCGCTCCTACGCCCGGGTCGAGGTCCCGCTCGACCCGGGCGTCACCGCTTTCGTGGGCGCCAACGGCCAGGGCAAGACCAATCTGGTCGAGGCCGTCGGCTATCTCGCCACGCTCGGCAGCCATCGCGTCGCCTCGGACGCCCCGCTCGTACGGATGGGAGCGGACCGGGCGATCATCCGCGCCGCGGTCACCCAGGGCGAGCGCTCCCAGCTGGTCGAGCTCGAGCTCAACCCGGGCCGCGCCAACCGTGCCCGTATCAACAGGTCCTCACAGGTCAGGCCCCGTGACGTGCTGGGGATCGTACGGACCGTGCTGTTCGCTCCGGAGGATCTGGCCCTGGTCAAGGGCGACCCCGGGGAGCGCCGGCGCTTCCTCGACGAACTGATCACGGCGCGCTCGCCACGCATGGCGGGCGTGCGCTCCGACTACGACCGCGTCCTCAAGCAGCGCAACACCCTGCTGAAGTCCGCGGCCATGGCACGGCGGCACGGCGGTCGCGGCATGGACCTGTCGACGCTGGACGTCTGGGACCAGCACCTGGCCAGGGCGGGCGCCGAGCTGCTCGCGCAGCGGCTGGATCTGATCGGTGTGCTGCAGCCGCTGGCCGACAAGGCGTACGAGCAGCTGGCGCCGGGCGGCGGACCGGTCCTGCTGGAGTACCGGCCGTCCGCGCCGGGCCCCGGGCACACCCGCGAGGAGCTGTACGAGCAGGTGATCGCCGCACTCGCGGAGGTCCGCAAGCAGGAGATCGAGCGGGGTGTGACGCTGGTCGGCCCGCACCGGGACGAGCTGGCGCTCAAGCTGGGCGACCTGCCGGCGAAGGGGTACGCGAGTCACGGGGAGTCCTGGTCGTACGCGCTGGCGCTGCGGCTCGCCTCGTACGACCTGCTGCGGGCGGAGGGCAACGAGCCGGTACTGGTCCTCGACGACGTCTTCGCCGAGCTGGACGCGCGGCGGCGGGAGCGGCTCGCGGAGCTGGTGGCCCCGGGCGAGCAGGTGCTGGTGACGGCTGCGGTCGACGACGACGTGCCGGGGGTGCTCGCGGGGGTTCGGTACGGGGTCGCGGGGGGTTCGGTGGAGAGGCTGTGAGGTCGTGAGCGAGAACGAGGCCGCCGGCCAGGACGGCGCCGCCCCCAGGACGCCCGAGCCCTCGGGCGTCGACCTGGCCCGGGTGGCGCTGCGCGCCGCGAAGGAGCAGGCGAAGGCGCGGGGCGCGGCGGCCCAGCAGAAGAAGCAGGCGCGCCGGGGCGGCGGGCTGCGCTCGGGCGCGCACGCCGACGGGCGGGACCCGGTCGGTCTGGGCGCCGCGATCAACCGGCTCATCACCGAGCGCGGCTGGGAGGCCCCGGCGGCGGTGGGCGGGGTCATGGGGCGCTGGCCGCAGATCGTGGGCGAGGACCTGGCCAAACACTGTGAGCCGCTGAAGTACGACGAGGACCCCGAGGAGCGGGTGCTCACCGTGCAGTGCGACTCGACGGCGTGGGCGACGCAGCTGAGGCTGTTGGCGCCGCGGCTGGTGGCGCGGCTGAACGAGGACCTGGGGCACGGGACGGTACGGGTGATCAAGGTCCTGGGGCCCGGGGGGCCGCGCAAGGGCTACGGCCCGCTTCGGGCGCCCGGGTCCGTCGGGCCGGGGGACACGTACGGCTAGGCCGGGGGACACGTACGGCTGGAGCGCCGGGCGGGACAGGTACGCGTGGTGCGGGGGCCACTCGGGTGCGGGTTCGAGCGAAGGCGCCGGTCTGTGCGTTGTGACCACCGTCCCCCGGACTTCGTCCTGGGGGACCCCCGGCCCCGCGGAACGATTGCCCGCGACGGGGGCGGGCGGGTGGAGAACCCGTGCCCACGCCGGTCGCCGTGGCGATGCCCACGCCGCGCTACGACTCGAAGCGCTGGGTGGCCGTCAGAGCCCTTTGGAGCCCCTCCCCTGATATGGGGAGTCGTCTCGCTCCCGCTGAGGGCGGCACATGCGGACTCAGGTACCGGCAAACCCCCATTCGTGTCGGCGCTACCGGTAGACTGGTGGGTAATCCCGCCACCCCGCGGAACAAGTCGAACGACGCAGCCGCTCCCGTATGCCCGGAGAACGGCCTGTGCTGTGCCAGAAAGGGCGCTTCGTGGCCGATTCCGGCAACCCCAACGAGATCACTCCGTCCGCCAACGCTGCGTCGTACGACGCCAGCGCGATCACCGTCCTCGAGGGTCTGGACGCGGTCCGCAAGCGACCCGGCATGTACATCGGCTCGACCGGTGAACGAGGACTGCACCACATGGTGCAGGAGGTCGTCGACAACTCCGTCGACGAGGCCCTGGCCGGCCACGCGGACACCATCGACGTGACGATCCTGGCCGACGGCGGCGTGCGCGTCGTCGACAACGGGCGCGGTATCCCCGTCGGCATCGTCCCCTCCGAGGGCAAGCCGGCCGTCGAGGTCGTGCTGACGGTCCTCCACGCGGGCGGCAAGTTCGGCGGCGGCGGCTACGCGGTCTCCGGCGGTCTGCACGGCGTCGGCGTCTCCGTCGTCAACGCCCTCTCCACCAAGGTCTCGGTGGAGATCAAGACCGACGGCCACCGCTGGACGCAGGACTACAAGCTGGGTGCCCCGACCGCTCCCCTCGCCCAGCACGAGGAGACCGACGAGACCGGCACCTCGGTCACGTTCTGGTCCGACCCGGACATCTTCGAGACGACCGAGTACTCCTTCGAGACGCTCTCGCGCCGTTTCCAGGAGATGGCCTTCCTCAACAAGGGCCTCACCATCACGCTCACCGACGAGCGCGAGTCCGCGAAGGCCACGGTCGGCGCCGACGACCCGGACGCCGAGGCCGCCGCCGAGCCGGCCGCGCGCACGGTGAAGTACCACTACGAGGGCGGCATCGTCGACTTCGTGAAGTACCTCAACTCGCGCAAGGGCGAGCTGATCCACCCGACCGTCATCGACGTCGAGGCCGAGGACAAGGAGCGGATGCTCTCGGTCGAGATCGCGATGCAGTGGAACTCGCAGTACAGCGAGGGTGTGTACTCCTTCGCCAACACGATCCACACGCATGAGGGCGGTACGCACGAAGAGGGCTTCCGCGCCGCGCTGACGGGTCTGGTGAACCGGTACGCGCGCGACAAGAAGCTGCTCCGCGAGAAGGACGACAACCTCACCGGTGAGGACATCCGCGAGGGTCTGACGGCGATCATCTCCGTCAAGCTGGGTGAGCCGCAGTTCGAGGGCCAGACGAAGACGAAGCTGGGCAACACGGAGGCCAAGACCTTCGTCCAGAAGATCGTCCACGAGCACCTCAACGACTGGTTCGACCGCAACCCCGTCGAGGCCGCGGACATCATCCGTAAGTCGATCCAGGCGGCCACCGCGCGCGTGGCGGCCCGCAAGGCGCGTGACCTGACCCGCCGCAAGGGTCTGCTGGAGTCGGCGTCCCTGCCGGGCAAGCTGAGCGACTGCCAGTCGAACGACCCCACCCAGTGCGAGATCTTCATCGTCGAGGGTGACTCCGCCGGCGGCTCGGCCAAGTCCGGCCGTAACCCGATGTACCAGGCCATCCTGCCGATCCGAGGCAAGATCCTGAACGTCGAGAAGGCGCGGATCGACAAGATCCTGCAGAACACCGAGGTCCAGGCGCTGATCTCGGCCTTCGGCACCGGGGTCCACGAGGACTTCGACATCGAGAAGCTCCGCTATCACAAGATCATCCTGATGGCGGACGCCGACGTCGACGGTCAGCACATCAACACCCTGCTGCTGACCTTCCTCTTCCGCTTCATGCGTCCGCTGGTCGAGGCCGGTCACGTCTACCTCTCCCGTCCGCCGCTCTACAAGATCAAGTGGGGCCGGGACGACTTCGAGTACGCGTACTCGGACCGTGAGCGGGACGCGCTGGTCGAGCTGGGCAAGCAGAACGGCAAGCGGATCAAGGAAGACTCGATCCAGCGCTTCAAGGGTCTGGGCGAGATGAACGCCGAGGAGCTGCGCATCACCACGATGGACGTGGACCACCGCGTCCTCGGCCAGGTGACCCTGGACGACGCGGCCCAGGCCGACGACCTGTTCTCGGTGCTGATGGGTGAGGACGTCGAGGCGCGGCGTTCGTTCATCCAGCGCAACGCCAAGGACGTTCGCTTCCTCGACATCTGAGTCGGCCTCAGCTGACCGTAAGAAAGGACTGACGACCAGCAATGGCCGACGAGAACCCCCCTGTGACGACCGAAGAAGAAGAGCCGGTGCTGCGGATCGAGCCTGTCGGGCTCGAGACCGAGATGCAGCGCTCGTACCTCGACTACGCGATGTCCGTCATCGTGTCGCGTGCGCTGCCCGACGTCCGGGACGGCCTCAAGCCGGTGCACCGGCGCGTGCTCTACGCGATGTACGACGGCGGCTACCGGCCCGAGAAGGGCTTCTACAAGTGCGCCCGCGTGGTCGGCGACGTCATGGGTACGTACCACCCGCACGGCGACTCCTCCATCTACGACGCGCTCGTCCGCCTCGCCCAGCCCTGGTCGATGCGGATGCCGCTGGTGGACTCCAACGGCAACTTCGGTTCCCCGGGCAACGACCCGGCCGCCGCCATGCGGTACACCGAGTGCAAGATGATGCCGCTGTCGATGGAGATGCTCCGGGACATCGACGAGGAGACCGTCGACTTCCAGGACAACTACGACGGCCGCAACCAGGAGCCGACGGTCCTGCCGGCGCGTTTCCCGAACCTGCTGGTCAACGGCTCGGCCGGCATCGCGGTCGGTATGGCGACCAACATCCCGCCGCACAACCTGCGCGAGGTCGCGGCCGGTGCCCAGTGGGCGCTGGAGCACCCGGAGGCCACGCACGAGGAGCTGCTCGACGCGCTCATCGAGCGGATCAAGGGCCCGGACTTCCCGACGGGCGCGCTGGTCGTGGGCCGCAAGGGCATCGAGGAGGCGTACCGCACCGGCCGTGGCTCGATCACGATGCGCGCGGTCGTCGAGGTCGAGGAGATCCAGAACCGCCAGTGCCTGGTGGTCACGGAGCTTCCGTACCAGACCAACCCGGACAACCTCGCGCAGAAGATCGCCGACCTGGTGAAGGACGGCAAGATCGGCGGCATCGCCGACGTCCGCGACGAGACCTCGTCCCGTACCGGTCAGCGCCTCGTCATCGTGCTCAAGCGCGACGCCGTCGCCAAGGTCGTCCTCAACAACCTGTACAAGCACACCGATCTGCAGACGAACTTCGGCGCGAACATGCTGGCGCTCGTCGACGGTGTGCCGCGCACGCTCTCGCTGGACGCGTTCATCCGCCACTGGGTGACGCACCAGATCGAGGTCATCGTGCGCCGGACCCGCTTCCGGCTGCGCAAGGCCGAGGAGCGCGCCCACATCCTGCGCGGTCTGCTCAAGGCGCTGGACGCGATCGACGAGGTCATCGCGCTCATCCGCCGCAGCGACACGGTCGAGGTCGCGCGCGAGGGCCTGATGGGCCTGCTGCAGATCGACGAGATCCAGGCCAACGCCATCCTCGAGATGCAGCTGCGCCGGCTCGCCGCCCTGGAGCGCCAGAAGATCGTCGCCGAGCACGACGAGCTCCAGGCGAAGATCAACGAGTACAACGCGATCCTCGCCTCCGAGGAGCGTCAGCGGCAGATCGTCAGCGAGGAGCTGGCGCTGCTCGTCGAGAAGTTCGGCGACGACCGCCGCTCCAAGCTGGTGCCCTTCGACGGTGACATGTCCATCGAGGACCTGATCGCCGAGGAGGACATCGTCGTCACCATCACGCGTGGCGGCTATGTGAAGCGGACGAAGACCGAGGACTACCGCTCGCAGAAGCGCGGCGGCAAGGGCGTCCGCGGCACGAAGCTGAAGCAGGACGACATCGTCGACCACTTCTTCGTGTCCACGACCCACCACTGGCTGCTGTTCTTCACCAACAAGGGCCGGGTCTACCGGGCGAAGGCGTACGAGCTTCCGGACGCCGGCCGGGACGCGCGCGGCCAGCACGTCGCCAACCTGCTGGCCTTCCAGCCGGACGAGCAGATCGCCGAGATCCTGGCGATCCGCGACTACGAGGCCGCGCCGTACCTGGTGCTCGCCACGAAGGCCGGTCTGGTGAAGAAGACCGCGCTGAAGGACTACGACTCGCCGCGTTCCGGCGGTGTCATCGCGATCAACCTCCGCGAGGCGGAGGACGGCAGCGACGACGAGCTCATCGGCGCCGAGCTGGTCTCGGCCGAGGACGATCTGCTGCTCATCAGCAAGAAGGCGCAGTCGATCCGGTTCACCGCGACGGACGACGCGCTGCGTCCGATGGGACGGGCCACGTCCGGCGTGAAGGGGATGAGTTTCCGCGAGGGCGACGAGCTGCTCTCGATGAATGTCGTCCGGCCCGGTACGTTCGTCTTCACCGCCACCGACGGTGGGTACGCGAAGCGGACGAACGTCGACGAATACCGCGTCCAGGGTCGCGGTGGCCTTGGTATCAAGGCCGCCAAGATCGTGGAGGACCGTGGTTCTCTCGTGGGCGCTCTGGTGGTCGAGGAGACGGATGAGATCCTCGCCATCACGCTGTCCGGCGGTGTGATTCGTACGCGAGTCAACGAAGTCAGGGAGACCGGCCGTGACACCATGGGCGTCCAGCTGATCAACCTGGGGAAGCGGGATGCCGTCGTGGGTATCGCGCGGAACGCCGAGGCGGGCAGCGAGGCCGAAGAGGTCGAAGCTGCCGCGGACGGCGAAGGCGTCGAGGCCGCGACCGCGGTCGAGGCAGCCGAGGGCACCGAGCCCTCGGCCGGGGAGCACGAGGAGTAGAGCGTGAGTGGAGCCACGGGCGCCGGTTCGGCGGCTGCCGGAGCTTCTGCTGGTGCTGGAGCGAACGGTGCCCGTGGCTCCGCCACGGACTCCCAGGGGGTTGCGGTGACGGACACCCGAGGGCAGGGGCCCTCGTACGAGACGTACAACGGGCCGCTGCCCGGCGAGCGCGCCGGCGCGCAGCAGCCGAGCGGGCCCTACCACCCGCCGCAGGCGTACGGCGCTCAGGCGCCGGCCGCGGGCGGGGGTGGTCAGAACACCGGCGCCGTGCGCCGTCCGCGTACGGGGGCGCGCACCACGCCCCGTACGCGTAAGGCGCGGCTGCGGGTGGCCAAGGCCGACCCGTGGTCGGTGATGAAGGTGAGCTTCCTGCTCTCCATCGCGCTGGGCATCTGCACGATCGTGGCCGCTTCGGTGCTGTGGATGGTCATGGACGCCATGGGCGTCTTCTCGACCGTCGGCGGCACGATCAGCGAGGCGACGGGCTCGAACGAGTCCAACGGCTTCGATCTGCAGTCGTTTCTGTCGCTGCCGCGGGTGCTGATGTTCACCTCGGTGATCGCCGTGATCGACGTGGTCCTGATGACCGCGCTGGCGACGCTGGGCGCGTTCATCTACAACCTGTCGGCCGGTTTCGTGGGCGGCGTGGAGCTGACGCTGGCTGAGGACGAATGAGCTGTGTGGGGGCCTGAAGGAACCGATTTTGGGACTGGCCCCCACGTGCGCTAATCTTCAGGAGTCAGCGCGCGGGACACACACCGCAGAGCGCGGCGGGGCTATAGCTCAGTTGGTTAGAGCGCATCCCTGATAAGGATGAGGCCACAGGTTCAAATCCTGTTAGCCCCACAGTATTGATCGGCCCGGACGGTTCACCCGTTCGGGCCGATTGCTTTTCGTGCGACGGGCCCGGGTCAGGTCACCGATCGGTATCGGTCGGTGTGTAGAGTGGGCGTCAGAAGTCTCCTACGTCAACGAAAGACGAGGTCGCGCGGTGAAGAAGCTTCTCCTGGTCGCACTGGCCGCCATCGGCGGGCTCCTCGTGTACCGCCAGATCCAGGCGGATCGCGCCGAGCAGGATCTGTGGACGGAGGCGACCGACTCCGTGCCCGCAGGTTCGGGTGTCTGAGTCGCACACTGTCTGAGGGCGAAGCCCCGGCCGCGTTCGAGCGGCCGGGGCTTCGCGCTGTTTCTGGACCGTGACGCCGCACCCTTGAGTTCACCTCAGCAAATCACTAAGTTGCGAGAGCAAAGTTGCGTGTCGGCGGGGAACGGGCGGTGTCCGAGCACGGGGCGGCGCCGGTGGCGGAAAAGCGGGACAAGCGGGGCGAAGGCTCGGTGCGCGCAGACAGCGGAGGGACGCGCGGGGCAGGATGGACCGTCACCGGGGCCGCCCTGGCGGGCGGCGGAGCCGTCGTACCGATCGCGGGGGCGGTGTGCTCGTGAGGCGGCTACGGGGCGGGACAGCGACGGACACGAGGAGAGGCGCGTGAAGACGCAGCGCGTGACGCAGCGCGTGGAGACGCGGCGCTTGAGAACGTGGGGTGGCACGACGCGGGCGGCCGGGTGCCTGGTCGCCGCGGCGGCGTTCACGGCGTTGGCACCGCCGGGGACGTCGTGGGCGGCCGACGGGAGCCCCTACGCCTTCGACAGCGGGGCCACGCCGGTCAAGGGTGCCGCCACCAGCCTGGACGCCCGGCAGTTGAAGGCGGGTCAGAGCTACCGGGACAGCATCAAGAAGGACGGCAAGCTCTACTACCGGGTCGACCTCGACGACAAGCAGAACGCGTACGTGTCGGTGGTCGCCGTGCCGAGGGCCGGCGGCAAGGCGGAGTACGGCGACGGCATCAAGGTCAGCCTCCAGGACGGCTCCGCCGCGCAGTGCGGCTACCAGGACTCCTCCTTCGAGTCCGCCTCGTTCACCCGGCCCATCACCGCCTACGCCCACCGCACGATCGAGGCCGACAGCTCCACCTGCCAGCAGGCGGGCGCCTACTACGTCCTGGTCGAGCGGACGTCGAAGGCCGTCTCCGCGCCCGACGACTGGGAGCTGGAGATCCGGTACGTCTCCGAGCCGGGCGTGAAGCGGACCGGCCCCACCGAGCTGCCCGACAACTGGCCCTCCGCCTCGCCCCCGCCGCCCGGCGGCGGCCCGCAGAAACGCCAGGGCGGCGCGGGGTTTCACGACGCCATCTCGCTGAGGCAGGGCGAATGGCGCGCCGACATCAAGCCCGGGGAGACGCTGTTCTACCGGGTGCCCGTCGACTGGGGTCAGCAGATCTTCACCACCGCGGAGCTGGGCAGCAGCGCCACCGGCACCACGGAGTACGTCAGCAACGCGCTGGTGGTCTCGCTCGACAACCCGGCGCGCGGCCATGTCGACCAGGACACGGTCAGCTACGACGGCAAGCCGGCGACGCTGGCCATCGACCCGCACCGGCCGGTCGCCTTCGAGAACCGTTACTCCTCCAACAGCTACACCAACGCCATGCGGTTCGCGGGCTGGTACTACCTCTCGGCCACGCTCAGCCCGGAGATCGCCAAGGCGTACGGGGACAAGCCGGTGCCGCTGACCCTGCGGGTGAGCGTGACCGGCACGGCGAAGGCGGGTCCCGCGTACGACGGGGACGCCGGGCCGTTCAAGGTGACCGCCGACGACCGGGAGGCGGCCGCCAGCGGCGCGAGCGGGCCGCAGGCGGAGAAGAGCGACAGCATGGCGCTCGTCGCGGCAGCCGGGATCGGCGCCGGGACGGTGCTGGTCGCCGGCCTCGGCGTGTGGACGCTCGCCGGGCGGCGCAGGGCCGCACGGGACGCGGCGCGGGTCGGGTCGCAGGACGGTCCGCCGCAGTTCGGTCCTCCGACGGCCTGGTAGCGCCGCGGGCCGGGCGCCCGGCGGTCGGGCCGGTCGGGCGGTCGGCGGTCGGGCGGTCGGCGGTCCGGCCGTCCGGCGGTCGGGTCCGGGGCCGCTGCCGGGCTCAGGGCCGGGCGGGGCCGGTCTCAGGGCGGGGCAGGGATCAGGGCCTGGCCAAGCTCAGGATCTCGCTCAGGTCTGGGTCAGCGCCCAGATGCCGACGGCGAAGCAGACGAGCGCGACGAACAGGACCGGGATCGCCACCTTCGGGGGCGGTCCCGGTCGCTTCGCCGGGACGGATGGCGCCGCCGGAACGGGAACCTGACCGGCGGGAGCGGTGTATTGACGAGTAGAAGGCTGAGGGAACACCGCGGCCGTCGAAGTCTGGGCGAAGTCGGGCGCGACGGCGGGATGGGGGGAGGCCGTGTGCGCGGAAGCGGGGACCGGGGGCTGCGTGGGGGCGGCGACCGGCTGAGGAGGCGGCGGGGGCAGGTGGAAGCTGCCCGTCTCGGAGGGGCTCGGCGGCTGCTGGTGCTGTGCCGGCGGCTGTTGCTGAGCCTGGTCCTGCGGCTGTGCGGGTACGTGTGGGGGGGCGGCCGGGGCCTTGGGCGCCTGGGCCTGGCGCGCGGGGACCTCGGGGCCGTTCGGGCCGAAGCCGGCGGGCAGCGGGCCGATCTGGTCGAAGACCTCGACCGACTCCTCGTCCGGACGGGGCTCGGGCAGCATCTCGACGGCCGCGGTCAGCGCCTTCCGGACACCCGTGGCCGTCTTGAAGCGGGCCTGCGGGTCGGGCTGGAGCAGGCCCGCGAGGACCTGCCACAGCGGCTCGGGAATGCCCTCCGGGGCTCCCGGCGTCCCGTGCGCCATGAAGTACTCGATCAGGGCGCGGGAGTCCGGCTTCTGGCCCTGGAGCAGATACAGCGCGACCAGACCGACCGCGAAGAGGTCGGCGGGGAAGTCCGGCTCCGCGCCCAACATCTGCTCGGGCGCGAAGTAACCGGGCGTCCCCACCACGTAGTTGGTCTCCGTGAGGCGGGGTTCGCCCTTGCGCATCGAGATGCCGAAGTCGGACAGCCGCAGATGCGGCCGCCCGGTCCCGGTCACGTCGAGCAGGATGTTCGCCGGCTTGATGTCGCGGTGCACGACCCCCTCCGCGTGCACCGCGGCCAATCCGGCGAGCAGCTGGTCCAACAGCGTGCAGACGAAGCGCGGCGGCAGCGGCCCGTAGTCGCCGATGACGTGCGCCAGAGACCCGCCGGCCACCAGATCCATGGTGAACAGCACCTTGTCGTCGTCGGCGGCCCAGCTGGCCGGCGCGAGGACATGGGGATGATCGATCCGGAGCGCCTGCTCGCGGACGAAGCGGAGCAGCGTATGGGCATCGCTCTGCTGGAGGACCTTGGCCGCCACATACCGACGGCGACGGTGGTCCCAGGCGCGCCAGACGGCGCCGACCCCACCGCGTCCGATCGGGTCGATCAGCTCGTACCGACCAGCGAAGACCTCACCCATTGCGCTGCGCCCGCTCCCCGTTCCGGGTCCGTCCTACCGGACCGGCTGCTCTGCGTCAGTTCTGGTGCGACTCGTAGTGCGCGACCGCGTCCGCGGTGCGCCCGGCGCCGTACACCCGGAGAAACTCTGCCAGCTCCGGGTGGGCCGGGGCGAGGGAGTCGGCGGCATCGATGATGTCCCCCGCGGCCGCCACCGAGCGCAGCAACGACTGGATCTCGCGGACCACGCGGCGCACGGTCGGCGCACCGGAGCTGGTCGTGGTCTGGCTGGTGCCGGTGAGGACGGAGCCGCCCTGGGACTTCTTGATCTCGTCCATCCGGTCCGTGGCCTCGGCCGCGCTGACGCTGCCGTCGGCGACCAGGCCGGCGAGCTCCTGGAGGGCCTGGACCCGCTGGACGACGGCCGGGTTGCCGATCTTGGCCCGCTGGCCGCTCATCAACTGGGAGAGCATGGGCGCCGACAGCCCCAGCACAGCCGCGAGCCTGGCCTGATTGAGGCCGAGGTCGTCGATCAGCCGACGGAAGAGCGCCCCCAGCGGCTCTCCGTACCAACTGCGCTGAAGCTCGCGGGCTCTTGCCGTGGCTTCCTGCTGTACTGCGTCCATTGCTTCTCCCCATCCCTTGGTTCGCCACTGCGAACCCCGGGCAGCATCTTACGGAGCGTGGTCGTCCATCGGGAGTCCCAATCCTTTTGCGGGAAAGAGGGGGTGACCCGGTACTCTGTTCTCGTTCCGGGGCCTTAGCTCAGTTGGTAGAGCGCTGTCTTTGCATGGCAGATGTCAGGGGTTCGACTCCCCTAGGCTCCACCGGACAAGCCCCTTCGGACCGCGGCAGCGCGGTGCGGAGGGGCTTTTTGTCGATTGGCCCACTCCCAGGGCCTGTAATGGACCTGTCAGGCTGGGCAACGGGCCCCTAGCGTCGTGTCCATGGCGAACGCCCTCTCCCCGGTACCGCAGGCCTCCCGCGCCCCCCGGCGGGATCTTCCTGCTGACCGGAACGGCCACGAAACCCGCGGTCCGCTGGGCCGAGCACACCCGCACCCAGGCACCCGCCGCGCACGGCGCCACGGAGCTCGCCACGGCCCACTGAGCCGTACGGGTGGTGTTCATCGGAAGAACTGCGCGGTGACGGCGTAGCTCCGGGGAATCCGGATCCGCGTCCCCATCATGAGGAAGGTACGAAAAGCGCGCAATCCGAAATGAACCATCCGAGAACGTCACGAACGTAGCGTCACGAAAGTGAGGGGCTATGGCCACCGCCAAGGTCAAGCAGTTCTGGACCGCCTTCATCTCCGTACTCTTCGCCCTGCTCGCCTCCGTCGGCCTGGCGTCCACCGCCGCCGCCGCGCAGGCTCCCGCCGTCCAGCAGCCCGAGGAGCCGGCCGCCAAGAGCGCCGCCGCCGTGGCCCGCACCGTCGCCGCCGTACCGGCGCAGAGGGCGGCGTATCAGTGGCCCACGACGGTCCGCGAGCGCTCCCTGCCGCCCACGATCAAGCAGCGCATCGGCGCCGAGGCACACAACTCCTCGCCCTCCGTACGCCACCTGCGCGCCGGCTCCCCGCTCGAGACCACGCTCGCGGATCAGGCGGAGCTGTCGGACCTGGCGCTCGCCACGGCGGCGTAGGGCATGGGGAGTCGACGTACTCCTCCCCAGGCCCTACGAGCGCAGGCACCAGGAGCTAAGGCCCTGCGAGCCCAGGCCCCACGAGCCCAGGCCCCACGAGCCCAGGCCCCACGAGCCGGCCGGAACGCTGAGGCAGTCCACGGTCAGCGACGCTCGTCGTCATCCGTGTCCGCATCGGCTTCCTTGGCCTCCACCTCGGGATCGAGAGCCCCACTGCCGTCGACGGACGACAGCGGCGACGTCCCGGACGACGCTTCCGGTACATCCTCATCGACCTCGGTAGGAGCGGGCGGTTCGACCAGCCAGTCCGGGTTGGCCTGCTTGTCCCACCACTTCCACGCAAAGAACAGACCGGTGGTCACCACGCCGAGGACTGCGAGTCCCTTGGCGAGTCGTGCGGCCCTGGCCCGACGCTCGTGCTTCCGCACGAGTTTCTCGATCTCCCTCGGTGTCACCTGACCGCGCAGCGCGGCCCAGGCGGCCACCGAACGTGAACCGGCCTCGTCCAGAACGGGACCGGTGGCGGCGACCGCTTGTCCGACACGCGGCACCGTGTAGTCCGCCGCCTGACGGGCGGCCTTGCGGGTCACCACCGCGGCACGTTGCGCGGCGTCGTCGACCCGCGGCGGTACATGCGGTGCGACATGGCATTCGTACTGCACACGAGCTTGCTTACGGGCCTGCTGAGCGGCCTGCGAGACCTTCGGCGCGAGCCGGACGCGTGCCTCGTGCGCATAGCGCGCGGCCTGGTCCTTGGCCGTGCCGGCGTACTGAGCTGCCTGGTCCTTGGCCGTGCCGGCGTAAGGCGCCACCACTTCCGCGGCGTGCAGCACGCTGTCCTTGGCCGAATCGGTCGCGGCGCGCACGCTGTCCATCCGGGTCACGGGATCCTCCTACTCGGTGGCGGTGTCGGTATTTCGCCTTTCCACCCTTTTCGAAATCATGCCTGCCGGAACGCGGTCCGGCATGCGGGGCTGGCATCCGGGGCATACCCACGACGCTTCCGTGCAAGGATGCGATGCGCGTCAGTGGAGACTTACGGAAGGCGGACCGTGGCCGAGCAGCTCTACGCCACTCTCAGGACCAGCCAGGGCGACATCGAGATTCGGCTGCTGCCGAACCACGCCCCGAAGACGGTCAGGAACTTCACCGAACTCGCCCAGGGCGAGCGGGAGTGGACGCATCCGGTCACCGGCACGATCGCTGCGGACCGCCTGTACGACGGCACCGTCTTCCACAGGGTCATCGAGGGCTTCATGATCCAGGGCGGGGACCCGCTGGGGAACGGCACCGGCGGGCCGGGGTACGAGTTCGCCGACGAGTTCCACCCCGAGCTCTTCTTCGACCGCCCCTATCTGCTGGCCATGGCCAACGCGGGCCCGGGCACGAACGGCTCGCAGTTCTTCATCACGGTCGGCGCGACGACCTGGCTGAACCGCAAGCACACGATCTTCGGCGAGGTCGTCGGCGCGGCCAGCAAGAAGGTCGTCGACACGATCGCCGCCATCCCGGTCAACCCGAACACGAAGCGGCCGCTCGACGACGTGGTCCTGGAGTCGGTCGTCATCGAGACCCGCTGACCGGTCACCCCGCCCGGCCCCCGCGCCGACCGGGTCGCCCGCGCCCGCCGACAGGGAACCTTTCCGCCCCGCCCGTCCGTATCAGGAAGGCGGGGCGCAGCCTCGCCGCCCCATCTCCTCGGGAGGGACCTCCATGGAGCCGCAGTCCGGCCTGCCGCGCTGTTACCGCCACCCGGACGTCGAGACAGGCATCCGCTGCACCCGCTGCGACAAGCCGATCTGCCCGCAGTGCATGGTCTCCGCGTCCGTCGGCTTCCAGTGCCCCGACTGTGTACGGAACGGCTCCGGCACGGGCCACGCGCCCGACGCCAACCAGCCCCGGACGCTCGCCGGTGGCCGGGTGGCATCGGACGGGCGCCTGGTCACCAAGATCCTCATCGCGGTCAACCTCGCCCTGTTCATCGCCGTCCAGGTGGCCGGCGACCGGCTCGTGGACGAGCTGTCGCTGATCGGCTACGCCTTCAGCCCGCCGCTCGGCGAGATCGTGGGCGTCGCGGACGGCGAGTGGTACCGGCTGCTGACCTCGACCTTCCTCCACCAGGAGATCCCGCACTTCCTCTTCAACATGCTGGGGCTCTGGGTCATCGGCGGCATCGTCGAACCCGAGCTCGGCAGGGTCCGCTACGCCGCGCTCTGTCTGCTCTCCGGACTCTCCGGTTCCGCCCTCGCCTATCTGCTGGCCGCGCCGAACCAGCCCTCGCTCGGTGCCTCGGGCGTCGTCTTCGGACTGATCGGCGCCTGGGCCGTGCTCACCCGCCGCCAGCGGTACGACATGCGGCCGGTGGCCCTCTTCGTCGCCCTGTCGCTGCTGCTGACCTTCACCCGGCCCGGGATCTCCTGGGAGGCGCACATCGGCGGTCTCGTCGGCGGCGCCCTGGTGACCTACGGCCTGCTGCACGCGCCGCGGGCGCGGCGGAGCCTCGTGCAGTACGGAGCCTGTGGACTGGTGCTCCTGATCGACCTGGGGATGGTCCTCGCCCGCTCGGCAGCGCTCACCTGAGCGCGGAGGGCTGTGGACGAGCTTCTCCGCAAAGCTTTCCCCAGAGTTATCCACAGCGCGTGGCGGGCCGTGAGCATCTCGTGGAGAACGACCACGCCCCCCGCTCCTGAGCTGGGCTTTTCCAGCAGGAGCGAGGGGCGGGACGGATCCTGGGCCATCGTGCCGCAGTCACACCGGCGTCAACCGGACTGATGGTTATCCACAGATCTTCGTAAGTTATCCAGTGCTGTGCACAACGCTGTGGATAAGTTCAGGGCAAGGCTTGACGGGCAAGCCGGGAGCCCGCTACTTCCACTGCGTCGAGACGCCGAACCCGGCCGCGATGAAGCCGAAGCCCACCACGATGTTCCAGTTGTTGATGGACTTCACCGGCAGCGTGCCGTCGGTGACGTAGAAGACGACGATCCACACGAGCCCGATCAGGAACAGCGCCAGCATCACCGGTGCCACCCAGCTGCGATTGGTCAGCTTGATGTTGGTGGCCTGCTTGGCGGGCGGGGGCGTGAAGTCGGCCTTCTTGCGGATACGTGACTTCGGCACGAGGGACTCTCCTGTCGATGCGCTGCGTGACCGCGCAGGGAACTGTGGCTGGCGCCGGGGTGGGACGGCTGGGTGACGTAGGAGGACCACTGCGTCCCCCGGGCGTCCGTTAGCGTAGTGGTTCCACGGCACCGAAGGGGATCAGGGTACGTTGAGCAATTCTGCCGACTCTTCCCCCGGGCCGGGCCGACCCACCAGGTGGCGCCCCGTCCGGCTGCTGACGGCTGCCGTCTTCGCCCTGGCCGGGCTGATCTTCGTGACCAGTTTCAACACTGCCAAGGGTACGAACATCCGGACGGACGCGTCGCTGCTGCGGCTCTCCGACCTGATCGAGGAGCGCAGCCACAAGAACGCCGGCCTCGACGAGTCCACCGCCGCCCTGCGCGGTCAGGTCGACACCCTCGCGGCCCGCGACGACGGCTCCACGAGCGCCGAGGACGCGAAACTCCGCGCCCTCGAGGCGGCCGCCGGGACCAGCGAGACGTCCGGGGCGGGCCTGACGGTCACCCTCAACGACGCCCCGCCGGACGCCCAGGCGGCACCCGGCTACCCCGAACCACAGGCCAACGACCTCGTCATCCACCAACAGGACCTCCAGGCCGTCGTGAACGCGCTCTGGCAGGGCGGGGCCCGGGGCATCAAGGTCATGGACCAGCGGCTCATCTCGACCAGCGCCGTGCGCTGCGTGGGCAACACCCTGATCCTCCAGGGCCGGGTCTACTCACCCCCGTACAAGATCACCGCCGTGGGTGACCGGGGGAAGCTGACCAAGGCGCTCGCCGATTCGCCCGCCGTCCAGAACTACCAGCTGTACGTGAAGGCCTACGGCCTCGGCTGGAAAGTCGACGAGCACAAGGCGGTGACTCTTCCCGGCTACTCCGGCACAGTGGATCTCCACTACGCGAAGCCTGTGAGCTGACTGCGGGGAGGCCCAGCCGGTGGCGGTGCGACTGATCGTCAGGACGTTCAGCGAGCTGTGCATCACCGCCGGGACCGTGATCGTCCTCTTCGTCGTGTACGTCCTCCACTGGACCGGAGTCCAGGCGGAGAGCGCGACGGCCGGGCAGATCGCGACCCTGGAGCGGGAGTGGGTGGAGCGCCCCGTTCCGGGCGCCGCCCCGTCCGCGCCGCCCCCGAGGCCGTACACGACCGGCCGGGGCATCGCCGTCATGTACATCCCCCGACTCGGCGCGGGCTGGGAGTGGCCCGTCCTGGAGGGCACGTCCGCCGCCGTCCTGAAGAAGGGCCTCGGCCACTACGCCGCCACCGCCCGCCTCGGCGAGACCGGCAACTTCTCCGTGGCGGGCCACCGGCGCACGTACGGAGATCCGTTCAAGGACTTCCCCCGGCTGCGGCCGGGTGACGCGGTCGTCCTCACCGACGGCACGACCTGGTTCACGTACCGGATCGCGACGAAGCCGTACCGGACCGTCCCCACCGACATCGGCGTGATCGACCCCGTGCCCCGTCCGCTGCGGAAGAACGCGGCCGCCTTCGACGGCCCCGGACGCTATCTGACGCTCACCACCTGCGAACCGGAGTGGGGCAGCAGTCACCGGCTGATCGCCTGGGCGCACCTCGACGCCACCCAGCCTGTGACGCAGGGCAAGCCACCTGCTTTGGCGGGCTGACCCCTCACGGCTCCTTCGCCCCGTACTCTGGTGCCCGTAACGAACGGAAGGGGCAGTGGACGTCATGTACGGCTGGATCTGGCGGCATCTGCCGGGCAACGCGTGGGTCCGGGGCATCATCTCGCTCGTGCTCGTCCTGGGGGTCGTCTACGCCCTCTTCCAGTACGTGTTCCCCTGGGCGGAGCCGCTGCTTCCGTTCAACGATGTGACGGTGGACGGCCAGTGAGCGCGCGGATTCTCGTCGTCGACAACTACGACAGCTTCGTCTTCAACCTCGTCCAGTACCTCTACCAGCTCGGCGCCGAGTGCGAAGTGCTGCGCAACGACGAGGTCGAGCTCGGCCACGCCCAGGACGGCTTCGACGGCGTCCTGCTCTCGCCCGGGCCCGGCGCGCCCGAACAGGCCGGTGTCTGCATCGACATGGTGCGCCACTGCGCCGCGAACGGCGTGCCCGTCTTCGGCGTCTGCCTTGGCATGCAGTCGATGGCCGTCGCGTACGGCGGAGTCGTCGACCGCGCCCCCGAACTGCTGCACGGCAAGACCTCGCTCGTCACGCACGAGGGCAAGGGCGTCTTCGCCGGCCTGCCGTCGCCGTTCACGGCGACGCGCTACCACTCGCTGGCCGCCGAGCCCGCGACGGTGCCGGCGGAGCTCGAGGTCACCGCCCGGACGGACGACGGCATCATCATGGGGCTCCGCCACCGTGATCTGGCCGTCGAGGGCGTGCAGTTCCACCCCGAGTCGGTGCTCACCGAGCACGGCCACCTGATGCTCGCCAACTGGCTGGAGCAGTGCGGCGACAAGGGGGCGATCGGCAGGTCGGCGGGGCTCGCGCCGGTGGTGGGCAAGGCTGTCGCGTGACGGCGGGGTCGCCGTGGTTCCGGGCGACGAACCTGCCGGAACCGGAACCGGGGGCGATACCGGAGGAGGCGCCGTACGCGATGGCGCACCCGAATCCGTACGGTGAGTACGGGTACCAGTACGGGGCGATACCTGACGCCGTGGCCGAGGCGCCGCAGTCGGCGTCGCCACCTCAGTTCGAGCCGGAGCCGGAGCCTCAGGACGTGCCGTACGAGCCTCACGAGGTGGCCCAGGAAGGCCCGTACGAGCCTCCGGAGGCGCCGTACGAGCCTCGGGACGAGACGATGGCCCTGAGGGCCGTGGAGACGCCTGTGGCGCCTCCGGGCCCGGGCAGGGCCGAGCGGCGGCGCGCCGCCAAGGGCAAGGGGAAGGGCCGTCGGGGCGCACCCGCTGCCGCAGCCGCCTCCGGGACCCCGGCCGCACCGCTCTCCCGCGTCGAGGCCCGGCGCGCGGCCAAGGCGGCGAAGGACAGCGTCGGTGTCGTCGCGAGCCGTCTGGTGGGCGAGCTGTTCATCACCTTCGGGGTGGTGATGCTCCTCTTCGTCACCTACCAGCTGTGGTGGACGAACGTACGGGCCGGGCAGCAGGCGAACCAGGCCAAGGGGCAGATCGAGGACTCCTGGTCCAAGGGACGGGCGCCGGGCGCGTTCGAGCCGGGACAGGGCTTCGCGATCATGTACATCCCCAAGCTGGACGTGGTCGTCCCCGTCGCCGAGGGCATCAGCAAGCCCAAGGTCCTGGACCGGGGCATGGTGGGCCACTACAGCGAGGGCACCCTGAAGACGGCGATGCCGGGCGACAAGGAAGGCAACTTCGCTGTCGCCGGGCACCGGAACACGCACGGCGAACCGTTCCGGTACATCAACCAGTTGCAGCCCGGGGACCCGATCGTCGTCGAGACCCAGGACGCGTACTACACGTACGAGATGGCGAGCATCCTGCCGCAGACCGCGCCGTCGAACGTGTCGGTGATCGACCCGGTGCCGAAGCAGTCGGGCTTCAAGGAGCCGGGGCGGTACATCACGCTGACGACGTGCACGCCCGAATTCACCAGTACGTACCGCATGATCGTGTGGGGCAAGATGGTCGAGGAACGCCCGCGCAGCAAGGGAAAGCCGGACGCGCTCGTAGGCTGAGACCCTACGAATCCACGACCCCCATACTTCAGGACGGGACGACGCAGTGGCACGTGCGCGCAACTGGATCGCCGGAGTCATCAGTCTCTTCGGCGAACTCCTCATCACCGCGGGCCTGGTGCTCGGTCTCTTCGTCGTCTACTCGCTGTGGTGGACCAACGTCCTGGCCGACCGCGCCGCCGACAAGGACGGCGACCAGGTCCGCGACAACTGGGCGTCCGGGCCCGGCGCCCTGGACACCAAGGACGGCATCGGCTTCCTGCACGTCCCGGCGATGGGCGGGGACGAGATACTCGTCAAGAGGGGCACCGACAGCAAGACGCTGAACAACGGCGTCGCCGGCTACTACACGGACCCGGTCAAGTCGGCCCTCCCGCAGGACAAGCAGGGCAACTTCACGCTGGCGGCGCACCGGGACGGGCACGGGGCGAAGTTCCACAACATCCACAAGCTGAGGACCGGCGACGCGATCGTCTTCGAGTCGAAGGACACGTGGTTCGTCTACAAGGTCTACAAGTCCCTGCCGGAGACGACGAAGTACAACGTGGACGTCCTCCAGCAGGTCCCGAAGGAATCGGGCAGGTCGAAGCCGGGCCGCTACATCACGCTGACGACGTGCACGCCGATGTACACGTCGGACTTCCGGTACATCGTGTGGGGCGAACTGGTCCGCACGGAGAAGGTCGACGCGGCCCGGACGCCCCCGGCGGAGCTCGGCTGACGACGGTACGAGAAAGGCCCCGGCATCCTCGTGGATGCCGGGGCCTTTCCCGTTCAGCGTGTACGCGCGACCGCTAGTCGAAGATGCCGCCGCCGCCGTTGTTGCCGCCGTTGCCGCCGCCGCCCGCCGAGAAGACGGTGATCGTCTGGCCGGTGTTCACGGGGCTTCCCTCGGGCGGGTTGGTGCCCATGACGATGGCGTCGTTCTTGTCCGAGCCCTGCTGCTGCACCACCAGGCCCAGGGCCTCCAGCTGCTGCTTCACTTCCTCGAACTTCTTGCCCGTCAGACCCGTCGGGATCGTCGTCTGGGTCTGCTGCGGGCCCTTGGAGACGCGCAGCGTGATCTGGACGTCCTTCGGCTGGTTGCTGTTGCCGTTCGGCGTCATGCCGAGGACCGTTCCGAGAGGCTGCTGCGAATCCTCGTCCTGGCGTCCGACGTTCTCGAAGCCGAGCGTCTTGAGGTCCTGGATGGCCTGGTCGACGTTACGGCCGGTGACGTCGGGGAGCAGCGACTTCGCCTGCTTCGCCACGGTGATCGTGACCTCGGAGTTCTGCTCGGCCTTGGCGCCGCCGTCCGGGCTCTGGCGCAGGACCTTGCCCGGGTCCTCGTCGGACTCCTCCTGCTTGACGACGACCTTGAAGCCCTTGTCCTTGAGAAGCTGCTCAGCGCTCTCCTGGGACTTCTCCGTCACGTCCGGGACCTCGATCTGCGGGGCGCCCTCGGAGATGACGACCGAGATGGTCTCTTCGACGTTCATCTTCGCCGTGCCGTCCGCCACCGGCGTCTGGCTGCAGATCTTGCCCTTCGGCTGGTCGCAGCGCTCGGAGCCCGACTGCGCGACCTTCACCTGGGCGTTCTTCGCCCGGGACTCGGCCTCCTGGAGGGTGTGGCCGACCAGGGACGGTACGACCACCTGGTCCGTACCCTCCTTCTCGTCGAAGATCGACTGGCCGATGAGGACCGCGCCGACCAGGACCAGGATGCCCGCGAGGACCAGCAGGATCGTCGAGGTGTTCGACTTCTTCTGGCGCCGGCGGTCCGGGCGGTCGTCGTAGGCGTAGCCGCCGTCGTCCGGGTTCATCGGCGGGAGCATGGACGTCTGGCCGGCCGGGTCGGTCTGGCGCAGCGCGGTCGTCGGCTGGTCGTCCGGGGCGTAGCCGCCGTAGCCGTTGCCGTACCCGCCGCCGTACGCCGCCGCGCCCATGGCCGCGGCCGCCGCGACGGGCTGCCCGTCGAGGCAGGCCTCGATGTCGGCGCGCATCTCGTCGGCGGACTGGTAGCGGTAGTCGGGGTCCTTGACCAGCGCCTTGAGGACGATGGCGTCCATCGAGGGCGTGATCTCGGGGTCGAAGTTGCTCGGAGGCTGCGGCTCCTCCCGTACGTGCTGGTAGGCGACCGCGACCGGGGAGTCGCCGATGAACGGCGGGCGGACGGTCAGCAGCTCGTACAGCAGGCAGCCGGTGGAGTACAGGTCGGAGCGGGCGTCGACCTGCTCGCCCTTGGCCTGCTCCGGGGAGAGGTACTGGGCCGTGCCGATGACCGCGGCGGTCTGCGTCATGGTCATGCCCGCGTCGCCCATGGCGCGCGCGATGCCGAAGTCCATGACCTTGACCTGACCGGTCCGCGTCAGCATCACGTTCGCCGGCTTGATGTCGCGGTGCACGATGCCGGCGCGGTGCGAGTACTCCAGCGCCTGGAGGATGCCGACCGTCATCTCGAGCGTGCGCTCGGGCAGCAGCTTGCGCCCGGAGTGCAGCAGCTCACGCAGGGTCGAACCGTCGACGTACTCCATCACGATGTACGGGATGGAGACCCCGTCGACGTAGTCCTCGCCGGTGTCGTAGACCGCGACGATCGCCGGGTGGTTGAGCGAGGCGGCCGACTGGGCCTCACGGCGGAACCGGGCCTGGAAGGACGGGTCGCGGGCGAGGTCGGCCCGCAGCGTCTTCACGGCGACGGTGCGGCCGAGCCGGGTGTCGTGGGCGAGGTAGACCTCTGCCATGCCACCACGGCCGAGCACCGAGCCCAGCTCGTACCGGCCGCCGAGGCGACGCGGCTCTTCCATAACTGATCCAGCCCTCTCCGTCTGTCCCGACCGCACCCGTGTGTGGTCCGGCGGTGTGCTGTTCGCGCAAAGGCTACCGGCCACGGGAGGGCGATCCGCCCGCGACCGGCACCTGATACCTGACCGGTACCTGGCCGGTGCCCGGCCGCAAGCTCAGCTCCTGGTCTTCAGTACCGCCTTCATCACGGACTTCGCGATCGGGGCGGCCAGGCCGCCACCGGAGATGTCCTCACGGTTCGTACCGGCGGAGTCCTCGACGATGACGGCCACCGCGACCGGCGCGCCCTGGTCGGTCTTCGCGTACGAGATGAACCAGGCGTAAGGACGCTTGGCGTTCTTCTCGCCGTGCTGCGCGGTACCCGTCTTGCCGCCGACCTTGACGCCGTCCATCTTGACGTCGGCCTTGGCGCCGGTGCCGTTGCTGACGACGTTCTCCATCATCTGCTGGAGCTTCTGCGCGGTCTCCTGGGAGACCGGGCGGCTCATCTCCTCCGGCTCGTTCGCCTTGATCACGTCGAGGTTCGGCGCCTCGAGCTTGTCGATCATGTACGGCTTCATCAGCTTGCCGTCGTTGGCGATCGCGGACGCCACCATGGCCATCTGGAGCGGCGTGGTCGCGGTGTTGAACTGGCCGATGGAGGAGAGCGCGTTCCCGCCGCGGTCCATCTTCTTGTCGTAGACGGAGGCGGCGGAGCGGACCGGCGTGAACTGCTCGGCGTTGAAACCGAACTTTTCGGCCATTTCGACCATCTTGTCGCGGCCGACGTCGTCGCCGAGCTTGGCGAAGACCGAGTTGCAGGAGACCTCGAGCGCCTGGTTCAGGCTGGCGTTCTCGCACCCACTGGCATGGTTGACCATGTTCCGCGTGGAGAGCGGGATCTTGTACGGCTCGGGGGTGACCGTCGGCGCGTTGATGTCGGTGACCTTGCCGCTCTCCAGCGCCGCGGCCGCCGTGACGACCTTGAAGACGGAGCCGGGCGGGTAGATCTCGCGGAGCGCGCGGTTGAGCTTCGGCTTGTTCTTGTCCTTCTCCAGCGCGACCCAGGCCTTCTCGTCCTTGGCGGAGTAGCCGGCGAAGGTCGAGGGGTCGTACGAGGGCGTGGAGGCCAGCGCGAGGATCTTGCCGGTCTTGGGCTCGATGGCGACGACCGCACCGGTCTTGTCACCGAGGCCCTCGAAGGCGGCCTTCTGGGCGGCGCCGCTCAGCGTCGTGACGACGTTGCCGCCCTTCTTCTTGTCACCCGTGAACATCGACAGGGTGCGGTCGAAGAAGAGCCGGTCGTCGTTGCCGGTGAGGATGCCGTCCTCGATCTTCTCGATCTGGTTGGCGTCGTAGGCCTGCGAGGCGTAACCGGTGACCGGGGCCCACATGGGGCCGTCGGTGTAGGTGCGCTTGAACCGGTAGTACGGGTCCTGGGAGTCGACAGACCCGGTGATGGGCTGGCCGTCGACGATGATGTTGCCGCGCTCGGCGGCGTACCGCTCGATCGTGACGCGCCGGTTCTTCGGGTGCGCGTTCAGCTCGTCGGCGCGGACGTACTGGATCCAGTTGTCCCGGATCAGCAGGGCGAGGACCAGCAGGCCGCAGAAGATCGCGACCCGGCGCAGGGGCTTGTTCACGGTCGGACCACCTGGGTCATCTCGGCGTCGGGGGACGGGGCGGGGGCGGGCGCCGGGCGGCGCGCGGTGTCGCTGATCCGGATCAGGATGCCGATCAGGGCCCAGTTGGCGATCACGGAGGAACCGCCGTAGGCCAGGAACGGCATCGTCATACCGGTCAGCGGGATGAGGCCCATCACACCGCCCGCGACGACGAAGATCTGCAGCGCGAAAGCGCCGGACAGGCCCATGGCGAGCAGCTTGCCGAACGGGTCGCGGGCAGCGAGGGCGGTACGGACACCGCGCTCGATGATCAGGCCGTACAGGAGCAGGAACACCATCACGCCGGTCAGGCCGAGCTCCTCGCCGACGGTGGCGAAGATGAAGTCGGAGTTGGCGGCGAAGCCGATCAGGTCCGAGTTGCCCTGGCCGAGGCCGGTGCCGAGGATGCCTCCGGAGCCGAACGACATCAGCACCTGCGTCATCTGGTCACAGGCGGCGGCCATGTTCGACCCCTCGGGCGCCGTCTTCAGGCATTCGAACGGGTCGAGCCAGGCGGCCACACGGGACTGGACGTGGGTGGCGGTGGAGCCGACCACGACCGCACCGGCGGTCGACATCAGCAGACCCATCACGACCCAGCTGGTCCGCTCCGTCGCCACGTACAGCATGATCACGAACATGCCGAAGAACAGCAGCGAGGTGCCCAGGTCGTTCTCGAAGACCAGGATCAGGAGGCTGACGGCCCAGATGGTGAGGATCGGGCCGAGGTCACGGCCACGCGGCAGGTAGAGCCCCATGAAGCGGCGGCTGGCCAGTGCCAGCGCGTCTCGTTTCACCATCAGATAGCCGGAGAAGAAGACGGCGAGGACGAGCTTGGCGAACTCACCGGGCTGGATGGAGAAGCCGGCGACGCTGATCCAGATCTTGGCTCCGAAGACGTCGGCGCCGAGGCCCGGCACCAACGGCAGCAGCAGCAGGACGAGGGCCGCCACCATGGAGATGTACGTGTAGCGCTGGAGGACCCGGTGGTCCTTCAGGATCAGCAGCACGCCCACGAACATCGCGACGGCGATCGCCGAGTACAGCATCTGGCTGGGCGCGTCCGGGGTGAACGTCTTGTACCGGTTGATGATGCGCGGCGACTGGTCCAGTCGCCAGATCAGCACCAGGCCCATGCCGTTCAGCAGGGTCGCCAGCGGCAGCAGCAGCGGGTCCGCGTACGGGGCGAACTTGCGCACCACGAGGTGCGCGACGCTCGCGAGCAGGCCGAGGCCGAGGCCGTACCCGGCCATCCCCGCCGGCACCTTGCCGTCGATCGCCAGACCGACGTTGAGGTACGCGAAGACGGGGATGGCGACGGCGAACGCGAGCAACGCCAGCTCGGTGTTCCGGCGGCTCGGCGCCTCGATCGCGCCGATGGTGGTCGTGTTGGTGACAACGCTCATGGTGGTGAAAGGCCCCCTACGGGTGCTTACTGCTTGCCGCAGTTCGAGGCCAGCTTCTGCTCGTCCTCCGTGAGGGTGGGGCCCGGGGAGGGAGCGGCTGTGGTGGGCTTGTTGTCGGGCGTGGCGCCTTCGGCGGGCGGCTTGCTCGCCTGGTCCGCGGACTTCTCGGCGGCCTCGCGGCGCTGCTCGGTCTTCTTGCAGGCCGAGGCCTGCACGGACAGCTCCGCGATCTTCGTCTGGGCCTTGCCGAGGCTGCCGCCCGCGATGGTCTCCTCGACCTGCTTGCGCTGGTAGGGCGGCAGGTACTTGAGTTCGATCTCGGGGTGGTCCTTCTCCACGTCCGAGAGCGAGACCCACGCCAGGTCCTGGCTGATACCCCGGTAGAGCGCGACATGCTCCTCGTTGGAGCCGACGTAGTACTGCGTCTGCGTCCAGCGGTAGCCGCCGTAGACACCGCCGCCGACCACCGCGAGCGCGAGGATCAGGAAGAAGCTGCGCTTCAGCCACTTGCGGCCGGTGCGCGGCTTCTCGAACTTCTCGTACTTGTCGAAGTTCTCGTCGGTGTACGCCCCGAAGGAGCCCTGCGGCGGCATCCCGCCGTAGCCGTGGTCGTCGCCGCTGCCGGGCGGGCCGAAGCCCTGGGGCGCGTGCCCGCCGGGCGGCTGCTGGTGCGGCGCCGTGCGGCCCAGCCCGGAGGCCCGGCCGGCCGGCGTCTGCATCGCCCCGCCGTCGGACTGCTGCACCTGGTTCTCGGCGACCGCGCCGACGATCACCGGGGTGTCGCTGAGCTGACCGGCCAGGGTGTCACCGCCGTCGACGTCGAGGACGTCGGCGACGATCACCGTGATGTTGTCGGGGCCGCCGCCGCGCAGCGCGAGCTGGATCAGCTCCTGCACGGTCTCCTGCGGGCCCTGGTAGCTGGCGAGCGTGTCCTCCATCGTCTGATGGGAGACGACTCCGGACAGCCCGTCGGAACAGATCAGATAGCGGTCGCCGGCCCGCACCTCACGGATCGACAGATCCGGTTCGACATGGTCGCCACTGCCCAGCGCGCGCATCAGGAGCGAGCGCTGCGGGTGAGTGGTGGCCTCCTCCTCGGTGATCCGGCCCTCGTCGACCAGCCGCTGCACCCACGTGTGGTCCTGGGTGATCTGCGTCAGGACACCGTCCCGCAGCAGGTACGCACGCGAGTCGCCGACGTGCACGAGGCCGAGGCGCTGACCCGTCCACAGCAGGGCGGTGAGCGTGGTGCCCATGCCCTCCAGCTGGGGGTCCTCCTCGACCATCAGCCGCAGCTGGTCGTTGGCACGCTGCACGGCGGCACCGAGCGAGGTGAGGATGTCGGAGCTGGGGACGTCGTCGTCGAGGGTGACGAGCGTGGAGATCACCTCGGAGGAGGCGACCTCACCGGCGGCCTGGCCGCCCATGCCGTCGGCGATGGCGAGCAGCCGCGGTCCGGCGTAACCGGAATCCTCGTTGCCCTCGCGGATCATGCCCTTGTGCGACCCGGCGGCGAAGCGCAGTGACAGGCTCATGCGCACCTGCCCTGTCGGCGTCGCCTCGGGGTACAGCCGGTCTCGAGCCACACTGCCCACCCTCCGGTCGGGAGCCCGTGCCGGTACGCGGCCCGGACCTGACGGTCCGCCGCGCGGTCCGTCGTGGGGACCGCGTCGGCCCGCTCGCTCCGCTCGCTCATTGTCGTACTACTTCCGCAGCTCGATGACGGTCTTGCCGATGCGGATCGGCGCGCCCAGCGGAATCGGCGTGGCGGTGGTGAGACGGGTCCGGTCGAGATACGTGCCGTTGGTGGACCCGAGATCCTCGACGATCCACTGGCCGTCCCGGTCCGGGTAGATCCTCGCGTGCCTGCTGGACGCGTAGTCGTCGTCCAGCACGATCGTCGAGTCGTGGGCGCGGCCCAGCGTGATGGTCTGCCCCTGCAGGGCGACCGTCGTGCCGGTCAGCGTCCCCTCGGAGACGACGAGTTTGGTCGGCGCGCCGCGGCGCTGGCGCCCGCCGCCCGTGTTCTGCTGTCCGCGCTGCTGCGGCGGCGAGGCCGCCTGGCGCGGATTCTGCTGCGGCCGGGCGTCCTGGCGGCGCGAACCGCGCTGCGTGACACGTGTGCCGAACAGGTCGCTTCGAATGACCTGGACGGCCACGATCACGAACAGCCACAGAACGGCCAGGAAACCCAGCCGCATGACCGTCAGGGTCAGCTCTGACATTGCCCCCGCTTCACCCTTCGGCTTGCCGGTAAACGATGGTGGTGCTGCCCACGACGATCCGCGAGCCGTCGCGGAGCGTAGCGCGGGTGGTGTGCTGCCCGTCCACCACGATGCCGTTGGTGGATCCGAGATCCTGGATCGTCGAGGGCGTTCCGGTCCGGATCTCGCAGTGCCGGCGGGAGACGCCGGGATCGTCGATCCTCACGTCCGCGTCGGTGCTGCGGCCAAGGACCAGGGTCGGGCGGGAGATCTGATGGCGGGTGCCGTTGATCTCGATCCACCGGCGCACCTGGGCGCCGGAGGCAGGCATGGGGCCGGGTCCACCGGCCGTGGGGCGGCCGGCGGCGGGCGCCTGCCCGGGTCGCTGCATGCCGCCGGCGCCCGGCGGCGGGGCCGCGGGCATCGGCGGAGCACCGACCGGAGGATAGCCGTAACCACCCGGCGCGCGGCCGGGCTGAGGGGCGGCGGCGGGGGCCTGCTGCTGTGACGAACTCGACGCGAGCGTGCGACTGCGCACCCGGTAAAGACCGGTGTCGAGGTCGTCGGCCTTCTCCAGGTGCACCTTGATCGGGCCCATGAAGGTGTACCGCTGCTGCTTGGCGTAGTCGCGGACCAGGCCGGCGAGCTCGTCGCCGAGCTGACCCGAGTACGGGCTGAGACGCTCGAAGTCCGGCGTGCTCAGCTCGACGATGAAGTCGTTGGGAACGACGGTCCGCTCGCGGTTCCAGATCGTCGCGTTGTTGTCGCACTCGCGCTGGAGAGCGCCCGCGATCTCGACGGGCTGGACCTCGGACTTGAAGACCTTGGCGAAGGTGCCGTTGACCAGGCCTTCGAGCCGCTGTTCGAAACGCTTCAGGACTCCCATGGGGCACCTCCTCCGTCGTTGCCGTCCTGGTACTGCTTACTGATCGTATCCACGCGTCGGGAAATCGGCTGGTTCCCCTTCTCTGCCCTGTGGACGAGTGTCACCTCTCACAGGCTTTCCCCACGGATCGTAGAGGCGGCCCCTGGACAGTGTCCCGCACCCGGGGAGCGAGCAGGAGGAGTGGGGCGCGACGGCGGGCGTGGTCCGTCCCGTTCCTCCCGTTACCCGTGCCCTTCCGGGCACGCCGTGTCCCTGGTGGGCTTCCCTGGGCACTGCTCCGTCCTCTCCGTCCTCCGGCTCGCGGACGGCGATGTCCGTCCTCCGACTGTCCCTGTTCGCTCCGGGAGGGGGTCAAACAACGGATGTGAATCCACCGTCTGCGACGTGCTAATCTTCAGATGTCGCCAGGCGATCGCACCGGAAAAACGGTGTGGGAGCCCGGAGCACACCCAATGCGCGGGTGGCGGAATAGGCAGACGCGCTGGATTCAGGTTCCAGTGCCCGCAAGGGCGTGGGGGTTCAACTCCCCCCTCGCGCACCAGACGGAAGCCCCGTAGGTCATCGACCTACGGGGCTTCCGCGTTGTCGGCTTCGGGGCCGGCCGGCGATGTGAGGGATGCGACGTTCGTCGCGGTCGGGCGAGACGAAAGAGAGCCGCGGGCGGGGCTGGGCGCTGCCTAGGGTGCGAGCGTGGACGCGACTTCGAAGATCAGGGCCGGGATCGGCGCCGGGTGGGCATGGTTCGCGGCGCCCGAGATGTGGTCGCGGCGCAGGACCGCCGGCGAGGTGGTCCTCTCCGTCGTGATGGGGCTCCTCGCCGCCGGCAGCGAAGAACTGCTCGGCGGTGAGGGATGGCAGCTCGCCGCGGTCGGCCTGGCCGCCGCCGTGCTGTCGCTGCTGCGCCGGCGGCTGCCCGTCACCATGCTCGTCGTCACCGGCGGGCTCGCGCCGCTCGTTCCGGGCTTCGTGGTGCTCCTGATCCTCATCGGCTGGTCCTCCGGGCGGTACATCGCGGGCGCCGGGCGGGCGCTGATCGCGTACACCGTCGCGTACGTGCTGAACATCGCGGCGAGTCTGGTGGACATCTGGGACCTGCACCGGACGCTCACCGTCGTCTTCATGTCGACGCTCTACTACCTGGCGACGACCCTCGCGCCGGGCCTCGCCAACCGGTACTGGACCCAGCGCAGGACCCTGCTGCACACCCTGCAGGAACACAACGCCCAGCTGCTGCGGGAACGCGCGATGGTGGTCGGACAGGCGCGGCTCTTGGAGCGGCAGCGGATCGCCCAGGACATGCACGACAGCCTCGGGCACCAGCTCGCCCTGATCGCCGTCCACACCGGCGCCCTGGAGGTCGACCGGGAGCTGACCGACCGGCAGCGCGAGGCCGTCGGCGTACTGCGCAACGCGTCGGTGACCGCCATGCACGAGCTGCGCGAGGTCGTCGGCATCCTGCGCGACGGCGTCGCCGCGCCGTCCGAGACCGCGGCCGCGCCCGCACGGTCCGGCGACGCGTCGGGACGGGCGGCGCGGGGGACCGCCGGTATCCAGGGGCTCGTGGAGGCCGCGCGGGGCGCGGGGAACCGGGTGGAGCTGCGGCGCCGCGGGGAGCTCCGGCCGCTGCCGCCGGCCGCCGACCACGCCGCGTACCGGATCGTGCAGGAGGCGCTCACCAACGCCTACAAGCACGCGCCCGGCGCGCTCATCGACGTGGAAGTGCGGTACGAGCCGGACTCCCTGGTCGTGGAGATCGTCAACGAGGCGGCGGCGAAGTCGCCGGAGGGCGTGGTCAGCGGGGGGCAGGGGCTGACCGGGCTCCACGAGCGGGCGCGGCTGGTCGGCGGCATCGTCCACGCGGGGCCGGTCGACGGCGGCGGGTTCCGGGTCGCCGGGATGCTGCCGTACGGGACGGTGGAAGCAGCGCCTTTGGTCGATGCGGAGGACGACTTCCGGCAGCAGTCGACGAGGCCTCTGCTCGGCGACCGTGGTCGCGTACCGGTCGGGCAGGCCGACTGGACGCTGACGGAACGGGAGCTGGCGATGGCGATGCGCGGGGGCGGGAGCACGGGCCGTGGAGTCGCGGTGGGATGTGGGATAGCGTTCGCGGCCCTCGTGCTGCTGCTGGTGGCGGGGGGCTTCGGCGTCTACTTCCTGGTGTCGTCGCTGGAGAAGGGCATGATCGACCCGGGCGAGTACGACGCGGTCAAGGTCGGCGCGGCCGAACAGGACGTCCGTGACCGGCTGCCGTCCGGCGACACCGTCACCACCGTCGGGCTGCACGGCAAGGGGCCCGCGGAGCCCGAGGGATCGAAGTGCCTGGTGCTGATGTCCTCGGAGGTCGTGGACAGCGAGGCGGAGCCGGTTTTCCGGTTCTGCTTCAAGGACGGCAAGCTGATCGAGAAGAAGTCGTACGAGGTCACGCGCTAGCGCTGACCCGCCCGAACCGGTAGCCGTTGGGGAGTAGCTGTGGCAGGGCAGCGCATCAGGGTCGTGATCGCCGATGACGAGCCGCTGATCAGGGCCGGGATCCGGATGATCCTCACCTCGGACGAGGACATCGAGGTGGTCGCGGAGGCGGCGAACGGCCGGGACGCGGTCGAGGAGGCACGGGCACACGCCGCGGACGTGGTGCTGCTCGACATCCAGATGCCGGTGCTCGACGGTCTGTCCGCGCTGCCCGAGCTGCGCCGGGCGGCACCCTCGACACGGGTGATCGTGCTGACGACGTTCGGCGAGCGGGAGAACGTACTGCGCGCCCTGGAGCACGGGGGCGCCGGGTTCCTGCTCAAGGACACCGCCCCGGCCGAGCTGATCCGCGCGGTACGGGCCGCGGCGGCGGGGGACGCGTACCTCTCGCCCGCCGCCACACGTCACGTGGTGGAGCAGCTGGCCTCGGGCCGGGAGGTCGCGCGCGCCGAGCAGGCCAGGGGGCGGGTGGCGGCCCTCAGCGAGAAGGAACGCGAGGTCCTCGCGCTGCTCGGGGAAGGGCTGTCCAACGCGGACGCGGGACGGCGCCTGCACATGAGCGAGGCCACGGTGAAGACTTACGTCAGCCGGATCCTGGCGAAGCTGGGCTGCGAGAACCGCGTACAGGCGGCGCTGCTGGCGCGCGACGCGGGGCTCTAGGGGAGATCCAGGGGCGCCTGGGCGAGCTCGGCCGCCTGGGCGCCGGACTTCGGCGGGGTGCTCCGGCGGTCCGTCGCCGTAGCCGGGGGCGGGGTGACGTCGGGGAGGACGGCGGTGCCCGCCGCGTTGTAGCGGAGCAGGTACGAGGCGAACTGCGCGAGGTCCTCGGCGGACCAGTCCCTGAGGCGCTCCTGATAGGCGGCGCGACGGCTCGCCTGGGTGGCGGCGAGGACGCGGGTGCCCGCCTCGGTGGGGTGCAGGACCTGGACCCGGTGGTCCTCCGGGTCGGGCCGGCGCTCGACCAGGCCGAGTCTCTCCAGGCCCGCGACCTGGCGGCTGACCGTCGACTTGTCCAGGAGGTAGTGGGCGGCGAGGTCGGTGGCGCGGCAGCCCTGCTGGTCGTCGATATGGGCGAGCAGGGTGTACGAGACGAGCGGCAGATCCGGGTGGAGCCGGGCGGCCGCGGCGCGGGCGCGGCGGGAGAAGGCCGTCAGCTCCCGCTGGATGATGTCGACGGAAGCCTCGCGCGGGCCGTCGGTCATGATGCGCTCCCTGGATCACCGGATCACCTGACCGGTTTGCTCCCCACCGGTTCAGTTGTATAGTACAACGGTTAGTTAGTTGTAAAAGCCAACCATGGAGGTGTGCGGTGTCCGCAGGACCCCACTCCGCGGGACCGGCGTCGACAGGTGCGCTGCGGCATGTGCTCGGGCACCTGCTCACCCCGCTGCTCATGTGCGTCGGCATGGGCCTCGCCTACCTCGGCGCGTTCCACGCCCCCCAGCCCCACGACCTGCGCGTCGACGTCGTCGGCTCGGGCCCCACCACCCAGGTCCTCGCCCAGACCCTCCACGACAAGGGCGCCGGCGCCCTCGACGTCCGCACCGTCCCCGACCGGGACACAGCGGTCTCGGCACTGCGCGACCAGTCCACCTTCGGCGCCTACCTCCCCGGCGCCCACCCCGAACTGCTCGTCGCCTCCGCCTCCTCCGACACCAGCGCCATGGCCGTCGAGAAGGTCTTCACCAGGGTCGCCACCGCACAGGACGCACCCCTGAAGGTCACCGACGTCGCCCCCGTCTCGGACGGCGACCCCACCGGACAGGGCGTCTTCTTCCTCCTGGTCGCGCTCAGTATCGGCTCGTACGCCTCCGTCGCCGTCATCGGCGGCGCCGGAGCCGTCCTGCCCCTGCGCGTGCGTGCCCTGCTCGCCGCCGGAACGTCCCTCGTCGTCAGCCTCGTCGGCACGGTCTTCGCCGGACCGATGTTCCACCTCGTCGACCAGGGGCTCGGTGGAGTCTGGGCCATGTCCTGGCTGTACTCGGCCGGCATCCTGCTGATCGGCGTCGGACTCCACACCTTCCTGCGGCGCTGGACCACCCTCGGCGTGATGGTCCTCTTCGTCATGCTCAACTTCACCAGCTCCGGCGGGATCTACCGACCCGAACTCCAGCCCGGCTTCTTCGGCGCACTGCACGCCTTCTGGAACGGCGCCGGATTCGTCGAGGGCGTCCGCAGCCACGTCTACTTCGACGGCCACGCACTCGGCGGACACCTGTTCGTCCTCGCCCTCTGGCTCCTCGCCGGAGTGGCCGTCACGGTCTGCGCGGGCCTGGCCGAAGCGCGCCGCCTCCCGGCCACGTGTGCTGGGGCGCCGGCTGCGGCGGTCGCGCCTGTTGTGGCGTCCGGGGCGTCCGGGGCGGCGGGGGCGTCCGGGGCCGAGGCTGTCGCTGAGGAGGAGATGGAGGAGGCCGTCGGGGTCTGAGTGGCCGATGGCCTGGTGGGCAGTCGCCATAGGCAGTTGTCCACAGGTCGTTGTCCACAGGGGAAGACGGGCCGCCGAACCCGGCGGTACCGTCATGCCCAGTCGATGTCGGACAGCACAGCACGAAGGCGGGGGAGGCGTCCCATGGACGAGATCCAGACAGCGGTACCGGAACAGCGAGGCACGGAGAGCGGGCGCGTACCGCACGTGCCCGGGTTCGCCCGGCGGGCGGCGGCGGGAGCCACGAACTCCCCCAAGGAACAGGGCAAGGCCCTGCGCACCCGCGTCCCCCGCGCCACCCACAGCACCCTCGCCCTCGCCGACGACCGCCCCGACGCCGTCCGGGCCGTCGAAGAGTCGAGCCGCGACCGCGTACCGGAACTGACGCCCATACGCGTCGGACGCATGGCCGCCAGCCCCTTCGCCTTCCTCCGCGGCTCCGCCGGGCTCATGGCCCACGACCTGGCCGGCTCGCCCGTCACCGGCGTCGCCGCCCAGATATGCGGCGACGCCCACGCGGCGAACTTCGGCCTCTACGGCGACGCCCGCGGCGGGCTCGTCATCGACCTCAACGACTTCGACGAGACCGTCGTCGGCCCCTGGGAATGGGACCTCAAACGACTCGCCACCTCCCTCGTGCTCGCCGGCCGCGAAGTGGGCGCAGACGAGGACACCTGCCGGGCCGCCGCCTTCGACACCGTCGGCGCCTACCGGCGCACCATGCGGCTGCTCGCCAAGCTCCCCGCGCTCGACGCCTGGAACGCCATAGCCGACGAAGAGCTCGTCTCCCACACCGACGCCCGCGACCTCGTCGGCACCCTCGAACGGGTCTCGGAGAAGGCCCGGAACAACACCAGCGCCCGGTTCGCCGCCAAGTCCACCGAGTCCGTGACCGACGCCGACGGCGTCGGCCGGCGGTTCGTCGACGCACCGCCGGTCCTGCGCCGCGTCCCGGACGCGGAGGCGGCCGCCGTCGCCGCCGCGCTCGGCCCCTACCTGGACACCGTCTCCGAGGACCGGCTGCCGCTCCTCGCCCGGTACGCCATCCACGACGTCGCCTTCCGCGTCGTCGGCACCGGCAGCGTCGGCACCCGCTCGTACGTGGTGCTGCTCCTCGACCACCGGGGAGAGGCGCTCGTCCTCCAGGTGAAGGAGGCGCGCCCCTCGGCGCTCCTCCCCCATCTGCCGGCGGTCGGTTTCACCGCCGCGGACGCGGCGCACGAAGGGCAGCGCGTGGTGCTCGGGCAGAAGCGGATGCAGGTCGTCAGCGACATCCTGCTCGGTTGGACCACGGTGCAGGGGCGCCCGTTCCAGGTACGCCAGTTCCGCAACCGCAAGGGCAGCGTCGACCCGGCCGCGCTCACGCCCGACCAGGTCGACGACTACGGCCGCATGACCGGCGCCCTGCTGGCGCGCGCCCACGCCCACAGCGCGGACCCGCGCCTGATAGCCGGCTACTGCGGCAAGAACGAGGAGTTCGACGAGGCCGTCGCGGCCTTCGCCGTCGCCTACGCCGACCGCACCACGGCGGACCACACCGATCTGGTGACGGCGGTACGCGACGGCCGGATAGCGGCCGAGCTCGGCGTCTGACGGCACACGCCTGCCCGACACGGGCCGGCAGCCGTCCACGGGGGGACGGGGGAGGGGGGAGGGAGGGGGGGAGGGGCCCCCGGAGGATCGTAGGCTGGTGGGGTGACGGACCGGAGCGAGGACGTGGGCGTGGACCAGGACCAGGACGTGGACCCGGGCGCGGGCTCGGATTCGGGCGTGGACCCGGCGGGCGTGGGCTCGGATTCGGGCGTGGGCTCGGAGGCGGACTCGGCCGGATCGGAGCCGGGCGTGGCCCCGGAGGGCGGCCCGGCGGGCGTGGGCCCGGAGGCGGACTCGGTGGGCGTGGGCCCGGAGGCGGACTCGGTGGGCGTGGGCCCGGAGGGCGGCTCGGGTGGCGCGGCTGGGGCGGAGCGGCCTGAGGCGCGGCTGGAGAAGGCCGTGCGGGTGGCCGAGCAGGCCCTGATCGAGTTCGAGATCGCCGTGGAGACCTTCCGCGTCGAGGTCGACAACTTCTCCCGGCTGCACCATCAGAAGCTCGGCCCCATGTACACGCGGCTCGACGAGCTGGACGCGCAGATCGCCGAGGCGCGGGCGGCTCGGACCGGGGATCCGGAGGATCTGCGGCGGGCTCAGGAGGCGCGGGCCGTCGTGATGCCGATGCCGGCCGTCGACGAGCTCTTCCATGACTGGATGGACTCCGATGGGCTCTCCCCCGAGGCCGCCGCCATGCTGACCGGCCAGTCGGTGCAGCCGCCCAAGCGGGTCCGGCCCGGTGAGGAGGCGCGGAAGCTGTATCGCGAGCTGGCCCGCCAGGCCCACCCGGATCTGGCGCGCGAGGAGGACGAGCGCAAGCGGCGTGAGGAGTTCATCACTCGCGTGAACGCGGCCTACGCCCGCGGTGACGTGGCGCTGCTGCGCGAGCTGTCCGAGGAGTGGGCGGCCGGTCCGGTGCCCGAGCCTGAGCGGCTCAGCGAGAGCGAGGAGCTGTACGCGCGCCTCGAGTGGCTGTCGCAGCGCAAGGAGTTGCTGACCCTGGTGGCGCGGGAGCTGGAGGAGAGTGCGATCGGCGCGATGCTGCGGATGGCGCCCGACGACCCCGACCGGCTCCTTGAGGAGATCGCCGAGCAGCTGCTCGCGCAGGTCGCCGAGCGTGAGGCGGAGCTCGCCGCGCTCGTGGAGTAGGTGCAGTAGGTTTTTTTCACAGGGTTCGCGTTCAGTCGAGCCGTTCGTACGAGAGAAGGCCTGTCCCATGAATTTCGCCCCGCTCCCCTCGGTGGACGTGGCTTCCGTGCCGGCCGATGCCCTGGTGCTGGACGTCCGTGAGGACGACGAGTGGGTGGCGGGTCATGCCGATGGCGCGCTGCATGTGCCGATGAGCGATTTCGTGGCGCGTTTCGGTGAGGTGACCGAGGCGGTGGCCGACGGGCGTCGCGCGTATGTGATGTGCCGGGTGGGCGGCCGGTCGGCTCAGGTCACGCAGTATCTGGTGCAGCAGGGGATCGACGCGGTGAACGTCGACGGCGGCATGATCGCCTGGGACGCGGCCGGGCGTCCGGTGGTGACGGCGGCCGGCGCCCCGGGCTTCGTGGCCTAGGGCGGGGACGTCCGGGCGGTCGTCCCGGGCTGGTTCAGCCGAGGGAGTGGGCGGCCAGGAGGTCGCCCAGGGCTTCTTCGTGGGCAGCGGCGGGGCCGAGGGCGAGTTCGAGCTGTTTGGCCCAGGCGTGGTAGCGGTGCAGCGGGTAGTCGGTGTCGGCGCCGAAGCCGCCGTGGAGGTGCTGGGCGGTCTGCACGACGCGGCGTACGCCTTCCGAGGCCCAGATCTTGGCGACGGCGATGTCGGCGGCGGGCGGCAGTGGGCCGCCGGCTCCGCTGCTGATGCGCCAGGCGGCCTGCCAGAGGGTGACTTCCATGGCGCGCAGGTCGATGTAGCGGTCGGCTGCCTGGACGGCGACGGCCTGGAAGGTGGCCACGGGGTGGCCGAACTGTTCGCGTTTGCCGGTGTACTGGCTCGTCATGGTGAGGACGTTCTCGCCGAGTCCGAGGGCGAGGGCGCAGGTTCCGGTGGCGAGGACGCCGCGGAGCCAGTCCCAGGCGCCGTCGGTTTCGATGACGTCGGCGGTGTCGAGGCGTACGGAGTCCAGGCTTATTTCGGCGAGGAGTTCGCCGCTGGTGGAGTACTGCTCGGCCAGGGTGAGGCCGGGGTGGGTGCGGGGGAGCAGGGCGAGGACGGTCTGTCCTTCGGTGGTGTGCGCGGGGACGGCGATGCGGTCGGCGCCGTGGGCCCAGGGGACGGCGCTCTGGAGGCCGTCGAGGATCCAGTCGGTGCCGTCGCGGTGGGCGGTGACGGCGAGTTCGGCGGGGTCGTGGCCGGTGCGGCCGTTGGAGGCGGCGGTGAGGACGAGTTCGCCGCTTCCGATGCGGGGGAGGAGTTGGGCCGCGGTGTGTGCGTCGGCGTAGCGCTGGATGGTCATGGCGACCGCGCTGGTCTCCAGGAGGGGCACGCGGGCGAGGACGCGTGCGGATTCGCGGAGGACGAGGCAGAGGGCGATGGTGTCGAGGCCCGCGCCGCCGTGTTCGGGGTCGAGGACGAGGCTGAGCAGGTCGGCGGTGGCGAGGCGGGACCAGAGCGGTCGGTCGAAGTCGTCGGCGACGGCTCCGGGGGTGAGCGCGGGGCTCGGTACGGCGTCGGGCGTGACGCCGGAGAAGACCGCTTTGGCCGCCTCGACGGCCGCCTGCTGTTCCTCGGTGAAGGTGAAGTCCACGGCCATGCCCTCCCGTTGCCTGTCTGACGGATCGTCAAGATAGAACAGGTTCTAGGGGAAGGGAATGGGCGCGGGGGGACGGTCAGCGGTCGAAGTCCAGCTCCACTTCCGCGGTGGCCGGGTGGGACTGGCAGGCCAGGACGTATCCGGCCTCGGTCTCCTCCGGCTCCAGCGCGAAGTTGCGCTCCATGCGGACCTCGCCGTCGACGAGGAAGGCGCGGCATGTGCCGCAGACCCCGCCCTTGCAGGCGTAGGGGGCATCGGCGCGGGCGCGGAGGACCGTTTCGAGCAGCGTCTCGCCCTTCTGCACCGGCCAGTTGCCGGAGCGGCCGTGCAGGGTGGCCGTGAGCGTGGCGTGGGCCGGGGCGGTCGTGGCGGGCTCGGAGGCGGGTGCCGAGCCGTCGTCGACGTGGAAGATCTCCTGGTGGATCCGGGAGCGGACGACGCCGAGCCCGCGCAGGGCGCGTTCGGCGGCCTGGACGAGTCCGAACGGGCCGCACAGGAACCAGCCGTCGATGTCGTCGACGGGCAGGAGCGCGGGGAGCAGACCGGTCAGTCGTTCCTCGTCGAGCCGCCCGGAGGGGAGGCCGGCCTGCTGCTCCTCGCGGGAGAGCACGGTGACGAGCTGGAAGCGGTCGGGGAAACGGTCCTTGAGGTCGGCGACCTCGTCCAGGAACATCGTGGAGGAGGCGGTGCGGTCGCTCCGGACGAGGTGGAACCTGGCGTCCGGCTCCTGGGTGAGCAGGGTGGCCGCCATCGACAGGACCGGGGTGATGCCGCTGCCGCCGACCACGGCGGCGAAGCGGCCGGGGCGGGGCGTGAGGGTGAAGCGGCCCATCGGCTCCATGACGTCGACGGTGTCGCCGACGGCCAGTTCCTTCAGGGCGTACGTGGAGAACTCGCCGCCGTCCACCAGCCGGATGCCGACGCGCAGGACGGGGTGCTGGCCGGTGGGGGCCGCGGCCGCGCAGATCGAGTACGTACGGCGGATCTCCTCGCCGTCCCGCGCGGTGCGGCGCAGGGCGAGGTGCTGGCCGGGGGTGTGGCGGTAGGCGTCGCGCAGCTCGGGCGGGACCGCGAAGGTTACGGCCACCGAGTCGTCCGTGAGCTGCTCGACCTCGCTCACCCGGAGCGGATGGAACTCAGCCCGTCCGGAGCGTGAGGACTGCATCTACAACTCCTTGAAGTGGTCGAACGGTTCGCGGCAGGCCGTGCAGCGGCGCAGCGCCTTGCAGGCCGTGGAGGAGAACCGGCTGAGCAGCTCGGTCTCGGTGGAGCCGCAGTGCGGGCAGCGGATCGCCAGGGTGAGGGGCACGGGGCCGCCTGCCGGGCCCTGGGGGCGGGGCGGGGCGATGCCGAACTCGGCGAGCTTGCGCCGTCCTTCGTCGCTGATGTCGTCCGTCGACCAGGCGGGGGCGAGGACGGTGACGACGGAGACGTCGGGGACGCCGTGGTCGTGCAGGGCGCGCTCGATGTCGGAGGACATCGCCTCGATCGCGGGGCAGCCGGTGTACGTCGGGGTCAGTTCGACCTCGACGCGGCCCGGGCCGAGGACCTGGACGCCGCGGAGGACGCCGAGCTCTTCGAGGGTGAGGACGGGCAGTTCGGGGTCGGGGACGGCGCCGGCGATCCGGCTCAGTTCCCGCTCCAGGTCCGTCATGGCGGTGGTCACCATGTCGCCCCCGGGTGGCTGCGGTGCAGGTGCTGCATCTCGGCGAGCATGCGTCCGAAGGACTCGGTGTGCAGGCCCTGGCGGCCGGCTCCGGCGCGCCAGGCGCCGGTGTCGGGGCCGCTGGGGACGGTGAGGGTGGCCCGTTCGAGGACGGCCGTGATCGAGTCGAGCCAGGCGCCGCGCATGGCTTCGTGGTCCACGCCGAGGCCTTCGAGGGGCTGGAACAGTTCGCCGGTGTACCGCCAGAGGGCGTCGCAGGCGCGCTGCATGCGGGCGTGGCTCTCGTCGGTGCCGTCGCCGAGGCGCAGGGTCCAGTGTTCGGCGTGGTCCTGGTGGTAGGCGACTTCCTTGACGGCCTTCGCCGCGAGGCCGCTCAGGGGGCCGTCGCCGGCGGCGAGCTGTCCGTACAGGAGTCGCTGGTAGGTGGAGAAGTAGAGCTGGCGGGCGATGGTGTGGGCGAAGTCGCCGTTGGGCTGTTCGACGAGCTGGGTGTTGCGGAAGGCCCGCTCTTCGCGGAGGTAGGCCAGTTCGTCCTCGTCCCCGACGAGGGAGAGCAGGATGCGTGCCTGGCCGAGGAGGTCGAGCGCGATGTTGGCGAGGGCGACCTCTTCCTCCAGGACGGGGGCGTTGCCCGCCCACTCCCCCAGCCGGTGGGAGAGCACGAGGGCGTCGTCGCCGAGGGCGAGGGCGGCTTCGGTGATCGCGGTGGTGCCGGTGGTGCCGGCGGTCGCGCTCGCGGGTGCTTCGCTCACAGGTGCTTCACTCCCTCGGGGATCTCGTAGAAGGTGGGGTGGCGGTAGGGCTTGTCGGCCGACGGTTCGAAGAACGGGTCCTTCTCGTCGGGCGAGGAGGCGGTGATCGCGGCGGAGGGGACCACCCAGATCGAGATGCCTTCGTTGCGGCGGGTGTAGAGGTCGCGGGCGTTGCGCAGGGCCATCTCGGCGTCCGGCGCGTGCAGGCTGCCGGCGTGCGTGTGGGACAGTCCGCGGCGCGAGCGCACGAACACCTCCCACAGCGGCCATCCGTCGGTGGTCATGCCCGTGCCTCCCCGTTCGCGTTCGCGTCCGTGCTCGTGTCCGCGGTCGTGTTGGTGTTGGTGTTCGTGTGCTGCGGTGCAGCGGTGTGCTTGTCGGCGTAGGCCGCGGCCGCTTCCCTGACCCAGGCGCCTTCTTCGTGGGCGCGGCGGCGCCGGTCGAGACGCTGTTCGTTGCAGGGGCCGTTGCCCTTGAGGACGTCCCAGAACTCGGCCCAGTCGATGGGGCCGAAGTCGTAGTGCCCGCGCTCCTCGTTCCACCGCAGGTCCGGGTCCGGGAGGGTGAGTCCGAGGGCTTCGGCCTGGGGGACGGCGATGTCGACGAAGCGCTGGCGCAGTTCGTCGTTGGAGTGCCGCTTGATCTTCCAGGCCATGGACTGGGCGGAGTGCGCCGATTCGTCGTCCGGCGGGCCGAACATCATCAGCGAGGGCCACCACCAGCGGTCCACCGCGTCCTGCGCCATGGCGTGCTGCGCCTCGGTGCCCTGGGAGAGGGCGAGGAGTGCTTCGTACCCCTGCCGCTGGTGGAAGGACTCCTCCTTGCAGATACGGACCATCGCGCGGGCGTACGGGCCGTAGGAGCAGCGGCAGAGCGGGACCTGGTTGGTGATCGCGGCGCCGTCCACGAGCCAGCCGATCGCACCGACGTCGGCCCAGGTCAGCGTGGGGTAGTTGAAGATCGAGGAGTACTTCTGGCGGCCGGCGTGGAGCTTGTCGAGGAGCTCGTCGCGGCCGGTGCCGAGGGTCTCCGCCGCGCTGTACAGGTACAGCCCGTGGCCGGCCTCGTCCTGGACCTTGGCCATGAGGATCGCCTTGCGGCGCAGCGAGGGCGCGCGGGTGATCCAGTTGGCCTCGGGCTGCATTCCGATGATCTCGGAGTGGGCGTGCTGCGCTATCTGGCGGACGAGAGAGGCCCGGTAGGCGTCGGGCATCCAGTCGCGCGGCTCGATGCGCTCGTCGGCGGCGACGGCGGCGTCGAACACCGCCTCGTAGGCAGCCTGGGCCGCCGCCGCGGCCGTGTCCTGCTCGCCGTGCGCGGCCGCCCGCGCGCTCTGCGCGTCCGCGGTCACTGCGGTCGCTGCCGTCCCTGCGGTCATCGCACTCCCTACCGACCGATCGTTCGGTTGAATGACTTCAATGGTCGGTCGGCGGCCCGTATGGTGTCAACCCTGTGGATAACCGAGGGTGGACCGATCGGGATCGGGGCGGGATGGAAGCGCACGACGACGCGGACGCGCACGAGGAGCGCCACCTGCCGGAACCGGGTCCGCGCGGGGGCGCCGGGATCGCCTCGCTCTCCCTTCCGTACCAGGTCGTCGCGGCCGTCTCGCTCGCCGTCGTCGGCGTCCTCGCCTGCGTCCACCTCGCGATGGTGTTCCTGCACGTCGCGCCGTCGAACACGCTGACCAAGCAGCACGGCGCCGCGGTCGACGACTGGGTGTATCCCGAGTTCGAGCAGAACTGGAAGCTCTTCGCCCCCAACCCGCTCCAGCAGAACGTCGCCGTCCAGGTGCGCGCCCGGGTCGCGGACGCCGGCGGTGCTCCGCGCACGACGGACTGGATCGATCTGACCGCCCAGGACGCCGAGGCGATACGCGGCAGTCTCGTGCCCAGCCATACCCAACAGAACGAGCTCCGCCGGGCGTGGGACTTCTACCTGAACACGCACACCGAGGACCATCTGCCCAACGGTCTGCGGGGCCGGCTCTCCGAGAGCTACGTCCGCAGGATCGTCATGCTCCGTCTCGACGAGCAGCGGCTCGGTGGCGCGGTGGAGCAGATCCAGCTCCGCTCCACCACGCGCGGCGTTCCCGCCCCCTCGTGGAGCACCGAGAAGAGCAGCACGGAACCCGTCCACCGGGAGCTGCCGTGGTGGAAGGTGACGGCCGCCGATCTGCCGGGCGGGGCGCGTGACGACCGTACGGAGGCGGGCCGGTGAACCGATCATTCACGCACCAGAACGCCGACGGCGGCGAGAACCCCGAGGACGGCGAGAGCCGCGACGGCGCCGAGAGCCCGGAGAGCCGCGAGAGCCGCGACGGCGCCCAGAACGCCCGGAGTGCCGGAAGCCGCGCGGTCGAGCCCTCCTCGGTCGAGGCTCCTTCGGCCAAGGCCCCCGCGCCGCCTCGGGAGCCGTTCGACCGGCGGCTCGCCCGGGGCGTTCAGCGGGTCACGGCCTCGGCGCTCGGCCCGTACCAGACCGCGATCGTCCGGATCGGCTTCTCCCTCACCTGGCTGCTCTTCCTGCTGCGCGAGCTGCCCCACCGGCACGAGCTCTACGGCCCCGACGGCCCCTGGTCGTGGGAGATGGGCCGCCAGCTGATCGCCCAGAACGACGCGTTCACGGCCCTGATGTGGTCGGACGGCGCGTTCTGGTTCGAGATCGTCTACGCCCTCGCGTTGCTCTCCGCGCTCCTGATGCTGCTCGGCTGGCGGACCCGCGCCATGTCGGTGGTCTTCATGGTCGGCGTGCTGTCCCTGCAGAATCGCTCCGTCTTCATGGGCGACGGCGGGGACAACGTCCTCCACCTCGCCGCGATCTATCTCGTCCTGACCCGGTGCGGTCAGGTCTGGTCGCTCGACGCCCGCCGGGCGGCCCGTGAGGCCCGGGAGGCGGAAGAGGGGCGGGCGCCGAGTCGCGACGTCGTCGGCCCGCTGCTGTGGACGGTGCTGGGCGGTTTCCTGCTCGCCGCCACGTACTTCTCCGACATCACCGGCTCGCTGTGGCTCCTGGTGATGCTGTGGGTGCTGTGGCTGGCGCAGGCGCTGTGGTGGTGGGTGTGCCGCTACTCGCCGGGTGAGCCCCGCACGCTCCTCGACGTCCTCGCCAACCTCGCCCACAACGCCACCCTCGTCGTGATCATGGCAGAGGTCTGTCTGATCTACGCGACGGCCGGCTGGTACAAGATCCAGGGTTCGCGCTGGCAGGACGGCACCGCGCTCTACTACCCGCTCCAGCTGGACTACTTCACGCCCTGGCCCGCCCTGTCCGATCTGCTCGGCTCCAGCGGTGTGCTGGTGCTGGTGCTGACCTACGGCACCGTCCTGATCCAGGTCGCGTTCCCCTTCGCGCTGTTCAATCGCAAGGTCAAGAACGTCCTGCTCGTCGCGATGATGCTGGAGCACGCCGGTATCGCCGTGCTCCTCGGGCTTCCCCTGTTCTCGCTCGCGATGATCTCCGCGGACGCGGTGTTCCTGCCGACGGCGTTCCTGGTGTGGCTGGGCGCGCGGGTGGGGCGCGGCCGGGACCGGCTGCTGCCCCGCCGCCTCGGCAAGGTGCCCGAGCAGCGCCGTACGGGTGAGGATTCCGCCCCCCGTACCCTCGTGGGGTGAGCACCGCAGAACAGTCCGAGCCGATCCAGTACGACGACGGGTATGCCCCCGAGGTCGGTGTGGGGCCGCATCCGCTGCCCTGGCCGGACGGTGAGCGCTACGACCAGGAGCTGCTCGCGGACGGCGACCGGCGCAATGTCGTCGACCGGTACCGGTACTGGACGCGGGAGGCGATCGTCGCCGACCTGGACACCCGGCGCCACGACTTCCATGTCGCGGTCGAGAACTGGGGCCACGACTTCAACATCGGCTCGGTGGTGCGGACCGCCAACGCCTTCCTGGCGAAGGAGATCCACATCGTCGGCCGGCGGCGCTGGAACCGCCGCGGGGCGATGGTCACCGACCGCTACCAGCATGTGCGCCACCATCCGGACACCGAGTCGCTGACCGCGTGGGCGGCGGCCGAGGGCCTGGCGATCATCGGTATCGACAACCTGCCGGGCGCGGTGCCGCTGGAGCGGACCGTGCTGCCGCGCCGCTGTGTGCTGCTCTTCGGCCAGGAGGGGCCGGGCCTCACCGAGGAGGCGCGCGAGCACGCGGAGATGGTCTGCTCGATCGCCCAGTTCGGTTCGACCCGGTCGATCAACGCGGGGGCCGCGGCGGCGATCGCGATGCACGCGTGGGTGCAGCGGTACGCCGAGATCACCCCGGGCGCGTGACCGGCGGACCCGCGGTGAGCGGGCTCGCGGAGACCCCGTAGGGCCCCGCGAGCCCGGGAGATCACGCCTGGCGGCGGACCTCCACCACCCGGAAGCGGTTGGCGACGAACGCTCCGTCGCACAGGGCCGCGTTCGCGGCCGGGTTTCCGCCGGAGCCGTGGAAGTCGGAGAACGCCGCCGTCTGGTTGACGTAGACCCCGCCCGTCAGGTTCAGCGAGAGCTGGGCCGACTCCTCGAGGCAGACCTCCTCCACGGCGCGCTCGGTCTCGGGCGAGGTGGTGTACGCCCCGACCGTCATCGCGCCCTTCTCACGGACCGTGCGCCGCAGCAGCTCCAGCGCGTCGGCCGTCGAGTCGACGGAGACGGCGAAGGAGACCGGGCCGAAGCACTCCGAGAAGTACGCGGCGTCCGCGTCGGGCTTGGAGCCGTCCAGCTTGACGATCACCGGCGTACGGACGACGGCGTCCGGGAAGTCCGGGTTCGCCACCTCGCGGGAGGCGAGCGCCACCTCGCCGAGGCCGGGGGCGGCTTCCAGGCGCGCCTTCACGTCCGGGTTGACCAGGGCGCCGAGCAGCGCGTTCGCCCGGGCGTCGTCGCCGAGCAGACCCCCGACCGCGGCCGACAGGTCGGCGACCACCTCGTCGTACGACTTGGGGCCCGCGTCGGTGGTGATGCCGTCGCGGGGGATCAGCAGGTTCTGCGGGGTGGTGCACATCTGGCCGCTGTACAGCGACAGGGAGAACGCCAGGTTGGACAGCATTCCCTTGTAGTCGGCGGTGGAGTCGACGACGACCGTGTTGACCCCGGCCTTCTCCGTGTAGACCTGGGCCTGGCGGGCGTTTGCCTCCAGCCAGTCGCCGAAGGCGGTGGAGCCGGTGTAGTCGATGATCCGGACCTCGGGGCGGACCGCGAGGGTCTTGGCGATGCCCTCGCCGGGCCGCTCGACGGCCAGCGCGACCAGGTTCGGGTCGAAGCCCGCCTCGGCGAGGACCTCGCGCGCGACGCGGACGGTGAGCGCCAGCGGGAGGACGGCGCGCGGGTGCGGCTTGACCAGGACGGGGTTGCCCGTGGCGAGGGAGGCGAAGAGGCCCGGGTAGCCGTTCCAGGTCGGGAAGGTGTTGCAGCCGATGACGAGGGCGATGCCGCGCGCGACCGGCGTGAACGCCTTGCTGAGCTCCAGCGGGTCCCGCTTGCCCTGGGGCTTGGACCAGCCGGCGTTGCCGGGGGTGCGGGTCTGCTCCGCGTACGCGTACGCCACGGCCTCGAGACCGCGGTCCTGGGCGTGGGGGCCGCCGGCCTGGAACGCCATCATGAAGGCCTGGCCGCTGGTGTGCATGACGGCATGTGCGAACTCGTGCGTGCGGGCGGAGATCCGGGCGAGGATCTCCAGACAGACCAGGGCGCGGACCTCGGCGCCGGCCTCGCGCCAGCCGGCCATGCCGGCGCGCATCGCGGGCAGCAGGACGTCGATGTCGGCGTGCGGGTACTCGATGCCGAGCGCCGGGCCGTACGGCGAGGTCTCGTCACCGGTCCAGGCGTCGGTGCCGGGCTGGTCCAGCTCGAAACGGGTGTTCAGCAGCGCCTTGTACGCCTCGAGACCGGCGGCGGCGTCCAGCGAGCCGTTCTCGCCGTAGGCCTTGGGGTGCTCGGGGTGGGGCGACCAGTAGGCGCGGGTGCGGATGGTGTCGAGAGCCTGGTCGAGCGTGGACCGGTGCTTCTCGGCCAGGGCGTCGGTGGTCAGCTGAGCGGCGGCCATTACAGGACCAACTCCTCGTCGAGCTAGATCGATTCGGCGCGCGGAGCGCTCCACAACGGGTGGTCGTGGAAGACGGGTGGGCAGCAAAGGACGGACAGAGTTAGAGTAACCGAACGATCGGTCGGGACAAGGGGGTCTGTCGAAGCTGTGGACAACCCATCGGGGAGGATCAGTCGTATGACCGCCAATGTGAGCGACGCCGGGGCGGGCGCCGCGCCGGATTCCGGTGCCGACCGCCTCGACCGCAGCCGTACCGTCGCTGTCGTCGGCACGGGGACCATGGGCCAGGGAATCGCGCAGGTCGCGCTGGTCGCCGGACATCCCGTACGGCTCTACGACAGCGCCCCCGGCCGGGCCGAGGAGGCCGTGGCCGCCCTCGCCGCCCGCCTGGACCGGCTGGTCGAGAAGGGGCGGATGGACCGGGCCGCGCGCGACGGAGCCGTCGGCCGGCTGCACGCCGCCGCCGAGCTGACGGAACTGGCCGACGCCGCGCTCGTCGTCGAGGCGATCGTCGAGCACCTCCCGGTCAAGCGGCAGCTCTTCGCCGAGCTGGAGAAGATCGTCGGCGACGACGCGCTCCTCGCCACCAACACCTCCTCCCTCTCCGTCACCGCGATCGCGGGCGGGCTGCGGCTGCCCGGCCGCTTCGTCGGACTGCACTTCTTCAACCCGGCGCCGCTGCTGCCGCTCGTCGAGGTCGTCAGCGGCTTCGCCACCGACGAATCCGCCGCCACGCGCGCGTACGAGACCGTGAAGGCCTGGGGCAAGACCCCGGTGCGCTGCGCCGACACCCCCGGCTTCATCGTCAACCGGATAGCCCGGCCCTTCTACGCGGAGGCGCTGCGGGTCTACGAGGAGGGCGCGGCCGACCCCGCCACCATCGACGCCGCCCTGCGCGAGTCCGGAGGGTTCCGGATGGGCCCCTTCGAGCTGACCGACCTCATCGGCCAGGACGTCAACGAGGCCGTCACCCGGTCCGTCTGGGACTCCTTCTACCAGGACCCCAAGTTCACGCCCTCCCTCGCGCAGCGGCGCCTGGTGGAGTCGGAGAGGCTCGGCCGCAAGTCGGGCCAGGGCTGGTTCCCGTACGGGGACGGCGCTGCGGCGCCCGAGCCGCACACCGCGCCGCCCGCCGCGCCGCCGGCCTCGGTGACGGTCCAGGGCGACATGGGCCAGGCGTGCGCCCTGGTCCAGCTGATCGAGGAAGCCGCGATCGTGGTCGACCACGGGGACGACGGCGTGGCCGGCTACCCGGGCTGGATCGAGCTGCCGAGCGGCACCCGGCTCTTCCTCGCCGACGGGACCGCGGCCGAGGACGCCGAGATGCCGGTGATCCACATCGACCTCGCGCTGGACTTCTCCACCTGCGAGCGGATCGTGCTCGGGCCTTCGGCCACCGTGGACGACACCGCGCTCCAGGAGGCGATCGGCCTCTTCCAGGCGGCGGGCAAGAAGGTCAGCGTCATCCGGGACATCCCCGGCATGATCGTCGCCCGTACGGTCGCGATGCTCGCCGACTTCGCCTTCGACGCCGCCGCGCGCGCGGTGGCCGACGCCGACGACATCGACACCGCGATGCGGCTCGGCGTGAACTATCCGCGCGGGCCCCTCGCCTGGGGCGAGGAGCTGGGCGTCGGCTGGGTCCTGGAGACGCTCTCGAACCTCCACGAGGAGTACCCGACCGGCCGCTACGCCCCCTCGCAGGCGCTGCGCCGCAGGGCCACCGCCGAGCGGATCGCCGCCGAGTCGGCCGAGGTCGGGTCGGTCTCGGCCGAGGCGGAGGCGACGGCATGACCACCGCGAAGCGTGACACGTACACGCCCGAGACGCTGCTCTCCGTCGCCGTGCAGGTCTTCAACGAGCGCGGCTACGACGGCACGTCCATGGAACACCTGTCCAAGGCGGCAGGGATCTCCAAGTCCTCGATCTACCACCACGTCGCGGGCAAGGAGGAGCTGCTGCGGCGGGCCGTCAGCCGGGCCATAGACGGGCTCTTCGGAATCCTCGACGAGCCGGGTGCGGGGCGCGGGCGGGCCATCGAGCGGGTCGAGTACGTCACCCGGCGCACGGTCGAGGTGCTGATCGCGGAGCTGCCGTACGTGACGCTGCTGCTGCGGGTCCGGGGCAACACCGACACCGAGCGCTGGGCGATGGAGCGCCGCCGCGAGTTCGACCACCGGGTGGCCGACCTGCTGAAGGCGGCGGTGGCCGACGGGGACCTGCGGGCCGATGTGGACATCAAGCTCGCCACCCGGCTGCTCTTCGGAATGATCAACTCGCTCGTGGAGTGGTACCGGCCGCTTCCGGGCGCGCACGCGGAGCGTGAGCAGCTCGCCGACACCGTGGTCCACCTGGCCTTCGACGGGCTGCGTACGGCCCGCTGAGGCCCGCTGGAGCGTCCCCGCGGCCCCGTGGAGGGTTGTGCGGGGGCGCCGAGGGTGCCGAAGGCCGCCCTGGGCGTCGGCTCGGTGGACGCCGCCGGGCGTCGGGCATGGCCGCGAGCCTGCCCTCAGTGGTCCGGGTCGAGGTCCGTCTCCTCGAAGACCAGCAGCGTGCGGGTGGAGAGCACCTCGGGGATCGACTGGAGCTTGGTGAGCACCAGCTCCCGCAGCGTCCTGTTGTCCGGCGTGTGTACCAGCAGGAGGACGTCGAAGTCCCCGCTGACCAGCGCGATGTGCGCGGCGCCCGGCAGCGCCTGGAGCTGCTCGCGCACGGTGCGCCAGGAATTCTGGACGATCTTGAGCGTGATGTAGGCCGAGGCGCCGTGGCCCGCGCGCTCGTGGTTGACCCGGGCGCTGAAGCCGCGGATCACCCCGTCGTCGATCAGCCGGTTGATCCGCGCGTAGGCGTTGGCCCGGGACACATGCACCCGTTCGGCCACGGAACGTATCGAGGCGCGACCGTCCGTCTGCAGGATGCGCAGGATGTCGCGGTCGATCGCGTCGAGCGGCCGCGCCGGCGGGCCCTGCGGCACTCCGGCCGGACTCTGGGCCAGGGCCTGCTCCCAGCCGTCGGCCATTTGTTCATCCGCCATGTCCCCCCGCCTCTCATCCATGGACGACATGTCTCTATCCCAGGCTGTGGAGAACCGATTGTCCACAGGCTGAGGGCGCCTGTAGCCAAAATGCCTCCACGACCGAACAATCGGTAGGTGAGGCGCGCCACATCCGCGCCACCCGCCTTCGGGTCTTATGCCCGCTCCCACGAGGAGGTGGACTCGTTGCAACAGCGCAGTTCGACAGTCCAAGAGCCGCCCGGTGCCGCATCTGCATACCGGCCCACCCCGCCGCCGGCGTGGAAGCCGCGCACCGACCCCGCCCCGCTGCTGCCCGACGCCGAGCCCTTCCGGGTCCTCGGCACGGACGCGGTGGCCGACGCCGACCCCGAGCTGCTGCGGCGGCTCTACGCGGAGCTGGTGCGCGGCCGCCGGTACAACACGCAGGCCACGGCGCTGACCAAGCAGGGCCGGCTGGCCGTGTACCCGTCGACCACCGGGCAGGAGGCATGCGAGGTCGCGGCCGCGCTGGCCCTGGAGGACCGGGACTGGCTGTTCCCCTCGTACCGCGACACCCTCGCGGCCGTCGCCCGCGGACTGGACCCGGTCCAGGCGCTGACGCTGCTGCGCGGGGACTGGCACACCGGGTACGACCCGCGTGAGCACCGCATAGCGCCGCTGAGCACCCCGCTCGCCACCCAGCTGCCGCACGCCGTGGGACTGGCCCACGCCGCCCGGCTCAAGGGCGACGACGTGGTCGCGCTCGCCATGGTCGGCGACGGCGGCACCAGCGAGGGCGACTTCCACGAGGCGCTGAACTTCGCGGCCGTCTGGCAGGCCCCCGTGGTGTTCCTGGTGCAGAACAACGGCTTCGCGATCTCCGTACCGCTCGCCAAGCAGACCGCGGCCCCCTCGCTGGCCCACAAGGCAGTCGGGTACGGCATGCCGGGCCGGCTCGTCGACGGCAACGACGCGGTCGCCGTCCACCAGGTGCTGACCGAGGCCGTGGCACGCGCGCGGCGCGGCGGCGGACCGACGCTGGTCGAGGCCGTCACGTACCGCATCGACGCCCACACCAACGCCGACGACGCGACCCGCTACCGCGGGGACAGCGAGGTCGAGACCTGGCGGGCACACGACCCGATCGTGATCCTGGAGCGGGAGCTGACGGAGCGCGGGATCATCGACGAGAGCCGCAAGCAGGCGGCGGCGGAGGCCGCTGAGACGATGGCGGCGGCGCTGCGCGAGCGGATGAACGCCGACCCCGTCCTCGACCCGATGGACCTGTTCGCGCACGTCTACGCCGAGCAGACGGCACAACTGCGCGAGCAGGCCGCGCAGCTGCGGGCCGAGCTCGACGCCGAGGGTGAGGCGTGATGACGACCGCGCAGAAGACGACGGCGGACAAGGCCACGGCCAAGCCCGCCACCATGGCGCAGGCCCTCCAGCGGGCCATGCGCGACGCGATGGCCGAGGACCCGACGGTCCATGTGATGGGTGAGGACGTCGGCACGCTCGGCGGTGTCTTCCGGGTCACGGACGGCCTCGCGAAGGAGTTCGGCGAGGACCGCTGCACGGACACCCCGCTGGCCGAGGCGGGCATCCTCGGCACGGCCGTCGGCATGGCCATGTACGGGCTGCGGCCGGTCGTCGAGATGCAGTTCGACGCCTTCGCCTACCCGGCGTTCGAGCAGCTGATCAGCCATGTGTCCCGGATGCGGAACCGCACGCGGGGCGCGATGCCGATGCCGCTGGTGATCCGTGTGCCGTACGGCGGCGGGATCGGCGGCGTCGAGCACCACAGCGACTCGTCCGAGGCGTACTACATGGCGACGCCGGGTCTGCACGTCGTCACCCCGGCGACGGTCGAGGACGCGTACGGGCTGCTGCGGGCGGCCATCGCCTCCGACGACCCGGTCGTCTTCCTGGAGCCCAAGCGGCTGTACTGGTCGAAGGCGGACTGGCGGCCGGAGGCGCCGGCGCCGGTGGAGCCGATCGGCAAGGCCGTGGTGCGGCGCAGCGGGCGCAGCGCGACGCTGATCACGTACGGGCCGTCCGTGCCGGTCTGTCTGGAGGCGGCGGAGGCCGCGCAGGCGGAGGGCTGGGACCTGGAGGTGGTCGATCTGCGCTCGCTGGTGCCGTTCGACGACGAGACGGTCTGCGCGTCGGTGCGGCGCACCGGGCGGGCGGTCGTGGTGCACGAGTCGACCGGGTTCGGCGGGCCGGGCGGAGAGATCGCCGCGCGCGTGACCGAGCGGTGCTTCCACCATCTGGAGGCGCCCGTCCTGCGGGTCGCCGGGTTCGACATCCCGTATCCGCCGCCGATGCTGGAGCGGCACCACCTGCCGGGCGTGGACCGGGTGCTCGACGCGGTGGCGCGGCTGCAGTGGGAGGCGGGTCACTGATGGCGCAGGTGCTCGAGTTCAAGCTGCCCGACCTCGGTGAGGGGCTGACCGAGGCGGAGATCGTGCGCTGGCTGGTGAACGTGGGCGACGTCGTCGCCATCGACCAGCCGGTCGTCGAGGTGGAGACCGCCAAGGCGATGGTGGAGGTGCCGTGCCCGTACGGGGGCGTGGTGACCGCCCGTTTCGGCGAGGAGGGCACGGAACTGCCGGTCGGCGCGCCGCTGCTGACGGTCGCGGTGGGCGGTACGGCTTCGTCCGGCACGGCGGTGTCCGGTGCGGCCGGGGCGTCGGTTTCCTCCGCGGCCTCGGCCGGGGACGCCGAGTCGTCGGAGTACTCGGGCAACGTGCTCGTCGGGTACGGCACGGCCGGACCGGCGGCGAGGCGTCGCCGGGTGCGTCACGAGAGCGCTGCGGCAGCGGGCGCCGGCCGTACGGAGGCGAAGGCCGCGGCCCCGACTCCGGCCCAGGCTCCGGCTCCTGTTCCGGCTCCGGCGCCCGTTGACGGACCCCTGCCGGTGATCTCGCCGCTCGTACGGAAGCTGGCCCGGGACAAGGGGCTCGATCTGCGCGAGGTGCGTGGGTCCGGTCCGGCCGGGCTGATCCTGCGGGCCGACGTCGAGTCGGCCCTGGCCGCCGCCGAGACGGCCGCGGCGCGTCCGGCACCGGTGCCCGCGGCCGCGGTCCCGGCCGAAGGCGGGGAGAGGGTTCCGCTGCGCGGAGTCCGTGGCGCGGTCGCCGACAAGCTCTCGCGCAGCCGTACGGAGATCCCGGACGCGACCTGCTGGGTGGACGCCGACGCGACCGAGCTCATGGCGGCGCGGGCCGCGATGAACGCGGCGGGCGGGCCGAAGATCTCGTTGCTCGCGCTGCTCGCCCGGATCTGCACGCATGGGCTCGCGCGCTATCCGGAGCTCAACTCCACCGTGGACACGGCGGCACGGGAGATCGTCCGACTGCCGTCCGTGCACCTCGGGTTCGCGGCGCAGACCCCGCGCGGTCTGGTCGTCCCGGTGGTCCGGGACGCGGGCACGCGGACGGCGGAGTCGCTGACGGAGGAGTTCGCGCGGCTGACGGAGTCCGCCCGGCAGGGGACGCTGACGCCGGGTGACCTCACGGGCGGGACGTTCACGCTGAACAACTACGGGGTGTTCGGGGTGGACGGCTCCACGCCGATCATCAACCACCCGGAGGCGGCGATGCTCGGGGTGGGCCGGATCATCCCCAAGCCGTGGGTCCATGAGGGCGAACTGGCGGTCCGCAAGGTCGTCCAGCTGTCGCTGACCTTCGACCACCGGGTCTGCGACGGCGGCACGGCGGGCGGCTTCCTCCGCTACGTCGCGGACTGCGTGGAACACCCGGCGGTCCTGCTGCGCACGCTCTGACCCCGACGGGCTCGCGGGGCGAACACCCGCCTCGCGAGCCGACACCCTCCCGCCCCGGAGCCCGGTCCGTGGCCCGGGGCGACCCGGGGCCGTCGCCCACGAGCCCTCGCCCCGCAGCTCGGGCCTGCGCCCCCTCGCCCGGAGCCCGGGGCTCTCCCCTCGCCCCGCGCCCCTCGCCCCGCGCCCCTGGTCTCGTCTCCCTGGTTGAGACAGAGGGGGGCTTTGTGGGTGGGGGCGGATCATACTGCTGGGATGACGATCGGGTTTGACGCCATCGTGCTCGCCGGTGGAGGCGCGAAGCGGCTTGGTGGGGTCGACAAGCCGGGGCTGCGGGTAGGCGGGCGGGCCTTGCTCGACCGGGTGCTCGCGGGGTGCCGACAAGCCGGGCGCACCGTGGTCGTCGGCGGGCGGCGGGCGACCGTACGACCCGTCGTGTGGGCCAGGGAGGACCCGCCCGGCGGCGGCCCCATGGCCGCGCTCGACGCGGGCCTGCGCGAGGTCCGGGCCGACGTGGTGCTCGTTCTCTCCGCCGACCTGCCGTTTCTCGGTGAGGACACCGGCAGGCTCCTCCTCGACGCACTGACCGCAGAGCCCGACGCCGACGCCGCTCTCCTCGTCGACGCCGCCGGCCGTGACCAGCCGCTCGTCGCCGCCTACCGCGCCGCCGCCCTCCGACGTGAAGTGGATCTCCTCACCACCGCGCACGGCACCCTCTCCGGGCTCCCGCTGCGTCTGCTCACCCAGGGGCTGCGGATCGTCCGGGTCACCGCCGGCCCCCTCGCCTCCTTCGACTGCGACACCTGGGAGGACATCGCCACGGCCCGGGCCCGGATCAGGGAGCATGAGAACGTGCTGGACGAATGGATCACCGCAGTCAAGGACGAGCTGGGCATCGAGATCGACGTCGACACCGGCGTGCTGCTCGACCTGGCCCGGGACGCCGCCCACGGGGTCGCCCGCCCCGCCGCGCCGCTGACCACGTTCCTGGTCGGGTACGCGGCAGGCCGGGCGGCCGATGCCGGTGGTGGTCCCGAGGCGGTCGCCGAGGCCTCCCGCAAGGCCGCCGCCCTCGCCAACCGGTGGGCCGCCGAAGCGGAGCGGGACGCGGCCGGATGACCTCTCAGGAGCGTGCGGCCCAGGCCGCGCCCGGAACCGACGACGACGGTGTGGACGAGGTCCTCGCCCTCGTCGCCCTGCCGCGCGGCGAGAAACCCCGGCCCGCCGAAGAGCACCGCGCCACGGCCTGGCCGGCCGCGCGAGCCGTGGCCGCCCGCGCCGGGGCGGCCGTCGGGGCCGCCCGCACACCTCTCCGTACTCCCCTCGGGCAGGCGGTGGGCCATGTGCTTGCCGAGCCGCTGTGCGCGCTCACCGATCTGCCGTCCTTCGACACCTCGGCCATGGACGGCTGGGCCGTCGCCGGGCCCGGCCCCTGGGAGATCCGCGAGGAAGGGGCCGTACTCGCCGGCCACGCCCCCGCCTCCCCGCTGGCCGACGGCACGGCGGTACGGATCGCCACCGGCGCCCGTGTGCCGCACGACACCACGGCGGTGATCCGCAGCGAGCACGCCCGCACCGACGCGAGCGGCCATCTGCATGCCCGGCGTGAGGTCGTGCCCGGCCAGGACATCCGCCCCCGCGGCCAGGAATGCCGTGCCGGAGACCGGCTGTTGCCCGCCGGGACCCGGGTGACCCCCGCCGTCCTCGGCCTCGCCGCCGCGGCCGGGTACGACGAGCTGCCGACGCGTCCCCGGCCCCGGGTGGAGGTCCTCGTCCTCGGCGACGAGCTCCTGACCACCGGACTCCCCCGCGACGGGCTGATCCGGGACGCCCTCGGACCCATGCTCGGCCCCTGGCTCGACGCGCTCGGCGCCGAGGTGCTCGCCACCCGCCGGATCGGTGACGACGCCGACGCCCTGGCGGCGGCCGTCACCGGCTCCCCCGCCGATCTGGTGATCACCACCGGAGGCACGGCCGCCGGCCCCGTCGACCATGTCCACCCCGTGCTCGCCCGGACGGGCGCCGTCCTGCTCGTCGACGGGGTGAAGGTCCGCCCCGGACACCCGATGCTGCTCGCGCGCCTCGACGCCGGCCGCCATCTCGTCGGACTGCCCGGCAACCCGCTCGCCGCCGTGTCCGGCCTGCTCACCCTGGCCGAGCCGCTGCTCCGCGCCCTGGCGGGCGCCCCGGCCCCCGAGTCGTACTGCGTGCCCGTACGGGACGAGATCCACGGCCATCCGCACGACACCCGGCTGGTTCCGGTCGTCCACGAGGGCGACGACGCCGTGCCCCTGCACTACAACGGCCCGGCGATGCTCCGGGGTATCGCCGCCGCCGACGGGATGGCCGTCGTGCCGCCCGGGGGAGCACGGAGTGGAGTGGCCCTGGAGATTCTCGATCTTCCTTGGCCGATGGCTCCGACACACGGCGCTTCCCAGGGAGGATGTTTCACGTGAAACTTCCCAGCCGTGACGTCATGGCCCGCCAAGCGGACGAGAAGACGTCCCCCTCCCGTATCCGGATGCCCCGGCGCGTCGTCGAGAAGCCCCTGCGGCAGGTGACCAAGCGGCTGTTGATGGCCCTCGGCGTGCTGGCCCTCACGACCGTGATCGTCTACCTCGACCGCGACGGCTACAACGACAACGCCGACGGCACCCTCGACTTCCTCGACTGCGCCTACTACGCGACCGTCACCCTCTCCACCACGGGGTACGGCGACATCGTCCCGTACAGCGACTCGGCGCGGCTCGTGAACATCCTGGTGGTCACGCCGCTGCGTGTCCTGTTTCTGATCATCCTGGTCGGCACCACTCTCGAGGTCCTCACCGAACGGACCCGGGAGGAGTGGCGACTGAACCGCTGGAGGTCCATCTTGCGTGACCACACCGTCGTCGTCGGCTTCGGGACCAAGGGCCGCTCGGCGATCCAGACGCTCTGTGCGACGGGGCTGCGGAAGGACCAGATCGTCATCGTCGACCCGTCCACCAAGGTGATCGAGACGGCGAACGCGGACGGATTCGTCGGTGTGGTCGGCGATGCGACCCGCAGCGACGTCCTGCTCCGGGCCGAGGTCCAGAAGGCCCGGCAGGTCGTCATCGCCACGCAGCGCGACGACACCGCCGTCCTCGTGGCGCTCACCGCGCGCCAGCTCAACAGGGGCGCGAAGATCGTCGCGGCCGTACGCGAGGAGGAGAACGCGCCGCTGCTGCGCCAGTCCGGCGCGGACGCCGTCATCACCAGCGCCAGCGCCGCCGGACGGCTGCTCGGGCTCTCGGTGCTCAGCCCCAGCGCCGGCACCGTGATGGAGGACCTGATCCAGCAGGGTTCGGGCCTCGATCTGGTGGAACGGCCGGTCATAAAGTCCGAGGTCGGCAAGAACGTGCGGGAGACCGAGGACCTGGTGGTCAGCGTGTTGCGCGGCCACCGGCTGCTCGGTTACGACGATCCGGCGGCCAGCCCCCTGCAGTTGACGGACCGTGTGATCACGATCGTGCGGGCTGCGCCCGTCACCCCGTTGTCCACGCCGCCCGAGTAGCCTCGCCGCCATGCATGCGATCACGATTCCGGAACCCGGTGGTCCCGAGGCCCTCGTCTGGGCCGAGGTGCCCGATCCCGTGCCCGCCGAGGGCGAGGTGCTCGTCGAGGTGGTGGCGAGCGCCGTCAACCGCGCCGATCTGCTCCAGCGGCAGGGTTTCTACGACCCGCCGCCCGGCTCGTCCCCGTACCCCGGTCTCGAATGCTCCGGCCGGATCGCCGAGCTGGGGCCGGGTGTCTCCGGCTGGTCGGTGGGGGACGAGGTGTGCGCGCTGCTGGTCGGCGGCGGTTACGCGGAGAAGGTCGTCGTGCCCGTCGGCCAGCTGCTGCCCGTACCGGACAGGGTGGATCTCGTCACGGCCGCGGCGCTGCCCGAGGTGACCTGCACGGTCTGGTCGAACGTCTTCATGGTCGCCCATCTGCGGCCCGGCGAGACGCTGTTGGTGCACGGCGGCGCGAGCGGCATCGGCACGATGGCGATCCAGCTCGCCAAGGCCGTCGGAGCGAAGGTCGCGGTCACCGCGGGCGGTCCCGAGAAGCTCGCGCGCTGCGCCGAGCTGGGCGCGGACGTCCTGATCGACTACCGCGAGCAGGACTTCGTCGAGGAGCTGCGCAAGGCCACGGACGGGGCCGGTGCGGACGTGATCCTGGACATCGTCGGAGCGAAGTACCTGGAGCGCAATGTGAAGGCGCTCGCGATCAACGGCCGCCTGGCGATCATCGGCCTGCAGGGCGGTGTGAAGGGCGAGTTGAACCTCGGCGCGCTGCTCGCCAAGCGGGGGGCGATCACGGCGACCACGCTGCGGTCCCGTCCGCTCCACGAGAAGACGGCCATCGTCGCGGCGGTGCGTGAGCACGTCTGGCCGCTGATCGCCTCAGGGACGGTCCGCGCGGTCGTCGACCGTACGGTGGAGATGCCGGACGCCGCCGAGGCACACCGGGCGCTGGACTCGGGAACCCACGTCGGCAAGGTGCTGCTCAGGGCGCCGCAGGCCCACTGAGCACGCGGGACGGTACGTGAAAGGGCCCGGCGGGCACCCCAGGTGCCGCCGGGCCCTTCCGTAGACGTCTACGCCCTTACAGGTACGGCCCCGAGCGGACCGCGTGTCCGTGGCCCTGGTCGTCGTCGTCCTCGTGCGAGGCACCGGGCGGCAGCGCCCGGCGCATCTGCTCCAGCTGGGCGCGGGCCGCCATCTGCTGGGCGAACAGCGCCGTCTGGATGCCGTGGAAGAGGCCTTCGAGCCAGCCCACCAACTGGGCCTGCGCGATCCGCAGTTCCGCCTCGGAGGGGATCGCCTCGTCGGTGAACGGCAGGGAGAGCCGCTCCAGTTCCTCGACCAGCTCGGGCGCGAGCCCGTCCTCCAGCTCCTTGACGGAGCTGGCGTGGATGTCCTTGAGCCTGACGCGGCTGGCCTCGTCGAGAGGTGCCGCCCGTACTTCCTCCAGGAGCTGCTTGATCATGCTGCCGATGCGCATGACCTTCGCGGGCTGCTCGACCATTTCCGTCACCGGGACCTCGCGGGATTCGTCGTCACCCTGAGTGCCGCCGAGTGCCATCCCGTCCTGTCCCACGATGAGGACCTGGGGAGTCTCCTGCGACCGTTCATTCCTCGGCATCTCCATGCCGCCATTCTCTCGCACACATGCCTCACCACACGGTGTGCCCCCGGAGGAGGGTGATCCACCCTTCTCCGGGGGCACAGGACGGCAACGGTCGCCGGGCGGTCCGATCCGGTCCGGTCAGGTCCGGTCCACTCAGGTCCGTCCGGTCCGGTCAGGTCCGTCCGGTCAGGTCCGTCCGGTCCGGTCAGGTCGCCTCGCGGCGGGCCAGGGCCCCGCGGGAGCGGGTCACCAGGGCCGCGAGGAGCGCGGCACCGAGCGGTACGGCGACCAGGAGGGCAGCGAGCGTCTCCCAGGGGACGACGATCGGGACGTACGGCACCTCCGCCGATGTGGCCCAGCCCTGGTCCAGGTTCTCCTGGTGGAAGCGCAGCTCCTGGCGCTCCTCGGTGAGCCGCAGACCCATCGCCGGGAGCACGCCGGCAGCCGATCCGAGGATCACGCCCATCGCGGCGACCACTCCGCACTGGAAGCCGCTGAGCGTGCGGCGGACCCGCGGGGGCGCGCCGACGGCGGACAGCGTCTTCAGGTCGGCCTCGGCATCGGCCTGCGCGAGGCCGGTGGCGATGCCCGCGGCGCCGATGGTGACGAGGCCCGCGAAGACGGTCAGCGCGAGGAGCACGATGCTGGTGTCGCTGACGAAGCCCTCCTCCACATAGAGCCCGGCGTCGCTGCCGATCTTGGCGAGCTCGCCGTCGAGCTTCTGGCGCTGCTCGGCGGTGGGCAGCGAGTCGGTGGAGAAGAACGAGCCGAACGGCACCGTGGGCAGGCCCGCGGCCTTGGCGGCGGCCGGGGTGAGGAGCGCTCCCACGCCGTAGGCGTTCTCGCCGGTCACCAGGTGGGCGGGGAAGCTCTTGATCACGCCGGGGACCGGCTTGCCGTCCAGCTCGGCCTGCCGCGCCTTCTGGTTGTCGGTGACCAGCTTGATGCCGACCTTCCCGGAGGTGTCGACGGGAGCCTTGACGAAGGAGACGAGCTTGCCCTCCGCGAGGGCCTTCTCCGCGCCGGCGTCCTTGATGCCGAGCACGTTGAGGAGGGAGGCGTCACCGATGAGCAGGCCGCTCTCGACGTACGATCCGCCGCCGAAGTCACCGCCGCGGTCCTCCTTGCAGCGCCAGTCCTCGGCGAACTTGCGCCGCTGCTCGACGGTGTACTTCGCCGAGGGGTCCTCGCCCTCCTCGAAGGTGCCCCACAGCGGGCACTCGTTGGCCTTCGGGATGACCATCTCGAAGCGGCCGCAGCCCGCGCTGTCGCTGTACGGGGCGCAGCTCGGCTTGCCGACCTGGATGCGCTGGACGTCCGCGCGGGTGTCGACGGGCACCAGCCGCTGCACGGCGTCACGCACCGCCGGGACGTCCCGGCCGCTCTCCTCCATCACGAGCGCGGAGACCGCGCCGTGCGGCAGCTTCGGCGTGTAACCGGCCAGGTCCTGGGCCTCGCGGCTGGCCGCGTAGGTGGAGACGGCGACCGTTCCGGCGACCGCGGCGAGCACGGCGGCCACGGCGGGTGCCGTACGGCCCCGGTTGCGCACGGCGTCCCGCAGGGCGAGGCGCGGCGAGAGCGGCAGCCAGCGGCCGGTGCGGCCGAAGAGGCCCACCAGGGCGGGCGTCATGGCGACCACGCCCAGCTCGGCGATGGCGCTGCCGCCCGCGACGATCACGAACTGGTCCGAGATCACCGATCCGTAGAGCGCGATCGCACCGCCCAGGAGCAGGGCCGCCAGGCCGACCAGCGGCAGCACGCGGCTGCTGCGGCGGACCCCTCGACGGCCGGTGAGCGAGGCGAGGACGGTCTGCCGGGACGCGGTGACGGCCGGGACGATCGCGGCGAGGAGGCCGGTCACCACGGCGATCACCGCGATGCCGAGCAGTTCCAGCGGGCGGACGTCGAAGGAGCCGAACCGCTGGCCCATGGCGTTCTCGAGGACCGGGCGCAGGGCGAACGTCAGGATCAGGGCGAGGACGGTACCGACGACGGCCGACGCGACGCCGATGACGAGGCCGCCGCTCAGGACGATGGCGCGGATGTGGTGGCGGTCGCCGCCGTTGGCTCCGACGAGCCCGAGCTGACGGCGCGAGCGGCGGGCGCCCACGGCGAACGCGGGCCCGGCCAGCAGGCAGATCTCCAGCATCGCGAGGCCGACGATCGTGCCGACCGCGGCGAGCTCGGCGGCCTGGGCGCCGGGGCTGGACTCGAAGTCGCCCCAGCCCTCCTTCTGGTACAGCGGGACGTCTTCCTTGGCGGGCGGGTCGAGGAGCACGGCACGCGAGGCGACGGTCACACCCTTGGTGTTGATCTTCTGGACCGCGTCCCACGTGAAACCACCGGCGGACTTCACCAGATACGTGGTGGAGACGTCGGCACCGCTAAGACCGGCCTTCTCGACCGCCTTGGCGTACGGGGCGAGGAAGGCGCCCGGCAGGGCGTTGACCTGGTCGGCCTTGAGGTCGTTGGGGATCTCGTACGAGCCGACGATCCGGAACGTACGGTCGTCACCGCGCGCCGAGACGGTGGAGCCGATGCCCAGCCCGCTGGTCTCCAGGAAGTGCGTGGTCGCGGCGACCTCGTCGGCCTTCTGCGGGAAGCGGCCCTCCAGGAGGGTCATGATCCCCCGGGCGATCGGGTCGGCGGCCTTCAGCTCACGGATCTCGCTCTGCAGCAGCCCGTGGGCGGTGGTCAGCTTCGCGCTTCCGGAGCTGTCGGTGAGGAACGTGGCACCGGCCGGGATGGTCTTCCTGACATCGGTCGAACCGCTCGGCCAGACCTTGTCGTCGTAGTCCTCGGCCGTCGTGTTCATCTCGCCGGTGGGATCCTGCAGGATCGGCACGCCGCCCACGGAGGCGTCGACGAACCGGGCGTCGGCGCCTCCGATGGTCCGGGCGAGGCTCTCCTCGGTGGAGAGTTCGGAGCTGCGCAGGGTCAGATCGGCGGCGCTCACGCCCAGGATGGGCAGGGCGATCATGGCGAGGACGAGGAAGCTGCGTCCCTTGGACCGCCAGGCGTCACGGCGGGCGATACGGATCGCGGCGCGCCAGGAGTGGAGCCACTTGTTCACCGCTCGGCCGCCTGGCCGGTCAGGAGCGAGTCGGCCTCGCTGCGCACGGTCTGGTCGACGACGGCGCCGTCCCGCAGGAAGACGACACGGTCGGCCCAGGCGGCGAACCGCGGCTCGTGGGTGACGAGTACGCCGGCGGCTCCGGCGTCGCACCGGGCGCGCAGCAGGGCGAGGACGGACTCGCCGGTCTCGGAGTCGAGGGCGCCGGTGGGCTCGTCGGCGAGGACGAGGCGCCGGTCGCCGACGAGGGCGCGGGCGATGGCCACACGCTGCTGCTGGCCGCCGGACATCTCGTCGGGGAAGCGGTCGGCGAGGTGGCCGAGGTCCATCTCCTCCAGCGCGGCCAGCGCCTCGACGCGCGCCTTGCGGGCGGAGGTGCCGTCCAGTTCGCGTGGCAGGGCGACGTTCTCGGCGGCGGTGAGGGCCGGGATGAGGTTGTAGTCCTGGAAGACGTACCCGATGCTGCGGCGGCGCAGGGCGGCGAGGGCCTTGCGGTCGGCGGTGGTGATGTCGGTGTTCTCGACGATCACTCGGCCGGAGGTGGGGATGTCGAGGCCGCCCGCGATGGTGAGCAGGGTCGACTTGCCGGAGCCGGACGGGCCCATGACGGCGACGAGTTCACCGGGGAAGACATCGAGGTCGATGCCGCGCAGGGCGTGCACCTCGGTGGCGCCGGAGCCATGGACGCGGGTCAGGTTCTGGAGTTGCAGCACGGGCTGCGCTGTGGACATGGAGGGGTCCCCCTTGGACGTACGAACGCGGTCGGCGATCGTACGGAGCGGATGGAGAGATGGAGAGGCGGAGAGGCGGAGAGGCGAGAGGCGGACTACGCGGATCGGGAAGCGGAAGACGAAGCGGACCGGGAGGCCGACGTGGGAGGCTCGGCCGGTTCTGCGGGCTCGGGGGGCCGTGGGTCCCCCGCTCCGACGGCGGCCGTCGAGAGGCGGATCAGCCGGGCCTCGCAGTGGTCGAGCCAGCGGGCCTCGGCCTCGGTCTGGAAGATGAGCTGCTCCAGGACGAGGAGCCAGGCCACGTCGTCGCGTTCCCGGGACGCGCCGCTCTCGACCGCGGCGAGCGCCTGGGCCTTGAGCCGGGTGTAGTCCTGCATCGCCTTCACGGTGTGGCGGCGCTGGGACTGGATGACGGCGCGGATGTCGACGCCGGGCGCCCCGACGGCCATGGCGAGTTTGATGGAGAGCTCGTCACGGGCCGGGCTGGTGCGGTCCACCGGCTTCTCGAACCAGGCCCTGAGCTCCTCGCGACCGCTGTCGGTGATCGCGTAGAGCGCGTGGCCGGCCTCGTCCTCGCCGCCCTGGGCGACCATGCCGTCCCGTTCGAGACGGTTGAGCGTCGTGTAGACCTGGCCGACGTTGAGGGGCCAGGTGGAGCCTGTGCGGGACTCGAACTCCGTACGGAGCTGCGAGCCGTAGCGGGGCCCGCGTTCGAGGAGGGCGAGAAGCCCGTGGCGGATCGACATACTCAGTATGTATACCGAGTATGTCGAGGCCGACAAGGGACCTGAGAGGGAAGCGCGGCGTCCGTCTCAAGGAGGACCCGCGGAGTCGTGCGAGGGACGCCGGGCCTCAGCGGCGCCGCATCCGTACGCCGAGAAAACCGATGCCGAGCCCCATCAGCGCGAGTCCCGCGCCCAGCGTGAGCACGGGAATCTGCCGGTCAGCGCTGGTGGCGGTGGTCCGGGAGCCGAGCCGGGGCGCCGCGGCGGGCACGGTGGCGGGCGCCGGCTCGGAGGGCGTGGCCTCCGTCTCGGGTACCGCTTCGGGGAACTCGCCCCCCTCGTCCGACTCCTCTTCCACCCCTTCCGGCGGCTCCTCGGCTGTTGCCGTTTTGCTACGTGACGGGTCGGCGGCCGTGTCGGTGGCGCTCGGCTTCGGGGGGCCGGGGGGCCGGCCGGGCCGTTCGCGGCCCTCCCCGGCGGGGCGGCCGGCCAGGGAGCGCGACGGGGTGGGGCCGGGGGCTTCGGAGACCGGTGCCGGGGCGGAGTGCGACACCGCGGGGGAGGAGGGCGCGGCGGTCGGGGGCCGTCCGGGAGGGCCGGACGCGCCGGGGGCCTCCGGAGTGCCGCTCGGCGAGACCGTGGGGGACGGTGTGGCCGAGGAGGACGGTGTGGCCGAGGGGGACGGCGCGCTCTTCCAGTGCTTCGTGGGCGCGCTCTTGGACGCCGTCGTCGTGACGGGTGCGGGCCCGGGGCGCTCGTACCCGTACGCCATCGGCACGAAGCCCACCATCAACCAGCACACCGCCACCGGGCCGATCGCCCGCCACCGCAGTGCCCGTGTCCGCGCGTCGCGGAGTCCTGGAGTCACCGGGTGACCCCCCTCCCGTACCGAGCCGCCGAGGTTTCCCACTCAGCGTCACATGGGGGGACATTTCCGGCATCCGGGCGCCCGCGCACGGATGAAGAGCGCGACGAACGCCGCGCGCGGGCGACCCGGAAGGGGCGCTACTGCCCCGGGTTGCCCGTCGAGATCTCCAGGGTGAAATCGGCGTCGTCCTTCGACGCGTCCGCACCGGCCGGCGGGTACTGGCTGAGGACCGTGCCCTCGCCGTACGTCGCCTCGTCCACCGGGGTCTGCTTCGTGATCTTCCAGCCCGCGGCCTGGATGCAGTCCTTCACGGACTGGATGTTCTTGTACGTGAAGTCGGGGATCTCGAACTTCGCCGGGTCCTCGCTCGACTCCCTCGGCTCGGTGCACTTCTTCACGTCGATGGTCTTGGTCAGGTCAGGACCCTTGTGCCCGGGCGCGGCCGACTGGCTCTGGCTCGGGTCGCCGTCCGCCTTGGGGTCCGCGTCGTCCTTGTTGAGCGAGATCGCGGTGATCACACCGCCGATCGCGAGCAGCGCGACCACGATCGATCCCACGACCACCGGCATGTTCCGCCCGGACCCGCCGGACCCCGCGGACCCTCCGGATCCGTTGTGCAGGGGGCTGTTCACCGAGGTCTGCGGCGACATCTGGTACGGCCCGGGAGAGGGCGTCTGGTACATGGAGGCAGGCGGCGGGGTCTGCGCCTGCTGCGGGTACCCGTAGGAGGGGGCGGGCGTCGGCGGACCGTACGGACCGGGCTGCGGCGTCGGCTGCTGGTACGGCTGCTGGACACCGTGCGTCGAGGGCGGCGGCGTCTGGCCGACCGGCGGGAAGACCGCCGAGCCCACGCCGGAACCGCTGCTGACGGGACCGCCCGCCACGATCACCGGCGCGCCCGTCTGCCCGGCCGACAGCACCCGCAGGCACTCGTCCTGCATCGCGGCGGCGCTCGGGAACCGCTCGTTCGGGTTCTTCTTCAGCGCGCGGGCGACGAGCGCGTCCATCGCCGGGGTGACCGAACGGTTGATGGACGAGGGAGCGACCGGCTCCTCCTGGACGTGCGCGTACGCGATGGCCAGCGGAGAGTCCGCGTCGAACGGCAGGCGGCCCGTGAGGAGTTGGAAGAGCATGATGCCGACCGAGTACAGGTCGGAACGGGCGTCCACCGCGCGGCCGAGGGCCTGTTCGGGGGAGAGGTACTGCGGGGTGCCGACGACCATGCCGGTCTGCGTCATCGAGGTGACACCGGACTGCATGGCGCGGGCGATGCCGAAGTCCATCACCTTGACGACGCCACGCTTGGTCATCATCACGTTGCCAGGCTTGATGTCCCGGTGGACCAGGCCCATTTCGTGGCTGGTCTCCAGCGCGGCGAGGACATCGGCGGTCACCTTCAGCGCCTTGTCCGCCGGCATCGCGCCGAACTGCTGTACGTCGGAGGCGAGGACGGAGCCGAGCGGCTGTCCCTCGACGTACTCCATGACGATGTACGGCATGACGGCGCCGTCGAGGGTGTCCTCGCCGGTGTCGAAGACCGAGACGATGTTCGTGTGCGAAAGCTTGGCGACCGCCTGCGCCTCACGCCGGAACCGCTCCCGGAACGACTGTTCCCGGCCGAGTTCGGTGTGCAGCGTCTTGATGGCCACCTGACGGTCGAGGGCGCTGTCGTACGCCAGGTAGACGGAGGCCATTCCGCCTTCGCCGAGCAGGTCGCGAAGCTGGTACCGGCCGTTTGCGACCGAGCCGCCCGCATAGCGACCCTGTGCGCCGTCCTGGCTCATTCGTGCTCCCCCTACGCGCGCGTGGCGGCGCTGATCCGGAATTTCCTGGCCAAGTCTGCCCCAGGGCACCGACACGTCAAGCCGGGTGCCCGTTCCGTGACCCTCCGCGTGAGAAGCGTCTCGGAAGCGTTACACGAACGGACCGGAATTTGCACGGGTACACGCGTAGAGGGTTGGATGGCCCGTCCACTCGGACCGTGGTGTCGGACGAAGCCTGTAGCGTGACGGCGGTAGGGCACCACACGACGGACACATGACGGCGAGGACTGATGGCACCCGAATCCGAAGCAGGCGGCGGCGGCCTGTCGGGCGCCGCCGCGGAGTCCTGGGGCATCGGCGGAGTGGTCGGTGACGGCCGGTACCGCCTGACGCACCGTCTCGGACGCGGCGGCATGGCCGAGGTGTTCGCGGCCGAGGACGTCCGTCTGGGGCGCACGGTCGCCGTGAAGCTGCTCCGCTCCGACCTCGCCGAGGACCCGGTCTCCAAGGCCCGCTTCACACGCGAGGCCCAGTCGGTCGCCGGCCTCAACCACCACGCGATCGTGGCGGTGTACGACTCCGGCGAGGACGTCGTCGGCGGCCAGTCCGTGCCGTACATCGTGATGGAGCTGGTCGAGGGCCGCACCATCCGTGACCTGCTGATCAGCGCCGAGGCGCCCGGTCCCGAGCAGGCCCTGATCATCGTCTCCGGGGTGCTCGAGGCGCTCGCGTACTCGCACCAGCACGGCATCGTGCACCGGGACATCAAGCCCGCGAACGTCATCATCACGCACACGGGTGCGGTGAAGGTGATGGACTTCGGCATCGCGCGCGCCCTGCACGGCGCACAGTCGACGATGACCCAGACCGGCATGGTCATGGGCACGCCGCAGTACCTCTCCCCCGAACAGGCGCTCGGCAAGGCGGTGGACCACCGCTCCGACTTGTACGCGACCGGCTGTCTGCTGTACGAACTGCTGGCGCTGCGGCCCCCGTTCACGGGCGAGACCCCGCTCTCGGTGGTCTACCAGCACGTCCAGGACATCCCGGTCCCGCCGTCCGACGTCGCGCAGGACGCGCCGCCGGAGCTCGACGGGCTGGTGATGCGCTCGCTGGCGAAGGATCCGGACGACCGGTTCCAGAGCGCCGAGGAGATGCGCGGGCTGATCCAGTACGGCCTGCAGATGCTCCAGCAGGCCGGCGGTCACACGGGCATGTGGAACACCGGCCCGGTGGAGATGCACGAGGGCGGGCACACTCCGGTCGGCGGCGTCGCGGCGACGACCGCGATGGGCCACCCGATGCACCACGAGACCTCGCAGGGCCCGATCCTGCCGCCGATGAACCCGGAGGACGGCGGCTACGACGGCGGTCGCGGCGGGTACGGCCAGGATGGCTACGGCACGCAGCACGGCGGCAAGAGCGGTGGTGGCCGCGGCAAGGCGATCCTGTTCGTGGCGCTCGCGCTGATCGCGATCATCGCGGGTGTCGCGTACGCGCTGGACAAGGCCGGCGAGAAGAGCAGCGACAAGCCGACGACGCCGGTGGTCACCGACTCCTCGTCGGCGCCGTCGGACGAGCCGAGCCAGGAGAGCCCGCCGCCGAGCCAGGAGAGCCAGGAGCCGGACACGTCGACGGGCGGCGACCAGCAGCCCTGGACGCCGTCCTACACCCCGCCGACGACCCCGCCCACGACGCCCCAGACGACGCCGCCGACCACGCCGTCGACGGAGCCGACGGACGACGGTTCGGACGAGGGCGGCACCACGGGCGAGCCGACGGACGAGCCGACCGACCCGCCGACCGGTGATCCCACGGACCTGCCGACGGACCCGCCGACCGGCGGCGGCCCCGGCACCACACCCTGACCGCCCGGCACCACCCCCTGACCGCCTCCTGACCGACCGGCCCCCTGCGGGGTCGGTGCCAGGACAGCCGGAGCGGTGCCAGGGCCGGGAAGGGCCGGTCAGCCCGCGAACGCGTCGCGTACCGCCTCGTACTCACGGGTCCACCACACCGCCAGGGCCGACGCCGCGGGAAACTGCGGGTCGGCCCTTCGGTCGTGGAGCTGGTAGCGCCAGCGCAGTATCCAGAAGTCGTTGAGCCGCTCCCACCACACCCGGTGCACCGCCGACGCGAGCTCGGCCCCGTCCGCGCCGGCCGCCCGCCGGTAGGCGCGCGCGTACGCCCGTACCTTCTCCAGGGCCAGCTCGCCCGCCGGTCGTACGAAGAAGATGGCGGCGGCCCTGACGGCCTCCTCGGCCCGGGGCTGGACGCCGAGGCGGTCCCAGTCGACGATCGCGGCCGGCTCGGCGCCCCGGTAGAGCAGGTTCAGCGGGTGGAAGTCGCCGTGGACCCAGCCGGCCGCCGTGGCGGGCGGCGGGCGGCGGTGGGCGTGCTCGGCGAGCAGCCCGCGGCGTTCGAGCAGCCGGTGCTCGGCGAGCGCGTCGAAGCCGGTGCGCGGCCGGTGGGCGCGGGCGAGGCGGAGCAGCTCGTCGATGACGCGGAGGGTGTCCTCGGGGCGGGCGCTCTCGTGGCCTTCACCGGGGGGCGGGGACTCCATGACCTGCTCCAGGCAGGTGTGGACGTGCCCGAGGAGGGCGCCCAGGCGCCGGGAACCGCCGGTGGAGAGCTGGGCGCCGTCGCGGTGGCGGCCGTCGATCCAGGGGTGCAGGGCGTAGCAGCGGCCGCCGATGACGGCGACCGTGCGGCCGTCGGAGTCGGCGAGCGGCGGGGCGACGGGCAGGCCGAGGGCGTGCAGGCGCTGGGTGGCGCGGTGCTGCCGGCTGATGGTGTCCCGGTCGGCGGTCGGGGCGTCGAGGTGCTGCTTGAGGAAGTAGGCGCCGCGGGTGGTGGCGACGCGGTAGCCGCGGTTGAGGAGCCCCTGGGTGACGGGTTCGCAGGAGAGCGGCTCGCCGGCCTCGCGGTAGCGGCGCAGCACGGCGCCGACGGGCGGAGCGAGGGTTTCAGATGAGCGCGGCACTCGCCAGATGTTAGATCACGCTACGTGCTGGAGATGTCGCGCGGTGGTGTAGTCGAGCTGGTGCACGGTCACGAACTGGGGCTCGATCCGCATGTAGATCGGGTCGAAGGGGTCCCCGTCCACGACCTGTGGGGTGGGCCCGAAGGCGGCCAGCTGTTCCTCGGTGGGTTCGACGACCTCTGCGGTGCCGGTGAACTGCACGGACCAGAGGTTCTCGGCGCCGGAGTTGAAGTTGTCCGCGCCGTAGGCGACGACGCTGCCCGCGCAGGCGCGGTGGTAACCGAGGCCGCGGTGCATGCGGAGCAGGACGCAGCCCTCGTCCACGATGTGCCGGGCGGGGGCGACGAACGGCATGGCGCGCATGCTGGTCGCCACCCGGCCGTACGAGACGCGGCCCAGCAGTTCGATGGCGCGGATCTCCTCGGTGGACATGGCCTCCACTCTCCCGCGACCGGCACTGTGCCGGAAAGGGACGCCTGCCCCGGTTCGGCGGGGACGTAGGTCCCGAGCCGGGGCCTCAGTGCCGCTCGGCCTGGAGCCGGGCGACGTACGCCGCGGCCTGGGACCGGCGCTCCATTCCCAGCTTCGACAGCAGGCTGGAGACGTAGTTCTTGATGGTCTTCTCCGCCAGATGGAGCCGCTCACCGATGGCCCGGTTGGTCAGGCCCTCGCCGATCAGATCGAGGATCTTGCGCTCCTGTTCCGTCAGATTGGCGAGCTTGTCGTCACTCTTCGGGTTGTTTCCGTCCCGTAGCCGTTCCAGAACGCGTGCGGTCGCGACCGGATCGAGCAGGGACTTCCCGGCCGCAACGTCCCGAACGGCCGAAAGGAGTTCGTTTCCACGGATGGCCTTGAGGACATATCCCGAGGCCCCGGCCATGATCGCGTCGAAGAGTGCTTCGTCGTCGGCGTACGAGGTGAGCATGAGGCACTTGATGTCCTCGTTCTGCGAACGCACCTCGCGGCAGACCTCGACACCGCTGCCGTCCGGCAGCCGCACGTCGAGCACCGCCACGTCGGGGCGCGTCGCGGGGATCCTGACCAGGGCGTCCGCCGCCGTGCCCGCCTCCCCGACCACCTCGATGTCGTCCTCCACGGAGAGCAGCTCGTGGACGCCACGCCGGACGACTTCGTGGTCGTCCAACAGAAATACCCGGATTTTTCCATCTTCGCGCACCCGCTCAGTCTCACATATTGGCTCTTCCCGTGCCCGGGGTGCGCGGGATAACGTGCCCCGTGTTCCGGCGGCCCGCCAGGCCGTTGCCACCGCGCTGACCAGCGACTGTTCCCACTTTTCTCGATTTACTTGGAAATCCAAGCAAAATCGCAGGTCAAATGGGGTTTCGCAGGAATGCGCGGCAGTGGGTAACGTGCCTATGACAGGGCGCTCGCCGGGGCACCTGTCACGCCTGACCCGGCCGAGTCGCACCCACCCCGTGCGCGAGTACGGATTCAGGCGAGCCGCACTGGCCTTTTCCCGGCAACCCCGGGGGCCGGACCGACGGAGGAGCACGCACGTGACCGTGGAGAGCACTGCCGCGCGCAAGACGACGCGACGCAGCAGCGGCACCAAGCGCACTGCCAGCGCGAGCGCCAAGAAGTCCCAGACTTCCGAGCCGGAGCTCATTCAGCTGCTGACGCCCGAAGGGGAGCGCGTTCAGCACCCCGAGTACGACATCGACCTGAGCGCCGACGAGCTGCGCGGGCTCTACCGGGACATGGTCCTCACCCGCCGCTTCGACTCCGAGGCGACCTCGCTGCAGCGTCAGGGCGAGCTGGGCCTGTGGGCCTCGCTGCTCGGCCAGGAGGCCGCGCAGATCGGCTCCGGCCGCGCGCTGCGCGACGACGACTACGTCTTCCCGACCTACCGCGAGCACGGCGTCGCCTGGTGCCGCGGGGTCGACCCGACGAACCTGCTGGGCATGTTCCGCGGCGTGAACAACGGTGGCTGGGACCCCAACAGCAACAACTTCCACCTGTACACGATCGTCCTCGGCTCGCAGACCCTGCACGCCACCGGCTACGCCATGGGCATCGCCAAGGACGGCGCGGACTCCGCCGTGCTCGCGTACTTCGGCGACGGCGCCTCCAGCCAGGGCGACGTCAACGAGGCGTTCGTCTTCTCCGCGGTCTACAACGCCCCGGTCGTGTTCTTCTGCCAGAACAACCAGTGGGCGATCTCCGAGCCCACCGAGAAGCAGACCCGGGTGCCGCTCTACCAGCGCGCGCAGGGCTTCGGCTTCCCCGGCGTCCGCGTCGACGGCAACGACGTGCTCGCCTGCCTCGCGGTCACCCGCTCGGCCCTGGAGCGAGCCCGCCGCGGCGAGGGCCCCACGCTCGTGGAGGCGTTCACCTACCGCATGGCCGCCCACACCACCTCCGACGACCCGACCCGGTACCGCCGTGACGCGGAGCGCGAGGCCTGGGAGGCCAAGGACCCGATCCTGCGCCTCAAGGTTTACCTGGAGAACGAGGGCCACGCCGACGCGGCCTTCTTCGAGGAGCTGGAGGCCGAGAGCGAGGCGCTCGGCAAGCACGTACGTGAGGTCGTCCGCGCCATGCCCGTCCCGGAGCACATGGCGATGTTCGACAACGTGTACGCGGACGGGCACGCGCTCGTCGACGAGGAGCGCGCGCAGTTCGCCGCCTACCAGGAGTCCTTCGCGGGCGGAGAGGCCGAGTAATCATGGCTGTTCAGAAGCTTCCCCTCGCCAAGGCGCTCAACGAGTCGCTCCGCAAGGCCCTGGAGACCGACCCCAAGGTCGTCATCATGGGCCTGGACGTCGGCAAGCTCGGCGGTGTCTTCCGGGTCACCGACGGCCTGCAGAAGGACTTCGGCGAGGACCGGGTCGTCGACACCCCGCTCGCCGAGTCCGGCATCGTCGGCACCGCCATCGGCCTCGCGCTGCGCGGCTACCGTCCGGTCGTGGAGATCCAGTTCGACGGCTTCGTCTTCCCGGCGTACGACCAGATCGTCACCCAGCTGGCGAAGATGCGGGCCCGTTCGCTCGGCACCGTGAAGATGCCGGTCGTCATCCGCATCCCCTACGGCGGCGGCATCGGCGCGGTCGAGCACCACTCCGAGTCCCCCGAGTCGCTCTTCGCGCACGTGGCCGGCCTCAAGGTCGTCACCCCGGCGAACTCCTCCGACGCCTACTGGATGCTCCAGCAGGCGATCCAGAGCGACGACCCGGTCATCTTCTTCGAGCCCAAGCGCCGCTACTGGGACAAGGGCGAGGTCGACACCGAGGCCATCCCCGGCGAGCTGCACAAGGCACGCGTCGCCCGCGAGGGCAAGGACCTCACGCTCGTCGCGTACGGCCCGATGGTGAAGACCTGTCTGGAGGTGGCCGTGGCCGCCGCCGAGGAGGGCAAGTCGGTCGAGGTCGTGGACCTGCGCTCGATCTCCCCGCTGGACTTCGACACCATCCAGGCTTCGGTCGAGAAGACCCGCCGTCTGGTCGTCGTTCATGAGGCTCCGGTGTTCTTCGGTTCCGGCGCGGAGATCGCCGCCCGGATCACCGAGCGCTGCTTCTACCACCTGGAGGCCCCCGTCCTGCGGGTCGGCGGCTACCACGCGCCGTACCCGCCGGCGCGCCTGGAGGAGGAGTACCTGCCGGGCCTGGACCGCGTGCTCGACGCCGTCGACCGCTCGCTGGCGTACTGAGGAGAGCACCGTGACGATCCGCGAATTCAAGATGCCCGACGTGGGCGAGGGCCTCACCGAGGCCGAAATCCTCAAGTGGTACGTCCAGCCCGGTGACACGGTCACCGACGGTCAGGTCGTGTGCGAGGTCGAGACGGCGAAGGCGGCCGTCGAGCTGCCGAGCCCCTTCGACGGCACGGTCCACGAGCTGCACTTCCCCGAGGGCACGACGGTCGACGTCGGCCAGGTGATCATCTCGGTGAACGTGGGCGGGGACTCCGCCCCGGCACCACAGGCCCCGGACGCCCGGGCCGACGCCCCGGCAGCCGTGGAGGTCCAGGCCCCCGCCGCCGACGCGCCCGTCGAGGAGCCCCAGTCCGAGGGCCGGCAGCCGGTCCTGGTCGGCTACGGCGTCGCCGCGAGCTCGACCAAGCGCCGGGCCCGCAAGTCCACGGCCGATGCCCCCGTCGCCGTACCGGAGCAGCTGAACGGCCATGCGCCCGCGGGCGCACGCCCGCTGGCCAAGCCGCCGGTGCGCAAGCTGGCGAAGGACCTCGGCGTCGATCTGGCGACGGTCACCCCGACCGGTCCGGACGGGATCATCACCCGTGAGGACGTCCACCGCGCGGCCGCTCCGGCGCCCGCCGCACCGGTGGTCGAGGCCCCGGCGCCGGTCGCCCCGGTGCCTGCTCCCGCGGCGGCGCCCGCGTCGGCTGCCGTGTCGGCGGACGGCCGGGAGACCCGTATCCCCATCAAGGGTGTGCGGAAGGCCACGGCGGCGGCGATGGTCGGCTCGGCCTTCACCGCGCCGCACGTCACCGAGTTCGTCACCTTCGACATCACGCGCACGATGAAGCTGGTCGAGGAGCTCAAGTCCGACAAGGACATGGCCGGTCTGCGGGTCAACCCGCTGCTCCTCATCGCGAAGGCCGTCCTGGTCGCCGTCCGGCGCAACCCGGAGATCAACGCGGCCTGGGACGAGGCGAACCAGGAGATCGTGCTCAAGCACTACGTCAACCTGGGCATCGCCGCGGCCACCCCGCGCGGGCTGATCGTGCCGAACATCAAGGACGCGCAGGCGCAGACCCTGCCGGAGCTGTCGCAGTCCCTGAGCGAGCTGGTCGCCACCGCCCGCGAGGGCAAGACCACCCCGGCGGCGATGCAGGGCGGCACGTTCACCATCACCAACGTGGGCGTCTTCGGCGTCGACACCGGTACGCCCATCCTGAACCCCGGCGAGTCCGCGATCCTCGCGGTCGGAGCGATCAAGCTCCAGCCGTGGGTTCACAAGGGCAAGGTGAAGCCGCGTCAGGTCACCACGCTGGCCCTCTCGTTCGACCACCGTCTGGTCGACGGCGAGCTGGGCTCCAAGTTCCTGGCGGATGTCGCCGCGATCCTGGAGCAGCCGAAGCGCCTGATGACCTGGTCGTAACGGACCAAGCGCACCACGTGCGTTGTTTCACGTGAAACGCCCGACCGGGCTCCCCGGTCGGGCGTTTGCGTTCCCCCGAAGAGGGCGCGGCTCAGCGGAACGCGGCGACGTACCGCTGCGCCCAGTCGGCGAAGGTGCGGGGCGCGCGGCCCAGGACCTCCTCGACGTTCGGGCTGACGCGCTGCTCGGCGGGGCTGGGCTCGCCGAGGATCGTCAGCGTCGTCTCGACCACGGGCTCGGGCAGGAACGCCAGCATCTGCGCCCGGGCCTCGTCCCGGGTCTGCTCCACGAACCGCACGGGCTCGCCCAGCGCGTCGGCGATCGCCGCGGCCCGTTCCCGGGGCGTGCTGAGGACCGGGCCGGTCAGCTCGTAGATCCGCTCGGCGTGACCCTCCTCGCGCAGTGCCACCGCACCGACCTCGGCGATGTCGTCCGGGTCGATGACCGGCAGACCGGTGTCGGCGAAGGGCGCGGCGACCTCCCTGCGCGTACGGACCGGCTCCGCCCAGGCGAAGGCGTTGGAGGCGAAGCCGCCGGGGCGCAGGATCGTCCACTCCAGGCCCGACTCCCTTACCGCGTCCTCGATCGCGCGGCCCAGGGCGCCGTGGGAGGCGGACTCGGGCCGGGTGGCGACGCCCTGGGAGGACAACAGGACGACCCGCCGGACGCCACCGGCCTTCGCGGCGTCGAGGACGTCGTGCGTGTTCAGTAGGTGCGCGCTCGCGCCCCCGTTCTGGAGGAAGAGCGCGTCGGCACCGTCGAGGACGGGCCGCAGACTCTCCGCATCGGTCAGGTCCGACCGGACGTGCCGGATGGTCGGCGGCACGTCCGTCTCCGAGATCCCCCGGGACGTCGCGGTCACCTCCGCGCCGGCCGCCGTGAGAACCCGTACGAGCGATCGGCCGACGTTACCCGTCGCCCCCGTCACAACGATCATCGTGAACTCCCCTGTAGTTCCGCTTGGTTGACGTCAGGGACGCTAACAGCCTCGGTATAGTAGGTACCTAGAGGAAAGTGACTATGCCCGACGGTCCGAGGGGGACACGCATGACGGTGGAGATGATGCCGACGGCTTCGGCGGACACCGATCCGGAGCTCGCCTGTCCGGTCGCTCCCGTGGTGGACATCGTCTTCAGCCGGTGGACGACACCGATCCTGTGGACCCTCAACGCCCGTGGCCGGCTGCGGTTCGTGGAGCTGGAGCGGGCGATCGGCAGGATCACGCCGAAGGTGCTGACCCAGCGGCTGCGCCAGTTGGAGCGCGACGGCCTGGTCCTCCGTACGTACCACCCGGAGGTCCCGCCCCGGGTCGAGTACGAGATCAGCGACCTCGGCCGCAGCCTCGCCCCGCTCTTCGCGCACCTCGCCGAGTGGGCGGCCGGGAACCTGGAGAAGGTCGACGAGGCGCGTCAGGTCTACGACGCCGATCCGACGCGGTAGCGACCGGACACGTCCGTATCGCGGACGGGTCCGACTGATGCACCCCTCTTGTATCTAAGCTGTGCGCATGGCATCCGCACCCCCAGCAGCCGACCGCGTCTACATGCACGTCAAGCAGGCCGTCCTCGACCGTCGGTACGAGGGGGGCACGCTGCTCACGGAGGGCGAACTCGCCCTGGCCGTCGGGGTGTCCCGCACCCCGGTACGGGAAGCCCTGCTGAAGCTGGAGATGGAAGGGCTGCTCAAGCTCTACCCGAAGAAGGGCGCGCTCGTCCTCGCCGTCTCCGCGCAGGAGATCGCCGATGTCGTCGAGACCCGGCTGCTCGTCGAGGAGTTCGCCGTCCGCCGGGCCGTCCCCGCGTCCGCCGCGCTCGTCGAGCGGCTCGAAGAGCTCCTGGAGGAGCAGAAGCGGCATGCCGAGACCGGGGACCTCGCGGAGGTCGCCGTCACCGACCGCTGCTTCCACGCCGAGATCGTCAAGTACGCCGGGAACCAGATCCTCGCCCGCCTCTACGACCAGCTGCGCGACCGTCAGCTTCGGATGGGCGTCGCCGTGATGCAGTCCCAGCCCGACCGGATCGCCAAGAACATCACCGAGCACGCCGAGATCCTGGAGAGGATCAAGGCCGGTGACGTCGAGGGCGCGGCGAGCTGCGTCCGCCAGCACCTGAGCTGGGTCAAGGTCCTGGTCCGGGGTGAGGACCGGTGAGCCGCGACGGATACGGATCAGCCGTCACCCTCCCGGGTGACCCGCCCGGAGGCCGGCGCGCCGCCCTGGTCTGGGGCGTCGGCGTCGCCGTCTACTTCGTCGCCGTCATCTTCCGTACGTCCCTGGGCGTTGCCGGCCTCGACGCCGCCGACCGCTTCGACGTCAACGCCTCCGCCCTCTCCACCTTCTCGATACTCCAGCTGCTGGTCTACGCCGGGATGCAGATACCGGTCGGCCTCATGGTCGACCGCCTCGGCACCAAGAAGGTGCTGACCATCGGCGTCGTGCTCTTCACGATCGGCCAGCTCGGCTTCGCGCTCGCGCCCTCGTACGGCATGGCCCTCGCCGCCCGCGCCCTGCTCGGCTGTGGTGACGCGATGACCTTCATCAGCGTGCTGCGTCTGGGCACCCGCTGGTTCCCCGCCCGGCGCGGTCCCCTCATCGGCCAGGTCGCCGCGCTCTTCGGCATGGCGGGCAACCTCGTCTCCACCATCTTCATCGCGCGCGCCCTGCACGGCATGGGCTGGACGACCACCTTCGTCGGCAGCTCGATCGCCGGCGTCGTCGTGCTCGTCCTGCTGCTGCTCTTCCTCAGGGACCACCCCGAGGGGTACGAGCCGCCGCCCGCCGCGCAGGCCGGCGCCGTGTTCGTCCGCCGCCAGATCGCCGAGTCCTGGCGGGAGCCGGGCACCCGGCTCGGCATGTGGGTGCACTTCACGACCCAGTTCCCGGCGATGGTGTTCCTGCTGCTGTGGGGGCTGCCGTTCCTCGTCGAGGCCCAGGGCCTCTCCCGGGGCGTCGCGGGCGAGCTGCTGACGCTGGTCGTGCTCTCCAACATGGTGGTGGGGCTCGCGTACGGGCAGATCATCGCCCGGCACCACGCGGCCAGGGCCCCGCTCGCCCTCGGCACGGTCGCGGCGACGGCGCTGCTGTGGAGCGCCACCCTCGCGTACCCCGGCGACCGCGCCCCGATGTGGCTGCTGATCACCCTCTGCGCGGTCCTCGGCGCCTGCGGCCCCGCCTCGATGATCGGCTTCGACTTCGCCCGCCCCGCCAACCCGCCGGAGCGTCAGGGAACGGCGTCGGGAATCGTCAACATGGGTGGTTTCATCGCCTCGATGACGACGCTGCTCGCGGTCGGCGTCCTCCTCGACGCGACCGGCGACAACTACCGGATCGCCTTCTCGTCCGTCTTCGTCCTGGAGGCGCTGGGCATCGTGCAGATCCTGCGCCTGAAGGCCCGTACGGCCCGCCGGGAGAGAGAACGCCTCGTCGCCAGCCGCGTCGAGACGGTCCACGTGCCAGCCTGAGCCGGCCGCCTGAGCCGGCCGCCTGAGGGGGCGGCTCACCTCAGGGGAGTGCCCCGCCCGGGCACGCGCCGGCCAGGGACGCCCCCTCAGGGAGTCACGGCGAAGTTGTCCAGGATGGCCTGCGCCAGGTCCGTGTCGCCCTCGATCTTGATCCGGTCGGCAACGGCCGCCGGACGGACCCGGCCGCAGGCCAGCCGTACGTACGTCTCCCAGTCCAGCGCCAGCGTGACCGCCGGCCCCAGCGACGGAGCCCCGTCCACCGAGCCGCGGCCCTCCCCGTCGACCCGCACCGTCCGCAGGAACTCCACCGGGCCGTGCACATCCACCACGACCGCCGAGTTCGGCGGCGCGCCCGCGTCCTTCGCGACCACCTTCGGCAGGGCGGCCAGCAGGTTGTCCCGGGTCACGAGCGCGCCGGGGGAGTCCAGGTTGCCGGGCTTCCCGAGCGCGATCCGCAGGTCCTGCTCGTGCACCCACACGTCGAAGGCCCGCATCCGGTACGCCACTTCGAGGGTCTGCTCGGCGCCGAGCGGCGCGCGGATCAGGTGGTCAGGCTGACGGTTCTCGTTGCGCAGCTGACGCGCCCGGCGGATCAGGATGTACTCCAGCTCCGAGGTCATCTCGGGGCCGGTGTGGTGCCGCCGCACATCGACCTGCATCTCCATGTAGCGCGCGAACTCACTGCGTACGTGGTAGAGATCGCGGGGCAGCGAGTGGATGGGGCGCGGATCGCCCAGCATCTCGCACTCCAGGCCGATCACATGGGACACGATGTCGCGCACCGACCAGCCCGGGCACGGTGTCGCGCGGTTCCACTCGCCTTCCACGAGCGGCTGCACCAGCTCGGATATCGCTTCGATGGAGTGGGTCCAGGCGTCGGCGTAGGTCTGGAGGCTGGGATGGACGGTCACGGGACCCCTCGGCGGTTCTGCGGTGCACGGGCTGACGATCGAGCGGACAGGCGGGCTGGAGACAAGACTGCGTGGGAGGCTCGGACGCTAAGTTACGCTGCCCGAAGGCACCCCGGCAGTGCTTTCGTGTGACGATCGTAGGCCCGTGTTGACGGCTCGAATGCCAGGACGGTGGTAGTGTGCGCGCCTCGCTGATCCAGATCGCAGTAGACCCGGACGAACCGGTCGTTTCGCGCCGTGCGCGGGTGGCGGGGCTGGTGCGCGCGGAGCGCGGCGCCGCTGATCTCGTCGTCCTGCCGGAGCTGTGGCCGATGGGCGCGTTCGCGTACGAGTCCTTCGCGGCGGAGTCCGAACCGCTGCGCGGACCCACGTACGAGGCGATGTCGGCCGCCGCCCGGGACGCGGGCGTCTGGCTGCACGCCGGATCGATCGTCGAGGCGGCCGACGGAGCCCTCTTCAACACCTCGCTCGTCTTCACCCCGGCCGGAGAACTCGCCGCGCGGTACCGCAAGATCCACCGCTTCGGCTTCGACAAGGGCGAGGCCGTGATGATGGCGGCGGGGGACGAGCTGGTGACGGTCGCCCTGCCGGAGCTGACGGTGGGCGTCGGCACCTGTTACGACCTGCGCTTCCCGGAGCTGTTCCGGGGCCTGGTGGACGCGGGCGCCCAGGCGTTCGTCGTTCCGGCGGGCTGGCCGGCCCGCCGCCGCGCCCACTGGACTCTGCTCGCGCAGGCGCGGGCGGTGGAGAACCAGGCGTACGTGCTGGCCTGCGGCACGGCCGGCACCCACGCGGGCGTGGAGCAGGCCGGGCACTCGATCGTGGTGGACCCGTGGGGCGAGGTCCTCGCGGAGGCGGGCCCGGGCGAGGAGACCCTGCGGGTGGAGCTGGACGCGGAGCGGGTGACCACGACGAGGGAGCAGTTCCCGGCACTGAAGGACCGGGTGCTGTAGGCCACCCGGCAGGCTCAGTCCTCCCGCTCCCGTTCCGCCATCCGGATCACGCACACGGCGACCGCGATGAGCAGCGCCGCGTCGGCGTCCTCGCGGACGACGTTCACCGCGTACGTGTCCCGGACGTGGATCCACTGCCGGGAGATGTGGGCGAGGAGTTCGCCGTCGTACTCGACCGCGAACTCCCGGTCCAGGATCCGCCCGCTGACGTCCAGTTCGGTGCCCTCGACGAGCGTGACCCGGAAGTGGTTGCGGAGCAGGGAGAGCCGCTTCCTGCGGACGGTGGCGAGCGGCCGGTCGTCCTGCTCGATCGTCATCGTGTCCCGCAGGCTGAACATCTTCTGCCGCAGCGTGACCAGGACGTGCCCGGTGGGATCCTTCAGCTCCAGCGTGTCGCGCAGCCGCAGGGCCTTGCCGTCGACGAGGAAGGCGTGGCGGCCGTGCTCGTCCTCGATCCAGTAGTCGTCACCGATGGCGAAGATTTTGTCCCGTACGAGATATTTCATGCCCGGATGCGTTCCCCGCGAGGCGACGATTCACGCCGCTCGCAGGGTCCGCGCCGTGCACTCCGTTCATGACCAGAAGAAGGTCCTGAAGGTGGTGGAGTCGCTGCGCAGCGGCAGTGCGACCGGCGTTTGCAAGGGCCGGCGCACGTCGCCCGTACCCCGGTAGATCCGGGAGCCGGACGGCCCGACCGCGTACAGCTCCGCCGAGCCGTCCCTGTTGCCGAGGGGCACGAGGTGGCTTTCACAGCCGGATGGCAAGCTTGAAGCATGAACGATGCCGCCCCGGCGCCCGCCCCCGCGCCCCGCCGCCGTGCCCGTGTCCGTGCCCCCGAGCTGATCGGCAAGGGCGGCTGGATCAACACCGGGGACAAGGATCTGAACCTCGCCGACTTCCGCGGTCGCATCCTGATCCTGGATTTCTGGACCTTCTGCTGCATCAACTGCCTGCACGTCCTCGACGAGCTCCGTGACCTGGAGGAGAAGCACCGCGACACGCTCGTGATCGTCGGCGTGCACTCCCCGAAGTTCGTCCACGAGGCCGAGCACCAGGCCGTCGTCGACGCCGTCGAGCGGTACGAGGTGCACCACCCCGTCCTCGACGACCCCGAGCTCGCGACCTGGAAGCAGTACGCCGTACGCGCCTGGCCGACGCTCGTCGTCATCGACCCCGAGGGGTACGTCGTCGCCCAGCACGCGGGCGAGGGGCACGCGAACGCGATCCGGACGCTCGTCGAGGAGCTGGAGGCCGAGCACGAGGCCAAGGGGACGCTGCGGCGCGGGGACGGACCGTATGTGCCGCCGGAGCCCGTCGCGACCGACCTGCGCTTCCCGGGCAAGGCCGTCCTCCTCGGGAGCGGCAACTTCCTGGTCTCCGACACCACCCGCCACCAGCTCGTCGAGCTCGAGCCCGACGGGGAGACGGTGGTGCGGCGGATCGGGGACGGCGCGTTCCGCGAGCCGCAGGGGCTCACCGTGCTCCCCGACGGCAAGGTCGTCGTCGCCGACACCGTGAACCACGCGCTGCGGACGTACGACCCCGCCACCGGAGTGATCGAGCGGATCGCCGGCACCGGCAAGCAGTGGTGGCAGGGGTCGCCGACCTCCGGGCCGGCTCTCGACGTGGACCTCTCCTCGCCGTGGGACGTGGCCTGGTGGCAGGGCAAGGTCTGGATCGCGATGGCCGGTGTCCACCAGCTGTGGACGTACGACCCGGAGACGCGGACCGTCGCCGTCGCGGCCGGTACGACGAACGAGGGGCTCGTCGACGGGCCGGCCGCCGAGGCCTGGTTCGCGCAGCCCTCCGGGCTCGCCGCCACCGAGGACCGGCTGTGGATCGCCGACTCCGAGACGAGCGCGCTGCGCTGGATCGACACCGAGGGCGTCGTCCACACGGCCGTCGGCACCGGGCTCTTCGACTTCGGCCACCGCGACGGTGCCGCCGGCCAGGCGCTGCTCCAGCACCCGCTCGGTGTGACCGCCCTCCCCGACGGCTCGGTCGCGATCGCCGACACGTACAACCACGCCCTGCGCCGCTTCGACCCGGCGTCCGGCGAAGTGACGACGCTGGCGACCGATCTGCGCGAGCCGAGCGACGCCGTCCTCGTCGGGGACGAGATCGTGGTCGTCGAGTCGGCCCGGCACCGGCTGACCCGGCTGCGGCTGCCCGAGGAGGCGGTCCAGGTCGAGGCGGTCGCCCACCGTACGCAGCGCGAGGCCACCGAGGTCGCGCCGGGCCGCCTCCGGCTCGACGTGGTCTTCCAGGCGCCGACGGGCCAGAAGCTCGACGAGCGCTACGGCCCCTCCACCCGGCTCCTCGTCTCCTCGACCCCGCCGGAGCTGCTGCTCGGCGGCGAGGGCACGGGCACGGACCTCTTCCGGGAGCTCGACCTCGACCCGGAGATCACCGAGGGCGTCCTGCACGTCTCGGCCATGGCGGCGTCCTGCGACGACGACCCGGCCAACGAGTACCCGGCCTGCCATGTGCACCAGCAGGACTGGGGCGTTCCGGTGAAGGTGACGGCCGACGGCGTCGCCCGCCTCCCGCTCATCCTCGCGGGCATGGACGCGTAGCGCCCGTACCCCGCCAGGGGGTGTCCCCTAGCGCACGATCCCCTGGTTACGGGACGGCCGCCCGGCCGCACCGTCCAGACAACCGGCCACCCACGCCCCCGGGTCGTGGGTGGCCGGCCTGCCGCCCATGCCCGTCCGCTCCATGTCCGCGCACTCGCCGTCCCGCAACTGCCGGAACTTGGCGATCCGGACGGCCTGCACATAGCCGCCCTCGTAGGCGATGTCGGTGCCCCAGGGCGGGCGTTCGTCGTACCTGGCGACGACGATGCCGGCCACGGCCGTGCCGGTCAGCACGGCCGTGGCGAGGCAGGCGATGAACTTCCCCCGGGGAGGGCCCTCGTGACGATCCATGAGGTAGACGGTGCCGGTCCGCGCCTTTCCCGGATGTTTCGGCGGCCCCGGCGGGCAGGGTTTCCCGTACCCGCGCCGTGACGAGGACCGGTCCGCCGTCAGTACCCGCGGTCGCGCCGGTCCTCCTCCACGACCGTGGGGCCGACGGCCGGTGGAACGACGACCCGTCGGCGCCGGGCGATGCTGGTGAAGGTCGCCACGCCGATGAGACCGACCACCATCATGATCAGTCCGACCAGGTCGAGGTTGATGCCGTCGAGTTCCCAGTCCGTGGCGAACGTGAGGATCGCGCCGACGGCTATGAGGATGATGCACCCTCCCAGTCCCATGAATCCCGCCTCCTAAGGGGTAGTTGGGATCGGGTACCCGGGTTTCGGCGCGTCATCCCTCCAGGAAGGCCACCAGGGCGTTCGCCAGGAGGTACGGGTCGTCCGCGCCGCAGAGTTCACGGGCGCTGTGCATCGACAGGCAGGCGACGCCGATGTCGACCGTGCTGATGCCGTGGCGCGCGGCGGTGATCGGGCCGATCGTCGTGCCGCAGGGCATGTCGTTGTTGGAGACGAAGGTCTGCCACGGCACGCCCGCCCTCTCGCAGGCCGCGGCGAACACCGCCCGGCCGCTGCCGTCGGTGGCGTACCGCTGGTTGACGTTCACCTTGAGGATCGGGCCGCCGTTGGGGCGCGGGTGGTGCGTCGGGTCGTGGCGCTCCGCGTAGTTGGGGTGGACCGCGTGGCCGACGTCCGAGGAGAGGCAGATCGATCCCGCGAAGGCGCGGGCGCGGTCCTCGTAGGCGCCGCCGCGGGCGTAGACGGAGCGCTCCAGGACGTTGCCGAGGAGCGGGCCCTGGGCGCCGGTGTCGGCCTCGGAGCCGTTCTCCTCGTGGTCGAAGGCGGCGAGGACGGGGATGTACGGGAGGTCCCCGCGTCCCGAGACGGCGGCCAGGGCGGCCACGCCCGCGTGGACGGAGATCAGGTTGTCCATGCGCGGCCCGGCGAGGAGTTCGCGGTCGCGGCCGAGGTAGGCGGGGGCCTCGATGGCGTGGACCATCAGGTCCCAGCCGCCGACGTCCTCCGCGTCGACGCCCGCCTCCTCCGCCACGAAGCGGATCAGGTCGCCCTCGTGGACCTCGCCGAGGCCCCAGATCGGCTGCATGTGGCGCTGCCGTTCGAGCTTGAGGCCTTCGTTGGCCTGGCGGTCGAGGTGGATCGCGAGCTGCGGGACGCGCAGCACCGCGCGGTCCACGTTCACCAGGTGGTGGCTGCCGTCCCGCAGGGTCAGACGGCCCGCGAGGCCGAGGTCGCGGTCGAGCCAGGTGTTCAGCAGCGTCCCGCCGTAGATCTCCACGGCGACCTGGCGCCAGCCCCGCGCGCCCATGTCGGGCTGCGGCTTGACGCGCAGGTTGGGGGAGTCGGTGTGCGCGCCGACGATCCGGAACGGGGTGTGCGCCGTGGCACCCTCCGGCACGAACCAGGCGATGAGCGCGCCGCCGCGGATCACGTACTTCCCGCCGGTCGTCCCGTCCCAGGCGGCGGTCTCCTCGACCTGCCGGAAGCCTGCCTTCTCGAGCCGCTCGGCGGCGTTCGCCACGGCGTGGTACGGCGACGGGGAAGCCGCCAGGAAGGTCATGAGGTCGTCGGTGTGGCCGCGGTCGAAGCGGGCGGTGCTCGTCATGGGTTCACCTTACGCACGCCCCGGAATACGGCGCCGGGGCCCCGAAAGACGGAACGGCCCGCTCCCTCCCGGGCCGTGTGGCCGGGGAAAGCGGAACGGCCCGCTCCCCTCCCCGGGAGCGAGCCGTTCCTCGTTGGACGAGATGCGCTGCTAGAACGCGGCCTCGTCCAGGTCCATCAGCGAGCCGTCGACGGCCTCGGCCAGCGCGCGCTCGGCGCTGACGCCCGGCAGGACGTTGGCGGCGAAGAACTTCGCGGCCGCGATCTTGCCGGCGTAGAACGCCTGGTCCTTGGCGGAGGCGCCGGCGGCCAGCTTCTCGGCGGCGACGGCCGCACCCTTCAGCAGCAGGTAGCCGACGACCACGTCGCCGGAGGCCATCAGCAGGCGGGTGGTGTTGAGGCCGACCTTGTAGATGTTCTTGACGTCCTCACCGGTCGCGGTGAGGTCGGTGAGCATCGTGCCGACGATGCCCTCCAGGTCCACGGCAGCCTTGGCGAGCGCGTCGCGGGCGCCGGCCAGCTCCTCGCCACCGGTGCCGACCGCGAGGAACTTCTTGATCTCCTCGGCCAGCGCGTTCAGGGACGCGCCCTGGTCGCGGACGATCTTGCGGAAGAAGAAGTCCTGGCCCTGGATGGCCGTGGTGCCCTCGTAGAGGGTGTCGATCTTGGCGTCCCGGATGTACTGCTCGATCGGGTACTCCTGCAGGAAGCCGGAGCCGCCGAAGGTCTGGAGCGACTGCGCGAGCTGCTCGTAGCCCTTCTCGGAGCCGTAGCCCTTCACGATCGGCAGCAGCAGGTCGTTCAGGCCGATCTCGGCCTTCGCGTCCTCGCCGGCGGCCTCCTTGAGCTGGATCGCGTCCTGCACGGCGGCCGTGTAGAGGACGAGGGAGCGCATGCCCTCCGCGTACGCCTTCTGCGTCATCAGCGAGCGGCGGACGTCGGGGTGGTGCGTGATGGTGACCTTGGGCGCGGCCTTGTCCATGAAGTTCGCCAGGTCGGTGCCCTGGACGCGCTCCTTGGCGTACTCCAGGGCGTTGAGGTAGCCCGTGGAGAGGGTGGAGATCGCCTTCGTGCCGACCATCATGCGGGCGAACTCGATGATGAGGAACATCTGGCGGATGCCGTCGTGCTTGTCGCCGATCAGCCAGCCCTTGGCGGGGTGCTGGTCGCCGAAGGTCATCTCGCACGTGTTGGAGGCCTTGAGGCCCATCTTGTGCTCGACGTTCGTGGCGTACACGCCGTTGCGCTCGCCCAGCTCGCCGGTCTCCCAGTCGAAGTGGTACTTCGGTACGAGGAAGAGGGAGAGGCCCTTGGTGCCGGGGCCGTGACCCTCGGGGCGGGCGAGGACGTAGTGGAGGATGTTCTCCTCCATGTCGTGCTCACCGGAGGTGATGAAGCGCTTCACGCCCTCGATGTGCCAGGAGCCGTCGTCCTGCTGGACCGCCTTCGTGCGGCCGGCGCCGACGTCCGAGCCCGCGTCGGGCTCGGTGAGGACCATGGTGGAGCCCCACTGGCGCTCGACGGCGATCTGCGCGACCTTCTTCTGCGCCTCGTTGCCCTCGTTGAAGAGGATGCCGGCGAAGGCCGGGCCGGAGGAGTACATCCACACGGCCGGGTTCGCGCCGAGGATCAGCTCCGCGTAGGCCCAGATCAGGGAGCGCGGGGAGGTGGTGCCGCCGATCTCCTCGGGCAGGCCGAGGCGCCAGTACTCGGAGTCCATGAAGGCCTTGTAGGACTTCTTGAAGCTGGCCGGGACCGGGGCGGTGTTCGTCTCGGGGTCGAAGACCGGCGGGTTGCGGTCGGCGTCGGCGAAGGACTCCGCGAGCTCGTTCTCGGAGAGGCGGGTCAGCTCCTCCAGGACGCTCTTGGCGGTCTCGACGTCCATCTCCTCGAACGGACCGGTGCCGTACACCTTGTCGCGCCCGAGCACCTCGAAGAGGTTGAACTCGATGTCGCGGAGATTCGACTTGTAGTGCCCCATGGCGACGGCTCCGTAAGGATCGGGGAGGCAGGTTCCTCGTACACGTACCAGCGAGTAGCTAATGCTCTCAATCGATAATGCTACCCGCCGGTAATAAGAAGCAACCCCTATCCGGTCATCTGTGACGACAATCGCTGTGCCGACCGGTGGGGACAGGGGTGTCCGTGCCCGCGAGGTGACCACCCCGTAGGGGTCATGCGGGGGCGGCGCGGTCGATAGTCTGGGAACCATGTACGGCTACGACCAGACTCCGGGTGCCCAGCAGTACGCGCCGCCTCCGCAGCAGGGCATGCATCCCGGCATGCAGCCGGGCATGCAGGGCGGTGCACCGCAGGGCGGGTACGGTCAGCAGCCGCCCCTGTACCCCGAGCCCTCGCCCCCCTCCCTCGCCGACGCCGTAAGGGCCTTCACCACCGGGTCCCTCTCGGCCGAGGACTTCCAGCAGATCTTCGCGACCTCGAAGGTCTACTGCCCCCGCGGTGACAACCCCGGCTTCCTGGCCCTGCACAACACCCAGCAGCCGGTCATCCCGATGTTCACCTCGCTCAAGGAGCTGCGGCGGTACGCGGGCAAGGAGTCGAAGTACTTCGTGATCACCGGCGCCGAGGTGATCGACCTCCTCCCGACCGGCTACGGCTTCGTCCTCGACATGGAGGGCGACCACCGGATGGTCTTCGACGCGAAGGCCGTCGAGCAGATGGTCGATTTCGCGATGCGCCGGATGTACGGCTGACGCAGGCTGGAGACGTGGGAGAGCGCCCGGGAGGAATTCCTCCCGGGCGTTCCGCGTTCCGGGTGGCAGGAAGTTCATTGTTCAACTAAAGTGGTCGCACAAGGAGGTCCCGCCATGCCCGCTGTGACTGTCGAGAACCCGCTCACCCTGCCGCGCGTCGCCGCCCCGGCCGACGCCGTCTCCCGCCCCGTGCTCGCCGTGACCACGGCACCGTCCGGATTCGAGGGCGAGGGATTCCCGGTGCGCCGCGCGTTCGCCGGGATCAACTACCAGTACCTCGACCCGTTCATCATGATGGACCAGATGGGAGAGGTGGAGTACGCCCCCGGAGAGCCCAAGGGCACCCCGTGGCACCCCCACCGCGGCTTCGAGACCGTCACGTACATCATCGACGGCATCTTCGACCACCAGGACTCCAACGGCGGTGGCGGCACCATCACCAACGGCGACACCCAGTGGATGACCGCCGGCTCCGGACTGCTGCACATCGAGGCCCCGCCGGAGTCCCTCGTCGTCAGCGGCGGACTCTTCCACGGGCTCCAGCTGTGGGTGAACCTGCCCGCGTCCGACAAGATGATGGCCCCGCGCTACCAGGACATCCGCGGCGGCCAGGTGCAGCTGCTCACCTCCCCCGACGGCGGCGCGCTGATCCGCGTCATCGCGGGCGAGCTCGACGGCCACGCCGGACCGGGCATCACGCACACCCCGATCTCGATGATCCACGCGACGATCCGGCCGGGCGCCGAGGTGGCCCTGCCGTGGCGCGAGGACTTCAACGGGCTCGTCTACGTGCTCGCGGGGCGCGGCTCCGTCGGTGCGGAGCGCAGGCCGGTCCACATGGGCCAGACCGCTGTCTTCGGCAAGGGCGGCGCCCTCACCGTCCGGGCCGACGAGAAGCAGGACGGGCACACGCCCGACCTGGAGGTCGTCGTCCTCGGTGGGCAGCCGATCCGTGAGCCGATGGCGCACTACGGCCCGTTCGTCATGAACACCCAGGCCGAACTCCGCCAGGCCTTCGAGGACTTCCAGGCGGGCCGGCTCGGTACGATCCCGGCGGTCCACGGGATGGGCGAGTAGGGACCGAGGGCGGTACGGGTACGGGCACCGGTCCGGTACGCGTACGGGCATGGTTCCACGGGGTCGGGTGCGGAGCACTCGGCCCCGTACGCGTGTGCCGGTGAGGGCCCGGGCCCGCCGCTTCCGTACCCGGGCTCGTACCCGTACAAGCCCCTGACGGAGCGTCACTCGTCCGGTCTTGTAGCGCAGGACGACACGCCGGGCGGCGTGGTCCGGTGGACGGGTGCAGACGCCGAGTCCCCGCCCCCTCCTCCCCGAGGCCGCCCGACGGGTCGCCGCCTGGTGCGTCGTCCTGCTGCTCGTCGCGGGGGTCGCCGCGGTCGGGATCTGGCTGTGCGTGGTCTTCCAGACGGCCGTCACGCCCGTCCTGCTCGCCATCCTCGGCACCGCGCTCCTCGGCCCGCTCCACCGGCGGCTCGTGCGGATGAAGGTGCAGAAGTCGCTGGCCGCCGGGCTCACCGTCCTCGCGGTCCTCGGCTTCGTCGGCGGCGCCACCTACATCGTCGTCCTCGCGCTGATCGAGACCGGCGACCAGATCGTCGCCTCGCTGCGGCAGGCCGCCGTCGACATCGCCGACCATCTGGGCGCGGCCGGGACCTCGATCGACGACCTCGCCAGGAACGCGAAGGCGCTCCTGGAGAAGTTCGGCGGGACCGCCGCCTCCGGGGTGATCTCGGGGCTGAGCGTCGTCGGCCAGGTGGCCGCCATGGCCGTCCTCGCCCTGCTGCTGATCTTCTTCTTCCTCCGGGACTCCGACAAGGCCGCCGGAGCCCTGCGCTCGTTCGCCCCCCACGCGACCGGCGACACCATGGAGGCCATGGGCCGCCGCGCCTTCGAGGCCGTCGAGGGGTTCATGCGCGGGACGACCGTCGTCGCCCTCGTCGACGCGATCCTCATCACCGTCGGGCTGCTGATCCTGCGGGTGCCCGGTGCCGTCGGGCTCGGCGCGCTGGTCTTCGTCACCGCCTACATCCCCTACCTCGGCGCGTTCCTCTCCGGGGCCGTCGCCGTCCTCGTCGCCCTCGCCGACCGGGGTTTCGTCATCGCGCTCTGGGTCCTCGGCGTCGTCCTGGCCGTCCAGGTCATCGAGGGGAACGTCCTGCAGCCCATGATCCAGAGCCGGACCGTGCAGATGCACCCGGCCCTCGTCATGCTCGCCATCACGGCCGGCGCGTCCGTAGCCGGGATCCTGGGCATGCTGCTCGCCGTCCCCGTGACGGCGGCCGCGTTCGGGGTGATCGGCGAGCTGCGCGGGCGGTACGGGACACCGGAGGAAGCCGCCCCCGAGGCCTAGGGCTCAGGTCGCCGCCGGCATGCCGCCCGGCTCGAAGGACGCCAGCATCTGCTCCAGGGCCGCCTGGTCCGGGCCGACGAACGGATCGGCGTCCGGAGCCATCATCGCCGTCTCGATCATCAGGTCGGTCATCCGGACCGCGGGCGGCAGATGCGACGACAGAACGATCTCCGGGTTCATCTCCCGAAGCGGCTCCACGGTCGCCCGGTACTTCTCCGCGTCCGCGACGTGCACCCACGGGCTGTCCACGGTCGCCCACAGCAGCTGGGACCGCCGCAGCTCCTCCGGCTTGAGGTCGTTGGCGTGCCCGCTCTCGGCGAGCTCGGCGGTGGGCATCGGCCCGCCGAAGCAGTCGGAACTGAAGCAGATCCGGGTCTTCTCGTCGTAGAAGCCGACGGTCGCCGGGTTGTCGAAGAGCGGCGGCCGGAAGGCGTCGAGCACGCGGTCGCCGACGTCGATGGACTGGCCGGGGTTGAGGAAATGGACCCGGTCCATCGGCAGCGGACGCTCCGTGGTCATGATCCCGGCGCCGACGAAGGTGGTGATGACCTTCGCCCGGGGCGCGGCCACGAGGAGGTCGAAGATGCCGCCCGTGTGGTCGCGGTCGGGGTGCGTGAGCCAGATCCAGCGGATGTCGGCGGGATCGACGACCGAGCCGAGCACGCCGACGAAGTTCCGGTCGGAGAGGGAGAGCCCGGTGTCGACGACGACGGGTTCCTTGGCCGTGAGGACGTACGCGTTGACGGGGATGTGGCCGATGCCCGGCACTTCGAGGCTGTCGGCGAGGACGGTGGTGTCGCTTCCGACCTTGTGGGTGTCCATGAGGTGCTCCGTGGTCCCCCCGGCGACGGCGGGCGTATGCCACCAGTCTCCTCCGCGACGGTGGGCCTCGCGCGCGCTGCGCGGACCGGCGCGCCCGCGCTCCCCGCTCCCACGCGTACCGCGCCCCCTCCTACGCGCAGCCGCCCTTCTCCGACGGGGGCTCGTTCAGTTCGAACCAGATGGACTTGCCCTCGCCCCGCGGGTCGACGCCCCACGCGTGCGCCAGCATCTCCATCAGGACCAGGCCGCGCCCCGACGACGCCATCTCCCCCGGATGCCGCTTGTGCGGCAGCTCGTCGCTGCCGTCGGAGACCTCCACGCGCAGCCGGCGGGCGTCCTCGGTGCAGGTCACCTCGGCGACGAGGAGCGCGTCGCCGTCCGTGTGGATGAGGACGTTGGTGACCATCTCGGAGACCATCAGGACCGCCGAGTCGAGCTGGTCCTCGTCCCTCCAGTCGTGCAGCAGCTGCCGCATGTGCTGGCGGGCGGCCGCGATCCGTTCCGGCTCCGCCTGCGCGATGGTCATCATCGTGCGGCGCGGGGCCTCGCGGACGGCCGGGCCCTGGCGGGAGACGAGCAGGAGGGCGATGTCGTCCTCGCGCCGGTCGGCGAGCGGCCCGGTGGTGTGGTGCGAGCCGGGTCCGTGGACGGCCTCGACGAGGCTGTCCGCCAGGTCCTCCAGGGAGTCCTCGGCGTGCCCTTCGAGGAGCGCGCGGATCCGTTCCCAGCCGCTGTCGAGGTCGTGGCCGCCGGTCTCCAGGAGCCCGTCGGTGCACATCATCAGGGTCTCGCCGGGCTCCAGGGTGAACCGGGTCGTCGGGTAGTCGGTGTCCGGGACGATGCCGAGGGGCAGGCCGCCGGCCGTGGGACGCAGCAGCACCGTTCCGTCGGTCATCCGGACCGCCGGGTCGGGGTGCCCGGCGCGTGCGATGTCGACGACACCGGTGACCGGGTCGATCTCCAGGTAGAGGCAGGTCGCGAAGCGGGGGCCGCCGGCGTCGGCCCGCCCGTCCGGCGCGCCGCCCCCGTCTGGCCCCCCGTTGGGCCCTCCGCCCCCGTACGACGCGACGCCCCCGTACGACGCGACACCCCCGTCCGGCGCGCCCCCGTTCGGGTGTTCTCCGCGGCCGCGGACGGCCCCGTCCGCCGCGGTCCCGGTCGTGTCACCGTCGGTGATCCCGTACAGGAAGCGCGAGGCGCGGGAGAGGACGGCGTCGGGGCGGTGGCCCTCGGAGGCGTACGCGCGCAGGGCGATCCGCAGCTGGCCCATCAGCCCGGCGGCGCGCACGTCGTGGCCCTGGACGTCGCCGATGACGAGCGCGATGCGGCCGCCGGGCAGCTGGATCATGTCGTACCAGTCGCCGCCGACCTGGAGCCCGCCGCCGGTCGGCACGTACCGTGCGGCGACGTGCAGGCCCGGGATGCCGGGCCCGAGGACGGGCATCATCGTGCGCTGCAGGCCGAGCGACAGCTCGCGCTCGGACTCGGCGACACCGGCGCGGGCGAGGGCCTGGGCGAGCATCCGGGCGACCGTGGTGAGGACGGAGCGCTCGTCGGGGGTGAAGGCGACGGGGTGCTTGAAGGCGGCCATCCAGGCGCCCATGGTGCGCCCGGCGACGATCAGCGGGAGGTAGGCCCAGGACTGTCTGCCGAAGCGTCGCGCCAGCGGCCAGGTGACCGGGAAGCGGCGCAGGTACTCCTCCGGGGTCGGGAGGTAGATCGCCCGCCCGGTCCGTACGACCTCGGCCGCCGGGTAGTCGGTGTCCACCGACATCGAGGTGAAGGGGCTCTCGTCGCCCGCGCTGTGCCCGTGGTGGCCGATGATCGTCAGCCGCTCGCCGGCGACACCGAAGACGGCGAGCCCGTCCGGCGAGAAGCCCGGCATGGAGAGGGAGGCGGCGACCCGCAGCACCTCGGCGGTCGACCGCGCCTCGGCGAGCGCCCGCCCCGCGTCGAGCAGGAACGCCTCGCGCGAGCGGCGCCAGTCGCCGGTGACGGGCGTACGGGCGGCGGTGCCGGGCTGCGGCTCGGCGACCTCCTGGAGGGTGCCGACGAGTTCGTAGTCGTCACCCTCGATGAGCGGCTTGGACCTGCTCCGTACCGTACGGATCACCCGTCCGTCGCCGTCCATGATCCGCAGCCTGGCCTCGGCGAGGGTCCCTTCGGCGACGGCGAGGTTCACGACCCCGTCGATCTCGTTCCAGTCGACGGGATGAAACCGGGAGCGTACGGCCGCTTCCGTGAGCTCGACCGGTTCGGCGGGCAGCCCGAGCAGCCGGGCCGCCTCGGCGTCGAGCGTCACGGTCCCGGAAGCGTTGTCCCAGCGCCACAGGCCGGTCGCGATCGCGGCCAGGACGTCCTCGGTGCGCATTGCCCTACTTTATGAATATCGGACAGCAGGTCGCCACTGAGCGTATTCGAAAAGCGATCTTGGGTCTCCCGGTACGCTTGGTGGGTCTGCCGTCACGGCGGCACACCCCCTTGGATCCCGAAGACTGGATGAACGACGATGCATCGGTACAGGTCCCACACCTGCGGCGAGCTCCGCGCCTCTGACGTCGGCACCGACGTCCGGCTGAGCGGCTGGCTGCACAATCGGCGCGACCTGGGCGGCATCCTCTTCATCGATCTGCGCGATCACTACGGCATCACGCAGCTCGTCGCCCGGCCCGGCACCGCCGCCGCCGAGGTCCTCGACAAGCTGACGAAGGAGACCGTCGTCCGCGTGGACGGCAAGGTCGTCTCGCGTGGCGCGGAGAACGTCAACCCGGAGCTCGCCACCGGCGAGATCGAGATCGAGGCCGCCACGGTCGAGGTCCTGGGCGCGGCGAAGCAGATCCCCTTCACCGTCAACGCCGACGACGGCGTGAACGAGGAGCGGCGCCTGGAGTACCGCTTCCTCGACCTGCGCCGCGAGCGCATGCACCGCAACATCATGCTGCGCTCCGCCGTCATCGCCTCCATCCGCTCCAAGATGGTGGCCCTCGGTTTCAACGAGATGGCGACCCCGATCCTCGCCGCGACCTCCCCCGAGGGCGCCCGTGACTTCGTGGTCCCGTCCCGTCTGAACCCGGGCAAGTTCTACGCGCTGCCGCAGGCGCCGCAGCAGTTCAAGCAGCTGCTGATGATCTCCGGCTTCGACCGCTACTTCCAGATCGCGCCGTGCTTCCGCGACGAGGACGCGCGCGCCGACCGTTCGCCGGGCGAGTTCTACCAGCTCGACGTCGAGATGAGCTTCGTCGAGCAGGAGGACGTCTTCCAGCCGATCGAGAAGCTCATGACCGAGCTGTTCGAGGAGTTCGGCGGCGGGCGTCACGTCACGTCCCCGTTCCCGCGGATCCCGTTCCGCGAGTCGATGCTCAAGTACGGCAACGACAAGCCGGACCTGCGTACGGCTCTCGAACTGGTCGACATCTCCGACGTCTTCGAGAACTCGGAGTTCAAGGCGTTCGCGGGCAAGCACGTGCGTGCGCTCGCGGTGCCGAACACGGGTGACCAGCCGCGCAAGTTCTTCGACTCCCTCGGCGACTTCGCGGTCTCCCTGGGCGCGAAGGGCCTGGCCTGGGTCCGCGTCGGCGAGGGCAACGCCCTGACCGGCCCGATCGCCAAGTTCCTCACCGAGGAGAACGTCAAGGTCCTCACCGAGCGTCTCGGCCTGGAGCCGGGCCACGCGATCTTCTTCGGCGCGGGCGAGTTCGACGAGGTCTCCAAGATCATGGGCCCGGTCCGGGTCGAGGCCGCCAAGCGCGCCGGCCAGTTCGAGGAGGACGTCTTCCGCTTCGCGTGGATCGTCGACTTCCCGATGTACGAGCGGGACGAGGAGACCGGCAAGATCGACTTCTCGCACAACCCGTTCTCCATGCCGCAGGGCGGCCTTGAGGCTCTGGAGACGCAGGACCCGCTGGACGTCCTCGGCTGGCAGTACGACATCGTCTGCAACGGCATCGAGCTGTCCTCGGGCGCGATCCGGAACCACGAGCCCGAGATCATGTTCAAGGCCTTCGAGATCGCGGGCTACTCGCGCGAGACCGTCGAGCACGAGTTCGCGGGCATGCTCCGCGCCTTCGAGTACGGCGCCCCGCCGCACGGCGGCATCGCCCCGGGCGTGGACCGCATCGTGATGCTCCTGGCCGACGAGCCGAACATCCGCGAGACGATCGCCTTCCCGCTCAACGGCAACGCCCAGGACCTGCTGATGGGCGCCCCGACGGAACTCGACGAGGCCCGCCTGAAGGAGCTGAACATCCAGCTCCGCAAGCCGGTCGAGACGAAGGTCGTGACGGACCGTCCGGTGACGGACGCGGTCCACCCGGACGCGGCGCGATAAGAGCCCGAACGTGGTGAAGGGCCCGGGATCTTCGGATCCCGGGTCCTTCGTCGTTTCCGAGTGAGATCTCCCCATCGTCTGGGCAGGAAGAAAATGCCGGTGGTACAACCGTTACACGGTGTTCGCTCGGATCTGTCGGGGGAAGTGTGGGCAACGGTACGAGGCTGGAGAACGCGGCTCAACAGGCTGCGGCTGACGAGGCGTTACGCCTGTGGCTCCCCAAGGCGACCGTCCACTTCATAGAGGTGCCGCAGGGCCGGTCGGGGGCCGGAGTCGTCGGGGTGGACGTCAGCGGAGACGTGGGCGACTTCGAAGCCGGCGTCTACGTCCTGCGGGTCGGCCCGGACGACGACCGTCAGACCGAGGCCAACGACCGGGCGGCCCACGACCTCCTGCGGGCCGCCGACAAGGACTTCGCCAGGGACCACATCCCGCGTCTCCTGCACATCCACTCCACGGGCACGGGGCCCGACCGGCTCGTGGTCACCCTGCACGAGATCGCCGGGGGAGGACTGCGGCAGTACGTCTCCCCCCGCACCCGCACGACGGGGCTGCGGCGTTCGGCGCGGCGCATGTCCCGGGAACTGCTCTCCGCATGGTCGGACCCGAGCGACATCCTGATGACGACCCCTCACGAGCTGCTGGCCGACCTCGTGGGGCAGGACCGGGCCACGGCCTGCCTCGACTCCGCCGAGGTGTTCTTCCCCGGTGGGGGAACGGCGGAACGGGGTGGCTACGCCTTCCTCGACCCTCGCGAGATCCTCGGCGAGGGCAGGACCGGGTCCGTGCCGGTGATGCGCGGCTACTGCCACGGAGACCTGAACACCGGCAACATCCTCGTCCCCGTCGACGAGCGGGCCGACACCGACTCCGGCTACTGGATCATCGACCTCGCCCGGGCAAGGAGGGGGGCGGCCGGTTTCGACCTCGCGTACCTGGAGGTCAGCGTCCTCGTCAATCTGATGCCGAAGATCCGGGGCCCGGTTCTCGCGCGGTGTCTGGAGAGCGTCGAGGACGCGGTCGTGCGTTCGGTGCCGGACGACACCGACTGGCTCATGGCCTTCCTGGAGGAGTCCCGCCAGGGCATCCAGGAGTGGATCGACGCCCAGCAGGGCCGGGTGGACCAGCTCAACTCCCAGTTCCTGCTGCTGAGGATGATCGCCGGACTGCTCTGGGCGCGACGGTTTCCCGCACAGGACGAACGCGCGCACATCTGCCTCGCCTACGCGGGGTGGTACGCGCTCCGCTACCGCCGGTCCCTCGGCGACGACCTCGAGGCGGACCGCGAACCGGACGCGGGGGCCGCCCTGCCGACACGGGCGGACGCCGAGCAGGAACTGTGGCAGTCGCTGTGGGAGGCGGCGTCGGGGTTCGCCCCCCATGCGGCCCGCTACATCCTGGTCGCCGGGCGGATGCCCGACACGGCGTCCGTGGCGGCCCTGGGACGGATCCCCTGGTCCGTGATCGTCGACCTGGACCCGAGATCGGACGGCGAGGGCCTCTACCACCGCGCCGGCCCGGTGCTCGAATCCCAGCGCGCGGTCCATCTGTACACGCGCGATCAGCCGTTGGTCGACTATGCGCGCGGGACGGCATGGATGCTCGCCGTCGGCTCCGTGCTGCGCAACGAACCTCCCGAGGACCTCCGTAGCTGGGGGTACAAGCGCCTCGGTGCCATCCGGCAGTTGACGGCCGGTTTCCGCCAAGCGGTCGGTGACACCCCGGTCTTCGTCGTGGTCGTGGAGGGTGAGGCCCGGAACGGTGCGGGCTTGGAGCGCGACCGGCTCCTGCGGGCGGTCGAGGCCCTGGACGAGATGCTCCAGGGGCACGGGACGTTTCTGCACGTCGGCCAGTCCGCTCTGGCCACCCGCGTGGAGACGACTCTGCTGCCGCTGCCGCTTCCCGCCCTCCTCGACCGGTTGACCGAGACCCTCGGAGCGACCCCGGAGCAGGCGGACTTCACGGTCCCGGCCCTGGACAAGAGTACGGCGGCGATCTCGCCCGAGACCATGCAGAAGCTCCGGGAACACCTCGTCGTGCTCCACGACGGGATCGAGCTGACGGTCTCGCCCGCCGGGGTCCACCACAACGACGAGTTCTGGCGCGGTGGGCTGATCAGCTGGGCCGATCTGGACCTCGGCCGGGACGTCCCCCGTACCGTCACCGAGTCCCTGGTGAGCGCGTTGCGGGAGAGGCTGGATCAGCATCGCACGCGCACCGTGCTGCTGCACCACAAGCCGGGCACCGGAGGGACCACCGTCGCCCTGCGGGCGGCCTGGGACCTCCATCACGAGTACCCGGTCGCCGTTCTGCCGCACGGCGTGACCGTCGACCGCGCCAGGATCCCCCTGATCGCGGACCGGCTCAACCTGCTGCACAGCAGAACTCAGGCGCCGGTGCTGCTGGTCGCCGAGTCCAGCGACCTCAGTGAGGCCGACCGCGAGGTGCTGTACCAGGAGCTGGCCAAGCGGAGCGCCCGGGTCACCGTGCTCTACGTGCGGCGCGGAGTGGGCGACGCAGCGGCAGGAGTCCTCGCCGTCGACGAACGCCTCAACGCCACGGAGAGCCGCGACTTCGAGCAGCGCTACAGCGAACTCGCCCTGGAGCCCTCCCGGATCGGTGAGCTGCGACAGCTCTCGCGACAGCAGCACGAGCAGTACCGCACGCCCTTCTTCTACGGGCTGGTCACCTTCGAGCGGAAGTTCACCAAACTCTCCGACTACGTGAGCACCCATCTGGAGCGCGTCAGGGGCCGCGCGGCCGACGTGCTGAAGTACCTGGCGCTGGTGACGATCTTCTCCAACACGGGCCTCCAGAAGGAGCTCGTCCATCATCTGATGCGCCATTCCTCGGCCGCGGCGGAGCTCGAACTCGCCGACCTGCTGGGTCCCGAGGCGGCACGTCTGGTGACGGTCCGTTCGGGCAGGGTCCGCCTCCAGCACCAGCTGATCGCCGAACAGGTCCTCGCCGAGCTCCTCCACGACGAGCACTGGCAGTACTACCTCAAGGACCTCTCGATCGACTTCGTCGAGGCGCTCGCCCTGTCCACCGACGTCTCCTCCGAGCCGGTACGGGTGCTGCTCCGCCAGATGTTCGTGGACCGTCAGGGCGGAACGGTCGAAGGGGTGGAGGACCGGGGCTACTTCGCTCCGCTCATCGAGCGGCTCGACGTGAACTCGGCGCACGAGGTGCTGCGGTCCCTGACCCATCACATCCCGAACGAGCCCCACTTCTGGAACCACCTGGGGCGGCACCAGATGTACCGGCTGGACCGGGAGTACGACAAGGCGGAGGAGTACGTCTCCCGCGCGGTCGCCCTCGCCGAGAACGACTTCATCCACCACCACACGCTCGGCCTCACCCGCCGCGGCATCCTCAGGCAGGAGCTCAAGCGCGCCAAACCCCACGGTGTGGCGGCCGTCCTGAAGGTCGTCGAGGAGCACTTCGAACAGACGGTGGAGTGCTTCGACACCTCGCGCCGTCTCAACCGCGAGAACCTGCACGGCTACATCACGCATGTGCAGACGATCGTCATGGTCGCCCAGACGGTGAAGGCGGCCGCTCGCGTCAAGTCGATCGCGGAGCTCGACGCCGCCGCGGGCGACTGGGTGGCCGACAAGATCGGCGAGGCCAACGCCCTGCTCCACGAGGCGACCCAGGCCTACGGCACCCTCGACGACCAGGACAGCTACATGGTGCGCTGCCGCGCCGACATCCGGCAGTTGTACGGCGACCTGGACGCCGTGATCGAGATGTGGGAGCTGGCCGTCACCGGCCGGCGCTCCAACCCCATGGTGCAGCGGGCGCTGGCCCAGGCGTACTACACCCGCGGCGAGCGTCGCTGGCGCAATCTCAGCCACGCCGAGCTGCGCCGCATCGCGGAGCTGGCGCGGCACAACCTCTCCCGGTACGACTGCCGGGAGGAGGACTACCGGCTCTGGTTCGAGGCGTACAAGCAGCTGCCCGAGTTCGACATCAACGAGGCTCTTTCGCAGCTCCAGCTGTGGTCCGAGCGCTTCCCGTCCTGGCGCGCCCACTACTACCGCTACTGCCTCCTGTTCCACCTGTGGTTCAGCCGCCGCAGCAACGACGTCGAGTCGTTCCGTCACGCCCAGCAGCTCAGCCGTGAGCTGGTGTTCGGACGATCCCAGCGGTCGTACCTCTGGCTCGCCAAGGGTCCGCAGTGGTACCCGGTGATCGCGGACGGCGACCTCGGCGAGTGGGACCGGAAGAAGGTGTTCTGGAAGAACACCGAACCCCTCCAGCGGGTCAACGGTCTCATCGACGTCATGCACAGCCCCTGGGTGGGCACCATCAAGCTCGACGGACCGGTGACGGCGTTCTTCGTGCCGAGCCGCGACGACTTCGTGTCGGACAGTGACGAGAACACCCGGGTCAACTTCTTCCTCGGCATGAGCGCCGACGGCCTACGGGCCTGGGAGGTACGCGAGGGCCACCTTCCCGACGCGGTGGCCGCACGGGACGTGATCGGCCCCGTGGACGACCTCCCGGTGGACGACACGCTCGACGCGGCGACGGTCCAGGTCTCCACCGAGGTGCTCGCGGCTCGCGCCGCGCAGATCCGGGACGACCAGAAGCTGGCCTTCTGCCTCTCCCTCCTGCGGGCCTGGCAGGAGGTGGACCAGACACCGCGGCTGTCGGGGCTCACCGAGCGGGTCAAGGCGCGGTACCGGTACGACGGCTCCGACATCGAATCCCTGCTGGAGCGCTCGGACCAGGTGCGCTACATCGGCGGCGGCGACGACCCGGAGATCCGCCTGATCGACACGAACGGCAGACGGCCCGCCGCGCAGCGCCCCGAGACCCCCGCGACGAAACGCACCCCCGTGGACCAGGGGCGCAAGGTCCTGGGGCGCGCGATCCAGGTGTACGAGTCCAAGCGCAGTGTCCTGGTGATGTACGCCGGCGGCCAGTTGGCGAACCTCCAGTTCGAGGACGTCGTCGACCCGCCGGAGGAGATCCCCCGACGCGGGCAGCTGCTCTGGATCGCGAGGGAGCTCGACCATCGCGGTGGTTGCATCGCCCGGGAGGCCGAGCTGCTGCCGCTGACGGCCACCGTCGTCGACGACGAGCTGGTCCCGGAGAGTGGGCTGCGGGCGCGGGTCGAGAGCGATCTGCGGGACGAGATGGAGAACCTCTTCGTGGGAGGTGCGCCCCGGGTCGACGAGCAGACGATCACCGAGTGGCTGGAGGACCGGTTCCAGGGGTGCCTGCCGCTGGCCGAACGGCTCGGTCTCGGGGACCTGTCGGGGCTGTGGAGCGGGCTGGACTGGCTCCGCCGCGACGGAGCGGGGAAGACGGCCACCCTGTCGCTGGCGACGACAGCGGTGTTCGGCCGGGTGAGCCTGCCGGGTCAGGCGACGCGGCCCCCGGCCAAGCGGTCCGGGACGCCCCTCCCCCGATTCGACCAGGCTCTGGCGGCGGCGGTCGACGGTCTGCGGGAGCAGGAGGGCACGGATCCGACGTTCGCCGCGGTCATGAAGGCCATGCGGTCCTCTCTCGGTCAGGACTTCAGCAGAATCGTCGGGCGAGCCGGCGGGAAATCGCTGCGCATGCGGATCCTCAAGGAGCCCGGCTGGGAGCTGACGGGCAAGCCGCCCCAGCCGGACCGGGTACGACGCAAGGCCGGTCTTATCGGGGAGGTCGTGAGCGAGATCGAGGCCAAGGGCAAGGAACCCACCCTCGCCGTACTGGGTCTCGCCCTGCGCGAGAGGCTGGGATCCGAGTACGGCAGCACCGTGGGAGCCTCCCTCAAACGCTGGATCCAGGCTCAGCCGGGCTGGGAGGTGGCGACGGAACGCCCCGGCCACGAGGTCGTGGGACGGGTGGGGGCGACCGCCCCCGCCCCCACGGGTCCACCGGCTCCCGTCCCGCCCTCGCTCGCGTCCTCCCCGGCACCGGGGGCCGCCGACGGTGAACCGGACGTCGCCGCGGACATCGAGGAGACCGTCGAGGAGCTCGCGGCGCAGGGCAAGGAGGCGGCCCTGACCACCATCGGCAACCGTCTGAGGACCCGCTGGGGCTCCGAGGCCTACCAGCGGATCACCGCCGGACGACGGCTTCCCCTGCTCGCCACGGACCACGGTTGGGAAGTCGTCGAGGTGCGCCGCGACGTGCTGTGCCTGCGTCGGCCCGTGCCGTCCCCGAGCGGTGAACCCCTGCCGTCCCCGAGCGGTGAACCCGTCCCGTCCCCGAGCGACGAACCCGTGCCGTCCCCGAGCGGTGAAGGAGACCAGCGGTGACCGAGGTGACGCGGATGAGCACCGCCGCGCTGTTGGACTGCCTCGCGGCGCAGCAGGGCTCCGGCCCCGTGACGGAGCCGGAGCTTGGCCGTCGTGCCGGGCTGGCCCCCGAGGACGCCGGCACCGTCGTGCCCACCGTCGTCGCCCTGCTGAGCGTGTTCGGCGTGCTGCGGCAGGGTGCCGAGCCCGACGGCACCGCCACGGTGGCGGTGATCAGCCCGCAGGCGGCCTACTTCCTGCGGAGCACGGCTGCCTATCTCAGGGCAGGGCACGCGGTCCTGGACAACTGGGAGCGCACGGGAGCCGAGGAGGGGCCGTACACCGGGAGCCAGGCGCTCGCCGGACCGCAGTTCCTCTACCTGGCCGAGAGCCGTCGTCTCGCCCTGGACCCCGATGCCGTGCCGTTGAGGCAGGTGGAGGTGGTCCAGGTCGTGGTCAAGGCCCGGCACCGGGGCCGGGGAGGACGGGCGCAGTACCTTCTCCAGTACGACGAGAAGGCCCGCCAGTACCAGCTGCCCGGCGGACACGTCCGCTCCTCGGACACCGATCGACGTGCCGCGGCGATCCGGGAACTCGAAGAGGAGCTGGCCGGTTATCAGCACCGGCCCGACCGGGACGTCCTGACCGAGCTGGGCACCGTCGAGGCCGTCCAGCCCTCCCGCACGGTCGGCGCCGTGAGCGGGTACCGCGTCACCTTCTTCCAGCTGAGGACGGACGCGGACCGCCTTCAGCTGGGCCCCGGGGCGCACTGGGCCGCCGAGGACCGGGTGCTCGACCCGGAGTTCCGCGTCGGACGTGCGACGCTCAACGTCACTGCGCTGTCCGGTCTCGACACCGTCCTGCCCGGCGGTCTGACGGGCCTTCCCCTCAGTGTCCCGGAACCGCTGCGTCGTACCGTCCGCGAGGTGGTCCGGGACCGCCCCTGGGAGGCTGCCGGCCTGGCGGTGGGAGTGATCGGCCTGGCCGTGTCGCTCATTCCGCTGTTCCTGTGAGCCGAGCCGCGCAGCGGCGTGGAGGACGGAAGCACGAAGGAGGGGCCCGCCGGAGCGGGCCCCTCCTCCGTGATCGAGCCTTACGCCGTCTTCGGCTCCTCCAGGCGCGGGAAGAGCACCGCGCCCTTCGTCACCGTCGTGCCCGCAGGGAGCCTGCCCCACTCGCCGGCCGACTGGACCGGCTGGGCGGCCAGGGCACCCAGGGACGCTTCCGCGCCCAGGGAGTCCCAGAGCTTCTGGGAGGTCTCCGGCATGATCGCGTTCAGCAGGACCGCGACACCGCGCAGCGACTCGGCCGCCGTGTAGAGGATCGTCGCCAGGCGGGCGCGGCCCGTCTCCGACTCGTCCTTGGCGACCTTCCACGGCTCCTGCTCCGTGATGTAGCCGTTGACCTGCTTCACGAAGTCGAAGATCGCCAGGATGCCGCCCTGGAAGTCCAGCTCCTCGCCGATCTTCTGGTCGGCCGTCGCGACCGCCTTCGCCAGGCCCTCGTGGATCGCCTTCTCCGCGTCGCCGTCGGCCGTCGCGGCCGGCAGGGCGCCGTCGAAGTACTTGCCGACCATCGCCGCGACCCGGGACGCCAGGTTGCCGTAGTCGTTCGCCAGCTCGCTCGTGTAGCGGGCGGTGAAGTCCTCCCAGGAGAACGAGCCGTCCTGGCCGAACGCGATGGCCCGCAGGAAGTACCAGCGGTACGCGTCCACGCCGAAGTGCGAGGTCAGGTCCTGCGGCTTGATGCCGGTCAGGTTCGACTTCGACATCTTCTCGCCGCCGACCATCAGCCAGCCGTTAGCCGCCACACGGCCCGGGACCGGCAGGCCCTGCGCCATCAGCATCGCCGGCCAGATGATCGCGTGGAACCGGAGGATGTCCTTGCCGATGAGGTGGACGTTCGCCGGGAAGGTCTCGTCGAACTTCTCCGGGTTCTCGTTGTAGCCGACCGCCGTCGCGTAGTTCAGGAGCGCGTCGATCCACACGTAGATCACGTGCTTGTCGTCCCACGGGACCGGGACGCCCCAGTCGAACGTCGAGCGCGAGATCGAGAGGTCCTCGAGGCCCTGCTTGACGAAGTTCACGACCTCGTTGCGCGCCGACTCCGGCTGGACGAAGCCCGGGTTCGACTCGTAGAACTCGATCAGCTTCGGGCCGTACTCGCTCAGCTTGAAGAAGTAGTTCTCCTCCTTGAGGATCTCCACCGGCTTCTTGTGGACGGCACACAGCTTCGTGCCGTCCTCCGCCTCGATGAGGTCGCCGGGGAGCTTGTACTCCTCACAGCCCACGCAGTACGGGCCTTCGTACCCGCCCTTGTAGATCTCGCCCTTGTCGTACAGGTCCTGCACGAACTCCTGGACGCGGTCCGTGTGACGCTTCTCCGTCGTCCGGATGAAGTCGTCGTTCGCGATGTTCAGGTGCTCCCAGAGGGGCTTCCACGCCTCCTCGACGAGCTTGTCGCACCAGGCCTGGGGCGTGACGTTGTTCGCCTCGGCCGTGCGCATGATCTTCTGACCGTGCTCGTCCGTGCCGGTGAGGTACCACACCTTCTCGCCGCGCTGACGGTGCCAGCGCGTGAGCACGTCGCCTGCGACGGTCGTGTAGGCGTGGCCCAGGTGAGGAGCGTCGTTGACGTAGTAGATGGGGGTCGAGACGTAGAACGCCTTCGCCCCCTGCTTCTCGGATCCAGTGGCCGCCATGGTCGAAATCCTAACGGCCAGTTCAAGATCCACTCACATCGATAACGGGTGGGGGGAGCGGGGGCCGGACGCGGGGGCGGGAGACGGAGACGTCCGCGAAACGTTGGGCGGCATAGAAAGAGCCGTGACCGGCAGCGAGGAAGAGATCATGCGCGTACTTGTCGCCGAGGACGAGGAGGTCCTCGCGGAGCTCCTCGCCACCGGCCTGCGGCGGGCGGGCTTCGCCGTCGACACCGTCTACAGCGGCGACGCCGCCCTCGCCTACCTGGGCCTGCACGACTACGACGTCGTCGTCCTCGACCGCGACCTGCCCCGCGTCCACGGCGACGACGTGGCCCGCGCGCTCGTCGCCCGGACCGCCCGGACCCGGATCCTGATGCTGACCGCCTCCGCCTCCACCGAGGACCGCGTCGAGGGGCTCGACCTCGGCGCCGACGACTATCTGGGCAAGCCCTTCGAGTTCCCCGAGCTGGTCTCCCGCGTCCGCGCGCTGCGGCGGCGCAGCGCCCGGCCCGTACCGCCGCTGCTCGAACGTGCCGGGGTGGCGATGGACACCGTACGGCGGACCGCGACGCGGGACGGCCGGGTGCTCGACCTGTCGCCGAAGGAGTTCTCCGTGCTCCAGATCCTGCTGGAGGCGGACGGCGCCACGGTCTCCGCCGAGGAGCTCCTGGAGCGCGCCTGGGACGCGCACACCGACCCCTTCACCGGCGCGGTACGGGTCTGCATGAGCAAGCTGCGCGCGAAGCTCGGCGAGCCCGCGCTGATCCGGACGGTCCAGGGCGTGGGGTACGCGCTGTGAGCGCGGGAGTGCTGGGCTCCGGCTCGACGATCCGGACCCGGATCGCCCTCGTGTACGGAGGCGTCTTCGTCGTCCTCGGCGGGTGCCTCCTGACCGTCGTGAACCTGCTGTCCCGGGCCGGTACGGAGGGCGAGGCGGACGCCATCGCGGCGCGCGTGCGGGTCGTGGCGCCGTTCGAGACGGTCACCGCGTACCGGCTGAGCGACGACGTCAGCCGTGCTGCCGGCGAGCAGATGCTCATCTGGTCCTGCCTCGCCCTGGCCGTCATGGCGTTCGGCGCGGTCGCGGTGGGCTGGTGGACGGCGGGGCGGGTCCTGCGGCCGGTCCACGAGATGACCGCCCGGGCGCGGCGGCTCTCGGAGCGGAACCTGCACGAGAGGATCGGCGCGAGCGGGCCGGACGACGAGCTGAAGGAGCTCGGAGACACGATCGACGCGCTGCTCGGGCGGCTGGAGGCCGCGTTCGACAGCCAGCGGCGGTTCATCGCGAACGCCTCGCACGAGCTGCGGACCCCGCTCGCCACGCAGCGCGCCGCGATCCAGGTCGGGCTCGACGACACGACCGAGGTCAAGCAGGTGCTGCTGGACACCAACCGGCGCAGCGAGCGGCTCATCGACGGGCTGCTGGTGCTGGCCCGGAGCGAGCGGGGGCTCGAGGAGCGGGAGGACGTACGGCTGGGGGAGGTGGTCGCGGAGGAGTGCGAGGCGTTCGGGGTGGCGTGCGCCGGTGAGGCGAGTGGTGTCGTACGGGGGAGCAGGGTGCTGCTCGGGCAGCTGGTACGGAACCTCGTCGCGAACGCCGTCGCCCACAACGTTCCCGGGGGGTCCGTGGAGGTGCGTGCGGACGGTGGAGTGGTGACCGTCGTGAACACGGGGCCGGTGGTGTCGGCCGATGAGGTGCCGGGGCTCTTCGAGCCGTTCCGGCGGGGCGAGGGGCGCGACCGGATGGGTCCGGGGGCCGGGCTCGGCCTGTCGATCGTCCGGTCGATCGCGGCGGCCCACGGCGGGACGGTGGGGGCGGTGGCCCGGGGTGAGCGGGAGGGCGGCGGCCTGGTGGTGACGGTGACGTTGCCCGTCACCACCAGGTCTGCTGTGAGCCCTGCTCAGATCTCCCAGGTGGAGAGCAGCCCGCGGTAGAAGTCGGCGTGGGCGGTCTCCGACGGGGCCGGACCGGCGAGGTAGTGGCCGGTACGGGGGGCGGTGAGCTTACGGACGTAGTCGAACGCCTTGTTGTCCTCCTCGCCCCACGCGACGAACTGCCAGTGGATCGGGCGCTCGGCGGCCTCGGCGAGCGCCTGGGTGGCGGCCGTCTTGGACTCCGGGGCGCCGTCGGTCTGGAAGACGACGAAGGCGGGGCGGGTGGGGTCGGTCTTCTCGTGGTGCGCGAGGACCTCTTCGACGGCGCGGTGGTAGTTGGTACGGCCGAGGCGGCCGAGGCCCGCGTTGATCTCGTCGATGCGGCCGTCGATGCCGGCGGGGCGGAGTTCGGCGGTGCCGTCGATGTCCGTGGAGAAGAAGACGGCGGTGACGGTGGCGTCCTCGGTGAGGTGCGCGGCGAGGGCGACGGTCTGCTCGGCGAGGCGCTGGACGGAGCCGTCCTTGAAGTACCCGCGCATCGACCCGGACCGGTCGACGACGAGGTACACGGCGACCGGCGCCGCCCCGACGAGCCCGCGCTCCGCGAGCACGCCCGCGGCGGCGTCGTACGCCTCGACGAGCTGCGGCGCGTCGGTGGCGAGGGTGCTGTCGGTGGCGGTGGTGCCGGGGACGGGCTCGTCCACGACGGTCACGGCGGCGGCGGCGACGGGCTCGGCTTCGGCCGGAGCGGCGGCCTCCGGCTCGGAGGCCGGCGTGGCCTCGGGCTCGGCTGCGACCGGCTCGTCGGCTACGGCCTCGGCCTCGGCGGTCTCCGGCTCGGCCACGACGGCTTCGGCTGCGACCGGCTCGGCGACGACGGCTTCGTCCGCGACCGGCTCGGCCTGGGCCGGGGCGGCGGCTTCCTGCTCGTCGGCAGGGGTGGCCTCGGGCTCGGTGGCGACCGGCTCGTCGGCTACGGCCTCGGCGGTCTCCGGCTCGGCGACGACGGCTTCGGCCGGAGCAGCGGCTTCCTGCTCGTCGGCCGGCGTGGTCTCGGGCTCGGTGGCGACCGGCTCGTCCGCTACGGCCTCGGCCTCGGCCGGGGTGGCCTCGGGCTCGGTGACGGCCTCGGCTTCGGGAGCCTCGGCCTGCGGCTCCGCCGCGACCTGCTCGGCCTCGTCCGAGGCAGGCGCCTCGGCTACGGGCTCCTCCTGCGTGGCCTCGGCCTCCGCCTCGCCGTTGTCGGCGGTCTCGGCCACGGCCTCCTCCGCCGGAGCGTCCGCCGTCTCGGCGGCGGCCTCGGTCTGCGGCTCGTCCGCCACTTCGGCCGCGGCGGCGGCCTCGGCCTGCGGCTCCGCCGCGTCCTGCTCGGCAGCCGTCTCCGCGACGGGCTCCTCCGTCGGCGTCGCCTCCGCCTCGGCAGGCTCCGGCTTCGCCTCCGCGACCGGCTCCGTCGTGGCCTGCTTGGGCAGGTCCGCGACGGCCGGGGCCGCCTGCGCCTCCGCCGTGACCGCCTCCGGCTTCTCCGTGACCGGTTCGGCCTCGGAGTCCGGCTTCTGGGCCGTCCTCGCCGCCGGGACCTTCGGGTTGTCGAACGCCGCCGCAACCAGGTCGTCCGCCGCGCGCCGGGCCTCGTCCTCCGTCAGGGGCGGCGTCGGCGCGGGGTCCTCCTGGCGGGACGGGGCCCCCTGGGGCGGGACGGAGGTTGCCGGGGAATCGGCGTGCCGTTCCGCACGATCGCGTCCGAACACCTTACGCAGCAAGCTCCGAATGCCCATGGGCGAGGCCTTTCGCATGAGTTGGGTGCGGTGAATGTCCGTACTGGGAGGAATCATCCCTGGCCAGGGCGGACACGTAAGGTTAGCGGCCCCTGGTGTGTCGCCCCCGGCGCCCCAACCGGACCCGGAATCCTAGCCCCCGCACGCCCGAATCGCACCGGAATCGTGCCCCCGACCGGCCCTCCGCCGCCGCAAGCGGACGCGGAATACTGGCCTCCGGATCACCCCCGAACGGCCCCCGCATCGCGCCCCGTGCGGTAGCGCCGCCCTCCCCCAACCGCCGCCGAATCAGCCCCCGTTCCCGCTCATTCATTCGGCGTTCACTTCCGCGCCGCCCCCGTGCAGATGTGTGCACATAACGTCACCGCCGAACGGGAATCCCGACACCATGTCGGGACCAAGGGGCGGCGCAATACGCGCCGGAGGAGGACCAAGTGCGCAAACTGCTGCCGCTGCTGAGCACCAACCCGCACGGAGGCGGCCGTTCCGCCCTCACCTGTCGGTTCCGCTGTGGTGACGCCTGCTTCCACGAGGTGCCCAACACCAGCGACAACGAGTACGTCGGCGACGTCATAGCCGGCGCCCTCTCCCGTCGTTCCATGGTGCGCGCCGCCGCCGTCGTGACCGTCGCCACCGCCGCCGGCGGCGCCGTCATCGGCTCGGGTGGCGCCGCGCCCGCCGTCGCCGCGTCCAACTCCGACGCCGCCTCCGCCGCCGCCAAGGGCCGCCCCGTCGCCGACGGCGCCCGTGGTCTCCGCTTCACGCCCGTCGCGCCCAACACGGCCGACAAGGTCACCGTGCCCGTCGGCTACGAGCAGAACGTCGTCATCCGCTGGGGCGAGCCGATCCTCCGTGGCGCCCCGGCCTTCGACGCCGACAAGCAGACCGCCGCCGCGCAGGCCGGCCAGTTCGGCTACAACAACGACTTCCTGAGCCTCCTCCCCCTCCCCGGGGAGCGGGACCGCCAGATCCTCGTCGCGAACCACGAGTACACCGACGAGATCCTGATGTTCAAGGCGTACGACGCCGCCAACCCGACCCGCGAGCAGGTCGAGATCGCCTGGGCCGCCCACGGCTTCTCCGTCGTCGTGGTCCAGGAGGAGAAGCGTTCCGGCAAGCTCACGCCGGTCACGCGCCACCCGCTCAACCGCCGTCTCCACACCACCAGCGAGTTCGAGCTGACCGGCCCCGCCGCCGGCTCCGCGCTCCTGAAGACCTCCGTCGACCCGACCGGCCGCAAGGTCCTCGGCACGCTGAACAACTGCGCCGGCGGCACCACCCCCTGGGGCACCACGCTGCACGGCGAGGAGAACTTCAACCAGTACTTCGCCAACGGCTCCAGCGCCACCGACAAGCGCTACGGCATCGGCACCGGCGCCTCCGAGCGCAAGTGGGAGCGGTTCGACAAGCGCTTCGACCTCGCGCAGGAGCCCAACGAGGTCCACCGCCAGGGCTGGGTCGTCGAGCTCGACCCGTACGACCCCGAGTCCGTCCCGAAGAAGCGCACCGCGCTCGGCCGCTTCAAGCACGAGGCCGCGCAGCCCCGCCTCACCGCCGACGGCCGCCCGGTGGTCTACATGGGCGACGACGAGCGCTTCGACTACTTCTACAAGTTCGTCTCGTCGAAGCGGATGATGAAGGGCAACTCCCGCGCCGCCCACGCCCACAACCTCACCCTGCTCGACGAGGGCACCCTCTACGTCGCCAAGCTGACCGGCGACAGCCCGGCCGCCCAGATCGACGGCACCGGCAAGCTCCCGAACGACGGTGAGTTCGACGGCTCCGGCGCCTGGATCCCGCTGGCCACCGGCAACGTCTCGCACGTCGAGGGCATGACCGCCGAGGAGGTGTACGTCTTCACCCGCCTCGCCGGTGACAAGGTCGGCGCCACCAAGATGGACCGCCCCGAGGACGTCGAGCCGTCCCCGCGCTCCGGCCGCGTCTACGTGGCGCTCACCAACAACAGCGACCGCGGCAAGGCCGGCAAGGCCCCGGCGGACGAGGCCAACCCGCGCAACCTCAACAAGCACGGCCAGGTCCTGGAGCTCGCCGAGCACTGGGACGACCCGGCCTCGGACGGTTTCGCCTGGCGCCTCTTCCTCGTCGCCGGCGACCCGAACGACCCGGCCACGTACTTCGCGGGCTTCCCCAAGGACAAGGTCTCCCCGATCTCCTGCCCGGACAACGTCGCCTTCGACCCGCACGGCAACCTGTGGATCTCCACCGACGGTGCCCAGCTCGGCTCGCACGACGGCCTGTTCGGTGTCGCCACGCAGGGCGAGCGGCGCGGTGAGATCAAGCAGTTCCTGACCGTCCCCAAGGGCGCCGAGACCTGCGGCCCGATCATCCAGGACCGCCGCGTCGTCGTCGCGGTCCAGCACCCGGGCGAGATCGACGGCGCCTCCGTCGAGAACCCGAAGTCGGAGTGGCCCGACGGACCGGGCAAGATCGTCCGCCCGTCGGTCGTCTCCGTCTGGCGCAAGGACGGCCGCGACATCGGCGTCTGAGCCCACTGAACGTGGTGTGAGGGGCGTGGCACCGCCCCTCACACCACTCCCAGCCCCTCCCTGAACCGTACGAACTGCTCCTCCGGGTCCCCCGTGTACGCCCACGGAACCCATGCCGCCCGCGTCCCGAGCATCCCGAGCACCTCGCGCGCGACCTCCACCTGGCCCGCGTAACAGGCTGCGTGCGCCAAATAGTTGAGGTCCGGTACCTCCTCCGGCGCCACCGGGCCGCCCGGCTCGCGGCCGCCGATCCACCGCTCGAACGTCCGGCGCAGCTCGTCCACGGCCAGCTCGTGCTTCCAGTGCTGGTCGAAACCGCGCACCGGACCCCGCCCGAGCGCCCCGTCCGCGATGTAGCGGTACTCCTCCACCCGCGCCACCTGCACCAGGACCGGCAGCGGCGACCCGGGCGGCGCCACACCGGCCGCGTCCCGCGCGAAGTCGTACATCGCCCCGTGCGTGCCGTGCCACCGCGCCGACCAGTAGCGCATCACCTGCGCGTGGCCCTCGGTGTTGTACGGATCACGGCGCCGCAACTCGTCGAACCACTGCCGCAGTTCTCGGCGCGGCACCCCGCCTTCGTACAGCCGGGCCACCGAGAGCAGCGAGACCCACGGCATCGGGTCCGCCGGGGCCGCCTCCGTCGCACGCAGACACGCGTCGACGGTCGCGTCGACCCGCCCCCGGTCCACGACCGTGCCCCGGCCGGCGGCGATCGCCGTGTCGAAGACCCGCACCACCTCGGTGGCGGCCCGCAGCACCGCGGCGTCCGGGCTGTCCGGCTCCGCCGCCCGCCACGCCTCGACCGACGAACTGCCCGCTGCCGCGTGCGCGAGGAGCCGCACCCGGTGCGTCCGGCGCGCCCAGTCCTCACCGGTGTCCCGCAGCAGATCCCGTACACCCTGCCAGCGGCCGATGACGATGTCGTGCCGCGCCTCGGTGAGGGCGCGGTCGCCGAAGTCCGGGTCGAAGACGGGGGTGAAGCGGGCCGCGCGGGCCGAGCGCGCCGATCGGCGGAGAGCGGCCATCCAGGTCCTCCCTCGGAAGCCATGAAGCCAGAAGCCGTGAACCGTAGAGCCAGAAGTCGTGACCTCTGGGTCAGAAGCCGTGAACCGTGAACCGTAGAGCCAGAAGCCGTAGAGCCAGAAGCCGTAGAGCGGTGTGACCAGAAGCCTGGAGCCGTCGTGCCGGAAGCCGTGACCCCGGCAGCGCCTCGCGTCAGAAGTCCGTCGCCAGCGATTCGTCCGTCCTGCGCGCCCGTGCCGTGCTCGGTGCGAACGGCTCGGCGGCCGCCAGCGCGCGCGCCGCGTCGAGCCGTGCCGGGCGGTAGTACGTGCTGCCCCGGCGCCAGTACACGAGCATCGGGACCACGCCCAGCAGCAGCCCGCCCAGGCCGATGACCCGTGACGTCGTGGACAGTTCGCCGAGCGATTCGACGAACGCCCACAGCATGAACGCCGCCCCGAGCAGTGGCCAGACGCCCCCGACGAGGAAGTTCCGTACGGAGCTGAGCAGCATCCCCCGGTACGCGACCACCGCGGCGATCCCGGCGAGGCTGTAGTAGAACGCGATCAGCAGGCCGATCGCGGACACCGCGTCGCTGAGGATCCGCCCCATCGGACCGGCGGCCGCCGCCGCGCCGAACATCAGCAGCGCGGCTCCCCCCACGGCGGCGATCGCCACCCACGGGGTGTTCCAGCGCCGGTGCACGGTTCCGAGCGCGGCCGGCATCGTGCGGTCGCGGCCCATCGCGAAGAGCGAGCGGGTCACCTGGATGAGGGTGGTCTCCAGGGTGGCGATCGTGGACAGCAGCACGGCCACGACCAGCAGCTTTCCACCCACGCCCGGCCAGATCTCCTGGCCGAGCACGGCCAGGACGTTCGCACCCGCGGACTCGATCTGCCCCGAGGTCAGCAGCACGTTGACCGCGACCGTGAACGCCTCGAAGACCAGGAAGACGACCGCGACGCCCACCAGCGCGGCGAGCCCGGCCGTACGGCGGCTGTTCCGGGTCTCCTCGCTGAGGTTGCTGGTGACGTCCCAGCCCCAGTAGTAGAACGCGGCGATCAGCGCGCCCGAGGCGAAGCCCGCCGGGCCGTCGAAGTGGGCGAAGCCGAACCAGGACCAGTCGAAGGCGGTCGCGTGGCCCCGGTGCAGCAGCGCGGCCAGGACGAAGGCGACGAGGATGAGCATCTCGACGCCCGACATGATCAGTTGCGCCCGTACGGTGAGCCGGGCGCCGCCCAGGACGACGAGCAGCATCATCAGGAACCAGCCGGCGCCGACGGCCGCGGCCAGCGGGGTGTTGTCGGCGAGCCCGGGATCGATGAGAGAGAGCGTCAGCGCGCCGGCGGGGAGCGATCCGGCGACCATGAAGACGGTCGCGGAGACGACGAGGGCCCAGCCGGAGAGGAAGCCGAGGAAGGGGTGGAGGGTGCGGCCCACCCAGGAGTAGCCGGCGCCCGCGTTGACGTCGATCCGGCCGAGGCGCGCGTAGGCGAGGACGATGCCGAGCATCGGTATCGCGCAGTAGAGCAGCGCCGCGGGTCCGGCCAGGCCGACCGCGCCGAAGAGCACGGCCGTCGTGGCGGCCAGGGAGTAGGCGGGCGCACTGCCCGCGACGGCCATGACGATGGTGTCGAAGGTCCCGAGAACATTGGGCTGGAGCCCTCTGCCGGTGGTCGTGCGCATGGCGGCTGTCCTTGGGGGGCACGGGAGCGGTGCAGGACGAAGTGACCGTGCCGCCGAGTCAGTTGTTCGCCGGACCGCGCACGGATCAAGGTGAATCGAGCGCATCGTAGTCGCCCGGACGGATTCCGGTAACGGCGGATGGAACCTTCCGTTCTGTGACCGCCGGTAAGGGCATCCGTGCGCCCCCAGCGGGGCGTTTAGCCCGCAGTGGCACGGGGAGTGGCGATCGCGCGGGCCGCCACGACCTCCTGGCGCAGCGGGGCGAGCACCCCCTCCTCGTCGCCTGTCAGTTCCGTCCGTACCTCGACGAGGACGTCCGTGCCGCGCAGCCCGTCGGCGAGTTCCCGCAACTGCTGCTCCACCGCCCTGACTTCCTTCTGGTCCGGGGGCGGGGCGCCGTGGTTGACGCGGACCCGGGCGGCGGTCGTCGCGTCGACGATCCGCTCGACGGCGACGACCAGCGGCCACCAGGCGGAGGCCACGGTCCCGGTCGGCGGCGGTTCGGTCAGGGCGCGCTGGAACTCGGAGCGTACGGCGGACAGATCGCGGTACAGCTTCCGACGGGCCCGCAGCCGGGCGGGCGGGTCCTCGTCCTCCGGCGAGCAGAACGCCTGAGCCACATAGGCCGCCGAGTCGGCGACGGAGTCCGCGAGCCGGTCGCCGATCCGGCTGTGCCAGGACTCCGGCCAGAGCAGATAGCCGGCGACCAGCGCGATTCCGCAGCCGATGAGGGAGTCGTAGAGCCGGGGCAGCACCAGGTCGAAGCCCTGCTGGTTGAGGAGGTCGGAGAGCAGCAGGATGACGGGGGTGATCGCCGCGGTCTGGAAGGCGTACCCCTTGGCGGAGAAGGCGGGGATCAGCGCGGCGAGGACGATCATCACCGGCACGTCCCACCATCCGCGCGGCACCTCGGCGAGGACGAGCGCTGCGGTGACGAGCCCGACGGCCGTGCCGAACGCGCGCAGCACGGCCCGGGAGAAGACCGAACCGAAGTCCGGCTTCATCACGAAGGTGACGGTGAGGGCGACCCAGTACGAGCGGGGCACCTCGATCACCGACACCACCGACTGGGCGAGGCCGATGCAGAGCGCGAGCCGCAGCCCGTACCGCCAGGACTCCTCGGAGAGCAGGACGCCGCGGACCACCCGGCGGGACCTGACCCGCAGCGCGGCGGGGCGGCCGAGGCGGTCGTCCACGTTGTAGGGGTTGGGCTCCGCCTGGCCGACGACGGTGGCCGCGTGGCGCAGGGCCTGGTCGACGGCCCTCTCGGCGGGGCGCCTGGCGTCGGGGAGGTCGAGCTCGGGGATGTCCGTACGGCCCTCCCCGACCGCGTCGGCGAGTGCGCGCACCGCGGCCGGGATCGCGGGCGGCAGGGGGCGGTGGAAGCGGCGGGCGGCGACGTGGGCCGCCGGGGCGGCCTCCACGAGGGCGATGACCGCGTTGAGCTGGGCGAGCAGCCGTACGAGGATCGGCGCCCGGCCGTGCTCGCGGGCGCGGCGGGCGAGGACGAGGTCGTACGCCTGGTTGAGGGAGGCGGTGACGTCCTGGCGCCGTTCGTCGTACGCGTCGGTGCCGGCGGCTTCGAGGACGTCGGCGACGGCCCGGTAGGTGCCGGCCACGGCGGTCCGCTCGGGGACCCCGCCGCGCAGCGGCCAGCCGAGCAGGGTCAGGGCGAGGACGAAGGCCCCGCCGAGCCCGAGCAGCAGGGGCGGCTTCCACCAGGGGTCGGGCATCGGCAGGCCGGCGCCGACGACCGCGTTGAGGAGCAGCAGCAGGCCGGACACGGAGGCGACGGCGCCGATCGAGGAGATCATCCCGGAGACGAGCGCGATCAGGGTGAGCACGGCGACGGCCAGCCAGCCTTCGCCGTACACGAGGCTGCCGAGGGTGACGCCGAGGGCGCCGAAGAGCTGGGGGACGGCGATGTTGTAGAACCGCATGCGGTACGCGTCGGCGGTGTCGCCGATGACCCCGGAGAGGGCGCCCATGGAGACCAGGGCCCCGGAGACGGTCTGGTCGACGGCGAGTCCGACGGCGAGCGGGGCGGACAGTGCGACGGAGGCGCGGGCGACGGCTGCCCAGGGGATGGGCGCGGGGGCCGGACGGAGCCCGGCGGTGAGCCAGGGCGGTGGGGTGAGCCGCGCGGGACGTGCCATGGGCTCACGGTACGTGGGCGGCGAGCGCCTGCCGGGGAGGCGGACGGGGCGGTGTCAGCTGCGGTAGCCCTCCACCTCCGCCGCCGGGCGGACGGCCGCCGTGTCCGGGTCCTCGCCGAACTCGACCTTCGCGCGGCGCTGGCGCAACAGGTCCCAGCACTGGTCCAGTTGCACCTCCAGCTCGGCGAGCCGCGTCCGCTCCTCCGGGAGGAGCCCGCCCATCCGCCGGCGCAGCGCCCGCTCCTCCTCGACGAGGGCGCCGATGTTCGTGAGGATCTGCTCGTCGTCGTACATCCGGTCCATGGTTCCAGCGTCGCCGATCAGCGCCCGGCGTGCAGGTCGAGCCCGGTCAGGACGGCCCGGTGGTCCGACCCCGCGAGGTCGAGGAACCGCACGTCACGCACCCGGAAGTCGTCGCTGACCAGCACGTGGTCGATCTGTACGTAAGGCGGCAGGGGCAGCTCACGCGGCCAGGTCGGCGTCCGCGCGGCGCCCGCGAGCCGCGCGGCGTCGTGCAGCCGGCCCGCGTCGAGGACGGCGCGGAACGCGGCGTGGTCCTGGGAGGCGTTGAAGTCGCCGGCCAGGAGCACCGGGGCGCCGTCGCGGCGCGCGGCGGCGAACTCCGCCACCCGTCCCAGCTCCCGTTTCCACAGGTCGACCTGGCGGGGGATCGGCGGGAGCGGGTGCGCGAGCCGCAGCTCGACCTCCCGGCCGCCGATCCGCGCGCCCGCGCCCGGCATGCCCATCGCGGCCGGGATCGGGGGCCGGGCGGTCAGCGGGTACGCGCTCAGGATCACGGAGCCGGTCGAGCCCTCGCCGTCCACGACCGCCCGGTGCGGATGGCTGCCGGCCAGGGCCGCGGTGAGGGTGCGGACGCAGGCACGGTCGCACTCGGAGACGTAGACGACCTGCGGCCGCTCCCGGCGTACGGCCTCGGTGAGGGCCTGCGTCGCCTGGCCGAACTCGACGTTGGCGGTGAGCACCCGGAGCCGTTCGACGACGGGCCCGCGGGCGGTGGTGGTGTCCGGTCCGTACGGCAGCGTGAACCAGGCCGTGACGGCGAGGACGAGGACGGCGAAGCCCGCGAGCGGCCGCCGCCGGGCGGCGGCCGCGAGCAGCGCCGCGAGGCCGGCCGGGACGGTGAGCCAGGGCAGGAACGACAGCGCCTGCGGTACGGGAGTGACCGCGTCGCTGCCGAGGAGGCGGCAGCCCGTGACCACCGCCGGTACGGCCACGAGCAGGCCCGCGGCCCAGGCGGCGAGGCGCTGCCCGGGCCGGGGGGAGGTCGGAGGGGACGAGGGCATGGGGGACCGTTGCTCTGCCAGGACTTGCTCCACCTCGTCAGTGTCGCAGCGCCTGCTGGATCTCCGCCTTCGTCGCCCCCGAGAGGGTGCGATTGCTGCGCGCCGTACCGGTCTTGGACCCGGCCGGCTCCACGCCGTCGATGTTGAGGACGGCGGCGTCCAGCAGATTGCCGTCCTCGTCCCGGAAGTTGACCCAGACCGTGTAGTCGGCGTTCGAGTCCGTGGGGTTGGTGGCGGTGATCTCGGCCGTGGTCCGGTCGCCTTCCGTCCCCGTCGCGCCCGCCTTCACGTTGTCGGTGGCGTTCACCCCGTCCTTGACCTGGTTCATCTTCTCCTCGGCCGCCGAGGCGGCCGCCGCCGTGGCGGAGGAGACGATGTCCTCGGCCGCCTGCCGGTCCTCGTCGGTGCAGCCGGTGACGCCCGTCATGGCGAGCGCGAGGAGGGCGGTGGCGCAGACGGCGCGGGCGCGGGTGCGTGTACCGGCGCGGGTACGGGTCACGCCGTGTCCTTGCGGAAGGAGGTGTCGTCCGTGGCCAGCGCCCAGATCACGAAGATTGAGATGGCCATCGAGAACAGCGCCCACCAGGGGTGGTACGGCAGGAAGAGGAACTGCGCGATGACGTTCAGGGAGGCCAGGGTGATGCCGCCCATGCGCCCCCACTCGGATCCCTTGAGGATCCCGGCGCCGGAGACGGCGACGAGGACGCCGAGGACGATGTGGACCCAGCCCCAGCTGGTCAGGTCGAACTTGAAGACGTAGTCGCCGACGCGGGTGTAGACGTCGTCCTCGGCGACCGCGGCGATGCCCTGGAGGATGTCCAGGATGCCGATGACGAGCATCAGGACCCCGGCGAACAGGGTGCCGCTGGACGCCCAGGCGGAGCCGGAGGGGCTGCGGGGCGGACGAGGGGGTGCGGTGTGCTGGCTCATGGGCTCATCGTGCGGCGGCCGGTCCGGGAGCGAACGTCCAGCTGGGCCGTACGAGTGACGGCGCGGGAGCCGTGTCCCCCGCGCCGGTGTCTCACAGCGCGTCGAGGAACGCGGCGAGCGCCGCGTCGAACTCCGCCGGCCGCTCCAGGTTCGGCATGTGCGCCGCCCGCTCGACGACCACCAGCGTGGAGTGCGGCAGCGCGGCGTGCATCGCCTCCGCGTCCGACACGGGGGTGTACGCGTCGTCGCGGCCGACGACGACGAGCGCCGGTACGGAGACGGTGGTGAGCAGCTCGCGGTAGTCGGGCCGTTCGGCCCGGCCGCGCAGCGCCGCCGCCGCGCCCTCGGGATCGGTGGCGCACATCATCCGGTGGACGTGGGGCGCGGCGTGCGTGTTGTACGGGGCGACCATCCGGTCCAGGACCTCGTCGGCGTACCCCTTCATGCCTTCGCGGACCAGCCGTCCGGCCGTCGCGCGGCGGCCGGCCTTCCCCTCCTCGGTCTCGGCGGCGGGGAACGTGTCGGCGAGGACCAGGCCGCGTATCCGGCCGGGGAAGAGGCGGTAGCACTCCATGACGATCTGGCCGCCCATGGAGAGGCCGCCGAGGACGAACTCCTCGATGCCGAGGTGGTCGAGGAGCGCGGCGAGGTCCTCGGCGAAGGCGGAGAGCGGGGTGGTGCCGGGGACTACGGTGGTGGCACCGTAGCCGCGCAGGTCGGGGGCGACGACCCGGTGCGTGGCCGAGAAGCGGTCGATCTGGGGCCGCCACATCGTGCGGTCGAAGGGGTGGCCGTGGACCAGGACGAGCGCGGGACCCGTTCCCTCGTCCTCGTAGCCGATCGTCAGTCCGTCGATCTCTGCGGAAGCCATGGCCCGAGGCTAGGCAGCCCCCACTCCTCGGTGCAATGACATCCTTTGCTCTCGGTGCAATGAGAGCGCGCGGGACGAGGAGAGGTACCCGATGGACGAGTACCGCCGGATCGCCGACCGGGTCGCGGAGCGGATCGCGGACGGGCGGCTGCGCCCCGGCGACCGGCTGCCGCCGCAGAGGGTGTTCGCCCGTCGGCACCGGATCGCCAACTCGACCGCGATCCGGGTGTACGGAGAGCTGGCGCGCCGGGGTCTGGTCGTCGGCGAGGTCGGGCGCGGCACGTTCGTACGGGCGGCTCCGCCGCCGCCCGGGGCCGCGCTCGCGCTCGCCGAGGCCGCCGGGCACGCGCCGGTCGACCTCCAGCTCAACTATCCGGTGGTGGCCGGGCAGTCGGAGCTGATGGCGCGGGCGCTCACCTCCCTCGCCCGCGCCGACGTGCTGGGCGAGGCGACCGCCCGGCCCGCGGCGGCCGTGGGGACGCCGGAGGCGCGCGCCGCCGCCGTCCGGGTCCTCGCGCGGCCGGGCTGGGAGCCGGACCCCGACCGGGTGCTCTTCGCGGGCAACGGCCGCCAGGCCATCGCGGCGGCGCTCGCCGCGCTCGTGCCGGCCGGGGGCCGGCTGGGCGTCGAGGAGCTGACGTATCCGCTGGTCAAGACGGTGGCGGAGCGGCTCGGGGTGCGGCTGGTGCCGATCGCGCTCGACGGGGAGGGGATGCGGCCGGACGCGCTGGCGGAGGCGGTCCGCGCGGGATCTCTCTCCGCCGTGTACGTCCAGCCCACCCTGCACAATCCGCTCTCCGTGACGGCGAGTCCGGCGCGCCGCGCCGAACTGGCGGGCGTGCTAAGGGAGTCGGGGCTGACCGCGATCGAGGACACCACCTGGGCGTTCCTGGTGCCGGACGCCCCGGCGCCGCTGGCCGCCCATGCCCCGGAGCGGGTGGTGCTCGTCGACAGCCTCTCCAAGCGCCTCGCGCCCGGGCTGACCGTCGGCCATCTGGTCGCGCCGGAGGGTCTGGTGGAGGACCTGGCGCGTGCGCTGCGCTCCGGCGCGTGGACGGCGGGCGGTCTGCCGCTCGCGGCGGCGACCCGGTGGGCGGCGGACGGCACGGTGACGGAGGTCGTGGCGGCGAAGCGCGCGGACGCGGCGGCCCGGCAGGCGCTGGTGCGGCTCCACCTGGGCGCGTACGCGATCCGTGCCTCGCCGCACGCGTACTACTGCTGGTGGAAGCTGCCGGCGCCCTGGCGGGCGGAGGCCTTCGTGGTCGCGGCGGCGGCGCGCGGGATCGCGCTGACCCCGGGCGCGGACTTCGCGGCGGGCGGCCGCGGGGCGGCGGACGCGGTACGGGTCGGGCTCGCCTCGCCCCCGCTGCCCGTCCTGGACGACGCGCTGCGGCGGCTCGCCGGGCTTGCCTCCGAGATCCTGGACATCTAATATCCAGAACATGAGGATGAACGAGGGCGTGGAGTGGGCGCTGCACAGCTGCCTCAACCTGGCCTGGATCGGGCCGGAGCGGGCGGTGACGGCGGCCCGGCTCGCCGCCTATCACGAGCTGCCCGCCGCCTACCTCAACAAGCAGCTCCAGGCCCTCTCCCGGGCCGGGATCGTCAGCTCGGTCTCCGGGCCCAAGGGCGGCTTCCGGCTGGCCCGGCCGCTCGACCGGATCACCCTCATGGACGTCGTGGCCGCGATCGAGGGCCCGGAGGAGGCGTTCCGCTGCTCCGAGATCCGGCAGCAGGGGCCCGGTGCCGGTCCGGCCGCGAGCTACGCGGCCGAGTGTGCGATCGCGGGCGCGATGGGGGCGGCGGAGCTGGCCTGGCGGCGCGAGCTGGCGGCCCGCACCCTGGACGACGTACGGCAGCGGGCGGAGCTCCAGGCGCCCGCGGCACCGGAGCGCATCCGGCACTGGTTCGCCAACGCCTGACCGGCTGGTTGCCGGTCCGGTGACCGCCCCGTATTCGACGCGCCCTCCCGGCCGGGAGGGCTTTTCAAGGGGGTTATTCTGGATGTTGACTATCCAGGTTGAAGACGGACCGGGACGGCGCCGGGGCCGGGCCCGGGTCGGGGCCGTCACGCTCGGCATCTTCACCGTGATGACGTCGGAGCTGCTGCCCGTCGGTCTGCTCACCCCGGTCGCGGCCGAGCTGGGCGTCTCCGCCGGTACGGCGGGTCTGATGGTGACCGTCCCGGGCCTCGTGGCCGCCGTCTCCGCCCCGCTGATCGCCGTGCGCGCCGCCGGGGCCGACCGGCGCGCGGTCCTCGTCGTCCTGATGGCCCTCGTCGCCGCCGCGAACCTGGCGACCGCGGCCGCCGCCCACTTCGCGGTCGTCCTCGGCGCCCGGGTCCTGCTCGGTGTCGCCATCGGTGGCTTCTGGGCCCTCGCGGGCGGCCTTGCACCCCGGCTCGTCCCGGCGGCCGACGTCGGGCGGGCCACCGCCGTCGTCTTCGGCGGGGTCTCGGCCGCCTCCGTGCTCGGCGTCCCCGCGGCCACCACGGCCGCGGAATGGACCGGCTGGCGAGGGGCGTTCGCGGGAGTGGGGGTGGTGGCGGTGGTGGCGACGGGGGCTCTGGTGACGCTGCTGTCCCGCCTCCCGGGTACGGGTACGGGTGCGGCTACGGGTGGCTTCGGTCGGCTGCTGCGGCTGCCGCGCGACAACGCGCGCGTGCGCACCGGACTGCTGCTCACCCTCCTCCTCGTGACCGGCCACTTCCTCGCGTACTCCTTCGTCAGGCCGGTGCTCGCCGAGCACGTCCATGTCTCCGGGGAGCTGGTCGGCGTGGTCCTCCTCGGGTACGGACTCGCGGGCGTGGCTGGGAACTTCCTCACCGGCCCCGCGGCCGGCCGCTCCCCCCGCCGTACCCTCGCCGTCCTCTCCGCAGGCCTGACCGCCGCGCTCCTCGCGCTCGCCCTCGCCGGCTCCGCGACCCCGTCCGGTGCCGGACTGCTGCTCCTGTGGGGGCTCGCGTACGGCGGGGTCTCCGTCGGGCTGCAGTCCTGGTTCATGGCCGCCGCCCCCGAGGACGTGGAGACGGCGACCGGGCTCTACGTCGGCGCCTTCTGCCTCTCGATCGCGTTCGGCGCCCTCCTCGGCGGGCTGCTCGTCGACGCGACCACACTCACCGCGCTGCTCTCCACGGGAGCCGCGCTCACCCTGGCCGCCTGCCTCGCGGCCGTACTCTCCGGAAGGAAGCACACCCCATGACCAGCACCGACACCACCGCCACGACCGGCACCGGCGTCACCGGCTCCGACCCGCGCACGATCACCAACCCGGCCACGCTCCACGACCCGTCTCCCTTCGGCTACAGCCACGCCGTCTCCGCCCCCGGCGAGCTCGTCTTCATCGGCGGCCAGTACGCCTCCGACGAGACCGGCGCCCCCGTCCCCGGGGACTTCGCCGCCCAGGTCGAGCTGTCCTTCACCAACCTCCGCCGCGCGCTGGAGGGCGTGGGGCTCGGCTTCGAGCACGTCGTACGCCTCGGTTCGTACATCGTCGATCACGATCTCGCGAAGCTGGAGGTGCTCGGCAAGGCGCTGCACGGCGCCTTCGGCGACCGGCTCCCCGCGCAGACGCTCAGCGGCGTCGCCGCGCTCGCGCTGCCCGGGATGCTCTTCGAGATCGACGCCGTCGCGGTACGGCCCGCCGCCTGACCCGGCCCTCCCCGGCCCGGCCGCCCGCCGCCCCCCGCCCCGTCCGGTTGCGGCGGCGGGGGCTCCGGGTGTGCCCTAGAGGGTGCAGGGGGGCGAGAGTGAAGGAGACCCTGCCATGGCCGCACACGCAGCGGTGCCCGCCGGGCGGCACCTGAGTACGCACGGCTGGGGCCTGCCCCTCACGCTGGGCTTCGCCTACGGCTTCTGGGCGGCGGCGATCGTGCGCGACGGAGGCATCATCGACTGGGGCGAGGTCGTCCTCGGCATCGTCTCCGGAGCCGTGCTCGCGGGCGCCGTGTACGCCCTGCGCCAGTGGGGCCACGTCCTGCCGCGCGAAGTGCACGCGGCGGCCTGGGGCGCGCTCGCCGGCTGCGCCGTCGGCTTCCTCTTCAGCCTCTCGGGCCCGAGCGTGTACTCGGCCACCGTCCTCGGCCTGGTCGTCGCCGGAGGGACCATCATCGGCGCGTTCTACTGGCTCTACACCCACGAGGACGTCGCGGCCGTGGAGCGTGCCGTGGCACGACGGCGCCGGTAGGCGACCGCGACGGCGGCGAGCAGCGGGCCCCAGGCCGCCAGGGGCAGGTAGCAGGCCAGGAACAGGGCCTCCTGGACCGGCCCCTCGGTGTGGGTCCCCGCGGCGTCCGCGCCGATCCCGGCGACCGCCACGTACGTGTACCAGCCTGTCAGGGCGAGGAGCCCGAACGCCCCGCCCAGCGCGGCCGCCGTGGCCGCGCCGGGCGGGACGCGCCGTCCGCCCACGAAGGGAAGCCGGCGCGGCAGCACCTCGCCCCAGGAGCGGACCAGGCCGAGTGTGAGGAAGGCGAGCAGCTCGGCGACCACCGTCAGGGCGATCTGGAACGTGTTCTGGGCGAGTCCCGGGTCGTCGACGCGGGCGACGGGCAGTCCCAGGGTCAGCGCGATCCGCCAGATCCCCGAGGGGAGGACGATCAGCGGTACGGCGTGGGCGGCCAGGGCGGCCCAACGGGGCACGCCGGGCAGGGACTTCATCTTCGGCATGGCGTCAGCGTGCCGCCGGGGCGGGGGCCGGGACGTCGGCGCGAGGGGCGGACACCCTCCGCCGTACGGGGGAGCCCGGGTCGTTCTCTGGCAGCCGGGCCGGGTCCGTCGGAGACTGGGTGGAAGCGGAACGCATCCGGCAGCCTGGAGGCACGCGCATGACCGACCTCGCCATCGAGACCGAGGGTCTGGTCAAGGTCTTCGGCACGAACCGAGCCGTCGACGGGATCGACCTGCGCGTCCCGCCCGGCATCGTCTACGGCGTCCTCGGCCCCAACGGCGCGGGCAAGACCACCGCCGTCAGGATGCTCGCGACCCTGCTGAGACCCGACGAGGGGCGGGCCCGGGTCTTCGGCAATGACGTCGTCAAGGACGCCGACACCGTGCGCGGCCGGGTCAGCCTGACCGGCCAGTACGCCTCCGTCGACGAGGACCTCACCGGCACCGAGAACCTGGTCCTGCTCGGCAGGCTCCTCGGCCACAGCCGCCCCGCCGCCCGGGACCGCTCGGCGCAGCTGCTCGCCGCGTTCGGGCTCGCGGAGGCGGCCGACAAGCAGATCAAGAACTACTCGGGCGGTATGCGGCGCCGTATCGACATCGCCGCGTCCATCCTCAACACCCCCGACCTGCTCTTCCTCGACGAACCGACGACCGGACTCGACCCGCGCAGCCGCAACCAGGTGTGGAGCATCGTCCGCGCGGTCGTCGACCAGGGCACCACCGTCCTGCTCACCACCCAGTACCTGGACGAGGCGGACCAACTGGCCTCCCGCATCGCCGTCATCGATCACGGCAGGGTGATCGCGGAGGGTACGAAGGGCGAGCTGAAGGCCTCCGTGGGCTCGGGCTCGGTGCACGTACGGCTCCGGGACCCCGAGCAGCGCCCCGAGGCCGAGCGGGTCCTCCGGGACGCCCTGAAGGCCTCCGTCCAGCTCGACCCGGACCCGGTCGCGCTCACCGCCACCGTCGACGGCCACGGCACGGACCTCGGCGCCGCCGAGCAGGCCGCGCGGGCTCTCACGGCGCTGGCGCGGGCCGGGATCACGGTCGACAACTTCGGGCTCGGCCAGCCCAGCCTCGACGAGGTGTTCCTGGCACTGACGGACAGGAAAGGAACGACGGCATGACCACCGTCACCTCCGGCAAGGACACGCAGAACACCGACACCCTCGACTTCGTCGCCCCGAAGGCGGACGAACTCGCGGCGCTGCTCGTGGGCCGGTCCCGCCCGCCGCGGCCCGGCGCGCTCTCCGCCTCGATGACGTTCGGCTGGCGGGCCATGCTGAAGATCAAGCACGTGCCGGAGCAGCTGTTCGACGTGACGGCGTTCCCGATCATGATGGTGCTGATGTTCACGTACCTCTTCGGGGGCGCGCTGGCCGGCTCGGTCTCGGAGTACATCCAGTTCCTGCTGCCCGGCATCCTCGTGCTGAGCGTCGTGATGATCACGATGTACACCGGCATGTCGGTCAACACGGACATCGAGAAGGGCGTCTTCGACCGCTTCCGGACCCTGCCGATCTGGCGGCCCGCGCCGATGGTGGGCTATCTGCTCGGCGACATCGTGCGGTACCTGATCGCCTCCGCGGTCATGCTCACCGTCGGCATGATCATCGGCTACCGGCCGGCCGGCGGGGTGGTCGGCGTGCTGCTCGGAGTCGCGCTGCTGCTCGTGTTCTCGTTCGCCTTCTCGTGGATCTGGACCATGTTCGGCCTGCTGCTGCGCACCGAGAAGGCGGTCACGGGCGTCAGCATGATGGTGATCTTCCCGCTGACCTTCCTGTCCAGCGTCTTCGTCCTTCCGACGACCATGCCCGGCTGGCTCCAGGCCTTCGTGAACAACAACCCGGTGACGCACCTGGCGGACGGCGTACGCGACCTGATGGCCGGGAACTGGCCGGCGGCGGACATCGCCTGGACGCTCGGCTGGTCCGCGCTGTTCGTGATCGTCTTCGGAGCGATCACGATGCGGCTCTACAACCGCAGGTAGTCACTGCCCCCGCGGGGTGGTCTGCTGGACCGACCAGCGGTTGCCGTCCGGGTCGGCGAAGTACACGAACGAGCCCCACGGCTGGTCGTCGATGTCGGTGACCTCGATGCCGCGCCGCTTGAGGTGGGCGTGGGCCGCCTCGATGTCCGTGACGACGACCTGCATGTTGTCGAGGGAGCCCGGCTTCATCTGCGTGATGCCCTTCCCGAAGGCGATCGAACAGGCCGAGCCGGGCGGAGTCATCTGGACGAAGCGGATGTCGTCGCTGACGGGGAAGTCGTGGTCGAGGTGGAAGCCCACCTGCTCGTAGAAGGCCTTGGCCCGCTCGATGTCGGTGACGGGCACGCCGATCAGTTCCAGCTTGATGTCCATGACGGCATCATGCGCCCGCCGTGTCCCCGTCGCACGGCAAACCCGGTCAGTCGCCGCGGACCACCACCACCGGACACGGCGCGTGCTGGGTCACTCGGGTGGAGACCGAGCCCAGGACCGCCGCCTTGAAGCCCGCGTGGCCGCGGTCGCCGACCACCAGCAGGGACGCGCCCTCGGCCTGGTCGATCAGGGCCTGGGCCGGGTTGCCGCCGACGACCGTGCGGGTGACCCCGGCGGCGACGCCCGGGGCCAGGGCCTCGGTCAGGGCCTCCTCCAGGATCTGGTGCGCGAGATGCTCCGGCTCGAAGTCCGGTGGCACCCCGGGCGCCGCCGACCAGGACGCCGGGTACTCCCATCCGATCACCGCCTGGAGCGTGTCCCCGGTGAGGGCGGCCTGCCCGGCCGCCCACCGCAGCGCCTTCTGGGACGGCTCCGAACCGTCGACGCCCACCACGATCCTGCCGGCCATGTCGATCTCCGCTCGTTGTACGGCGCATCCGCCCCCAACGTAAGAGAGGATCAATCCAGGCGCAGGTCGGCGAGCTGCCGCTCGAAGGGCACGACCTCGTCGTCGTCCGCGTCGCCCGCCGGGCCCCTGGCCGCGACCAGGTCGGCGAGTTCGTGGCCCGCCCGGGCGATCCGGGACGGCAGGCCGTCCGTGTACTCGTCACCGCCCGAACCCCAGTCCTCCGAGGCCGCGTAGACGGCCGTCGGGACGACCAGCGCCCGCAGATATGCGAAGAGCGGGCGCAGGGCGTGGTCGAGGACGAGGGAGTGGCGGGCCGTGCCGCCGGTGGCGCCGACGAGCACCGGCCTGCCCGTCAGCGCGGCCGGGTCGATCAGGTCGAAGAAGGACTTGAACAGACCGCTGTACGAGGCGGTGAAGACGGGGGTCACCGCGATCACCCCGTCGGCGCCGGTCACCGCGTCGATCGCCTCCTGGAGCTGCGCCGAGGGGAAGCCCGTGACGAAGTTCTTCGCGATGTCGACGGCGACGTCCCGCAGTTCGACGACGCGGACCTCGACGATGTACTCCTGCTCGGTCAGCCGCTCCTGGGCAGCCTTGGCGAGGCGGTCGGCGAGCAGCCGGGTGGAGGAGGGGCTGCTCAGGCCGGCCGACACGGCGACCAGCTTCAGGGTCTGCATGACTTACGCCTCCTGGTTCTGCGGGGCGGTGCGGGTGACGGCGGGGTGGAGCGGGGCGGTCTCCGGGACACCGGCCGGCCGCAGGTTGGCGAACTCCTTGCGCAGCACCGGGACGACCTCCTCGCCGAGGATGTCGAGCTGCTCCAGGACGGTCTTCAGCGGCAGGCCCGCGTGGTCGACCAGGAAGAGCTGGCGCTGGTAGTCGCCGACGTACTCCCGGAAGGACAGGGTGCGTTCGATGACCTCCTGCGGGGAGCCGACCGTGAGCGGGGTCTCGCGGCTGAACTCCTCCAGGGACGGGCCGTGGCCGTAGACGGGCGCGTTGTCGAAGTACGGGCGGAACTCCCGTACGGCGTCCTGGGAGTTCTTCCGCATGAAGACCTGACCGCCGAGGCCCACGACGGCCTGCTCGGCGGTGCCGTGGCCGTAGTGCGCGTACCGCTGCCGGTAGAGGCGGACCATCTTCTCGGTGTGCTGCTTGGGCCAGAAGATGTGGTTGGCGAAGAATCCGTCGCCGTAGTACGCGGCCTGCTCGGCGATCTCGGGGGAGCGGATGGACCCGTGCCAGACGAACGGCGGGACGCCGTCGAGCGGGCGCGGCGTGGAGGTGAAGCCCTGGAGCGCGCTGCGGAACTTGCCCTCCCAGTCGACGACGTCCTCCCTCCACAGCCTGTGGAGAAGTGCGTAGTTCTCGATGGCGAGCGGGATGCCCTGGCGGATGTCCTGGCCGAACCACGGGTAGACCGGGCCGGTGTTGCCGCGGCCCATCATCAGGTCGACGCGGCCGTCGGCGAGGTGCTGGAGGGTGGCGTAGTCCTCGGCGATCTTCACCGGGTCGTTGGTGGTGATCAGTGTCGTGGACGTGGAGAGGATCAGGTTCTCGGTCCGCGCGGCGATGTGCCCGAGGAGGGTCGTCGGGGAGGACGGCACGAACGGCGGGTTGTGGTGCTCGCCGGTCGCGAAGACGTCGAGTCCGACCTCCTCCGCCTTCAGCGCGATGGCGACCGTGTTCTTGATCCGCTCGTGCTCGCTGGGGGTGCGGCCGGTCGTGGGGTCGGTCGTCACGTCACCGACGGTGAAGATCCCGAACTGCATCGTGCTCACCTCTCGCCTCGGGGGCTGTTGGTTGAATCGTAAACTATCTCCCCCAACGGCGCGACCCCCTGCCCTATTCCCGGCCCCCCTCGCGTCCCGTGCCGTCCCCGCCGCGGCCCGTACGCTGGTGGGCATGTCCGACTACGAGCGCTGGAAGGAACGCGGCGTCGCCCTGCGCGTCTTCGTGTACGTCTTCGCCACGCACGCGTTCGCCGGCTTCGTGTGGCTCCTCTTCTACGTGGGCCAGAACGCCCAGAAGTAGGGGCCGGAGCGGGCTCCCGTAGAGTTCGGCGACGTGAGTACCGTTCCTCCAGCTGCGATATCGGTCGTCGGGATCGGCGCGGACGGCTGGGACGGCCTTCCCGCGCGTTCCCGCCGCGTCCTGCGCGCCGCCGAGGTCCTCGTCGGCGGCCCCCGACAGCTCGACCTGCTGCCCGTCGCCGAGTGCCCCGGTGAGCGGATCGCCTGGCCCTCGCCCCTGCGGCCCGCCGTTCCCGGCCTGCTCGCCGCCCACGAGGGCCGGCGGATCGCCGTCCTCGCCAGCGGGGACCCCACGTTCTACGGGATCGGCCGCACGCTCGCCGAGACGGTGGGCGCCGAGCGCCTGCACGTCCTGCCGCACCCCTCCTCCGTCTCGTACGCCTGCGCCCGCCTCGGCTGGGCCCTGGACGCCGTGGAGACGGTCTCGCTGGTGGGCCGCGCCCTCGCCGCGCTCTCCGCGTCCCTGCACGACGGCCGCCGGCTCCTCGTCCTGAGCGAGGGCGCCGGGACGCCCGGCGCGGTCGCGGCGCTGCTGCGGGAGAAGGGCTTCGGAGGGACCCGGATGCGGGTCCTGGAGCAGCTCGGCTCCGACCGCGAGCGGATCGTCGACGGCACGGCCGCCGCCTGGCCGGACGAGCGGGTCGACGCCCTGAACGTGATCGCCCTCGACCTCGTACGCTCCCCCGGCGCGGCGCGGCTCGGCGCCGTGCCCGGGCTGCCGGACGAGGCGTACGAGCACGACGGCCAGCTCACCAAGCGGTACGTGCGCGCGGCGACGCTTGCCGCGCTCGCCCCCGCGCCCGGTGAGCTGCTGTGGGACATCGGTGGCGGTTCCGGCTCGATCGGCATCGAGTGGATGCGCACGGACCGGTCCTGCCGGGCCGTCGCCGTCGAGAAGGCCCCGGAGCGGGCCGCCCGGATCGAGCGCAACGCCGCCGCGCTCGGCGTCCCCGCGCTGCGGGTCGTCACCGCGGCCGCCCCCGGCGGACTGGCCGGGCTGCCCACCCCCGACGCGGTGTTCATCGGCGGCGGTCTGACGGCGCCGGGCCTGCTCGACGCCTGCTGGGACGCCCTGCCGGAGGGCGGCCGGCTGGTCGCCAACACCGTGACGCTGGAGTCCGAGGCGCTGCTCGCCCGCTGGTACGGCGAGTACGGCGGGGAGCTGGTCCGGCTCGCCGTCGCGCAGGCCGTGCCGGTGGGCGGCTTCACCGGCTGGCGCCAGGCGATGCCGGTCACGCAGTGGTCCGTAACGAAGGCAGGAGCTGGAGCATGACCGTCTACTTCATCGGCGCGGGGCCGGGCGCGGCCGACCTCATCACCCTGCGGGGCGCCCGCACCCTCGCCGCCTGCGGGGTCTGCCTGTACGCGGGCTCCCTGGTCCCGCGCGAGCTGCTGGCCGAGTGCCCGCCGGACGCGCGGCTGGTCGACACGGCGGACCTGGACCTGGACCGGATCGTCGCCGAGATCGTCCGGGCCCACGAGGCCGGGCAGGACGTGGCGCGGCTCCACTCCGGCGACCCGTCCGTCTTCAGCGCGGTCGCCGAGCAGATGCGCCGGCTCGACGCGCTGGACATCCCGTACGAGGTCGTTCCGGGCGTTCCGGCGTTCGCCGCCGCCGCGGCCGCGCTCAAGCGGGAGCTCACGGTGCCGACGGTGGGCCAGACGGTCATCCTCACGCGCATCGCCCAGCAGGCCACCCCGATGCCGGAGGGCGAGGACCTGGCGACCCTGGGCCGCAGCGGCGCCCTCCTGGTGCTCCACCTGGCGGCCCGGTACGCCGAGCGGGTGGTCGCCGAACTGCTCCCCCACTACGGCGCGGACTGCCCGGCGGCGGTCGTGGCGATGGCCAGCCGGCCGGACGAGATCGTGCTGCGGGGGACGTTGGAGGACATCGCGGCGCAGATGAAGGAGGCGGGGATCACGAAGACGGCGGTGATCCTGGTCGGCCGCACGCTGGCCGCCTCGCAGTTCCGCGACAGCCACCTCTACGACCCGGCACGGGACCGACACGTCTGCTGACGGCGACGGCGACGGCGCGGGACGCCTCGTCCCCTGACGCGGTCGGCGTCCGGGCCGCGCCCGTGCGGCCTCTGCCGCCTGGCGGCGGCCCGTGGGGCGGCACCTGCCCCCTGACGTGCGCGGGGTCGTGGTGGCGGGCCCGCGAGGTGGCTCGCGCCTCCTGGCGCGGCGAGCGGCTGGGCGGCGCCCGTGCGGCCCCTGCCGGGCGGCGGGACCCGCCCCCTGACGCGCCCGGGCCGGACACCCGGTGGGTGTCCGGCCCCGGCTTTCAGGCGTTCGGCCGCTTGCCGTGGTTCGCCTTCTTCTTCTTGCGGGCGCGCTTCTTGTTGCCTCGCTTCGCCATGGGCACATCCCTCTCTCGTGGGGGCCTTGCCTCGTCAGCCTAGGTTCGCGGGGCAGGGGCCGCATCCGGTGCGCCGGTGTGCCGGCGTGTCGACGCGGCGGTGTCGCTAAGGCCCCGCCACCGCCGACCGCCCCACCACCGTGCCCGCGCGGTCGATGCACACGACGTCGACCGCGACCGGGGCGCCGCGCAGGACCGCGAGGGACTCGTCGCGGGCGCGGGCGGCCACCAGGTCGCCGAGGGGGACGCCCGCGGACTCGCAGAGGCGGAGAGCCGCCAGGCCCGTGTTCGCCTCCGCGATCTCCGCGGCCAGCGAATCCGACGCACCGCCCGTGCGGGCCAGGTCCGCGAGGAAGGCCTTGTCGACCTGGGAGCGGGCCGAGTGGAGGTCCAGATGGCCCGCGGCCAGCTTGGAGAGCTTGGCGAAGCCGCCGCAGACCGTGAGGCGGTCGACCGGGTGGCGGCGGATGTACTTGAGGACGGCGCCCGCGAAGTCGCCCATGTCGAGCAGGGCGATGTCCGGCAGGTCGTAGAGCGTCGTCACCGTCTTCTCCGACGTGGAGCCGGTGCAGCCCGCCACATGCGTCAGACCCGCCGCGCGGGCCACGTCCACACCCCGGCGGATGGAGTCGATCCAGGCCGAGCAGGAGTACGGCACGACGATCCCGGTCGTCCCCAGGATCGACAGGCCGCCGAGGATCCCGATCCGAGGGTTCCACGTCGACCGGGCGATCTCCTCGCCGTGGTCGACGGAGACCGTGATCTCCACGTCGCCGCCCGCGCCGTGCGCCGCCGCGACCTCCGCCACGTGCTCGCGCATCATCTGCCGCGGGACCGGGTTGATCGCCGGCTCGCCGACGTCCAGGGGCAGGCCGGGCAGGGTGACCGTGCCGACGCCGGGACCGGCGCGGAACACGACGCCCGAGCCGGCCGGGAGGAGCCGTACCGTCGAACGGATCAGCGCCCCGTGCGTGACGTCCGGGTCATCGCCGGCGTCCTTCACGACCGCCGCCATGGCGTGGCCCGCCGCCAGCTCCTCGGCCGCGAGCGCGAACGCCGGACGCCCGCCCTTCGGCAGCGTGATCGTCACGGGGTCCGGGAAGTCGCCCGTCAGGAGCGCCGTGTACGCGGCCGTCGTCGCCGCCGTCGCGCACGCCCCGGTCGTCCAGCCGGGGCGCAGACCGGTGTGCTTGAGTTGGGCGTCGCGCCCGCCGCCTGCGCTCATGAAAGGGCTCCCGTGCACGTACTCATTCTCGGCGGGACCACCGAGGCCCGCGCCCTCGCCGCGCGCCTCCAGGAACCCGGTGCCGCCACCGTACGGGTCACCAGCTCGCTCGCCGGACGGGTCGCCGCCCCCCGGCTGCCCGCCGGGGAGGTCCGGATCGGCGGCTTCGGCGGCGTCGAGGGGCTCGTGGAGTGGGTGCGCGCGCACGCCGTGGACGCGATCATCGACGCCACCCATCCCTTCGCGGAGAACATCAGTTTCAACGCGGCCCGGGCGGCCGCCACCGCCCATGTTCCCCTGCTGGCCCTGCGCCGCCCCGGCTGGGTCCCGGCGGCCGGGGACGACTGGCACCAGGTCGCCTCCCTGGAGGAGGCGGCGCGGACCCTGGACGGGCTCGGGGAGAGGGTGTTCCTGACGACCGGCCGGATGGGCCTCGCCGCGTTCGCCCACTGCCCGCAGTGGTTCCTCGTACGGTCGGTGGACGCCCCCGAGCCTCCGATGCCGGCCCGCACCGAAGTCCTTCTGGACCGGGGGCCGTTCACGCTGGAGGGAGAGCGGGAGCTGCTCGCCCGCCACGCCGTCGACGTCCTCGTCACGAAGGACAGCGGCGGCGCGGCGACGGCCCCCAAGCTCCAGGCGGCCCGCGAGGCGGGCATCCCGGTGGTCGTCGTCCGCCGCCCGCCCGTCCCGGACGGCGTCCGGGTGGCGACGACGGTCGAGGCGGCCGCCGCCTGGGTCCGGGGGCGGGCGGCGGCCTGACTCGGCCCGCTTCGGGGGTGCCGAGTTCGGTGACCTCGGCCCCGTTCACGTCCGCCCGCCACGACAGGCGTCGCGGGCGACGCCGGCCGCGTAAGCCGGGCGGCACGTGGGCCCTCCGGCCCTTCACCCGTCGACGTGGAGCGCGAGACCGCCGGCCCCCGGCGCCTCCACGCCGGCCAGCCGCGGCCTTCCGCGTCACGCCTCCGGGTACCGCCTCGGCGTCCAGGTGATCGTGCGGCCGTCGCCGCGCTCGACCGCGCGCGTCTGCGACGAGCCGATGAGCAGCAGCGTCCGCATGTCGACCTCGGACGGCTCCAGGGTCTTCAGCGTCACCACCCGTACCGACTGCTCCGGGCCGCCGACGTCCCGCGCCACGACCACCGGGGTCTCGGGCGAGCGGAGTTCGAGGAGCAGGTCACGGGCCGCCGCCACCTGGTGCGTACGGGACTTCGAACCCGGGTTGTAGAGCGCCAGGACCAGGTCCGCCGAGGCCGCCGCGCGCAGCCGCGCCGCGATGACGTCCCAGGGCTTGAGGCGGTCGGAGAGCGAGATGGTCGCGTAGTCGTGGCCCAGCGGGGCGCCCGCCGCGGCCGCCGCCGCGTTCGCGGCCGTCACGCCCGGGAGGACCCGTACCGGAACGTCCGCGTACCGCTCCTCCGACGCCACCTCGAGGACCGCCGTCGCCATGGCGAAGACGCCCGGGTCGCCGCCCGAGACGACCGCGACCCGGCGCCCGCGCCGGGCCAGGTCGAGGGCGAACTCGGCGCGCTCGGACTCGACCTTGTTGTCCGAACCGTGCCGGAGCTGTCCGGGGCGCAGCGCCGGGACCCGGTCGAGGTACGTGGTGTAGCCGACCAGGTCGTCGGCGTTGACCAGCGCGCCGCGCGACTCCGGCGTCAGCCAGGGCGCGCCCGCCGGGCCCGTGCCGACGACGACGACCTCGCCGCCGGTGTCCCTGGACTCGGGGGTGACGGCGTCGATACGGGAGGGCAGCACGGCCACCGAGAAGTACGGGACGGTCTCCGCGTCCACCTCGGCGAGGACCTCCGTCCGCTCGCCCGCCATGAACGCCCGCTCCACGTACCGGGCGTCCTCCAGACGGCCCGCCCGCTCCAGGGCGCGCCGCACGGTCGGGAACGTCCGGCCGAGCTTCATCACGACCGCCGAGTCCGTGCCCGCGAGCCGTGCCGTCAGCTCGTCCTCCGGGAGCGTGCCGGGGATGATCGTCAGGACCTCCTCCGCCTCGCACAGCGGCTCCCCGAGCCGGGCGGCGGCGGCGCTGACGGAGGTGACACCGGGGATGACGGTGGTGTCGTAGCGGTCCGCGAGCCGCTTGTGCATGTGCTGGTACGAGCCGTAGAAGAGCGGGTCCCCCTCGGCGAGCACGGCCACCGTGCGGCCGGCGTCCAGGTGGGCGGCGAGGCGGGCGGCCGCCTCCTCGTAGAAGTCGTCGAGCGCGCCCCGGTAGCCGCCGGGGTGGTCCGTGGTCTCCACCGTGAGCGGGTACATCAGCCGCTCCTCGATGTGGTCCTCGCGAAGGTGCTCGGCCGCGATCGAGCGCGCGATGGAGCGGCCGTGGCGGGCGGAGTGGTACGCGATCACGTCGGCCGAGGCGATGGCCTTCACGGCCGCCAGCGTCATCAGGTTCGGGTCGCCGGGGCCGAGGCCGACGCCGTACAGCTTGCCGGGGGCGTCGGCGCTCATGCCTGGATCTCCGCTTCGGTCGCGATGGCGTTGATCGCGGCGGCGGTCATCGCGCTGCCGCCGCGCCGGCCCCGTACGACGAGGTAGTCGAGGCCGAGGGTCTGGGCGGCCAGCGCGTCCTTGGACTCGGCGGCGCCGATGAAGCCGACCGGGATGCCGAGGACGGCGGCCGGACGGCCGGCGCCCTTCTCGATCATCTCCAGGAGGTGGAAGAGGGCGGTCGGCGCGTTGCCGATGGCGACGACGGAGCCTTCGAGGCGGTCGCGCCAGAGTTCGAGCGCGGCGGCGCTGCGGGTGGTGCCGAGCTCGGCGGCGAGCGCGGGCACGGACGGGTCGGAGAGCGTGCAGACCACGTCGTTGTCGGCGGGCAGCCGCTTGCGGGTCACACCGCTGGCGACCATCTGCGCGTCGCAGAGGATGGGCGCGCCGGCGCGCAGGGCGGCGCGGGCGCGGGAGACGACCCGCGGCGAGTAGGCGAGGTCACGGACGAGGTCGGTCATGCCGCAGGCGTGGATCATGCGGACCGCGACCGTGGCGACGTCGGCGGGCAGATCCGCGAGGTCCGCCTCGGCGCGGATCGTGGCAAAGGACTGGCGGTAGATCTCCGCGCCGTCCTTCTCGTAGGCGAACATCGTGTCGTTCTCGCTCATCTCGTTGTGCGGGCCGTTGCGACTGCTTCGGGCAGGGAGTGACGGGGGGTGGGGCGGCCGTCCACGAGGTAGGTGCCCTCGGCGGTGGCGACGACGTCGACCCAGGTGCCGGGGGCGCCTTGGGGGTGGCCGCAGCGGCGTTCGCACCCGGAGAAGTGGACGGGGACGCCGGGCGCGCCGGGTACGGCGTCCGCGCGGACGTCGGCGAGGGACTTGGCGCAGCCGGGCCGCCCGGTGCAGGCGCCGACGCCGACGCGGGGGTCGTCGGGGCGGGTGATCAGCCCGGCCGCGGCCAGCTCGGGAAGCCGTGTCCGGGACGACCCGGCGACGACGGCCCCACGCCAGGGCGTGAGCCGTACCTCGCCGGCGGGCAACAGCGCGCGGAGCTGGGCGGCGGTCATCCGCCCGAGCGGCGCGAGCACGTGCAGCGCGTCGCTGCTGCCGAGGAGCCCGGGCGCGGGTGGCGTGCTGTGCGGCAGCGGCGGTACGGGGACGACGGGACGGGCGTCGATCCCGGCCCGCGTGAACGCGGCGGCGAGGTCGAGAAGACCGGCCCCGGCACCCGGCGCGTCGGCCGCCCCGCCACCCGGGGAGCCCGCGGGCCCGATGCCCGGCAGTTCCTTCGCACCGGCGGCTTCGATGGCCTCCGCCCCCGTCGCGCCGACGCCCGGAAGCTCCTTCACACGCCACGCGCCGTTCCCGGCCGCCCGTGCGGCCCGCAGGAACGCGTCGGCCGCGGCGAGCGCCGCTCGCGGCGCGTCGGCGCCCGCGACGCGGAACGCCTGCCCGCCGACGTACAGCAGGACGCCGCCCGCACGTGGGCCCGGGCCGGTCGTCTCCCGGGCGGCGTTCGTCCAGGGGCCTTCTGCGATCAAGGTCACATCTCCGCCCAGCCGCGCCACGTCCCCCCGGCCGTCGTCCAGGGCGAAGAGGAAGCGGCCCGACAGGGCGGCCGTCCAGGGGGCCGCGCAGAGCAGCGCGTCCAGTTCGCGGGACCACAACTGGACGTCCGCGTGGCCGAGTCCGTCCAGTCCCGCGGTCGGCGAGGCGACGATGTTGCGGACGCGTTCGTGGGTGGCGGAGGGGAGGAGGCCCGCCTCCGTCAGCCGGTCGGCCAGTTCCGCCCCGCAGCCCCCGCCCAGACCGCGCAGCTCCACGTTGCCCCGGGACGTGACCGTGACCCGGCCGTCGCCGAGGGACTCCGCCGCCGACGCCAGGACTTCGACCTGATGCGGCGTCAACAGGCCTGCGGGCAGGCGCAGTCGGGCCAGACCGCCGTCGTCGGCGGCGTGCAGGCGCAGCGCGCCCGGGCAGGCATCGCCGCGGTCCCGTATGAGAGGTTCGCCCCGGTTGGGCGTTGTGGGCGGGGTGGGCGACATGGCGGCGAGCATACCCACGTGGATCCGGTCGACCCCCGGGGACGACCCCTGCCCGTTGTGCGCACGATCTACTATGCAGACGGCATGGGGTCCCAGGACCCCGGGGAGGAAGCCCGGTGAGAATCCGGCGCGGTCCCGCCACTGTGAGCCAGGTCCCGGAAGGGGCCGGGTGAGTCAGGAACTCCTGCCGTCCACACGACCACCCGGGGCGCGGACAACCCCGAGGAAGGCCTGCGCACGCATGCGAATTCTGTTGCTGTCGCACTCCGACACCGACCTGCTCAGCGCCCGCGCGGCCGGCGGGCCCGTCGCGTACCGCTTCGCCAACCCCTCCCGTCTCGCCCTGGACGACCTGCCCGGGCTGCTGGAGGACGTCGACCTCGTTCTCGTACGGCTCCTCGGCGGTCTGCGTGCCTGGGAGGAGGGCCTGGAGGCCCTGCGGACGGCGGAGAAGCCGCTGGTCGTGCTCTCCGGGGAACAGGCCCCCGACGCCCAGCTGATGGAGGCCTCCACCGTCCCCGTCGGCGTCGCCACCGAGGCGCACGCCTACCTGGCGCACGGCGGCCCCGGCAACCTGGAGCAGCTGGCCCGCTTCCTCTCCGACACCGTGCTGCTCACCGGCCACGGCTTCGACGCCCCGGCCGCCGCGCCCACCTGGGGCCCGCTGGAGCGGACGGCCCGCACGGCCGACGGCCCGACGGTCGCCGTGCTCTACTACCGCGCCCACCACATGAGCGGGAACACCGCCTTCGTCGACTCGCTCTGCGAGGCGATCGAGGACCAGGGCGCCCGCGCCCTGCCGCTCTACGTCGCCTCCCTGCGTGCCCCGGAGCCGGAGCTGCTCGAGACCCTGCGCGCGGCCGACGCGATCGTCACCACCGTCCTCGCGGCCGGCGGCACCAGGCCCGCCGAGGCGCAGGCCGGCGGCGACGAGGAGGCGTGGGACGCGGGCGCCCTCGCCGCCCTCGACGTACCGATCCTGCAGGCGCTCTGCCTCACCGGCTCGCGCGCCGCCTGGGAGGAGAACGACGAGGGTCTCTCCCCGCTGGACGCCGCGAGCCAGGTCGCCGTGCCCGAGTTCGACGGCCGGCTCATCACCGTCCCGTTCTCCTTCAAGGAGATCGACGAGGACGGGCTCCCGGCCTACGTCGCCGACACCGAGCGCGCCGCGCGCGTCGCCGGGATCGCGGTACGGCACGCCCGGCTGCGCCACATCCCGAACGCCGGGAAGAGGCTCGCCCTGGTCCTCTCCGCGTACCCGACCAAGCACTCCCGGATCGGCAACGCGGTCGGTCTCGACACCCCCGCCTCCGCCGTCGCGCTCCTGCGCCGCCTGCGCGAGGAGGGGTACGACTTCGGCCCCGTCGAGGAGATCCCGGGCCTGGTCTCGGGCGACGGCGACGAGCTGATCTACGCCCTGATCGAGGCGGGCGGCCACGACCAGGACTGGCTGACCGAGGAGCAGCTGGCGAAGAACCCCGTCCGTATCCCGGCCGCCGACTACAAGCGCTGGTACGCGACGCTCCCCGCCGAGCTGCGGGAGGCCGTCGAGGAGCACTGGGGCCCGGCGCCGGGCGAGATGTTCCTCGACCGGTCCCGCAACCCCGAGGGCGACATCGTCCTCGCCGCCCTGCGGCGCGGGAACCTGCTGATCCTCATCCAGCCGCCGCGCGGCTTCGGCGAGAACCCGATCGCGATCTACCACGACCCCGATCTCCCGCCGTCCCACCACTACCTGGCCGCCTACCGCTGGATCGCGGCGCGCGCAGAGGACGGCGGCTTCGGGGCGGACGCGATGGTCCACCTCGGCAAGCACGGCAACCTGGAGTGGCTGCCCGGCAAGAACGCGGGCCTGTCCGCCGCCTGCGGCCCGGACGCGGCGCTCGGCGACATCCCCCTGGTCTACCCGTTCCTGGTCAACGACCCGGGCGAGGGCACGCAGGCCAAGCGGCGCGTGCACGCGACCCTGGTCGACCACCTGGTGCCGCCGATGGCGCGCGCCGACTCGTACGGCGACATCGCGCGCCTGGAGCAGCTGCTCGACGAGTACGCGCAGATCTCCTCCATGGACCCGTCCAAGCTGCCCGCGATCCGCGCGCAGATCTGGACGCTGATCCAGGCGGCGAAGCTCGACCACGACCTCGGGCTCGAGGACCGTCCGGAGGACGACGGCTTCGACGACTTCCTGCTGCATGTCGACGGCTGGCTGTGCGAGGTCAAGGACGCGCAGATCAGGGACGGTCTGCATGTCCTCGGCGGGGCCCCGGCCGGTCCCGAGCGCGTGAACCTGGTCCTCTCGATCCTGCGCGCCCGGCAGATCTGGGGCGGGACGCAGGCGCTGCCGGGTCTCCGTGAGGCCCTGGGTCTTGACGAGTCCGCCGCGACCCGGACCACCGCCGACGAGGCGGAGGCGACGGCGCGCGAGCTGGTCGAGGCGATGGAGGCGGCGGACTGGTCCGTGGACGCGGTCGCGGAGGTCGCCGCCGCGTACGGTCCCGACGTCGCCGCCGTGCTGCGCTTCGCCTGCGAGCAGGTCGTCCCGCGGCTCGCCGCCACGACCGACGAACTCGCGCACGCCGTCCACGCGTTGAACGGCGGCTTCGTCCCGGCCGGCCCCTCCGGGTCTCCGCTGCGCGGCCTGGTCAACGTGCTGCCGACCGGCCGCAACTTCTACTCCGTCGACCCCAAGGCCGTGCCCTCCCGCCTCGCGTGGGAGACGGGCCAGGCGCTCGCCGAATCGCTCCTGGAGCGCTACCGCTCCGACAACGGAGAGTGGCCGACGTCCGTCGGCCTCTCCCTCTGGGGTACGAGTGCGATGCGCACGGCGGGCGACGACGTGGCCGAAGCCCTTGCCCTGCTGGGCATCCGCCCGACGTGGGACGACGCCTCGCGCCGGGTGAACGGCCTGGAGCCGATCCCGCTCGCCGAGCTCGGCCGCCCGCGCATCGACGTCACGCTGCGCATCTCGGGCTTCTTCCGGGACGCGTTCCCGCACGTCATCGGGCTCCTCGACGACGCCGTGCGGCTTGCCGCCTCGCTCGACGAGCCGGCCGGGGACAACTTCGTACGGGCGCACGCGCAGGCCGACCTGGCCGAGCACGGCGACGAACGGCGCGCGACGACCCGGATCTTCGGCTCGCGGCCGGGTACGTACGGCGCGGGCATCCTCCAGCTGATCGACTCGCGCGACTGGCGGACGGACGCGGACCTCGCCGAGGTGTACACGGTGTGGGGCGGATACGCGTACGGCCGTGGTCTGGAGGGCCGTCCGGCGCGCTCGGAGATGGAGACGGCGTACAAGCGGATCGCCGTGGCCGCGAAGAACACGGACACGCGCGAGCACGACATCGCCGACTCGGACGACTACTTCCAGTACCACGGCGGCATGGTGGCGACCGTCCGCGCGCTGACGGGCACGGCCCCCGAGGCGTACATCGGCGACTCCACCCGCCCCGAGACGGTCCGCACCCGGACCCTGGTCGAGGAGACCTCGCGGGTCTTCCGCGCCCGGGTGGTGAACCCGAAGTGGATCGAGGCGATGCGCCGCCACGGCTACAAGGGCGCGTTCGAGCTGGCGGCGACCGTCGACTACCTCTTCGGCTACGACGCGACGACGGGTGTCGTCGCCGACTGGATGTACGACAAGCTGACGGAGACGTACGTCCTCGACCCGGAGAACCAGGCCTTCCTGAAGGAGGCCAACCCCTGGGCCCTGCACGGCATCGCGGAACGCCTCCTGGAGGCCGAGTCGCGCGGCATGTGGGAGAAGCCGGACCCGGAGACCCTGGCGGCCCTGCGCCAGGTCTTCCTGGACACGGAGGGCGATCTGGAGGACGGCGGCTCCGAGGGCTAGGCCGTCACGGGGGCCGGGGCCGGGGACAGTTCGAGCCGGCGGCCCCGGAAGCCCGCACGGATGCGGCGGTCGTGGGTGACGATCACCAGGGTGCCGGGGTAGGTGGCGAGGGCGGCCTCCAGTTCCTCCACGAGGCCGGGGGCCAGGTGGTTGGTCGGTTCGTCGAGGAGGAGCAGGTCCGCCGGGCGGGTGACCAGGCGGGCCAGCTCCAGCTTGCGGCGCTGTCCCGTCGACAACTCCCGTACGGGCGTGGTCAGATCGGCCGCCCCGAAGAGCCCGAGCCGGAGCAGCTCCTCCTCCCGGCCCGCCCCGAACGCCGCGGCGACCGTGCGCGGGTCGTCCGGCAGCGCGGCGTCCTGGCGGAGCATCCCGACCCGGGGCGGGACCGTCACCGTCCCGCCGTCGGGGGCGAGTTCGCCCGAGAGGACCTTGAGCAGCGTGGTCTTGCCCGCGCCGTTCGGGCCGGTGACCAGGAGGCGTTCGCCGGGGGCCAGGTGCAGGGAGTCCAGGCGCAGCCTGCCCTCCACCCGTACGTCCGTCAGCGCGACCGCGCCCGCGTGGCCCTCGATGTCCGCCGTGAACCGCAGCGGGTCCGGGGGCGGCGGCACCGGGTTCTCGGTGAGCCGGTGGAGCTTCTCCCGGGCGGCCCGGATCCGGCTCATCGCGCCGTGCGCCCGTGACCGGGCCCGGAACGCGCCCGCACCGCTGAAGGACGCCGGGGCCTTGCGCGGGATGGCGGAGAAGCGGTCGATGTTCGCGTCGGCGAGCGCCGAGTGGCGGGCGGTCTCGGCCCGCCACTCCTCGTACTCCCGCTCCCAGCGGGCCCGTTCGGCGGCCCGCCCGGCCAGATAGCCGGCGTAGCCGTTGCCGTACCGGCGCACTGTGCGCTGCTCGTGGTCGACCTCCAGGACGGCGGTGGTGACCCCGTCGAGGAAGGCCCGGTCGTGGGTGACGGCGACGACCGTCCCCCGGTGGGTGCGCAGCCGCTCCTCCAGCCAGGCCACGGCCTCGTCGTCGAGGTCGTTGGTCGGCTCGTCGAGCAGCAGCAGTTCGGGGTCGGCGGCGAGGGTCGCGGCGAGCGCGAGGCGCGAGCGCTGCCCGCCGGAGAGGGTGCCCAGGGGGCGGTCGCGGTCGAGCGGTGCCCGCTCGCCGAGCTGACGGAGCGTCGTCTCGACCCGCCGGTCGGCGTCCCGCCCGCCCCGCGCCTCGTACGCGGCGAGGAGCGCGGCGTACGTGTCCAGATCCCCGGTGCGCGCGAGCGCCGCCTCGGCCGCCCGGATCGCCCGCTCCAGCTTCCGTACGTCGGCGAGCGCGAGGTCGACGGCGTCGCCGACGGTCGCGGTGCCGGGGAGGTCCAGGGTCTGGGCGAGGTGGCCGAGACCGCCGGGGGAGTCGACGGTGACGGTGCCGTTGTCGGACGGCTCCAGGCCGGCGAGGAGCCGCAGGAGGGTCGACTTCCCGGAGCCGTTGTCGCCGACGACGCCGACGCGTTCGCCGGGCCGGACGGTGAGGGAGACGCGGTCGAGGACGATCCGGTCGTCGTAGCGCTTGGTGACGTCGGTGAGATGGACACGGAACAAGGGCGGATCCTTCGTCTGGACGACAGGGGAGAAAGCAATACGAGACGTCTCGTCTCGTTATGACGACCATAGGGGACCGCTCGCGATTCCGCAAGACGTTGCGTCTCGTCAGTCCCCGGAGCGCTCGCCCAGCACCCGCACGGCCTCCACGATCAGCTCCCAGAAGCCCGCGACGTCGACCTCCATCCCCACCTCCGCGTTGGCCGGGCGGCCCGTCACCCCCAGCAGGTCCACCACTGTGGCGCCCCGCGTGTACGTGCCCGTCAGCTCGACCGACACCGCCGCCCGCACCAGGCTGATCAGCGACGGATCGATCAGATGCGCCACGGTCAGCGGATCGTGCAGCGGCGGCGTGTCGAAGCCGAACACCTCGCGGTACGTGCCGGCGAAGTACGTCAGCAGCTCGACGCAGAGCCTGGCCAGTGGCGTCCCGAGCGCCGCGATCCGGGAGACGACATCGGCGGTCGCCCGGGCCTGGTGGGTGGCGTTGAGCCCGAACATCGTGATCGGCAGACCGCTGGAGAAGACGATGTCCGCCGCCTCCGGATCGCAGAAGATGTTGAACTCCGCGGCCGGGGTGGTGTTCCCGCGTCCCGTCGAGCCGCCCATCAGCACGATCCGCTCGATGCGCGGGGTCAGTTCCGGGTGGGCGATCAGAAAGGTGGCGATGTTGGTCAGCGGCCCGGTCGGGACGAGCGTCACGGGTGCGGGGTGCGCGAGCAGGGTGTCCCGGATCAGGGTGCGGGCGTCGCGCGGGTCCTGCGGGACGTCCGGCTCGCCGTCGCCGAAGCCGGGGCCGTCGAGCCCCGAGCCGCCGTGGATGTTCTCGGCGACGAGCGGCGCCCCGTGCAGCGGGCGGTCCCTGCCGGCCGCGATCGGCACCCCGCGGATCCCCGCGACGGAGCACACCCGGCGGGCGTTGAGGGTGGTCTTCTCCACGGTCTGATTGCCCGCCACCGTGGTCACGGCCAGCAGGTCGACGGCCGGATGGGCGGCGGCCAGCAGGATGTTGAACGCGTCGTCGTGACCGGGATCGCAGTCGAGGATCACGGGTACGGGCATACGTCCACCGTCCCACACGACCGCCCGGCCGTCACGACTCCCGGCCGCGTCGCGCCGCCCTCGGAGCTCCCGGGCGGCCCGCGTCCTCCAGGGGCGTCAGCCCAGTGTCCGTACCGGCGCACCCGCCAGATACGCCTCGATGTCCTCCACCGCCTGGCCGAAGTAGCGGTCGTAGTTGCCCCGCGTCACATACCCGAGGTGTGGCAGCGCCAGGACGTTCGGCAGCGTGCGCAACGGGTCGTCGGCCGGGAGCGGTTCGGTGGCGAAGACGTCGAGTCCGGCGCCCGCGATCCAGCCCTCGCGCAGCGCCCGCAGCAGCGCCTCGCCGTCGACCAGGCCCGCCCGTGAGGTGTTGACCAGGTACGCCGACGGGCGCATCGCCCGCAGTTCGGGCTCCCCGATCAGCCCACGGGTCCGCTCGGAGAGCACCATGTGCAGCGACACGACGTCCGCGCGCTCCATCAGCTCCCGCTGGTCCGGCACGTACGCGACCCCGTGCCCCGCCGCCCGCTCCGCCGTCAGGTTCGGGCTCCAGGCGGCGACCTCCATGCCGAAGGCGAGCCCGACCCGGGCGACCCGGCCGCCGATCTTGCCGAGGCCGACGAGCCCGAGCGTCCGCCCGGACAGGTCCGCGCCCACCGTCGACTGCCAGGGCCCGCCCTCGCGCAACGCCTGCGCCTCGGCCCGTACCTGCCGGGCCAGGCCCAGGATCAGCGCCCAGGTCAGCTCGGCGGGCGGCTCGGAGCTGCTGGCCGTCCCGCAGACCGTGATCCCGAGCGAGGCCGCCGCCGTCAGGTCGATGGAGGCGTTGCGCATTCCCGAGGTGACCACGAGCCGCAGCCGGGGCAGCCGCCCCAGCAGCTCGGCGTCCAGCGGTGTCCGCTCCCTCATGACGACGAGGATCTCGCAGTCCTCGACCGCCGCGACCAGCGCGTCCGGGTCGGTCAGGTGCTCGCGCAGGACGCGTACGTCGACGCGGTCGGCGAGCGGGCTCCAGTCGGCGGAGGACAGGGCGACGCCCTGGTAGTCGTCGAGTACGGCACAGCGCAGCTTCATGCCCCATGATCGCGCGGCCGGGCGATCGTACGACAGGGGTCGGCGTCCCGCCTCGCGGTGCTGCGGCACCCGGGTGACGGCCCCCGATCGGCCCACGCTCGGCCCCGCTCGGAGCGACAATCCCACCACCCGGTCGGAGACTTGGCCCGATGTGCCCGTGCTCCAGGCATACGGCTCCGTACGGTCTATCTCAACGCCCTGCCCGACACCGTCTCGCAGGCCGCCGCCGGCTCGGTCTACGACGCCTTGATCCGGCTCCTGCGGACGACGGTCCGGATGGTCGTGACCCTCGGGGTGGTGCTCGCCGTCGCGGCCTGGCTGTCCGGACCGGGCCGGTCCGCCACGGTGGTCCGGCAGCTGTGGCGCTCGGGCATCGCCGCGACCCGCGCGACGGCCGACCGGTTCGGCATGCGCACGGGCCCGGTCGGGCCGTTCTTGCGGCGGCATCGAGCGTGGGTCACCTGGATCCTGGTGGCGGCGGCGATCCTGGCGTACGTCCTCTGGAGCCACCCCACGGGGTGGGTGGTGCTGGGCCTGGCGCTGGCGCTGCTGTTCGCGCTCGCGGTGGCGGAGTTCCTGGCGGACGAGCCGGAGGGGACGGAGGGCACGCCCGACCACTCCACGAAGGGTCCGGGCGGGACCCCTGTCCCGGGCGGCACCCCCACGCCGGGCGGAGCCACACCGCCGGGCGGGGCGCCGTGATCACTCGCCGACACGGACCAACGCGAGGGTGATGTTGTCCGGCCCGCCCGCGTCGATGGCGGCCTTCCACAGCTCGAAGGCCGCCCTGCCGTCGTCGTGGACCCGCAGCAGCTCCTCGATCTCGTCGTCCGGCACCGGGTCGGTCAGCCCGTCGCTGCACACGAGATAGCGGTCGCCGGAGGAGAGCGGGAAGGCGGCGACGTGCGGGGTGACGGCGTTGAACGTGAGGCTGCCGCCGAGGGTCTGGGTGACGGCCGAGGTGGTGCGGTGCCCGGGTGCGGGCGGCGGGCTGTCGTCCACGCTGACCTGGCGCAGCTCGTCCCCGGCCGCGTGGAAGACCTTGCTGTCGCCGACGTTGAACGACAGCAGCGACCCCTCCAGGACGAGCGTGCCCGCGACCGTCGTCCCCATGGTGGCCAGTTCGGGGCGGCCGTCGGCGGCCGCGTACACGGCACGGTTGCAGAGGTTCAGCGCCTCGCCGACGGTCTCCGTACCGTCGAGCGAGGGCCCCAGCGCCGCGAGCCGGCGGACGACCAGGGCACTGGCCACCTCGCCGGCCGGCTGGCCGCCGAGCCCGTCGGCGACGGCGACGAGGAGCGGTCTGTCCACCGGGAACACCAGGGTCTGGGGACTGTCGGTCACCGTTCCGCACAGGGTCCACGGCCCGACGACGAGGCTGTCCTCGTTGTGCTCGCGCAGCAGCCCGGCATGGCTGAGCGCGGTCACGGCTATGTACGGCGTCACGGCATCCCGCCTCCTCACGCCACGTACCCCCATTGTCCCGCGAGGCCCTCCCGCGTGCGGAGGCGCGGTGCGGGTCCACGACGTGTTCCGCGGGTACGACGTGTCCCACCTGGACGACCCGGCATGCGGCGCGCGCCCCGCCGTCGCACGCTGGTCCTGAGCCGCCCGCCCGCAGGGGAGGCCGAGGAAAGGACGTCCGTCGATGTTCGCGAGGCTGAGCACCTACCAGGGGTCACCGGTTCCGCCGGACGGCGACCTGACCGCCAAATCGGAGGCGATCGTCAAACAGGTCGAGAACCTCCCCGGCTTCCGGGGCGCGTACTACCTCGTGGACCGGGTGACGGGAAAGTCGAGGTCGCTGACCTTGTGGGCGGACGAGGCGTCGATGGTGGAGAGCGAGGAGGAGGCGGCGCGGGTACGGCTCGAGTCGTCCCACCGGGAGGGCCAGCGGGTGGTCTCGGTGGACCACTTCGAGGTGGCCTTCGTCCGCCTGGCGCCCTGACGGGACGGGCGCCGCGGCGGGACCGGTGTCAGCTCGCCGCCCGCTTGACGAGCGCGGCGACGAACGCCTCGTCGTCGGCGGTGAGCCGCGTCAGGGCGAAGGCGGTCGGCCACATGGTGCCCTCGTCGAGGTTGGCGGGGTCGTTGAAGCCGAGGGTGGCGTAGCGCGCCTTGAACTTCGCCGCGCTCTGGAAGAAGCAGACGACCTTGCCGTCCTTGGCGTACGCGGGCATCCCGTACCAGAGCTTGGACGTGAGGTCCGGCGCGGCGGTCTTCACGATGGCGTGGATCCGCTCGGCGAGGACGCGGTCCGCCTCCGGCATCTCGGCGATCTTCGCGAGCACGTCGCTCTCGCCGTCCGTCTTGGCCGCGCGCGGGCTGCGGGTGGCCTTCTTCAGCTCCTTGGCGCGCTCTTTCATCGCGCCCCGCTCCTCGTCCGTGAAACCGTCGTAGGACGTGGCGGCGGCGTTGTCGCTCTTCATGGCGGGTCCTCTCGCAATGCGTGGTCGGGGCAGTTCCGGAGGGGATACGTGCAGGGTGGTGCGTGCTCGGTGGTGCGTGCTGGTCACCGCGTGCCGGGTACGGCCGGTGTTCAGGTCCGGCTGGTCGCCGAGGCGGGCTCCCAGGCGAACCCGTCGGGGTCGGTGAAGGCCCCGGATCCGCCGTTCAGCACGATTCGGTGCGAGCCCGTGCCGTCGACGGGGACACCGACGTCCTTGGCGAGGGCGCGGCGCCCGTACAGGGCGAGCTTGACGGGCCCGGATCCGGCGGCGAACTCGACGTACTTGCGGCCGAAGCTCTTCGCCACGGTGAGGCCCTGTTCTACGTAGAACTGCTTGGTCTCGGCCACGTCCGTGGCTCCGAGCAGGAGCACGATCTGCTCGATCCGCCGGGTGGCGGGGCCGGTGTCCTTCTTCGCGGACGTCGCGATCTTCCAGATGGCGCCGTCGGGCGCCCGGACGACGCCGGCGTAGCCCCAGAAGGACTTCGACGCGGGCTTCAGCGCCGTGGCACCCGCGTCGACGGCGGCGTCGACGAAGGCCCTGACGTCGGCCGGCTGGGAGACCGTGAGCGACAGCGAGAAGCCGCGGAAGCCGGTGCTCGGGGCGTCCGAGGCCCGCAGGCGGATCTGGTCGGCGAGGCCGAAGGCGGTGTAGAAGCGCTCGGCGGCCGCGATGTCGGCCACCTCGAGGGTGACGGTGTCGATGGAGTTCATGACTGCCACGCTAGTGACGGCACGGGTACGAGTGCTTCTCGATTCCTGACCGTTCCGGTCGCCTGTTCCGTCACGCGTGTCGGCAGCCGCGCAGCACCGACCGCCGCACCCTCCGCCGACCGGCGGCGGTAGTCGCCGGGCGCCATGCCGACCAGCTCGGTGAAGCGCGCGCCGAAGGTGCCGGGCGACGAGCAGCCCACCTCGGAGCAGACCTCGGTGACGCTGAGGTCGCGATGGCGCAGCAGCGCCATCGCGCGCTCGACGCGCCGCGTCATCAGGTACGCGTACGGCGACTGGCCGTAGGCCTGCCGGAACTGGCGGCCGAGATGCCCGGCCGCCATGCCGGCGCCACGGGCGAGCGCCTCGACGTCCAGGGGCCGCGCGCACTCCCGGTCGATCCGGTCACGGACACGGCGCAGCCGCGCGAGGTCCTTCAGGCGCTGCGCCGCGACGAGCGCGCTCATCCACGCGGGATGGCACATGGGGGAACTCCCTTCCGGGCGTACGGTTCAGCGGACTTCCTGGATGCGGACGAGGTTGCCCGCGGGGTCGCGGAAGGCGCAGTCCCGCACGCCGTACGGCTGCTCGGTCGGCTCCTGGACGACGTCGACGTCCCCGGCCTGCACCTTCTCGAAGGTGCCGTCGAGGTCCGGGGTGGCCAGCAGGATCCAGCCGTACGTGCCCTTGGCCATCATCTCGGCGATGGTGCGCCGCTCGTCCTCGGTGATCCCGGGGTCGGCGGCCGGCGGCGCGAGGAGGATGGAGGTCCCGGGCTGCCCGACGGGCCCGACGGTGATCCAGCGCATCTTGCCCTGCCCGACGTCACTGCGGACCTCGAAGCCGAGGACGTCCCGGTAGAAGGCCACGGCGGCGTCCGGGTCGTCGTGCGGGAGGACGGTGGTGTGAATGGTGATGTCCATGCCCACCACGCTAGTTGGGCCGGTGGCCCACCGCTTCTCGATTCCTGACCGACGTGCCGCGCCCTGCCCCTGTCGGATGTGCGGGGGGACGGAGTCCGGCAGCCCGGGACTCCGGCGACGACGCTGAGTACGGTGGACCGCGATCACTTCTTCCCACGAACGGAGCACCCCATGGCAGAGCACGGTTCCCCGGTCGACGTGGTCTCGGATCCGGTCGGCCGGGTGGTCGGCGGCCGGGCGGACGTCCGCGACGACGACTGGGGAGAGGTCTCCGCGGTGATCCGCCTGGACGAGCGCTTCGGGCCGGAGGCCCTCGCGGGCCTGGACTCCTTCTCGCACGTGGAGGTCGTCTACCACTTCGACCGCGTGCCGGTGGAGAAGGTGCAGACCGGCGCCCGTCATCCGCGCGGCAACACCGACTGGCCGCTGGTCGGCATCTTCGCCCAGCGTGGCAAGAACCGCCCCAACCGGCTCGGGGTCTCCCGCTGCAGGCTGCTGCGCGTCGACGGACGCGACGTCCATGTGCGGGGCCTCGACGCCGTGGACGGCACCCCCGTCCTCGACATCAAGCCGTACATGTCCGAGTTCGGCCCCCGCGGCGCCGTCACCCAGCCGGACTGGGCCACCGAGATCATGCGCCAGTACTACTGAGCCCCGCCGGGCAGTACGTCACGCCCCGCCGGGGCCCGGGCGCCAGGCCGTGGGGCTGTCGGCGCCCACGACGGGTTCGTTCGCCTCGGACCATGTCCCGGGCCGCGCTCCGGGCCGGGCCGCGGGCCGTGCCTCGGGACCCGTCTCCGCCCGGTCGAGCTGCTCGTCGAGCGCCATGGCCGCGGCGATCAGCGCGAGATGGGTGAACGCCTGCGGGAAGTTGCCCAGTTGCTCGCCGGACGGGCCGATCTCCTCGGCGAACAGCCCGACATGGTTGGCGTACGTGAGCATCTTGTCGAAGGCGTACCGGGCCTGGTCCAGCCGCCCGGCGCGGGCCAGGGCCTCCACGTGGAGGAAGCTGCACAGGTTGAACGTGCCCTCGGAGCCGCGCAGTCCGTCGGGCGACGCCGCCGGGTCGTACCGGTGGACCAGACTGTCGCTCACCAGCTCCCGGTCCATGGCGTCGAGCGTGCTGAGCCAGGCCGGGTCCCGTGGGGAGAGGAAGCCGACCCGCGGCATCAGCAGCAGCGAGGCGTCCAGGACATCGGTGTCGTAGTGCTGTACGAACGCCATCCGCTCCTGGTTCCAGCCGCGCTCGAGGATCTGCTTGAAGACCATGTCGCGGGTGTGCAGCCAGCGCGCGAGGTCCGCCGGGCGGGAGTACGCGGTGGCGAGCCGGATGCCCCGGTCGAACGCGACCCATGTCATGAGGCGGCTGTACGTGAAGTTCTTCCGACCGCCCCGGGTCTCCCAGATCCCTTCGTCGGGCCGGTCCCAGTTGTCGGCGAGCCAGTCCAGTACGTCGCTGAGCGCCTTCCAGCCACGGATGGCGCCCATGTCCTCGCCCTGAGCCAGAGCGTCGGCGGCCTCCCCGTAGATGTCGAGCTGGATCTGGTCCGCCGCGGCGTTGCCCGCGCGTACCGGCGCCGAGCCCCTGTACCCCTCCAGATGGTCGAGGACCTCCTCGGAGAGGTGGGGGTCGCCGTCGATCCGGTACATGATCTGCAACGGGTCTCCCGATCCGCTCCCACCCGCCTCGATGCGGTCGCGCAGCCAGTGGCGGAAGGCGTCGGCCTCCTTCACGAACCCCAGGTCGACCAGGGCCCGTACGGACAGGGAGGCGTCGCGGATCCAGGTGTAGCGGTAGTCCCAGTTGCGCTCGCCGCCGATCTGTTCGGGCAGTCCCATGGTGGCGGCGGCGATCGGGGCGCCGCTCGGGGCGTACGTGAGCAGCTTGAGCGTGATCGCCGAGCGGTTCACCATGGTGCGCCAGCGGCCGCGGTACGTGGAGGAGCGCAGCCATGAGAGCCAGAACGCGCGGCAGGACTCCAGCTCGTCGGCGATCTCGTCCATGTACGGGGGGACGGGGGCGGGTTCGCCGCCGGCCACGCTCGTCAGTACCACCGCCGCCATCTCGTGGGCGGTGAGCGTGAAGCCGGCTGTGATGTCCTCGCCGTCCGCCTCGAGGGCGAGGGGGGCGGTGGCCTGGACGTGCAGGTCCGTCCCGGGCCCCTGGAACACGACCGCGCGGCCGTCGGTCCGCGCCAGGGTGTGCGGGGCACGTCCGTAGTCGAAACGCGGGCGGCAGCTGAAGGTGAACGGCAGGCTGCCCCGGACCACGCGGGCGACCCTGACCAGGGTGTGCCGGTCGCTGGGGGTGGCGCTCTCGATCGGACGCATGAGGTCGGCCACTTCGCCGACACCGTCGGGGCCCATGAACCGGTTGACGAGGACGGCCGTGTCCGAGAGGTACAGCTGGCGGACCGTCGCGCTCTCCTCGCCCCGGAGGTCCGCCGCGAACCGGCACTCGCCGCCGCGTTCGCCGTCCAGGAGGGAGGCGAAGACGCTGGGGGAGTCGAAACGGGGGGTGCACCACCAGTCGATGGTGCCTCCGGAAGCCACCAGCGCGGCGGTCTGGAGATCGCCGATCAGGCCGTGGTCGGCGATGGGCGGGTAGGCGGTCACGTGCCCTCCTTCGGCAGGGCGAGAGGCTCGGGCGACCCGGGCGTCGAGCCTGCGCCCGCGACGGACACGCGTCCCCACGTCGCCCACCCCTCTCACAGCGTGCGCCCCGGCACAGCCCGCCGCACTCCGGGACGGGGCTGCGCGACGACGTGGTACCGATACCGGCGACGGGGACGGGCCGACTCGGCTCAGTCCTCGGCCGGCGGTGGGGAGGACTCCGCGGCGCGGCGGTATTCGGCGTTGATGCGCTGGGCTTCCTCGAGCTGGTCTTCCAGGACGATGATGCGACAGGCGGCCTCGATGGGGGTGCCCTGGTCGACGAGTTCCCGCGCGCGGGCGGCGATGCGGAGCTGGTAGCGGGAGTAGCGGCGGTGGCCGCCCTCGGACCGCAGAGGGGTGATGAGGCGGGCTTCGCCGATGGCGCGGAGGAAACCCTGGGTGGTGCCGAGCATCTCGGCGGCCCGGCCCATGGTGTAGGCGGGGTAGTCGTCGTCGTCGAGACGGCCGTACGAGTCGTCTGCTGTCATTTGCACCTCTCCGTGAAACGCGTCGAGGGGCCCTGGTGCCGTACGGCACCAGGGCCCCGAAGGAACTACTACACCACCTGCCGACCCCGATGACGCGTCGGCGTTCTGTGTCCGCTGCCCCGACCTGGCTGCTGTCGGGAATGCGGGGATCGCGGTTGCTTGACCGGAGACCACCTCACTTGTCGATGTCCTGCGGTACCCGGACCGTGACTTCCGCCCGGGCGATCCAGATGGCGCGGGTTCCTCCGTTCCTTCCGCTGCTGGTCACTTCGTACTGCACTCACGGGTACCGCAACTGCCATGACCGCGGTCCCGCTCCGGCGGCCCCTGATCACTGCGGGCCACCCGGTGCGGCTGTCAGTCCCGTCGCCGACCTGCAACAACGCTGGCTTCGAAACTCCACCGCCGCACCGCCCTGCCTACTGCACCTGCATGTACTGCCGGCCGGCAGTTCGTCTCTGCCAGGCCCCTGTTGTCTCTCTGGGGTACGTGAGAAACCATAGCCAGACCGATATCGAATGTCTACTGTCGCCAACATAGATTTTCGCGTTCGGCGGTGAGGTGATCGACGTCGACGTCGCCGTTCGACGGCGCACCGGCCGCGGCCATCCGTCGGGTCTCTGGCCGGAAGACGGTGGCGGCTCTTCCCGTGCGGTGGCACGTCCGGTCGGAGGTGGGGCGACCCGCGATAAAATCGGCTTTCATGTCGAAGCCTGACGAGCTGCTCGTTGACGTCGCCACTCTGGTGGAGTCCGGGCAGAGCAATCAGATGTCCCTGACCGTTGTCACCGGTGGTGCTGTCATCACCGGCCGGCTCGCTCCCGAAGCGGTGTGGAGGCGACGGGTGTCGGAGGTCCTGTCGGACTCGGCCCACCTGGGCGAGTTCTCCGCCGTCTTCACCGCAACGGCCCGGCGGGAAGAGCCGCCCGCGTATCTGCACTTCCATATGGCCCGGATCCTTCAGGGCCCGGTGGGTATCCCGGAGACGGGTGGGATGTACCGCGTCGCGATCGCGGACGTCAGCGCCTGGACGATGGGTGACTTCAGCTACTCCGATCACTGACTTCACGCCGCGTGGAAAAGCCACGGATACGCGGGAGGGCCCGACCGGCGCATGCCGGTCGGGCCCTCCCGGCCATTGGGGTGCCGGTTCGCGCTCTCGGTGGGGCGCGGTCGGACGGTCAGACCGCCAACGGGACGCCGAGCAGCGCGGAGGCGTGCTGGAGCGGGTCCGGTCCGGGGGCGGGCGAGGCGGACCGGGGCAGGCTGCGGCAGGTGAAGCCGAGCTTGGTCATGGCCCGCAGGACCTCGGCGGCTGTGAAATCGCGTCGGTCCTGGCGCGTGATGACCTGGCCGACCTGCTTGACGGGGTAGGTGCGGCGGCCGATGATCACGGACTCGCCGACGGCCTCCTCGGGCGTGACGCCCTTCATGGAGTCCAGGACGCCGCTCTTGGTGAGCTCGAACGGGAAGCGGGCGATGACACAGCGCACGATGCCTCACAGGGAGAGGAGAGGGGGGGAGGGTTCCGTGGTGAGGCGGATCAGCGGGCAAGGGCGAGTACGCCCGGGGTGCCGTCCTGTTCGTCCACGACGGACGAGGCGATGAGCCGCCGGTGGTGCACGGTGTGCTCGGCCGTCATGGTGGCGGGCGAGGTGAGCGGCGCGTCGTCGCCGGGGATGTCGAGGCCGAGGATGTCGCGCAGCTGGATCCGGTCCGTGTAGACCGGGCTGCGGCGGACGGTGGTGAGCTGTACCTGGGTGACCCGTCCGGTGCACAGGCCGTCGTTGTCGCAGACGAGCAGGTGACCGGTGCGGGCGCTGACCATGACGGACAGGGCCACCTCGACGGTCATGTCGTCACAGACCTGGGGTCCTGCCGTGTCCATGTCGTCGGCCACCGTCCCGTGGACGAGGGCGGCCTTCGCCGAGTGGGGCTGCATCTGGACGAGCGTCACAACGTGCCTCCTGCAGGACGGGTAGAGGGGGTCGGCTTCCGGGTCACGCGGTGTCAGGCCGCCTTGTCGACGGCGGTACGCCCCACGTTGCCGCGCCGGGCAGCCGAAGCGGGACGGCGCCGGCCGCGGGAGGCCGCGCCGCGCTTGCTCCGCTCGGCCGGCGGCGCGGTGATCGTGACGGGGATGCCGGAGGGGGCCTGGGCGCCCGTGATCCGGCGGAGCTCCTCCTCGCCGGAACGGACCTGGGTGGTCCGGGGCACGATGCCGGCGGCCGCCATGAGGCGGGTCATGTCGCGGCGCTGCTGGGGCGTGACGAGGGTGACGACGCTGCCGGACTCGCCGGCCCGCGCGGTTCGGCCGCCTCGGTGGAGGTAGTCCTTGTGGTCGGTCGGCGGGTCCACGTTGACGACGAGGTCGAGGTTGTCGACGTGGATGCCTCGCGCCGCGACGTTCGTCGCGACCAGGACGGTGACGTGCCCCGTCTTGAACCGGGTGAGGGTACGGGTGCGCTGCGGCTGCGACTTCCCGCCGTGCAGGGCCGCGGCCCGGACACCGCTGGCGAGGAGATCCTCGGTGAGGCGGTCCACGGCGTGCTTGGTGTCCAGGAACATGATCACCCGGCCGTCGCGCGCCGCGATCTCCGTCGTCAGCCGCTGCTTGTCGGCGCCCTGCACGTGCAGGACGTGATGCTCCATCGTGGTGACCGCGCCCTGGGAGGGGTCCACGGAGTGGACGACGGGGTCGGTGAGGTAGCGGCGGACCAGGAGGTCGACGTTGCGGTCGAGGGTGGCGGAGAACAGCATGCGCTGGCCCTCGGGGCGGACCTGGTCCAGGAGCGCGGTGACCTGGGGCATGAAGCCCATGTCGGCCATCTGGTCGGCCTCGTCGAGGACGGTGACGGCGACCTGGTCCAGTCGGCAGTCACCGCGGTCGATGAGGTCCTTGAGGCGGCCGGGGGTGGCCACGACGACCTCGACGCCACCGCGCAGCGCACTCGCCTGCCTCCCGATCGGCATCCCGCCGACGACGGTGGCCAGGCGCAGCTTCACGGCGCGGGCGTAGGGGGTGAGGGCGTCGGTGACCTGCTGGGCGAGCTCCCGGGTGGGGACCAGCACCAGCGCCAGCGGCTGACGGGGCTCGGCGTGCTGCCCGGCGGTGCGGGCCAGCAGGGCCAGGCCGAAGGCGAGGGTCTTGCCGGACCCGGTCCGTCCGCGGCCCAGGACGTCACGGCCCGCCAGGGAGTTCGGCAGCGTCGCGCCCTGGATGGGGAACGGAACGGACACGCCCTGCGCGGTGAGCGCGGCCAACAGGCCCCTCGGCATGTCGAGTTCGCTGAACGCCTCGACGGCGGGCAGAGCCGGAGTGATCGTCTTCGGCAGGGCGAACTCGCCCTGCACCGCGGCGGGCCGCCGGCCCTGACCACCCGAACGGCTCGGGCCTCCCGAACGGCTCGGGGCGGACGAACCGAAGCGGCTGCCCCGGACCGAACCGGTGGTGGAGCCGTACGCGTGGCCGCCGTTGCGGCGGGCACGGGAGGAACGGCTGTTCGTGCGTGTGGGGTTCATTCAGAACCTTCCTTGATACGGCGCGTATCGAGGAATTCCGGCGGCGTATGAACAGCGCGGGGAATTACAGGCACGGGCCGGAATGAAATGCGAGGTGAACTTGGCGTGCGAGGAATCAGCGACGGCGCAAGCGAAAAAAGGTGAGGATGCGTGGAAGGGGATCCAGCGCCTCGACGGGCACGGCTCCGACGAGCCGTGGTCCCTGAAGAATATGTTCCGCAGGTGAAAGCACTGCGGAATGCGTGCAGCTGGGGCCCGCACCCCGAGGGATGCGGGCCCCAGCTACGAATTGCGTGTGGGTCTCAGGCGGCGACGATGTTCTCGGCCGTCGGGCCCTTCTGGCCCTGCGCGATGTCGAAGGTGACCTTCTGGCCTTCCTGCAGTTCGCGGAAGCCCTGGGCGGCGATGTTCGAGAAGTGGGCGAACACGTCGGGGCCGCCACCGTCCTGCTCGATGAAGCCGAAACCCTTTTCAGCGTTGAACCACTTCACGGTGCCTGCAGCCATGTCATATCTCCTTTGGGCAGTACGCCGGTATCCGCACGGTGCGGATACCATGTCGCCGCGATGATGCCCTGCCCGGAAAAATGACCGGAAATACAAAGCGCTTCCTGTGGCCCGGAGGCCGACGGGAGGCGCTGAAGTTTTTTGGGTACCAAAACTGCAACCGACTTCGACAGTAGCACGCCGCAGTGGCTTCTGGGCGTCGGAAAATCTCCTCCTGTGCGCCGCGGTAAAAACTCTCCTCGCACGGGCCGTCAAATTCTAGGACGGCGAACACAGGTATTTCCTCGTCCCGGGTACAGCGTTTCGCCGGCGAGGAGGCCGTTCGCCGGTGAGGAGGTCGGTGGAGGCCGCCGCGCCGCCGCCTCGCCGGGGGTTTCCACGACTAGCCTCCGCAGCATGCTGCGCATCGTCGACGCCCGCACCGGTCACCTCGTGGAAATTCCCTCCGTGAGCCGCCATCTGCTGAGCATCTGCGTCCACCTGACGGCCGGCGACGCCGGGATCGGCATGGCGGATCTGCGGGCGCTGCTGGTCGGTGACGTACTGGCGCGCACGGCGGAGCTGCACGGCCTACAGTCCCGCACCTTCCTCGCCGCGCCGTACCTGCCGCCCGAGCAGGCCCGGATGCTTGATCGCGCCATGTCCGCCCTTGGCGTCCACCCGCCCGCCGCCGTGGGTGGCCACCATCCCGACGGGCCACTCCGCGCCGCTGCCGACGTCCACGTGGACGCGTCCGGGACAGCCGCACAGGACGCGGTCGACGGGGCCCGCCTCGACGTGGGCCGGGTCGAACCGGCAACCCCGGAGACGGGCGCCGCCTTCGCCCCGGAGGGAACCGACCCGCTGGCTGTGAGGATGCTGATGCTCGGCCACGCCTACCGCTCGCCGCTCACGGTCACCGGCACAGCGCTCGACGAAGCCGGGCGGAGGCTGGCGGACTGGCGGCGACTGGTGGCCGACTGGGCGGAGGAGCCGTCCCGCCCGGTCCCCGCCGATCTGCTGCGACACGCCCATGCGGTGCTGGCCGATGATCTCGACGTCCCCGCTGTCCTGGACATGCTGGGCACCGTGGCGACGCGCACCGACGTACCGTCCGGGTCCAAGTTCGAGACGTTCGCCCTCCTCGACCGCGTCCTCGGCCTGGACCTCGCGCGCGAGGTGGGTCACCAGCACAGGGCGGCGACGTGACGTCGGGAACGACCGCTCCTCACACCTCGTCGACGTGGGCGCCGGCGCGGGAGGGCGGTCTGCTGCTGGCGAGCCAGGAGAGGGTGGGTTCCGCGGCGGCGCCGGTGTCGACGGTGAGGTGGAGCCGTGTGCCGCCTTCGGGTACGGGGTAGCTGCGCTGTTCCGCCCCGGCGAAGGAGCGCCGGATCACTTCGGCGACCGCGCGGGCGGCTTCGGGGGTGGCGGCGACGATACGGATCTCGGCGTGTCCGGCCGAGGGCAGGCTCACGGTGTCGTCGGGGTACAAGGGGTGGTCCCTTCACGGGTGAGCGAGAGGCCCGCGGGCGGGTTGTCCCGGGTGTCGGGTGCCCCGCCCGCGGCCTTCGGCCGGAGGAATGGTCCAGTTGGTCAGGGCCAGGTGCCCATGAGCCGGCGGCGGGAGGCCTGCCCTGTCGGTGTGTGGTGGCTGTGGCCGGGTGGACGGGCGATGGCCGGGAACGGGTCGCTGTAGTGGTAGGCCGCGATACGTGCGTCGTGCTGGGCGTTGAGCCGGTGGATCAGGTGCATGCCGAGCGCGATCAGGACGGCGACTGCCGCGAGCGCGAGGAAGGTCTCCATGACGTCACCTCCGCGGGTTCCCGGGCACCATGATCATCCGCGCTCCGACGACCGGGTGCCGGAGCGGGGGCGTGGCCGAGCCGCCTTCGGTCTCCCAGGCGTCTTCGCTGCTTCGGGAGTCCCGCATACGGCGGCCGGTCGCGACCTCGTCGGACATCAGGACACCGGCGGTGAGGCTGCTGCCGGGGACGGCGGCGGCGGTCATGAGCCGTGCTGCTGCGGCGGGTTCGGTCTCGGGCGGGATCACCAGCAGGTCGCAGCGGCCGACGGTGTAGGAGAGCAGGATCATCTTGTCGGGATCCTGTTCGGTGAACCAGCCGACGTGCACGATGTGTCCGGTGGCGGGAACCTTGTGCGGGACGACGGGCCAGCGGGTGGGGTTCACCGTGACGCGTGTGATGCGTCCGTAGCGCCCCTCCAGCGCGTCGACCAGGGACGGAAGTTCGGCGGAGAGGTCACGCGAACGAGGCCACCAGGCCCCGTCCAGGAGGCCGGAGAGCGTGGTCTTCGGCGTCAGCGACAGGCGTGCCGGACGAGGGGGTGCGAAGGTGGTCATGACGCGGACCCGTCTCCGGGCCGCCCTGCAGGGCGGCCCAGTGTCTTGATCGCCGGAAACGACGTCCGCGTGGGAGCGGGTGTTCGAGTTACTCCCGGTATCTCCAGCGTACTCCGCGCCGGGGCCGGACGAGCCGTTCCGACCAGGTGTCTTTCACCGGGTCCCACCCGGCCGATGGCCACGGGCGTGACCGCAGGTACGCGGAGTACGGTGAGATCACGGCGGTATCGCGCCGGCCATGAGGTGTCGGCGCCCCCACACAGGCAGGCGGACCACCATGGCCGGATCCGACACCCCCACCCCTCGGAAGCTCCTTCCGGACGAGATCCACCGAGCGGTGAGGCCCGGGACGGCGCTGCTCCGGCTTCGGACGACGGGCTCCCGCGAAGGCGTCCTGGACGGCGCCTGGTGGCCCCGCTCCCGTACCGTCGCGGCCGAGCTGCCCGCCCTGATCGAGGCGCTCACCGCCCACCTCGGCCCCATCACGCGGGTCGGCCTCGACACCGTCGCCTGGGAGGACGTCCCGACCCGTGTGGTCGTCGACGACCGTGTCGTGCACCTCGACTCCTTCCCCGTCGGCGACGACACCGTCCTCATCACCCGTGGCGACAGCGACCACTTCGCCCTCCTGGTGGTGCCGCCGGACACGAAGCCCGACGCGGCACGTGACGCCATGGCCCGTGCGGTCGACGCCGGTAACGTCACCCGAGCCGCAGAGATCCTCGTCGCCACGCTCCCCGAACCGACGACCGACCGCGAGGAGTCGGCATGATCCGGATGGCGGACATCCGTGAGTGGCGCACCCACGACGTGGTGGACACGCGGGGCCACAGGATCGGGGAGCTGGAGGCGATCTACGTCGACACCAGCACCGACGAGCCGGCCATGGCCACGGTCCGGGTCGGCCTGCCCACCCGGCACCGTCTGGTCTTCGTCCCCCTGGACGGTGCGACGGTGGGGCCGGGGTACGTGAAGGTCGTCCACGAAAAGGCGCTGGTGAAGCAGAGCCCTTCGATCGGCACGGACGACGTCCTTCCCGCCGGGGACGAGGAAGCGGTCTTCCGGCACTACGACCTCCCCTACGAGCCCGGACGGCGAACGGCAGCCGGCCCACCGCTGAAGCCCCCGACCGGCCGAGGAGGTGGCCCTCGTGTCGCTCTTCCCGGCCCTGATCGTCGTGGCGATCGTGCTGGGCATCATCGGCGCCGTCGCCGACGGACTGCTCGTGGCGGACCTCGTCCACCTCGCCCTGCGCACGCGCAGCTCCGCCCGCCACCGCCCGGTCCGGTGACCCGGCGCACCCCGGCGTGCGGGTCCCGCGGACATCGGCCGATGATGGGAGTACGGCCGAGCACGCGGAGCTGACCATGACGGGTTGGCGTGTCAGGGACTACGACCAGGACGATCTCGAAGCGGTGCTCCGAGTCGACGCGGAGAGCGGCACGGCCGAGGAGCCACCCCTCTTTCCGCTCTCGGACGCCGTGGCGGCCCTCCAGGCCCTCCACCCGGCGGTGGTGGCCACCGCGGACGAGGAGGTGGTCGGTGCCGCGGTGAGCAGGGTGGAGGGTGACCGGGCGTGGATCCTGCGCATCAGCATGGCGCCTGCCTGGCGGCACCAGGGGCTGGGCAGCGACCTGATCACGGCCCTGGAGCACCGGCTGTTCGCCGGCGGCGTCCGAACGGTGCACGCCGTTCTGCCCGACGGAGAGACCGGCGCCACCGCCCTGCACAACTGCGGCTTCGGCGCCCGTCCTGGCCTGGTCTTCTTCGAGAAGCGCGGGCGAGTGACCCCTCAGTCGGTCAGCATGCTCGCGTCGCTGGGAGCGGAGCTGCCGCCCGGGGGACTGTGGCAGAAGGTCGCGGGCATGCAGCGGGAGAAGGAGCTCATCGAGCGGCGCCTGGTCCTGCCGCTGGCCCATCCCGAGATGGCAGCCGGGCACGGAGTGGAGCTGCCGCGGGCGGTGATGCTGTTCGGGCCGCCAGGGACGGGGAAGAGCACGTTCGCGCACGCGATCGCCAGCCGGCTGGGATGGCCGTTCCTCGAACTGTTCCCCGCCCGGCTGGCCGCCGAGTACGGGCTGGCCAGTGGGCTGAACCGGCGCTTCGACGAGATCGCCCGGCTCGACCACGTCCTGGTCTTCATCGACGAGGTCGAGGAGATCGCGGGGACCCGGAGCGGCGCGGACGCGACCGCGGTCGGTGTCGTCAACGAACTGCTCAAGGCGATCGTCCGGTTCCGGGGCCAGGACGGGCGGCTGCTGGTCTGCGCCACGAACGACGTGACCACGCTCGACTCCGCGTTCCTGCGGCACGGCCGTTTCGACTACGTGCTGCCGATCGGCCCGCCCGACCACCGCGCGAGGACCGCCCTGTGGGAGAGCTACCTGACCCGGGCGGGCGCGGAGGCCGACAGCGCGGCCCTGGCGTCCGCCAGCGAGGGGTTCACCCCCGCCGACATCGCCCATGTGGCGCGCACCGTCTCCCAGGTCCAGTTCGAGCGCACCTTCGACACGGGAGCCCGGGCCCGCCCCACCACCGAGGACTACCTGCGCACGATCGAAGAAACCAGGCCCACGGTCAGCGCCACCATGGCCAAGGAACTCGTCCACCAGACCGAGAAGTTCGCCCGCCTCTAGCCCGCCCTGACAACACGAAAGCCCCTGGTCTCTGACCTGGGGCTTTGCAGTGGAGCGGATGACGGGAATCGAACCCGCGCCATAAGCTTGGGAATCACCGCTGCTTTGGCCGTCCATACGGCCTCTGACCTGCGGACAAGCCTCTTCGCGGGTCCTTCCGGGAGGCTCTGCTCCCCCCCGTGGTGACCGCTGTTCACCGTCCTGGAGGGCACGGATGGGGCACGTGCCGGCCCCGGCTCGGCGGTCCGGTGCGGCTGGACGGGTGTAGTTCGGCGCCTGACTCCGGCGCCGTCCCCGGGAGCGCCGCTCGGCCGGATTACATGGGCCTGCGCCTCGGCGTGGGGCGTGCCGGTGCCCTTCACGGTCCCGGACCCGACGACTGGAAGAGCACCATGGCAGAGCGCCACCCTCGCAACCGCACCGGCCGCGGCCCGCTACGTCGCGGGCTCGTCGCCGCCGTGCTCGCGGTCGGCATGCTGACAGCTGCGGCGGCACCCGGATTCGGAACCGGCGCGACCCCGCCGGCGCCCGGCCCCCAGTTCACACCGCTGACGGCGGCGGTGATGACCGAACCGGCGCCGTTCCGGGCCACGGACGGCAAGACGCACCTCTCGTACGAACTGCTCACCACGAACGCACTGTCCAGCAGCGCAAAGGTGCGGCTCGACCGTGTCGAGGTCCGGGACGCCCGCACGCACCGGGTGGTGGGCGCGCTGAGCGGCCAGGCGCTGGCCGATGCCGCCAACCCGGTGGGTGACCCCCTGCCGGGTGCGGACGGGTACACCCCGGCGCCCCCGGGGCCGACGCCGACCGTCATCCCGGGCTCCCAGCAGTGGGTCGTCTGGCTCGACCTGGTCCTCGACCGCGGTCAGCGGGTGCCCAAGGTCCTCGAGCACCACCTCTCGGGTGCCGTCCTCACCGCCTCCGGCTCCTCCCCGTTCGATGAGACGGTCCAGATCACCCCGACCGACCGCACCGCGCCGCTGAACCTGGACGCGCCGGTCCGTCCCGGCACCTGGTACTCCAGCGAGTCGTGCTGCGGCAACACCCACCACCGGCGCGGCCTCGGCCCGATCAACGGCCGCTTCTACGTGCCGCAGCGCTTCGCGATCGACTGGTACCGGGTCGGCGAGCAGGGACAGACCTGGGAGGGCGACCCCGCGCGGCTCACCAGCTACCTGAGCTACCGGCAGCCCGTCGTGGCGTCGGCCGGCGGCAGGGTGGTGGAGGTCCAGGACGGAATCCCGGACAACACGCCGCCCGTCACGCCGCCGGTCCCGCCGATCGAGCAGACCGTCGGCAACCACGTCACCGTGGAGGTCGCGCCCGGCCGCTACCTGCTCTACGCCCACCTGACGCCCGGCTCGCTCAAGGTCCGGGAAGGCGACCACGTCGAACCCGGCCGGGTCCTCGGGCTGATCGGCAACAGCGGCAACTCGACCACGCCGCACCTGCACTTCCAGGTGATGACCACGCCCGAGTTCTTCCCGACCGACAGCCCGCCGTTCACCTTCCGGAAGTTCCGCGTCGTCGGACAGGTCGAACCCCGCCTCTGGGACGACAACCTGGGCACCCAGCCGACCGGCGTCCTCCCGATCACGCCCTCCCCTTACGACGGCCCCCACCACGCGCGCTATCCGCTCGACCGCGAGGTGCTGGAGTTCTGACCGCTCCCGGCCGGCCCCGGCGCGTGACGCCCGGAGAGCCCCGGACAACGACGAAGGCCCTGGTCTCTGACCAGGGCCTTCGTTCAAGAGCGGATGACGGGAATCGAACCCGCGCTATAAGCTTGGGAATCACCCGGCACTTGGGCCTGTGCATGGCATCTGACCTGCGCGAACGTCGGGACCTGGCCTCGTTCTGGCGGCTCCGTCCGCCCCCTTGCTGACCGCTGTTCACCGCCTCTACCGGCACGTTATGGCACAGCTGGCCAGATGCGTGGGGCCGGTGGCAGGGGCCAGTCGGGCGGGACCGGCAGGGGGCGGTCGGACGTGAGCGGGGAAGCGGGTGCGCGGCCGCTGAGCCAGCCGAGGAGGGCGTGGCCGGAGCCGGCGATTTCGGGGCCGTTCGGGGACAGGGTCCAGGACCGGCCGATGTCGAGGGCGCCGACCCGGGCGACCGGGAAGTCGCGTGCGGCGAGCGCCGTGAGGGTGTCGTCGAGGGCCCAGGTCACGTACGTGGCGGGCCAGTCGGTCGTGCGGTAGCCGACGTTCAGGTCGACGTGGTGCGTTTCGAGCTCGCGCCAGCAGCGGTGGAGGGTGTACCAGGCTGGGTGCTGCCAGCCCGCGAGTGCCGTGACCACGGTGCCCCAACGTTCCACGGGCATCGATGTGGCGTCTTCGGCCAGGCGGGCAAGGCGGCTGCGCAGGTCCGTGGCGAGCTCGGCCGCGGGGCGGTCGGCGCCTTCCTGGACGGCCCGGGCGAACGTCTTGGCATCCGTTCTCGGGGTGGGTTCGATGCCGGTGCGGGCCATGGCGAGCAGCCGCCGGTAGGCGCCGACGCTGTGAGCGACGTGGCTGATGACGTAACCGCGGGTCCAGCCTGCCAAGGCCGAGGGCGCACGCGTTCCCTCGTCGGTCAGCGTGTCGAGGGCGGCGGTGATCCGGGCAGCGGAGCGGGTGACTTCCTCGAGTACGTCGAGCATCCTCGTACCGTAGACGCGAGGTGGTCGTCGCCGAGCGCCGGACCGACGCGTGACGTGGGCTATCGGCCCCTGAGCAGGCCGCCGACCGCCGCGATGCCTGCTGTGACGGCACGTTCGCCGACGTTGCCGAACCCGAGGATCAGCTGCACCGGCTCCGTCGCACGAGAGGAGCGGCAGGTGCCCATTCCGTAGAGGCCGACCGACCGGGCGCGGGCGGCGGAGACGAGTTCCTGCTCGTCGGCCGGCCCGTCGAGGTGTGCCACCGCGTGGAAGCCCGCCGCGAGCCCGGTCACCGCGACGTCAGGGGCGTGTTCGGCGAGGGCGGCCAGCAGGGCGGTACGACGTGCCGCGTAGGTCGTCCGCATCCGGCGCAAGTGCCGGTCGAAGCGGCCTGACTCGATCAGTCTCGCGAGGGCGAGCTGATCGAGCGTGGGGGACCCGCGGTCGTTCAACTGCTTGTGCTCGACGATCAGCTCGGTGAGCGCGGGCGGGCAGAGCATCCACCCGATGCGCAGCGCGGGCGCGAGGGACTTGCTGACGGTGCCGATGGAGATCACGCGGTCCGCGGCGAGTCCTTGCAGTGCGCCCACCGGCTCCCGGTCGTAACGGAATTCGGCGTCGTAGTCGTCCTCGATGACGACGGCGTCCCGCCTCCTGGCCCACTCGATCAGTGTGAGCCGCCGCTCGGGCGCCAGGGCGACGCCGGTGGGCCACTGGTGCGCGGGGGTCAGGACGACGGCGCGGGCGTCGGTCCTGGCGAGCGCCCGTACGTCGATCCCGCGCTCGTCGACCGGCACGGGGATGGCCGACATGACGGCTGAGGCCGCAGCCGAGGAGATCGTGGCCGGTGAGCCGGGGTCCTCGTACGCCACCGTACGGATACCTGTCCTGGCCAGGGCGGACAGGGCCAGAGCGAGGCCCTGCGCGTAGCCGGAGCAGATCACGATCCGTTCCGGATCTGCCGCGGCGGCGCGCACCCGCCGCAGATATCCGGCCATGACCTCGCGCAGTGCCGCACTTCCGCGGGGGTCGCCGTAGTCGAGCGCCGCCGTGGGCATGGTGCGTGCCGCTTCGCGCGTGGCCCACAGCCAGTCGGCGAGCGGGAAGCTGTTCAGGTCGGGGACGCCGTACCTGAAGTCGGCGACCAGGGGTGACGGTGCCGGGGGCGGTGACGTGGGCGCCGACGGTACGCCCGCTCCGGCGGCGACCCGCGTGGCCGAGCCGACCCGTGTCACGAGGTAGCCCTCGGCCTGGAGTTGCGCGTAGCACTCCTGCACGAGGCCGCGCGAAACCCCGAGCATCCGGGCGAGTTCACGGGAGGACGGCAACCGCTCGCCGATCTGCAGCCGCCCGGTCCGGATCGCGTCCCGCAGTCGCAGTTCCAGCTGGGATCGCAGCGGCTCGCCGCTGTCCCGGTCGATGACCAGCAGCAGCTCGGGCGACAGACCGGACCACTCCAGGGGCATGGAATTGGATCTTACCGGCGGTCCACCCGGCCCCTAGCTTCGTCGTGTGACCAGGATGATCAACTCTCAAGCCGAGGATGCTCGTTCGCGGCCGGCGCTGGTGACGCGGCCCCTGCTGCTGCGCTTCGTCTCGGTCATAGGCGCCTCGACGAGCTTCTACCTGCTGCTCTCCGTCGTTCCCGTCTACGCCGAGGCGTACGGAGGCGGTCATGCCGCGGGACTGGCCTCGGGTGCGCTGATGCTCGCGACGGTCGGAGGCGGTCTGGCCGCTCCCCGGTTCGTGACCCGCTTCGGTTACCGCCCGCCGCTGGTGGCGGGGCTGGTCCTGCTCGGTGCGCCCGCGCTGGTGCTGACCGTGTCCGGGAGCACGGTGTGGATCACGGCGGTCTGTGTCGTGCGCGGTCTGGGCTTCGGGGTCACGGTCGTCGCGGGTGGTGCTCTGACGGCATCGCTGATCCCGCCTGAGCGCCGTGGTGAGGGGCTGGCGCTGGTCGGCATCGTGTCCGGGGTTCCGTCGCTGGCCGCCCTGCCGCTGGGGGTGTGGTGGGCAGCGCACGTCGGGTACGGACCGGTGTGCGCCGCCGGCGCCGTGGCCGCGCTGGCGGCCATCGTCTCGGTGCCGGGAGTGCCGGACCGCGAGCCGGCCTCGGGGCGGCCGATCGGGGTGCTGGCCGGGTTCCGGACGGCCGCTCTGGTGCGGCCCGTCGTCGTCTTCTCGGCCACCGCACTCGCCGCCGGAATCATCGTCACCTTCCTGCCCCTCGCCGTCCCGTCGGCTTCCGCCGGAGTCGTCGCCGTGGCCCTGTTCGTCCAGTCCGCGGCAGCGACCGTGGCCCGCTGGGTCGCGGGCCGGTACGGTGACCGGCACGGACCGGCCTCACTCGTCGTGCCCGGCCTGGTCGTCTCGGCCGCAGGGACGCTGCTGACCGCTCTGACGCACAGCCCGGTCGCCGTCGTCGTGGGCGTCGGCCTGTTCGGGGCCGGATTCGGAGCCACCCAGAACGCGACGCTGTCGCTGATGTACGCGCGTGTCCCCGAGTCCGGCTACGGCACCGTCAGCGCCCTGTGGAACGTCGCCTACGACGCGGGCATGGCCGTCGGGGCCGTCGGCTTCGGCATCCTCGCGTCCGGGACCGGCTACCCCTGGGCCTTCACCCTCACCGCCGCGCTGATGCTCACCGCCCTCGTCCCGGCCTGGCGCGACCGCCTGGCCGACGGCGCCCGCCGATGACCGGCACGACCACGTGCCGCCGGGGCCAGGCTCCGCCACCCGTGCGTGTCGTCGCGTTCGTCGACGACCTGACTGCCTTCAGCGACGAGACCGCCCTATGGGGGCGGTCTTCCACGAACAGGAGCTCACATGACCAGCACCACCATGACGGTGGCCATCCTCGGCCCCGGCGGCGTCGGCGGCCTGATCGGCGCGCTGTTGGCCCGCGACGGACACCGCGTCATCTGCCTCGCCGGAGAGGAGACCACTGCTGTGCTGCGCCGTGACGGTCTCTGCGTCCGGAGCGCGCGGTACGGCGACTTCACCACTCCGGTCGAAGCCGACACGTCGTTGCACGAACCGGTCGACGTCACGCTCGTGACCGTCAAACAAACCGCCCTGCCCGCCGCCCTCGACCGTGTTCCGACGCAGGCCCTCGGCAACGGTGTCGTCGTACCGCTGCTCAACGGACTCGACCACGTCGCAGCGCTGCGCCGACGATATCCGGCCGGCCAGGTCGTGGCCGGGACCATCAGGGTCGAGGCCACCCGCACGGCGCCGGGGCGCATCGCGCACACCAGCCCCTTCGCTGCCCTCGAACTGGCCGCCCCGCTCGTCGACTTCGCATCCCACCTCAGGCACGCCGGCCTCGACGTGACCCTGCGCACCGACGAGAGCGCCATGCTTTGGGACAAGCTTTCCTTCCTCGCCCCGTTCGCCCTGCTGACCACGCGCCACCGGGCCTCTGTGGGCGTTGTCCGCGACGAGCGGCGGTCGGAACTGCTTGCCGTCCTCGACGAAATCACCGCTGTGGCGCGCGCAGCGGGCGCACCGGTGACCGCCGAGGCCGTGCTCTCCTTCTTCGACCGGGCCCCCGAGACGATGAAGTCATCGATGCAGCGCGACGCGGAGAACGGCCACCCGATCGAACTCGACGCCATCGGCGGGGCCGTCCTACGGGCCGCGGCCACCCACGGGATCGAGACACCGATGACCGCACGCCTCGTCGCAGAGCTGGTTCCCTCAGCGAGCGAGTAGGCGCAGCCGCAGAAAACCCACCTCATCAGTTTGAGAGGTCTAGACAACGACGAAGGCCCAGGTCTCTGACCTGGGCCTTCGTAGAAGAGCGGATGACGGGAATCGAACCCGCGCTATAAGCTTGGGAAGCTCATGTTCTACCATTAAACTACATCCGCCTGGCGGTTCGTTGATCGGTACCGCAGACTCCGACACTGTACCCCATCGCGAAGTCGGGGCGTACCTCCCCGTGACGGAGCGGCGCCTGGAGACCGGTGCCGTCGGCGTTCTAATGTGGCTGTCTCGTCCACCACTTGTCGGGGAAGGGACTTGATGGGTTCGATGGAGCGCACCGTCGTTCGTTGTGCCGAAGGGCATGTGTTCAGTACCGCTTCGTTCCCGCTGCAGCAGCTCGGTGCCGGGCGGATCGGGCCGGGGCGGCTCATTCGGTGTCCACGGTGTGCGCGGCTGCGGCACGCCGTGCCCGTGGAGCTTGAGCCGCGCTGATGGCCGGCGGGGCGCGGAGTCTTCCCGATTGGGGCAGGTCCGCGCCCTCTGCGTATCGTGGGGGCGTGCTTCTCTCAGACAAGGACATCCGGGCCGAGATCGATGCCGGACGGGTGCGCATCGACCCGTACGACGAATCCATGGTGCAGCCCTCGAGCATCGACGTGAGGCTTGACCGCTTCTTCCGGGTGTTCGAGAACCACCGCTACCCCCACATCGACCCCGCCGTCGAGCAGCTCGACCTGACACGCGAGGTCGAGCCCGAGGGTGACGAGGCGTTCATCCTCCACCCCGGTGAGTTCGTGCTCGCCTCGACCTACGAGGTCATCACCCTCCCCGACGACATCGCGTCGCGGCTCGAGGGGAAGAGCTCGCTCGGGCGGCTCGGGCTCGTCACCCACTCCACCGCCGGGTTCATCGACCCCGGTTTCTCCGGGCACGTGACCCTGGAGCTGTCCAACCTCGCCACCCTGCCGATCAAGCTGTGGCCGGGGATGAAGATCGGGCAGCTGTGCATGTTCCGGCTGAGCTCGCCCGCCGAGTTCCCGTACGGCAGCGAGCGGTACGGCTCGCGCTACCAGGGGCAGCGGGGGCCGACGGCCTCCCGCTCGTACATGAACTTCCATCGGACCCAGGTGTGACAGCAATGAGTGACGTACGGGAGAACCTCACCTACGAGGGCTTCGGCCGCGCCATCCGCGAGCTCGCCCAGACCATCGCCGACGACGGCTACGAGCCCGACGTCGTGCTCTCCATCGCCCGCGGCGGCGTCTTCGTCGCCGGCGGTCTGGCGTACGCCCTCGACTGCAAGAACATCCACCTGGTGAACGTGGAGTTCTACACCGGCGTGGGGACGACCCTGGAGATGCCGGTCATGCTGGCGCCCGTCCCGAACGCCATCGACTTCAGCGACAAGAAGGTGCTCATCGCCGACGACGTCGCCGACACGGGCAAGACCCTCAAGCTCGTCCACGACTTCTGCGTCGACCACGTCGCCGAGGTCCGCTCCGCCGTCATCTACGAGAAGTCGCACTCCCTCGTGAAGTGCGAGTACGTGTGGAAGAAGACCGACGAGTGGATCAACTTCCCCTGGTCCGTCGAGCCGCCCGTCGTGCGGCGCGAGGGCCAGGTCCTCGACGCCTGACCGGGGCAGGACGCCCGAGGCATGACGAAGGCCCCCACCGCGTGCGGTGGGGGCCTTCGCCTCTTCCTACGGCGTGTTCCTCACAGCGTGCCCAGCTTGATGATCGACAGCAGGGCGATCAGCTGGATCGCCGACGCGCCCAGCGCCTTCGGCCACGGCAGGTCGTGCGAGCGGCTCACCATCAGCGTGAACAGGGCGCCCGCCGCCAGCCAGGTGGCCCAGCCGAGGACCTGCACCAGGCTGTTCTCGCCGCCCAGGAACATCGCGAAGACCAGGCGGGGCGCGTCCGTGATCGACATGATCAGCATCGACAGGCCGACGGTCGGCTGCCAGCTGCCGTCGCCGCCCAGCTGGCGCGCCAGCGTGTGCGTGACCGCTCCCAGGATGAGACCACCGACGACGAAGCCGGCGCCCGTCATCAGGACGTACGGGATCGCCGTCGACAGCGTCGCGCCGATCGCCTCCTCGCGCGCCTGGTCGAAGCCGAAGATCGCCAGCAGCCCGTAGAGGAACGTGACGACGAGCGCCGGGCCCCACACCGCGTGGTCCCGCATCTGGAGGAACGTCGGCGCCGGGCGCAGCACGATGCCGCTCAGGAGGGCCTTCCAGGGCAGCCGCGGGCCGGTCGGGACGGCGGCGGCACCGGAGTGGTACGTCGCCGCGTCGCCGTAGGGGTCCTCGTTCACGCTGAACATCTGCGTGTGCCCCGGCGTGTTCGCCGCGTAGTGCTGCTGCTGATGCTGCTGCGCTCCGTGCGGGTCCCCGAAGTACTCCGGCTCCCCGTACCCGCCACCGCCGCCCTGCGGGGCCTGCTGGGGCCACTGCTGCTGCGGGTGGGGCGGCGGGGCCGCGGTGTACCCGTACGGCGCCTGCTGCGGTCGTTGTTGCGGGGGGCGGTTGTCCCGGCCGCGTCCGTTCCTGAATCCAGCCACGCCTTGAACGTACCCGTTTCCGCTGTGTGGGCGCTCCTTTGCCACTGAGCTGTGACATCCCCTAGGGGGCCCCTAGGGGCTCGACGAGGTCGGCGGGTGCGCATACGGACCGACGCTACGCAGAAGGGCCGCCCCGCGCATCTCGCGCGGGGCGGCCCTCTCCTGCGTACCGGTTACTCGGCGGACACCGGCTCCGGGGCGTCCGCCTGGACGTCCTCCGGCTTCGTCTTCACCGAGTCGAGCAGCAGCTGCGCCACGTCCACCACCTGGACGGACTCCTTCGCCTTGCCCTCGTTCTTCTTGCCGTTCACGGAGTCCGTGAGCATGACCAGGCAGAACGGGCAGGCGGTGGAGACGATGTCCGGGTTGAGGGACAGGGCCTCGTCGACGCGCTCGTTGTTGATGCGCTTGCCGATCCGCTCCTCCATCCACATCCGCGCGCCACCGGCGCCACAGCAGAAGCCGCGCTCCTTGTGGCGGTGCATCTCCTGCTGACGCAGCCCCGGGACGGCCGACATGATCTCGCGCGGGGGCGTGTAGACCTTGTTGTGGCGGCCCAGGTAGCACGGGTCGTGGTAGGTGATCAGACCGTCGACCGGCGTCACCGGGATCAGCTTGCCCTCGTCGATGAGGTGCTGGAGCAGCTGCGTGTGGTGGATGACCTCGAACTCGCCGCCCAGCTGCGGGTACTCGTTCGCGATCGTGTTGAAGCAGTGCGGGCAGGTCGCGACGATCTTCTTGGCCGACTTCGGCTTCTTCGTCGACTCGTCCTCGTCGTCCTCGCCGAACGCCATGTTCAGCATCGCGACGTTCTCCTGGCCGAGCTGCTGGAACAGCGGCTCGTTGCCCAGGCGGCGGGGCGAGTCACCGGTGCACTTCTCCTCGCCGCCCATGATCGCGAACGTGACGCCCGCCATGTGCAGCAGCTCGGCGAAGGCCTTGGTGGTCTTCTTGGCCCGGTCCTCCAGGGCGCCGGCGCAGCCGACCCAGTACAGGTAGTCGACCTCGGTGAGGTCCTCGACGTCCTTGCCGACGATCGGGACCTCGAAGTCGACCTCCTTGGTCCACTCGACGCGCTGCTTCTTGGCCAGACCCCAGGGGTTGCCCTTCTTCTCCAGGTTCTTGAGCATCGTGCCGGCCTCCGAGGGGAAGGCGGACTCGATCATCACCTGGTAGCGGCGCATGTCGACGATGTGGTCGATGTGCTCGATGTCGACCGGGCACTGCTCGACACAGGCGCCGCAGGTGGTGCAGGACCACAGGACGTCCGGGTCGATGACGCCGTTCTCCTCGGCGGTGCCGATCAGCGGGCGCTCGGCCTCCGCGAGGGCGGCGGCGGGCACACCGGCCAGCTGCTCCTCGGACGCCTTCTCCTCGCCCTCCATGGTCTTGCCGCCGCCGGCCAGCAGGTACGGGGCCTTGGCGTGCGCGTGGTCGCGCAGCGACATGATCAGGAGCTTCGGGGAGAGCGGCTTGCCCGTGTTCCAGGCGGGGCACTGCGACTGGCAGCGACCGCACTCGGTGCACGTGGAGAAGTCGAGGATGCCCTTCCAGGAGAACTGCTCGACCTGGGAGACACCGAAGACGGCGTCCTCGGCCGGGTCCTCCCAGTCGATCTCCTTGCCCGCGGTCGTCATCGGCTGGAGCGCGCCCAGCGCGGTGGAGCCGTCGGCGTTCCGCTTGAACCAGATGTTCGGGAAGCCGAGGAAGCGGTGCCAGGCGACACCCATGTTGGTGTTCAGCGAGACCGTGATCATCCAGGTGAAGGACGTGACGATCTTGAGCGCCGCGAAGAAGTAGGTGAGGTGCTGGATCGTGCTCAGGTCCAGCCCGTCGAGCAGCGCGATCAGCGGGTACGAGGCGAAGAAGCCCGGCTCCCAGCTCGTCACGTGGTGCTGGACGCCCTCCAGGGCGCGCAGCGTCATGATGCAGAGGCCGACGATCAGGATGACGGCCTCGACGAAGTACGCCTGGCCGGTCTTGGATCCCGCGAAGCGCGACTTGCGGCCCGCCTTGCCCGGACGGCTCAGCTGCCGGATCACGATCAGGGTCACGATGCCGAGGACGGTCATCAGGCCGAGGAACTCGGTGAAGATCTCGTACGGCAGCCAGTCGCCGATGATCGGGATCAGCCAGTCGGCCTGGAAGAGCTGGCCGAAGGCGTTGACGATCGTGAGCAGCAGCGAGAAGAAGCCCACCGCGACGAACCAGTGCGCCACGCCGACGACACCCCAGCGGTTCATGCGGGTGTGGCCGAGGAACTCCTTGACCAGCGTGATGGTGCGCTGTGTGGGGTCGCCGGTGCGGGTGCCCGCGGGCACGGGCTGGCCGAGCTTCACGAAGCGGTAGATCTGCGCGATGGCGCGGCCGAACAGCGCGACGGCCACCACCGTGATGGCGATCGACACGATGATCGCGGCGAGTTGCATGAGGGGCTCCTCGGGCGGGCCTGCGAGGCGGAGCGCCCGCACTCTCCAGTGTGGCGAGTCCGGCGCTACTAAGCGGTAACTTATTCAGTCCGTGCTGAGATTACCTCTTCACGGCTCCGCGCTGTAGCGGCGCCTGCGGTGATCTGTGTCGCTCAGGCAAGCCTTGCCCCGCGACGCCTACGGACTGCTGGAAGCGTACGCGCCAGGATGGCCAGATCCATCCCGAGCCAGTGATGGTCCACATAGTGGAGGTCGAGGAGCTCGCGCTCCTCCCAGGGCAGCTCCGAACGTCCGCTGATCTGCCACAGCCCGGTCATCCCCGGCCGCACGGTCAGTCTCCGGCGGGAATCGCCCACGCACTCGCGGTGTCCGGGGGTGAGCGGGCAGGGGCCGACGAGCGACATCTCGCCACGGACGACATGGACCAGGAGGGGGAGTCCGGCCAGCGGGCCCTTCGTACGGAACGTGCGCATCGTGAAGGCCCGTCCGTCCCGGCCCGCGACGGTCCGACGGCGCATCACCCCGCCCGCTCCGGCCGTCGCGAGTGCGAGGGAGAGGGCGACGGCGGCGAAGAGAGGGGACAGGACGGCCAGCAGGGCGAGTCCGCCGAAGAGGTCGAGTGCGCGCTTGGCCGTCATTCCCCACACCCTTTCGAGTGACATTCATGGGATATTCGTGGGATACGCCCGGTTTGCCCGGCAGGGGCATCCCGGACTCTCTCATGGCGAAGGGCCCCGAGGCGGGGAATGACGCGCCCCGGCGGGCCTCTTGACGCCTCTTTGAGCGACTCTCAGGGTGAAGAGTTGAGTCACCCTCGCTCAGGTCTGTTGACGCGTCGGGGATCGTCATGCATCCTTGAGTCAGATCCACTCAAGTCAGTCAGCTGGAGGAATTGAAATGGCACGTGCGGTCGGCATCGACCTGGGCACGACTAACTCCGTCGTCAGCGTTCTGGAAGGCGGCGAGCCCACCGTCATCACCAACGCCGAGGGCGCCAGGACCACGCCGTCCGTCGTCGCTTTCGCGAAGAACGGTGAGGTGCTCGTCGGCGAGGTCGCCAAGCGCCAGGCGGTCACCAACGTCGACAGGACCATCCGGTCGGTCAAGCGCCACATGGGCACCGACTGGAAGATCGAGATCGACGGCAAGAACTTCAACCCGCAGCAGATGAGCGCCTTCATCCTGCAGAAGCTGAAGCGCGACGCCGAGGCGTACCTGGGCGAGAAGGTCGTCGACGCGGTCATCACCGTCCCGGCGTACTTCAACGACTCCGAGCGTCAGGCCACCAAGGAGGCCGGTGAGATCGCGGGCCTCAACGTCCTGCGCATCGTCAACGAGCCGACCGCGGCCGCCCTGGCCTACGGCCTGGACAAGGACGACCAGACGATCCTCGTCTTCGACCTCGGTGGCGGCACTTTCGACGTGTCCCTCCTGGAGATCGGTGACGGCGTCGTCGAGGTGAAGGCGACCAACGGTGACAACCACCTCGGTGGTGACGACTGGGACCAGCGTGTCGTCGACTACCTGGTGAAGCAGTTCGCCAACGGCCACGGCGTCGACCTGGCCAAGGACAAGATGGCTCTCCAGCGTCTCCGCGAGGCCGCGGAGAAGGCGAAGATCGAGCTGTCGTCCTCCACCGAGACGTCGATCAACCTGCCGTACATCACCGCCTCCGCCGAGGGTCCGCTGCACCTGGAGGAGAAGCTCACCCGGGCTCAGTTCCAGCAGCTGACGGCCGACCTTCTGGAGCGCTGCAAGACGCCGTTCCACAACGTCATCAAGGACGCGGGCATCAACCTGTCCGAGATCGACCACGTCGTTCTCGTCGGTGGCTCCACCCGTATGCCGGCCGTCGCCGAGCTCGTCAAGGAGCTGACCGGTGGCCAGGAGGCCAACAAGGGTGTGAACCCGGACGAGGTCGTCGCCATCGGTGCCGCCCTGCAGGCCGGTGTGCTGAAGGGTGAGGTCAAGGACGTCCTGCTCCTCGAC